>NZ_JBGJZL010000006.1:0-323194 GCF_042610375.1 Pelosinus sp. sgz500959
TTTACGTTTCATATGATTGACGGTAACTTATTTTCTTCTATGTACTAATTTACTTCCATAACATGATACTTTCACTAATCAACATAACAAAAAAAACTAGCAAACCCTAGTCAATAAATTTGACTAGGGTTTATTTATGTAGTTATAGTTGAACTAGGGTACTTTATTATCTTATGAAATGACATGTTAATCTCAGCAAAAAGTCCTCCAGAAGTGATTATAAACCCTCCATTAATATTGAAAATTTTTACCTTTGTAATTAAGCAATGTTAATTTTTTTGATAAGTATTAGCTCATTTCCCACCCCATTGAGTTCATAAGAGTCCACATAATGCTGTATAAGTTGAAGCCCTCGTCCATGTTCCTCAAACCAAGAATTTTTAGCAAGTATCTCCTGATTGATAAAACCATTCCCCTCATCGCGAATGACAATTTTAATTTTATCTGCAAATTCTTCCATTGTTAGATATACTTTTTTGCTATTATCTGCTTTATTACCATGAAAAATTGCATTATTAACGCCTTCATTAATGGCAACGAATACGCGCAGAGCCTCTTTTTCAGAAAGTCGCACCAGCTTGTCCTTAATAGATTCTCGCATTTTAGAAAATTCATCCAAAGTAGAAAAACAATACATTCATCCTACCTCCATAATTTATAATAAAGAGATATTTGTTATAAATATCCAGTTTTATATATGATGTTTAATCTTACTCTCCTCAAACGCCCGTTCCTCTCGATATTCCTGATACCTGTCATCCTCGACAGGTCATATTTAAAAGTAATTTCGTTGCACTTTTTGTTGTTGATTTTTCTTTGCATATTCTTCTAAAATTTTCTCTAACCGTTCTAGCGCATCTATATCACTAATATTACTAGTAGGTTTTTTTAAAATTTCTATAAGATACTCTATTTCTTCGTGAAATTCCACGCATTAGTACCTCTCTAATAAAAATTTTTTTACTAATGTCGAATTAAAGTGGGTTTCCATTCCGTCATATATGACTTGAAAAGCTTCTTTTCGTGTCATAGCTTTGCGGTAAATCCGATCTGAAGTGATGGCTTCATAGACATCGATGATACTTAATATTTGCGCAATTAATGGTATCTCTTTGCCTGCCTTCCCATTTGGATAGCCTTTTCCATTAAATTTTTCATGATGGCAAAGAACGACTTCTGCTAGATGCTTTAATTGATTTGTATTATTTAAAATCTCAAACCCATATTGAGAATGTTTTTTTATAATTTGAAATTCTTTTTGAGTTAATATCCCTGGCTTATTTAAAATATGTTTAGGGATTTTTATCTTACCAATGTCATGAAGTAATGCTGCACTTAATGTATCTTCAACAGTCTGAAGTGAAAGATTAAGTTTTATTGCGAAAGAAACTGCCATTTTCGCTACTTTGTAAGAATGCCTAGCCGTACCAATGTCATATTGACTTATTAAGTTGAGTAAATGATTAGTTATTTCTGATTTTGTCTTAGAAGGATACCGAAATATGATTTCGTCATCTATTACTAAATATTGAAGCATATAAAATTCTCCTCAAAATAGCAGCATTAGCTAATGTAACATAATATACTTATGTTACATTAGCTAATGCTGCTGAATGTAATCAATTTTTTAGCGCATTTCACTTCATTGGCTAATTTCTTTGAATTCTAAAGTAACATATTATATACTATACAATGATAAGAAACATATTATGGGGCGTGATTTAAATAGAATATGTAGAACCAATACGAAGTAAAGTTCAAATCGATAACATTAAAATTTATTTAAAAAATAAGAACCTACGTGATTACTTGCTTTTTGTCTTAGGTATTAATAGTGGTCTGCGAATATCCGATTTATTGCTATTGACTGTAAATGATGTAAAAGAAAGAGATAGAATCATACTCAGAGAGAAGAAAACAGGTAAAAGTAAAGATTTTCCCCTTTCTGATACATGTAAAAAGGCAATCAAAGAGTATCTGGAAACTATTAAAATTAACAGCGGTTGTTTATTTAAAAGTAAAAAAGGCGATCAACCCATTACTCGAATACAAGCTTATAGAATCATTAACAACGCAGCGCGAATAATAGGGATTAATGATGCAATTGGAACCCATACATTGCGCAAAACTTTTGGGTATTGGGCTTACAAAAAAGGAGTAGATATAACTAGAATTCAAAAGTTACTTAATCATTCAGCTCCTAGTGTAACTTTAGCCTATATAGGAATCACTAAAGATGAACTTGATGATATATATATAAATCTAAATTTGTAAAATAAAATTATTTTATAAAAGGATAATTGAAAAACTTGGCGTAATATCTTTTATTATGGATATTTATTAGCAGTAGGTAACATAAGTATATTATGTTACCTACTACTAATAAATATTCCTCGGTAACTAATACATTTATTGCTAAGCGCACACGAGGACGCACTAGCTGTCATTAAAGTCAGCTAGTGCGTCTGATTTTTTTACTAGTTTTTCATTCTCGCTACTACCTTATGCTACAAGTGCTTTTCCAAGAAACTCCCTGTTACATTTTTCTCCATGTCTAAAAATATTTTATACGGCACAGAAAATGAGCATTAGACTAATCCAAGTCCAATACCAAGTAAGATGAATGTACAGTATCCCCTACTCATTTGCATATCTCAGACCGTTGTATCCTTGCAATGCAGTACTTTTATTCTCTCTCTCTACTCATATTATGTCTTATACGACTACGGGTCATACTTACGTACAATAGCATAAAAAATAACACCAACCATAATTAATTGATTGGTGTCAAAGATTTTAATTTTTCCACTGTCTACATTCTTCGATAAAGCTATCTTTTGTTATCATTCTTACTATATAAGGGTCAGATCCTCCCTAAAACCACTGATAGAAGCTAACCTAGTTATTCATTTTTATTGGATTTCTATCTTCGCAAGGTACATTAGTTTGACATAAACCACAGCCTGCCCCTACCGCTGGATTTCCTCCATAAGATTCAGCCAATTTTTTTGCTTCTTCTCCATAAGCGTATTTATAACATTTTATCTTATCATGCCCTTCTTTAGATATAGCATTAACAGGACACCGCTTAATGCAAGCTCCACAAATCCCCTTACTACATAGTAGGCAATTTTCTGTGTGATTTTTAGCTTTTCTAATATCTGGAGTAAGTTTTAATTCCGTTACAACTGAAACCAACTTTATCGCAATTCCTTTTTCTGTAATAAAAGCATCATTTATCGAAAAAGTACCAAGCCCAGCTGCATAAGCTATGTGACGTTCCGACCAATTAGACGTTGGTCCTAACGCTTGACCTGAAGCTGGTTCATCAATTTTTTTAAACCATTCAGAATGATACGGGGATATCGTTTTATATCCCCTTTCATTTAAAATATTCTCTATATGCTTAGTAATCTCCCTGAAATACATGACTTGGTAAGTACGAAGCAGTGCCCATTCTTTTGATGGCCATTCTGTTTGCACTCCGTTACTTTTTCTAATCTTCTTATTGATCGGTAATACAACACTTATAACTGTTCCTCCATGATAACTACCTTTTCCAAAAGCCAACTCAAAAATTTCCCTTGGAGTTAAATGATAGCTACCAATTATTTTTTTATATTCTTCAAATAAAGGATCCTCTGCAGATGCAAATTTTACAATAGGTTCATCAAACCAGCGGTCATTAATTTCCTCATACCAATTATTTTTACTTTCTAATACATACTTTTTAATTTCACTTTTTATAAAATCTTTCATTGTAATACCTCCATTAATTTCATTCGCGACTATAGACTACCATTTATCTTTGTAATCCATCTTTCCGAGTACTCCCTCCAAAATGATTATCAGCCTAGCATCCGCTACTGGCCTCCTATTCTAGTTCGATGAGCTGCACACGCAGTAAAAAACATTTTTACCAAGTGCATATACACCTATTGTTTTAAAATTTTCCACTAATCCCTCTCTCGTACTCATAACATCATGATATTTACACTATAATAATAGAATGTAATGTTACAAATAACAAGTAGGTACTTATAAGTAGCATAGTACCTACTTGTATACTTAAATATATAAATTATCCATGATATTACCAGTCCAGGACATGGCACATTCTTATTTAATATATATAAAAAGAGTATTAGCACCACGCTAATACTCTCATCTAAAATTTGTTTTTTATCACCTTTAAGATCTGTCAAAGACCAAGATCATAAATCCTATTGGCGTTGTCAAAAAATACTTTGTCATGATGTTTTGCTGGAATAAGATGCGCAACAAACTCAATATAATTGGAGATATTAGCCAGAGGCCAATCTGTCCCATATAGCAGGCGATCATAGTTGTCTAGGTATTCTAGCCATATTTTTAAGAAGTTAATATAACCGTGCTTTTTCTCAAAAAAATCCGTCATATTATCAATCCGGCCTTCCAAAATTCCCGAAAGGTCAGCAGCTACATTTTCATTTTTCTCAATGACCGCAATCGCATCTACCAACCAAGGATTACCAATATGACACATAATAAATTGAACATGAGGATAGCGTACCGCTACCTCATCTAAGATCATAGGATGACTGTATTTGAGCAAAGCATTACTAGTGGCTGTCAAACCGGTATGAACGGCCACTGGTTTTTTATATTGCATTGCTAGTTGATAAAATGGGTCAACCACCGAATCGTAAATATAAAAATGATTGTAGCCCGGATATAGCTTAATGCCTACACAATTCTTTCTTTGCAAATGTTTTTCTACCAAATAAGCTTGCTGTACTACCTCTTCCACTTTAAAGCAGGTGCTATCCAGCCCGATACAATAACTAAGATTGTCAGGGTAATCGTGGTCGCTGAGCTCCAGACTCCGGTTGCCCATGACCACACCATGGACAATGTTATGTTCAGTATATTGGTCTTTCAGATGGGCACTCGTATTTTTATGACCCGCCAATTCTGCAATCTGGTCAAAGTAAGGCTCTTGGCAGAAGTGGATATGAGCATCAATAATCTTCATTAGCATTAGTCCTTCCTCAAATGTTTTCTTATGCGTGTAGTCTTATCCTACATTATCTATTATCTTTATCATACCACCTTATACTGCTAATGAGAAGTAATATCAAACAGCATGATCTTTGTTACTTAACAGCATTTTTTACCGGTACATTGATTTTTCCTCTTCTGGTCTTATACTGCATTTATATACTAATTCACCATTCATAATCTTTTTCTTCATGAAGAGTGGTAATAGATACTACATTATCCTGATCAATTTGAGATTATATACAAAACATCATCCCTATTTCTTCCCATGAGTAAGGAAATTCTTCATCTATTAATTGACTTGGCTTTTTCTTGCTATAAGTGACCTGACAATGCGCAATGAGGAAATAGCCTACAATCTAGCTCAGGATAAGGATCTTACAGAAAAGCTAAAGGATGTAAAGCTTAGTATTCATCAACCAATTGCAAAAGAAATACACGATTTTCCGAGCTGGCTTAAAAAAGCTTATGGACAAACGAGGATGGCTCCATCTTCCACCTGACTATAAGCCATAGAGAGAGTGAAGATATACACCCATTAATTTTACCATTAATTTACAAAAAAAACCTGCAAGAATTCATATTAGAATTTTTGCAGGGGTTTTCGTTATTATCAGCGATAGGATCTTCCTCTACTTATCTTAAAGGAAAACATTACTTTAATGAACATGAATATCATTTTCTCCCGTCATCATATGTACATGATTACGGAAAAAATCATCACGAATTGGTTTTAAACTTTACACTAACAACACGATAAACAAATATGACAATCATCGCAATAAATACGAGTAAGCCGAGCCAATCCGCTGTGGGACCAAATTCTTTACCTACCATTGACAACGGTGAATCGCTGCCACCACCTGTTACTGAAAGTACAATAATAATGGCAATGATAACCCCCATTAAACTTTCGCCAACAATCAGACCAGATGCAAACAGTACACCATGACGGTTACAAACCTCGACATCTTCTTCTATGTTTTTTGGACTCCGTTGCATCGCTCTATTGTGCAGATAACGATTCACAAAATAACCCATGACAGCACCTATAACAAGGGGCATCTCCAAAGTAGGCGGCAAATAAATACCCATACCTACAGCTAAAGGTGGCAGACAATATTTTGCTGAATTCTTTTTCAATAGTAAATCTACAATAATGATTGTAATCCCTACTCCCACGCCAAAAAAGATATAATTCCAATCCAAATTATTACTGAAAATCCCTTTGGCAATCGTAGTCATCAAAGTCGCCTGCGGTGCAGACAGGACTTGACTTTCGTCCATTCCAACGCGTGGCATAGCTCCGACAAAACCATATGCCTCATATAATAAATTCAATACTGGTGCAATGGCAAATGCTCCGACAATGCAGCCCAGTAATAAGGCCACTTGCTGCTTCCATGGCGTAGCACCGACCAGATAACCTGTTTTTAGATCTTGCATATTATCGTTGGAGATAGCGGCAATACTGACAATCACGCTCGTCATGAAAATAGCTAAAGCAATGGCGAATTTACTTCCTATTTCTGTGTCAAAAAGGCCGACTACAGTACCAATTCCGAGTACTACAAGAGAAGATACAATAATTCCTAAAATACCAATCCCAGAAATCGGGCTAGCTGATGTACCAATGAGTCCGGCCATGTAACCGCACGCAGCAGCTACAAAAAATCCCATACAAATAGAGATAGCAACACCTGCGACAACAAAAATCCCTGTGGTACTTGCTGATAGATTCGCATCTGCAATAAAGGAATAAAAGGTTCCCAGCAACCCGATAACAATCACACTCAAAATCATCGCTGTCGTTTTAGGAGACAAATCTGTATCCATACGATGCAAACTTTTTCCGGTTTCTGTACGACTCATAGCTTCTATCGAGATGCGCATACCATCTATGATTGGTTTTACTAGAGTAAGCAGTGTCCATATCGCAGCAATCCCTATTGCACCAGCACCGATAAGGCGCACCTTTTGTGCCCATACAGCAGATGCAAATGCACTGGCACTCTGTCCAGCTGCCGGTGATAGTACAGATGTAAGATAGGGTACAAATACGCCCCATGACAAAATAGTTCCTGCTAACATTGCCATACCACTGGCAATACCAATTAAATAGCCAGCTCCCAATAAAGCGGAAGAGAAGCCAAGAGGCAGTTGAGAAGTGACTTTACCAAAGCTAAACCAATAGTGCACTCCCGATGAAATAACTTGAAAACCGTCTGCGCATAAACTGACAATAGATGAAACAATACCACCATACATAATATCTTTTATACCATTTTCTTTGGCTCCCACCGTATTACCACTGCCTACTTTTAAAATTTCTGCAGCTGCGAGCCCCTCTGGATAAGGCAAATCACTATCAACAATCATAGCACGGCGTAAGGGTATCGTGAACAACACGCCAAGGCTGCCGCCGCAAGCACAAATCATCAAAGTTTGCCAGAAAGCAAATCCCTGCCAATAGCCCATCATCAGTAAACCAGGAATAATAAATATAACTGCCGAAAGAGTACCTGCTGCTGATGCTTGGGTCTGAACCATATTATTTTCCAAGACATTGGAATCTTTAAACATCTTTAAAATTGCCATAGAAATAACCGCTGCTGGAATAGACGATGAAAACGTGAGTCCCACTTTTAAGCCCAAATAAACATTGGATGCCGTAAAAATGACCGTAATTATCATTCCCAACAATATTCCACGAAGTGTAAGTTCAGGCACGTTCACTTCATGGCTCATATAATCTACTTGTTTCATACCTATACTCCTCATTATTTAATAAATTTTTACCAATCTGAACTGGTCATACTTTTCTACAAAAATTTCAAGGGCAATTCCTCCATTCTCGATTACTGCATAATTATATAAGTCTCTTTTTAATGATTGCAGTAAACTGTATCATATTCTCATAAGGATTATTTTTACAATGTTCTATATTTTTACGCCAAATCCTTTATTATCTCGTGCAGACATACATCTTAATATAAAAATACACAAAAAAAGTATCAGCATCACGCTAATACTTATTACATTATTTCTTTTGAAATTGATTAATTTATAAGCTATTTTTTTGATAGATTATACTCTCTATTTTTTATATTTCTATATTTAGAGCAATTTCATCACAGTTCGGAAATTTGGTACAGTTAATGCATTCTTTCCATACCTTATGAGGTAATTGATCCTTCGATAACTCCTTAAAACCCTGTTTCATAAAAAATCCTGGCTGATATGTTAAGGTAAATATATTTCTTATCTCTAGAACTTTTGCTTCTTCAATTAGCGCCTGCACAATATTACGACCAATACCTGATTTTACAACGTGGGGTGCAATTGCCATTGCTCTGATTTCTGCTAGTTCATCCCAAACTAAATGCAATGCCCCCATGCCAACAACCTCACCATTATCTTCTGCCAAAACAAAATCACGCAAGCATTCATACAACATATTCCTCGAACGCCCTAACATCAACCCCTGTTCAGCATAAGCGTTAATTAATTTGTACATGATTTCTACATCTTTAAATGTAGCTTTACGATAAATCACTTAGATCACCCCTCTTGTATAATTATAGATTATATATTAATAAAAATACTTATACAATCACTTTAACTTGCTGAGTGTCTTTTTAATTAACAAATGTCATATTAAAATCATGTTTCGTAAATTTCTAACGTTTGCCTTATTCGTTTGATAATTGTTCCTCTGACATGTTCCGGTTCTAGTACCTCAACGAAACTGCCAAAAGACAGAATATAACTATAAAGCCATTCTCCCTCAGGCAGCCATACCTCTAACGTCATACTTCCGTCATCATTTTTTTTAAGAAAAGAATCATCAAAATAGTCATAAAGTCGATTTATAACCTTGGTTTGAAAGCGAAGTTTTAAGAAAATAAGCAGTTGTGAGGCATCCTTTGATTCTTTTGGTTCTTGTTTAGGTAAACTTTTTTGCTCAAACTTTTCCGCCATTACTTCTAAATTTTTCAACCGCGAAATCCGAAAAATTCGCTGCTCCTGCCGTCTCCGACAGTAGGCCAGCAAATACCAAGCATTGCTCTTAAAAATCAATTTTTCTGGTTCTGCCAACCGATTACTTTTCTGTCCTTCTCCGTTTACATAGTCAAAAGAAATGATATTTCTTTGTAACATAGCCCGCTTAATATCATTAAACTTATTTTTTTCATTTGGAGAACTTCCCCAAGGAGAAAAGTCAACTTCTACCCAATCATGATTCATTATATTTTTATATGTTGCCCCTAGTTTTTCAAGAACCTTATCTAATTCCGGATAATGAGTTGCCTCCAAAGTTTTAATTGCCAGCAATAAGTTTTCACTTTCCTGCTCAGAGATAAGTGTTCTATCTATTGCATAATTTTCAAGCAAATGTATGCCACCACCATTGCCTTTGTTCATATACACAGGCACACCCGCCGATGAAAGTACATCAACATCTCGATAAATTGTCCTTGTCGAGACACCAAAACGATTAGCAAGTTCTTGGGCAGTAACGGTTCCTTTATTGAGTAAAATTGTTGTTATTTCAAATAAACGATTCAATTTCATTTTTTATCACCCAAATTAATTATAGCATTAAATATGACAATCATCCGTCATATTTAATGCTATAATTCCCTACAATCATGAAACAGTATGTAACCTACTTGAAGGATCAGACTATATTGTAGTTAAGTTTTCAACGGTTCGCTCATTTACTATATTACCAGTATTTAAAGTTGTTTTAGGCTCGATAAGCATCACATGTACTTCTTGTTCGGCAACTGGAAGATGTTCAACGCCTTTTGGAATAACAATAAATTCACCTTCATCTAAGAAAACATCTTTATCCCTGAACTTTATTAGTAGTTTTCCTTTTACAATAAAGAACAATTCATCCTCATTATCATGATGATGCCAAACAAATTCTCCTTTTAATTTAGCTAGTTTTATATATGAATCGTTTAATTCTCCGACAATTTTAGGACTCCATTGTTCTGAAAAAAGACTAAGCTTTTGCGAAAGAACTATTTTTTCCATAGATTACACTCCCCATTATATTGATACAATCTAAATTTAAACATACGACATTTACTATTAGATTCCTCTAATGATGGTTAACCGTTTTTAAATTACTTTCTTTGTAGAGAATTTTCAAAAAATAGATAGAGGTTTTCATCTATTTGTGCCGAATATTCTATTAATTAAGAAAGGGAGTGTTAGTACGGATACCAAAGAGTTACAGATATTAAAATCTTTTCATCATAAAATAGAGCAAAATGCTTTTGACGAAAAAGATATTTATTCTTTTTTAAATTTAATCAAAAAATTCGCAAAAAAAAATACCCCGATGTTTGAACTTGGCGATTTTATTGCACAAAGAGAAAAACATAGAGGATACATCCATACCTATTTACTTGATGTAAAAGCAAAGTTAGATAAATCAGTAAAAGAAAAAGTAGCATTAGCGGTCGAGCCCGTTTATTCATTTGATGAAATAGGCCACGATATTAATGATATTATGGCGCTATATAAATTATCTACTTTTAAAGACGAGATTATTGGTGGAATTATTTTATGTATCATCTCTCTTTTGCACGATGTAAAAATATTAAATAAAAAAGAACAGATTGGCAAATTAGTCTTTTCAATTCAAAATGATCAAATTGTATTATTAGGTGTAATGCATGGCAAAAATAAAATCGATGTGTTTTTTCCGATAATTGAAACTAAAAATATTTTTTGTAAAATAGGAAATCAAAACAATGAACCAATTTTATTTAATGATGGCGTTAAAATAAAAAATGTCCATAATAAATTGATTGTTAATTTTAATTAAGGGACTGAATACCAAAGAAATATAAGCCTCTTACAGAATATACCTCGATCATCTGAGGATAACAATCAATCTTCTAAAACAATTAAAATCCTGCTAATTTGAATACTAAATTAGCAGGATTTTCTATATCGTTTCTGTTCTTTCCTACTTACTCTCTTTCTGCGCTTTTTTAACGATATTCATGGCATACACCTGAACGTTACTACTTACCCTAGAAGCATTGGGTGAATGTAGGGCAATAGCAGACTCTATAGCTTGAATAGAATACCCTTGTACTATCATATCCTGCGCTATTTTACAATCAACTTCGGCGTTTACTTCACTCCCTAAATAATTTGCGGTAAAGAGATTAAGCTGATATTGATATTCTTTTATTGCTAGACTTTCTTGATCCTCGTGCAAATATTGAACTTCATTCCCTTGTTCTTTAACAAGATGCTGCTGATGAGAGCTATCAAATCCTTTTACTTCTGCTAAATTAACATTATGTAGTTTTGATTCATCACTAAGTTTTGCCCCAGAAAAATCAGCAGCAACTAAGCTTACATTTCTAAATTCATTAGCACTATGTAAAGTAACCCCTTTAAAATCAACACCATCTAAATTACTATCAACAAAACTTGCATACTCAATTTCCGCTTCTTTAAAATCTGCATTTTCTAAAGTACTCTTTTCGAAAGCAACATTAGTTATTTGTGCTTTCTCTAAGACAGACTCTTTCATTTCACAATCTTTAAAAACCACCGAATACAAATTCGCATTCTCTAAGGAAGCATTGGTAAAATTACAATCTTTAACTTGACTCTCCTGAATAGAAGCATCACTAAAATCTGCATTCCTAAAATTAACATTCTCGCCATAAAACCAGCTAATTTTTGATTCACTTAAATCAGCACAACTCAGATTGACATCTTTAAATATATTTGAATCACTAAATTCAATATTCGCGCTCTTGAAATTAGCATTTGCAAGATTACTTTCTGTGATCCCGACACCTTCAATTCTAACTTGAGACAAATTTATTTTCTGCATGGCACACCCAGTAAAATCTACCCCTGACAAATCTGCTTTTTCAAAATTGACTCCAACTAAAAGACCATTTTTAAAATTACCTTGCTTAATAATGATCCCACTAAAATTAACACCACTCAAATTACAATCTTCAAAATTAACACTTTCAAATGTTCGACCTGATAAATCAAGTCCAGTTAAATCACAATTTTTAAAATTAATTTGTGCTCCCGCTTGCTGTCCTGCGAAGACTTGATTAACATCCGCCTGTGTCATTTTTTTTAAATTTTTTCGCCGTATCATCTATATCCCTCCTTACCTATTTATTATTGATTAAACAAGTTTAAAATCTCAGTGCGACACTATATAAAACAATGAAAAAGATCCTTGTTTACGCATCTGCTATAATGTTCATACTAGGAAATATAATCAGTGTCAGGAGGAATTATAGCTTACTTATTTATATTCGCGATTTCACGGTAATATCCTTGCAAAAAACCACATTATAATTAGTTATTAAAGGATAAAATTCCGCCTCTTGTTTATTAGTATCGTCTTCTATAAGGATGACATAAAATAGTCATTGATTACATAATTGTAACGAAATGCTTCTAATAGAATTAAAATCCTACTAGTTTAAATACTCAACTAGTAGGATTTTAATTCTATATTACTTTCTTTAACTATGATATAAAAGATAAAAAATGACTTTCAAAATTATATTTTTTTCATATACAATTCTAGTGATTGTTTTATCTCTACATCAATCTCATCAATTGCAGCAAACCTTTTCCTGTAAAGATTCCGTTTCTTAGATTGAACTTCATCTAAGCTTTTTCGTGATTCAACTACAGGTAATTCAAAAAAACGCGGATCTCCGCAATCTTTTCCGCTCGTTTCTTGCCAAAACTCATCAAGAGATGTTTTCAGTTTTCGATCAAGGCGGATATGATTATTAGCATAAAAACCATAATTAGATACGGCATAAATTCGATGAATCCCCATTTGCTCGGCAAGCACTCGCAAAGCTTGAAGAATCAAGTTTTTCGGCCGATACCCCAAGAAAAATCTTGTCAAATCTCGTGCGATATCCAACCCTCCCGGAGATCCCTGGAGAGTACCAATGTGTATTGCCATTTCACCACTTTTATTTGGTGCAACCCAAAAAATGATCTGATAAATCATTTTTTCTCCAAGTTGAAGTGCAATTCCCATTAATCCTTCTTTTTTATGATTTTCGCAAAAGTGCATATCTAAAGATAGGTTTTCCCCCTGATAATCCCTATTCCATAATCTAATACCCTCTCTAAGATACATAATCTGTAATGCCTCTTGAGTAAACTTTGCTTCAAAAAATAAAAAATGTTCCTGAATTAGGATCATTCTTTCAGTAAAAGTAGAATTACGATAAAAAATACAGCGTGTTACTTGTTCAAAAACAGATGGATAAGCATTAATAATATCACATCGCAAAGAATTTAATTGAAAAAATCCTATTAATTCCTGCATTTTTTTATGATTCGTCAAAGATCGAATGATGAAAGGTACCATCCGGCGATAATCACTAAACCTATTATTATTATAAATCTTTGTACCCAATTGAACATAAGCTTTCATAGATCATACCTCTTATTTTGCAAATTTAATAATTACATATTTTTCATTATTTCACTATAATCGATTATAATGAAAATTTGATGAAAAAATTGCTTAATAAGAAGTATTATCTTAATAAAATTGCTTAGCTACAAAATCTAATCACAATAAACACCATCAAAAAACATGCATGTCGTATGACGAGCCATAAGTGACGTATAGAACACATCTTTAACAACTAACTGTATCACCTTTATATTCAAGCCACTTATCGATCAACTTGAAAAGTTCGTTAAAATTAATTGGTTTTGAAATATAATCATCCATGCCTGCTGCAATACATTTTTCTCTATCTCCACTTAATGCATAAGCCGTCATTGCTATAATCGGTGTATGGATATTCATATTTTTTTCTTTCGCTCTAATTAATCTTGTTACAGAGTATCCATCTAAGTATGGCATATTAATATCCATTAATATTAAATCAAATCTTTTATTTTCTAAAATAGCGGCTGCTTCTTGTCCATCTTTAGCCAAGGATACCTGCGCGTTTTTTTTCGTCAGAAATAGATTAGCTAAAGTTCTACTTACTTCATCATCTTCAGCAAGTAGTATCTTCGGTTTATTTTCTTTATTTATATCTACATCATTAAGAGATTGGTTATCATTTGAAACTTTTTCAGCAGAATCATCTTCTATACCAAAAGATGCTGTGAAAAAGAACTTACTGCCCACCTCTTCCTTACTTTCCATACCAATTTGTCCATCCATCATTTCAATAAGCTTTTTGGAAATAGCAAGCCCTAGACCCGTTCCACCAAATTTTCTACTATTTGAATCATCCACTTGACTAAATCTTTTAAATAATTTATTCACTTTATCTTTTGGAATACCAATACCTGTATCAGATACAACAAATTTTAATACAATCTTTCCTTCCAGTCTCATGATCAGTGATATATTGATCATCACTCCGCCATGGTAGGTGAATTTCACACTATTTCCAACTAAATTAGAAAGTATTTGTCTTAATCTTATCGAATCACCAATTAGTTTTTGGGGAATATTATCATCAATGTTTAGTTTTATATATAACTTCTTTTGCTGTGCAGCAACTGTAAATAAGTCAACAACCTCATTGCTTGTTGCCCTAATATTAAAAGGTTCACTTTCTAAATCCATTTTACCTGACTCAATTTTTGAATAATCAAGAATATCATTTAACACCCTTAAGAGTAATGAGGTCGATGATTTTACAATCGTAAGATAATCTCTTTGCTCTTCTTGTAACTCCGTCATCAGTGTCAAATCTGTCATACCTATAATTCCGTTCATAGGAGTTCTAATTTCATGACTCATATTAGCAAGAAATTGACTTTTAGCCATATTGGCTTGTTCAGCTTGAAATCTGGCTTTTATTAGAGTATCTTCAATTTTTATCCTTCTCGCTATTTCGTCTTTAAGAGAATTATTAATTTTAGAAAGTTCTTTATTAGCTACCTCAACCTGTTTCTGAGTCTCCCTTATTGTTTTTTCAGCCTTAAATGTTTCAGTTTTATCTAACCCTACTGAAATAACACCAATTAGATTGCCCACTCCGTCATGAAGTAAAGAGTTATGCCATTCATATAATAATATTTCCCCTCTCTTTGTTATATTTTCATTAAAGGTAATGCGCTCTACTCCTGTTACCATAATATTCATAGCAACATCACTAATAGTATCTTTAATTTCTGGCGGCACTAAAAAGTCTACAAATCGCTTTCCAATCACTTCGTCCTTAGACCACCCAAAAGACTCTTCCGCTCTTTTATTCCAGTCGACAAACCTAAATTCCGTATCCCAAATTCCAAAAGCAAGGGGAGAATTTTCATATATATTTCGGTAAAGCTCTTCACTGCATTTTAATGCTCTTTCAACATTTTCTCGTTCAGAAATTTCTTCCTCAAGCATTGCATTGCTTTCTTCAAGCTCAGCATTCATATCTTGTAATTGGCCAGTCCGCTCAATCACCATACTTTCAAGCTTAGAATTCAGATGACGTAATTCATCTTTAGCCTTTTTATGCTCCGTAATATCATAACAAGAGGAACGACTCATCATATAATTACCATTACTATCCACGACTGCCGTCGCACTAAGAATTACTGTAAAAACAGTTCCATCACTGCGAATCAAATCAAATTCCAAATCTTTTATATAGCCGACTTTTTTAAATTCAGTAAAGTTGTTTAAGAAAATCTTCACACTATCTGGGCTCATAATTTCCATAACAGTTTTATGACCGATTAATTCGTCTCGGCTATAACCTAACCATTTCAGTAATGTATCATTAATACGCACAAAAAAACCATCTTTGTCAAGGGAATGATATCCACAAGGTGCATGGTTATAAATATCTTCAACTTCTTCAAGAGTTTTTCTAAGCATCTCCTCAGTATTGAGATGCTCAGAAATTTCCTCTTCGAGCAGTGCATTTGTTTCCTCAAGAGCAGCAGTTCGTTCTTTTACTATTTTGTCTAGTTCAACATTACATTTACTCATTTCCTCTTCAATTTTTTTCTGTTCTGTAATGTCATTAATGATAGAGTATATGAGTTCCTTATCTTTAAGCTTTATAGGGCTACTGTGAACTTCTACAAAACGAATGTTACCATTTGCTAGACGATGCTGAAAGAAAAAGTGATTTCTTTGTTCACTTTTTGCTAATTGAATCTCTGTTATAATTTCTTCACTGGTTAAAATATTAATATCTTTTATTGATAGGTTTAGCATTTCTTCATGACTAAAGCCATAAAATAAACACGCGGCGGAGCTTGCATCAATAATTTTCATAGTTTCAGGATCGATGAGTAGCATGATAATGTGTTTATTGTCAAATAAATGACTATAGCAAAGATTAATGAATTGAGTTTCATTGTTTATCTTAGTATCTTGAGAATTTATATGATTAGCGCCATTCATAGATACACCTCACTTATGATAATTATTGCGTATAATGTCTATATTTAGTATATAATGAAAAAAATCCTGCAAAGCTATCAATTTTGCATAGGATCTTTTTGGAGTATGTAAAAATGGTCTTCATAAACATAACATCAATAGTATATTAACAATTAATATACGTAAAAAAAGTATCAGCATTACGCTAATACTTTTTTTATTACCTATAGTAAACATTTTTTATATTCTTTCTTTACTTCCATGAGGACAAACAGCAACACAGATACCACAGACATGCCCATTAAATTGTGGGTAGTTATTTATTTTCCATACATCACATCTTTGTACATTAACTAAGGATTCCCTTGGCACTCCATCACTCCAAAGATTTCCCACAATGGCATTTGCGGGGCATCCATCAACACATTTTCTACATTTACCACAATAGTTTTTTTCGAGTAAAGCATTAGTTTGAAATGGAATATCAGTAAATATGGTTGATAATCTAACTCTTGGACCATATTTTTTTGTTATTAAAAGAGAGCTTTTTCCGATCCATCCTAACCCGCCCCTTACAGCAGCCGATTTATGAGGAAATTCACCGCTAATATTAACAAAATCAGTTCTTTGGGAAGAAGATATCGCATAGGCTCGGTATCCTCTTTCTTCTATGTCAGTTTTTAGCTGCTCCGTTATCACATCAAGCCTATCATTTAGGCTAAGATATTCATCATAATAGGCTTGGTTAGGCCCAGTCACAATATTGTTAACAATCGGTGGAGAAATAGGTATCCCAATTGTTATTGCATATGGAAGATGTCTAATTTTACTTGGAGCGATATCACCTACGTAAGCAAATCCATATAATACGTCACCAAATGTTCTTACTCTATCTGTGAGATAATTTTGTGTTTCTAAATCAGTTGTTTTCATATTTGTACCCTCCACCACTTCTTACTCATATTATACTGAAGAGCGGCTATTTTTTGAAATTGAAAAACATGATGAGTAAAATAAAATAATTTTATATAGTCACCTTATTATCTTGAAGTAATTTCAGTAAAGTTTGTACTGTGGTTGATCGATATTTATCCTTACGAGTAATCGTAAAAAGTGGAATTTCTAAATGGCTTACTTCTTCAAATATATAAAACTTATCATTTTCTTTAATAAGATTCTCTACAACGCTTCTTGGAAGTAGCGCGATCCCCAAACCTTCAGCCATTGCATTTTTTACAGCCTCAAAATCACTATATTCAAAAGTCGAATTCAACCCACGCTTTTGCAAGAATTGATCACACAAGATACGGAAAGTACATCCCTGCCGAAAATTAATGACTGCACAATCATCAATTTGAGGACAATCCCTATCTTTAATAACATTTTCATGTCCAACCCAAACTAGTTCTTCAGAATTAATCATAACCGTATTTAAGTATTTCTCAGAAATAAAGTCATGGACAATCCCGATATCAT
This sequence comes from Pelosinus sp. sgz500959, assembly GCF_042610375.1. NCBI lineage: Bacteria > Bacillati > Bacillota > Negativicutes > Selenomonadales > Sporomusaceae > Pelosinus > Pelosinus sp. sgz500959. The sequence goes on from NZ_JBGJZL010000006.1 coordinate 17,912, forward strand.
ATTTATTATTATTAATTCCATCAAGGACACAACTGGAATTTAAGCAGATTTCTACGTTAATTTTCCCTGTAGTGCTATTTGTTTGTAATTGTAGCAATGCAGGAGAAAGTAAGGAATTGATATAGCTAGTTGATATACCAATTCTTGTATATTGAACTTCTGAAAAACAATTAAATTGGGTAACAGTTTCACTATAAATTTTGAGGATTTTTTCCGAAGGATCAATGAGAGACTTACCAGCATTGGTAATGTAAATTTTTTTACCAATACGTTCAAATAATTGCACCCCAAAATGTTCTTCTAAAGTGCGAATTTGAGCCGAAACAGTTGGTTGGGTAAAATTAAGTAATTCTGCAGCTTGCGTAATGTTTTCAAGTTTTGCAACTGCACAAAATGTTTTTAATAAGCGAATGTCCACAAAGCACCTCGAATAAGTATTCTTTTTTCAAACAGTATACCGCTATATGATTCTCGTTTTTTAATATCATTTTGATTTATATATCATCCTATAATAAGTTTTTCTATTTATCTACAATTTTCTTTAATGCCTCTAAATAAATTTCTCCTAATCGACTCAACGTTATGTTTTTATGTGTTATCGTTCCGATATGAATTTCCTCATTTACTTCAAAAGGAACGGCTATGAAATCATCACCATTTAATCAAACTTCACTCATTATTTATGCTAAGCATACATGTAAATGATCAAATAAAGCAAGGGACAATAAGATTTAAAAAATCATACAGTTCAATCTTATTTAAAATTTGAAGCAAATAAATAAAAGCTAATCCTGCACAAAGGCAGTATTAGCTAGCAATCCTTATTATTCACACTCATAGTCTGCCAGCAATAAAGGTAGTTGCCCTTGCATTGCTAATCTAAGACGTTTTTCAACCTCAAACCAATTTATTAATTTTAGCCATTCTCTGACATATTTCTCACGATCATATTGATAATCGAGATAATAAGCATGTTCCCATACATCGGTTACCATGATGGGGATTGCCCCCCATTGCGTAAGGTTCTGATGTTTTTCCGCAGTAAGAATTTCAAGGTGGTTCCAGGCTGGATTCCACACAAGTATTCCCCATCCAGAGGCCTCTACCTTAGTGGTTGCAGTGGCAAATTGGTCGATAAATGCATCAAAATTCCCAAAATATTTATTGATCTCTTTTATTGTACGTCGACCAGGCTCACTTTGAAATCGTACTGGTGCCATCACTGTCCAATAAATACTATGCAAAATGTGCCCCGAACCATTAAATGCTAATTCATTTTCCCAGTATTTTATGAATGTAAGATCATTTTTTCGCCGTGCTTCGACAAGAGCCAATTCAGCTTTATTTAAACCATCTACATAAGATTTGTGATGATGGTCGTGATGATACTTAAGCGTAGTATGGCTAATAATTGGTTCAAGTGCATCATATGAATAAGGCAATGGTGGTAATTTATGTTTACCCGCTGGTATATACTCACCTGAGACTTTGTTGTCCAAAATTTTACCCCTCCCTAAAATATTTACTTATCGTTTTCTTATATTATATTGACCCTGCGGGAGGTAGGTGATGTTTTTTAAAATAATGATTGATGAAGACTATGGTGTGGTGCTGCAATGACAAGTTGATCAACCAGGAAACCACTGTCTTGTATAATTTGGCAGCCTGCACGAATAGCAGCCTTTACTGCACCTACCTCACCAGTTAGAGATACCAGGGCTTTTCCTCCCATACCACGAGCTAAACGAACTTCAAGTAACTGGACAACAGCTGTTTTTGCAGCTGCATCAGCAGCTACAATTGCTGACGCCACCGAATAGCTCTCAATTATGCCTAAAGAGTTTATCTGCGTTACTTCTGTACAACCTGACAATGCTCGAAATACATCGCCATGAATATTAGGAAGTACGAATTCATCTACTATATTCTCTGTTCCACCAACGTTCTTACCACTTTGAACTGAACTCTTCACTGCGCCTACGTCTCCGCCCACCATAACAATATACTTACCTGGACACATAGGTTGAGATAGAATTAAATCAACATTGGCCGCTTTTAACATGGCATCGGCCACTAAAATCCCCTTGGTTATATTTTTAACTTCTAATAGTCCGATAGCACGTCTCATTTACTCTCCCCCTACTGCATTACACACTTTGAATGCCAATCCAACCGTCGATAGCATACACTTGTCCTGAAATACTAGCGTGTAGATTCATACCTACCGCTGCTCCTTCTGGTATTACGGCAATTAGATCACCTTTATTGACAAAATCACCCGTATGAACAATCGGTTGCGCTGGAGCTCCAATGTGTTGCGAAAGTTGTATCCTTACATCTTTTGTTATAACCGCCTCAGTGTTCAAGGGTGCTTTGACATCATATCCATCTAGACCTAAACGATAAAGCAATCGTTTAGTAGGAATAAGACGATATTCTCGATTTATACGAGACTTTTCAGGTGCGGCATTGTGGGGATTTTTAATACGTGACTGACCAAATTGCCGTTTTAATTCAGCATTAACACGGCGGGGTGATAATCCCATAGTGCAGCCAAAGGTGTCGCATAAACCGCATTCTGAGCACAAAAAAGCTTTGGTAAGAACATCTGCCATGTTATATTGTCCTTTCCCAACAGCCTGCATGACCCGATGCGGCTCCAGACTATGACCCAGTAAATTACGAGGACAACTATCAGTACACGCCCGACAATTACAGCAAACAGCTTTAGCTCGGTTGACGATAACCGACCAAGGCATATTTTTTTGAGTTACTAATGAATGGTCTTGAGGTAACACGATAATGCCACCAGTTGTTTTAGTAACGGCTCGATCGGCAGTAGTCATTTTTCCCATCATAGGACCGCCATCCACAACTGCATAATTGGGCATTGATGTCCCTCCAGCCAACTCAATCAATTCACGTATGATCATACCAATTGGTACTTTAAAAGTTCCCGGTTTATTCACTGCGCCCGTTACAGTAACATACTTTTCAATTACCGGCTGGCCTGAAACCGCTTGTGCTACATTTATCAATGTCTCAACATTAGCAACGACAACACCAACATGTAATGGAATGCCTCCCTCTGGAACAATTCGGCCAGTCACTTCAAAAACAAGTACCTGCTCGTCACCCGCTGGATAAATATCAGGTAAAAAGAACAGTTCAATATTTTGCTCATTTGTTTTTTTTAACTCTTCTTCAAGCTTACGTACTGCATCTTCATATTTGCGTTTTAGTCCAATAACTCCACGTTGCGCGCCAGTAGCCTGCATAATTATCTTTAGGCCAGTAATTAGTTTATCACTTTCACTAGCCATAATGAGTTGATGTGCTCTAAGCAATGGTTCACATTCAGCTCCATTAACAATTACGGTATCAACGTCAGCATTAATTTTAACATAAGTAGGGAAGCCAGCACCGCCGGCTCCGACTACTCCTGCCGCTTTTACTGCAGCAATAATGTTTTCCCGCATGGCGACCTACTCCTTCGTGGTTTCATATGATTTACCGTGTACTCAAAGCACAAGGAATGCACTAGTATTTAATTAGCATCATCCAAATGATGAAGAAAATCTTCTACACTTATAAACGGCAATAGCTGCGTTCCACAATTATCAGCAAGTCCATGACTTAACCAGCTGGATATCACATGATTATCAAAAAGATTTTTTTGATCAATCCAGGTGTTTATTCCCATAGTAGCAAATGCAACTGCAGTCACTAGCTTTCTATTATATTCATTTCCAGTTAGTATCGCGAATACTGGCAATTCACCTGCAGCTTGTGCGATACAAACAAATTCACCAGCATCATGAGATGTTCCAATATGAAGAATAGGTGGAGTACCTACTGGAAGTACATCTCTCAAAGGAAAATATCCATTATTATAATTGGGATGACATAATCCTGAAGCAATCAATGCTGCGCTAACACAGCCTGCTGATATTACAAGATATCCCCGCTCAACAAGTTTCTTTGCTATCGTTATATATTCGTCACTGGAAGTATCAGCAGACCATCCAAAACCACCTAGATAAATCAGCCCTGCAAGCCTGCCTTGACTATAGTGTTGAGCTAAGGATGCTAGTATTTCCTGACTATTAGTTACTGAGTAGCCCACATATCCAATATTGAGAGAAGTCGTACTTTCTAATACAACCGTCTTAATTTGTTCTTTAGCCTTTGTACCAGATATCTTAGTTTTAAGTTGCCTAATATGATCGAGAGATTTTGCAGCACATTCTCCTAGAGATACTAAGCGTTCAACAGAATCTTGCGATACTTCTTCTACACACAGGTGCATCCTTTGCAGTGGTGAATTGAGAGTTGGTAAAAAATCTAATTCTTGCTCAAATTTAAGTAAATCAACTAATCCTTTTTGAGTCCTATTAAAGAAACCTTTTGCTGATATGGTATTCTCGCTCCTGTAAGCAGTTTTTTTTCTTTTTCCTTCAGGTTTTTCTTTCCATGCAGATCCAGAATAATGGTCAGAATAGTTAGCAATTGTACCTTTCATATCTACTGCTCCTTTTAGATAATAATAGTAGCATTTATTCTCGCTGTATTTCGTCTACAATACCTACGATACACAAGTCAGCAGATATTTGTTTTTCAGAGCAAAAGGAGTGCCCCCATGCAATCAGAACATATTCTCCATACCCCGCCCCTACTGTATCTACAGCAACGACGGCATCATCTTCAATTGTATTGTAGTTATCATCTACGGGTTTGATAATGAGTAATTTTGCTCCTAATAAGTGTTCGCTCTTTTGGGTTGAAATCACCTTACCGACTACTTTTGCTACAAACATCTTTTTTCGACTCCTTTATGAAATAGAACGATCACTTAATTTTTGGAGAATATTTTTAAGCATTTCTTCTAATTCTTCACCTGTAAGCCGCCCATCACAATTCGTTTTTTGCAGTAATAATCGGATCACTTCTTCTTCGGGTAAAGACTGAGATTCACTAGACGTTCCATGATCTTTAAGGTCATCTAGCTCTTTTATACCATAAGCCAATCGTTTAATATTTAATAAATTCATTGGCCCAACATTATCAGAAGTCGAGCTACCGCCCACAGCGCCGCACCCAAGAGTTAAAGCTGGAAAGAGATTGGTAGTCCCACCAATACCTCCCAGTGCACCAGGAGTGTTGACCAGTAATCTTGAAACGGGTTTTCTCAGAGCAAACTCTCTGATCACTTCATTATTACTTGAATGAATGATTAAAGTATGACCTTGACCCTCATTTTGCAATAATTCAATACATCTTTCACATGCACTTTCCCAATCTTGTTCAATATAAAATGCTAAGATTGGAGCTAACTTCTCTCTTGAATAAGGATTTTCTTTACTTACAGTCGTTTGTGCTGACATTAAAATTTTCGTACCAACAGGAATCGTAATTCCTACAATCGCTGCTAGTTCTTCGGCGCTTTTTCCTACAATTTGCGGATTAATAGTACCATTGGCTCTTAATAAATATTTGCCTAATTTCTCTGATTCACTGGGATTTAAAAAATGTCCACCTTGTTTTTGGAGTTCTAAGACGACCTGTTCTTTAATGATGCTTTCAATAACGATAGATTGCTCCGATGCACAAATGACACCGTTATCAAAAGTCTTGCTATCGATAATTCTCTTGACAGCCATCTTAATATCTGCCGTTTTTTCAATAAAAGCAGGTCCATTCCCCGGTCCAACGCCAATGGCTGGATTACCAGAACTGTAAGCTGCCTTTACCATTGCTTCCCCGCCTGTTGCTAAAATCAAGGCAATATCCTTATGTCGCATCAAGGTGTTTGTTCCTTCTAATGAAAGCACCGTCAAACAGCCGATGATTCCTTCAGGAGCGCCAGCTTCAGTGGCGGCTTTACTCAAAATATTGACAGTCTCCATAATGCATTTTCGCGCCGACGGATGGGGAGAAAATACGATCCCATTACCAGCCTTTAGTGCAATAAGTGCTTTATAGATTGTAGTCGAAGTCGGATTTGTCGATGGAATTAAACCGGCAATAACCCCGACGGGTACTGCAATATCCATCACCTTATTAGCTGTATCTTCTTTAATGATACCAACCGTTTTTAAATCTTTTATATTGTTATATACAACTTTGCTAGCAAACTGATTTTTAATGACTTTGTCTTGCCATCGACCATAACCAGTTTCTTCTTTAGCTAATTTGGCAAGTCTTGTTGCTTCTTTCTCAGCGGCAATGGCCATTTTTTCAATAATTATATCAATCTGGCTTTGCGAAAAACTTTTATAGATATTCTGTGCTTGATGAGCCTTAGCAACAATCTGACGAGTTTCCTGGATCGATCTGAGATCTTGATCTACTAATGCCATGTCCATGATGATAGCCTCCTATTTATATATGATCCTTACGAACTAATTGATTGAAATTCCAGCTTTATTCCTTTGCTTTGAATGTAATCTCTGGCAAGGGGTGTAATGATTGTGCTTTCCCGTATTTTTAAAACACTATTACTATCGTTTCCATTGATATCACTCAACGTTAAAATTGAGTGATTACAGAAACCCCCTCCTTCTACACTTTGTACCACTGGTACTTTTTTAAGGCTATTTCCCTCAACAGCCATTCTAAATTCCCCTGTATCAATAAATTTAACATCCATACTTTCTAATTGCTTCTCATAATTCATGATCATAGCGTTATATGCTACATTCTTTGATAACCCCTTAGCAATATTCACTGAATTCTGCGGATCGTAGCTATCTCTCACTATAACAATTTCTTTGTTCATCATTAACGCTCTAGATATCCCCGTTGTTAATAAATTATCAGATATGCCAAGTGCGATTTTACTTAAGGTATTCCGAGATAATACTGGTATCAAAACAAAATCTGCTTTTTTTATCGCTACCTCCAAATCAACCATAGAAGTAACCGTATTACCTTTTAATGTCTTGAGTAAATCTTGATTGATGATCTGCTGTGCATTCTCAGAGATTACAAGATCATAATCATTCAAATTTACCTCGATTAAAATGTCTAATAGTAATTCTAAATTAACAGTTCCACCACTGAACATGACTAAAATGCGTTTTTTCACCAGTGGCAGCAGTTCGCGAAGCAATTCTTTTATTAAGTCTTCAACACTCAAATTCTAGCCTCCATTGTAACTGATTACCGCGTATTTTTTCTGGTGATGCTAGCACAATCATTATTTTTGATTCCGCCAGCATTTGCCTCATCAGTATCGATATGAAATTCTAGAGTGGCATCATTGCTGATTCTGATCAAAACATCGTGAAATGTCACCTTGTTTTCCCCACTTGTCTCTATGCTAACCAAATCACCATCTTGGACTCCAAATCTGACTGCTTCATTTTCTGGCATATGAAGATGCCTCTTTGCACAAATAACTTTTTCATTGAGTAGCAAGGAGCCTTTTGTCCCCATCACACACAGGTTTCCAGAACCTTTTGTATCGCCTGAATTTCGAACTGGACTTTTAATCCCTAATGTAAAAGCATCGGTTTTTGATATTTCAATTTGACTATATTTTCTAACAGGTCCGAGAATTCTTACGTTATTGAAACAGCCTTTAGGTCCGGTTATACACACCGTTTCCTCTGCAGCAAATTGCCCTATCTGCTTCAAGGATTTTTTCACCTTAAGTTCGTATCCTATGCCAAATAATACTTCCAAATCATCTTGCGTAAGATGGATATGCCGATTGGAAACACCGATTGGTATACAATAACTTCTATCTTTTATCGCGGCTCTCATGGCGATTTCCACAGCAAGTTCATTAATAAGCATTTCGTCAATTTTCATAGTAAAAACCATTCCCTCGATCTGATTTATTTCTTCTCATAATACAGGCATAATTTATTGGGTTGTCCTTTTTCTCGGGGACATTTAGGGTCATGGCATAAATTACATTTTTTATCTTTCATTTTTCCATCCCCAGTACTATTCGATGTAGCATGATTTTTCAGCACATTACTAGTATCCGTCTCAGGCAAGCTACTATTTTTTTGCTCTACTTGTTGGCTACTATAATCATCATCTTTCTTTGTAATAATAGGGATGGACTGCTTTTGATTTACGGACAACTCTTGGTTACGCTCTTGCTCGTCATCTTTATTTGCTTCGATATCTTGCTTAGGCTGCGTCTCTTGACGCTCGCACTGATTCTTTCCTTCTACTACTACAGAATCAAATTCTGCCTGATAAGTCTCTGACTTTACATCGTCCAAGCAGCTAGTGAAGTTGCTCAGCTGTTGTTCAATTTCTATCGCACTGCACTCTACAGTTTTCTCATTCTGATCAGGAATAATGACCGTTTCACTGGATTCTAGAGGCTGATTATGTATTCCGATAGTGTCTCTCGACATAATCATCGAAATGATCGTTTCATCAGGTCTTGGAATCATCAGTGTCGAAATAACTTTGTTCATTTGAAAGATGCCTATGCGAGCCGCCTCAATTGCGGCCTTTACGGCTCCTACATGTCCTTGAATTTTTACTGTGACTAAACCCTTATTTATCTTTTCATATCCAATAATTTCGATATCAGCCGCTTTAGCACAAATATCTGCTGCTTGGATAGCGGCTACCATTCCTATGACTTCAATTAAACCAAGTGTTTGTAGGCTCCTCATAACATAAACACTCCTATATGGTGTTATACTGCTAACTAGCTTGTTACTATATAAATTAAATGAATTGCCCTGATGAAGTGTGTTTTAACAATACATACAATCATCAGGGGCTAAGTCATTATGGTAATTTTTCTAAATTTGCGGTTTTGTTACAGATATTGGATTTTGCCCCATGGATTTGAGAACTGCCAAACCAATTTCACGAGCTGAAATAACTGATTGCCGGACCGCCCCTGAATCTCCCGTTATTGATATAATAATTTCATTTGAATGGGCAGTCCCCTTATCAGGGCTAGAATAGGTAACGATATCAACATTAGCGGTCTTCATCGCAGTATCTGCCATTAGAAGTCCAACTGCAGCTGGAGCCCCCACAATAATACCAAAAGCTTTTCCGAGTGGAGCGTTAAATGCTTTTTCCAATGCTAAACTCGCTCTTGCAGTATATTGAAGTTCTATGTGTCCTGCATCACAGGCATATACATCACCAAAGGTTCTATCCAGTTCTTTTAACGTAACTTCAACGGCTCTCCTTGCATCTGAAACATCTTCAGCTGCAAAAATAATGATACACCCATGACCAGCGCCACCCTTAGTATCTCTGGCAAGTTCTATTGAAACAATTTCAGTGTTTGTAGCTTTAACCGCTTCATCAGCCGCATAGATCTGCGGACCTGCGCCAGTTCGTGCGCTAATAATACCGATGGAACGATACTTAGGATCCAGACCCATTTTTTCATGGAGATGAAGATCTAAATTGGCAATCACGAGCCCAACAGTATCACCAATCGCAACACCTACATATTCAGTTATAGAAGACATACCTGCCATTACGTCATCAACCCTCTCTCTATTTTCATTCGTAGAGCTATTTTTTTTTACATCAACCATTTTCTTTATTTCTTCAGCTATTTTACTTAGAAGATCTTGATCCATCATTTCACCGCTGACTGCTCAGTTAATTTTGGCAACATTTTTTCTACATCTGTATGTGGTCTAGGAATTACGTGTACAGCAATCACTTCACCGACTCGTTTAGCTGCAACGACACCAGCATCAGTAGCAGCTTTGACAGCGCCTACATCACCCCTGACCATGACAGTGATAAGACCTGATCCAATTTTGTCATATCCAATTAAAGTGACATTTGCTGCTTTAACCATTGAATCTGCAGCCTCGATTGCTCCCACTAACCCTTTCGTTTCAATCATTCCTAATGCTTCTTGTCCCATAAGGCACCTCCATATTTTTTAGGTCTATGCTTAATCTTATTGTAGTATTATATCTAAACATCTTTTTTGACTATTTTGACTTAATATTGGAATATATCCATCTTATTTTTTGTATTATTTTGATATCTTTCTTAGTCTTTTTTAATTACAACTATTTAGCGCAAAATATTTATAAAAACCAACAAAATATTTTGAATTTTTTTACAAAAGATGCTATTATAATAATGAATTTTGCAAAGATCATTTGATTTGTGGATGGGAGGTTTATATATGAAGTTATCAAATAATATTACATTAACAGATATTATTGACATTAATACCCTCTATAATCTTCAGGAAAAACTAGGTAAACTAGTTGATATTCCTCAGATCACAACGGACGTCAATGGAGTCCCCGTCGGCAAAGCTAGTAATTTTATCTCTTTTTGTAGACTGATTCGTTCTTCCCCCAAGGGCCTGCAACAATGTATCGAATGTGACCGCCAAGCTGGCCTTCTCGCTATGGAAGAAAGGCAGCGACGAATCTATCAATGCCATACGGGTTTAATAGATTGTGCTGCACCAATCATTGTTAACGATTATTTTATTGGTTCTGTCTTAGGCGGGCAGGTCTTAATTAAAGGAGAGTCAACCATTGACTCGATTGATGTGGAGAAATTGTCAGAAAAATTTCACATTTCTCGTGAAGCCTTACAAGTAGCCGTTGAATTTATTCCTTTAGTTTCACGGGAACATCTTGAAAACACAGTTGAATGTTATTCCTTTCTCGCTAATTACATTGCTCAAATGGGAATTAACCGACTCATCCAAGAACAGTTACTGCAAAAGAGTAAAGAAAAACATTTGCTTGAACAAACGGCAAAAAAAATGGAACTAAAAACAATTCAGGCTCAAATTAACCCCCATTTTCTTTTTAATACATTAAACTCCATTGCTAGAATGGCTGTCATTGAGGATGCGCCCCAGACAGAAGAGTTGATTTATCATCTCTCTGATCTACTACGATATAGTCTAAAGAGTATTGAAGACTTCCCCAAGATCAGGGCTGATATTGGTAATATTGAACGTTACCTATTTATTCAAAGTCTTCGATTCAGTGATCGAATCAGCTATGAATTAAATATCGATGAAGCACTTATGGATTATCGTATCCCCTCTATGATTATTCAGCCTATCGTGGAAAACTGTATGGTCCACGGCTTAGAAACAAAACCAGAAGGTGGAACAATTAGAATAGATGGCTATTTCGTATCCAAAAAAGAATTAGAAATCAAAGTTACGGATAATGGAAAAGGAATTAAACCAGATGTACTTAAAGCAATTCAACAAATGGGAGAAACATCAAATCCGAATATAGGGATTGGAACACTCAATACGTACAACCGACTCAAAAGCTGTTTCGGAGATCGTTTTGCTTTGACAATTGAAAGTTCACTTGATATTGGCACTTGCGTTACCATCCGCATTCCCCGCATTAAACATTTTTCACAAGAAGGTGGCAAACTTCTATGTATAAATTAATGATTGTTGATGATGAACCCTTAGAAAGACGGGGTTTACGAAAAATTATTCAAAGAACTTTCTTTAATATTGACTTTGTAGAAGATGCGAAAAATGGAAAGGATGCCATCGAAAAAGTGCGACTCTATCTGCCAGATATTATCCTTATGGACATAAAGATGCCTGGAACAACAGGACTTGAGGCGCAACGTAATATAGCTAGAATTTTTCCTCATATCAAGACAATCATTCTAACGGCGTACAGCGATTTTAGTTATGCGCAAGAATCAATTAAATATGGAGTCGTCGATTATCTATTAAAGCCTGTTAGACCAGATGATCTCAAAAATTCAATCAATAATGCGATCGAGTTATTAACCAAAGATAAAACAATGGACTCCTATCATAAACCTTTAACTGTAGGTGGAGAAAACATTTTAAAAAATGTCTTAAATTACATACAAAATAACTACTGTACCCAATTGAATCTTAATACTGTTGCTGAATATGCCCATTTTAACCCCCAATATTTTAGTCGTTTTTTTAAAAAAGAAGTAGGAGTCACTTTTACAGAGTATGTTGCAAAACTCAAAATCGATAAAGCTAAGCGACTCCTCAGCGAAACAGATTATCCGATCCATCGAATCGCAACCGAACTTGGTTTTTCTGATTCTGCCTATTTTAATAAAGTATTTATAAAATTTGAAAATCAGCCTCCAAATAAATACAAACAGATGATACGAAAAGATGATCATTTTTTATCTGTCACTAACAACTATAACGAAATCTAGTATGACAATAAATAGCTACTCCCCTAAACAACTCATAGGGTAGTAGCTATTTTTGTCATTACTTTATCCACCAATTTTACACGGTAGTCCTGCTGCTACTGCGACATCTCTTAATTCACTCAGTTGATCCTTGGTAAGAGGTTTTACCATTTCCATCTCATATTTTCTCTCCAGATATTGATACTTCTGTTCTCCAAGACGATGATATGGTAAAAGATGCAGCTCTGTCACTTGCTTAATACTACGAGCAAACTCAGCGATCTCTTGGATAGCCTTCCGATTGTCATTAAAACCCGGAATTACGGGAACTCTCACAACAATTGGAACTCGGTAATTTCCAATTGTCTCCGCATTTTTTAATATGAGTTGATTCGATTGTCCCACATAACTTTGATGCTTCTGGTCATCCAAATGTTTAATATCTAGCAATACAAGATCTAGCCAGGGAAGAACTAATTCTAATGCCCTTTCATTTGCAAAACCTGTTGTCTCCATCGCCGTATGCCATCCTTTAGCCTTGCATGCCTTAAGTATTTGATGAGAAAACTCAGCTTGGAATAGAGGTTCTCCCCCTGAGAGGGTTATTCCCCCTCCAGAACGTCTATAGTGAATGTTATCCTTAGCCAACTCATTGATTACTTGATCAACACTTTGCAACCGACCAGACATAATGAGTGCATTGCTGCAACAAACATCAATGCAACTCTCACATTGCACACACTTCTCACTATTCCTTTTAAAGATAGGTGTAAATTCGATTGCTCCTAATGGACAAACTTCAGCACAGCGTTTGCACCGTAAACAATTACGCTCAACAAACATGATCTGTGGTTCTTGCTCTTGAGATTCTGGATTACTACACCAGCGACAAGATAAGGGACAACCTTTTAAAAATACTAACGTCCTTATTCCAGGGCCATCATGTACCGAAAATCTTTGGATGTCAAAAATAATTCCTTTAGTTTCTAATTCTTGTTTTCTCATTTCACCCTCCTGATAACGCAAAAATAAGGAATATAAGATCTCTCCTGGGCTCCTCAAAATGATTAATTGAATACTTTGGCCATAATATCAGATATAATTTTCTACGTTCACGAGAGTAATCAAACAGTTGAGGAGTATTTCCTGGAAGAAACTACTCCTCAACTCAATTTTTGTTTTACTTAGTTATTAAAAAGCGTGTTCTGTTCTCTGGATAATATCATTTTGGATAGACTTATCGAGAGACGTAAAGTGGGCACTATAACCAGCAACACGAACTACAAGATTTTTATATTGATCTGGATTTTTTTGTGCTGCAAGAAGCACTTCTCTACTGACAATATTAAATTGCACATGCAAACCTTTTTGATCAAAGAAAGACCGTACTAATGATGCTAAGTTCTCTAGACCGTTTTGTCCCTCCAAGGCTGAAGGATGGAATTTCTGATTAAATAATGTGCCATTAGAAGCTACATAGTGGTCAAGTTTTGCAACAGAGTTAGCGGCTGCAGTTGGACCATTTTTATCTCGTCCTGATGACGGTGATACTCCATCAGCTAAAGCTTCGCCCGCTTTTCTACCATCAGGAGTTGCACCAGTGCCAGCACCCATTGGGACATTTGCTGATACAGGATACAGTCCTGGTTGGAAACGTCCTCCACGAACATTAGCATATTTCTCAACTTCTCGGCAATATATTAAGGCAGCTTCACGAGCGAGATCATCGACCTCTTGAATATCATTTCCAAATTTAGGAGCTCTGTTCTCAAGCATTTGTCTTAGATATTCCATATCTTCTTTTGATTTTGATGAGGTCGTGGAGCTAATGGAATCTTTTTTACTACTGTTAACCTCTTCTACAAGTTTTTTAAGAACTTCTACAAGATTTTCCTGAGTGAGATTTTGGAGATCGAGTCCACTGATTAGGGATTGCTTGCTTTGTTTCTCATCAGCACCAAAATTACTATCAAGTGCTTCTTTTAACTCTTGTAAGGTAATTCTTTTTTCTTCAAACACTAATTTTTTAATAGCCATCAAAGAATCTGCCACGTTGGCAACCCCAACCCCTTGTGGTCCAGTAAAGTTATAGTGTGCTCCACCTTCTTGGAGCGATTTTCCTTTGGAAATGCAATCATCTACCATGCATGATAAAAATGGTAAAGGCGCACGCTCTCCATGAGCAAGATCCACACAGTTATCTGCATTGATTAGCTTGCTAACGAAATATTCCATCTGTTTTCGATAAGCATCTACGAATTCTTCAAAAGAAGTAAATGAGATAAAATTACCCGTTTTTAAACCAATTTCTTTACCATCAATGACGCCATTATTAATGGTAATCTCCAGTACTTTAGCCATGTTAAAGAAAGCTGCATCATGCCACCCCTCAGTCTTACCGCCTTTTTGCGGCTCAACACATCCAATGATCCCATAATCTCTAGCATCCTTCAACGTAACTCCACGGCTTGTCAAAGAAGTAATAATAACCTCATCATTATAGTAAGCAGGCATTCCTAAACCTAGTCGACTTACCTCTGATGCTTTAATAAGTAAATCGTCAGGAGTCTGGGACCATGCTCTTATGGAGATTGAAGGTTGAGGAAGTTTTGTATGTGCTGTAGCTTCCAGACACATAAAGGATAATTCGTTCGTTGCATCGCTTCCCTCAGCCGTCTGACCGCCTACGATCAGATTTTGGAACATGGGATATCCGCCAAATGCCTTGGTTGATCCTTCATCACGAACCTTATTTACGTCATTAAATTTCACCCACAAGCAATCAAGTAACTCTTGGGCTACTTGGTAAGTCATGCTACCTGTAGCAATATCTTTTTGGAAATAAGGATACATATACTGATCAAAACGCATTGGAGAAATAGAATGACCGTTCGACTCAATTTGGATAATAGCCTGCATAAACCAGAAAGATTGTAAAGCTTCGTAAAAATTCTGTGCCGGTTCTGCCGGTACTTGTTGACAATTTGCAGCGATGATCAAGAGTTCTTTTTTTCGTTGTTGATCTACAGTCTGCGATGCTAATTTCTTGGCTAATTCAGAAAATCGACTAGCATATTGAATGGCAGCCTTTGCCGAAATAATAACGGCAGTTAAAAATTGATTCTTCTTAATATAGTCAGGGTCAGATTTTTCTGCTTTGGCCATGGCTTCTTCAGCTTCCGCGATAATACCATTAAAACCTTTAGCCAATACTTTTGCATAATCAACAGAAATGTGACCAACACCATTAAAATAGTAGTTTCCTACAGTAAAAACGCCCGCATCCATAGCGTCTTTTGTTTCTTTAAACATATATTGAGTCGCTAACTCATTTACGGTTTTTCCATCCCAGTAACCGAACACATTACGAAGCTGATCTTTAACATCCTCTGCAATGAGAAATACATCACCTGTTCTTTTTGCCAGACGCTCAAATTCATCCGCTACCCATTTATTTGAATACTCGGGAAAAATTTGCGAGGCACGTGGCTGGACGGTTAGATTACCAACTATAAGCTCATTATTCCGAATAACTATAGTCATTTTACTTAGAATATTTTCTAAGGCTTTTGCTTTACGAATAATAGTAGGATATGATTCCGTGTTTTTATAAGACTCGGTTAGCAGAACTGCCCTCTCAGCCTCAATTGCCGGAGTTACTGATAATAAATCATCCATTAACTCTTGAATTCTGTTACTTGGCAATGAAGTATAATTTTGACCAATGACTTCTTCCACTATAATAATCCCCTTTCTCAAATTGGAGTTTTTCCTTACTACCAATTTTAATAAAATACCATCTCTAATTTTTTTACTATTTCGACTAAAATTTGTATTCTATAGAGAATCAGAATTGTATTATTTTGATTTTACAACCTCAATACTAAGCAATATAATTTCAAAATTTTAGAAATTATATTGCTTAGTATACTTCCGCAGGCTAAATAGATCTAAATTTTATATATTTTTTTTTCCAACTAACCTTCCTACGAAGTGAAAGTTTAATACTTACATTTCTTTTTTTAAAACCTTACATGCAAAATAAACGCAATAACTTTTTAAGGAATCATTTTGATTAGTTCACCATACCTTTTATGATGTAAAATCTCATTTTCATTAACTATTACAATATATTTAATCGATTGTTATTAAAAATTTTATAGGAAAAGTCATAAATCATACATTTTAAATTGTAAAGTTCCTACAAAAATTCTCGCTGAAAATTTTTGTAGGAACTTTACAATACGTAATCCCTTTATCAAATTATTGACAACCAATGTAACCTATTATAGAATAAAAACTGTTTTCGGGACCTTTTTTTACAAAATTTTCTATTTGTCTGAAAAATCCCTTAATTATAAAGATGTTATTACATGATAAGGAGGTTATTTCATAGGACAAACTACAATAAATTCCAATCATGCTATTTTCTTTTTTAATTTTTACAAAACATATTCTCCGTTATATTTCTATTTATTGGAGCATAGAGTCACAGATTTGCAATCCACTATTATCCAAATCTTCTCTCCAACTGAAGTAGTAATTTAGCAAATTCTCAAAAGGCAATCCGTTTTAATCAATAAAAACTGTAAATTTAATATCTGGATAAATATAGTCTTTTGGGTTTCCACAAAAGTATAAATAATTATGAGGTGAAAGATTATGTGGCAAATCATCGTATCTCCTTACGGAGTATTAGCTTCTTCACTTGTCGGATTTATACCATTATTTTGGTTATTAATTAGTTTAGGATGGCTTAAAATAGCCGCTCCTAAAGCATGCTTTATCGGATTAATTATTACGATTACACTCGCTATGTTCTCTTGGAATATGCCAGGAGCTCTCACATTACGCGCAGGTTTAGAAGGAAGCGTATATGCATTTTTCCCAATTATTTGGGTAATTATTGCTGCACTTTTCACTTACAATCTTTCTGTTAAGACTGGGGCAATGGATAATATTAAGCATCAAATTGCTAATCTTTCCACAGATCGGAGAATTCAAGCACTTCTTATTGTTTGGGGCTTTGGCGGATTTCTTGAAGCCATGGCTGGTTTTGGTACAGCAGTGGCTATTCCTGCCGCGATTCTCATTGGCTTAGGCTTTGATCCATTTTTTGCTGCTGCATTTTGTTTGATTTCCAATACTGCACCGACGGCATTTGGAGCGATAGGAATTCCCGTAACGACTCTTTCTGGAGTGGCTAATGTTCCTCTACTGCCACTAACATTTGATGTAGCTTTACAATTAACACCTTTAGTTATTTTAATTCCTTTTATTCTTGTCATCATAATGACTAAAAAATTATCCGGACTCAAAGGAGTCATAGGTGCTACACTCATTGCCGGAGGAAGCTTTGCTGCCGTCCAATTATTAGTCGCAAAATATCTTGGCCCTCAGTTAACAGCCGTACTTGGGTCAGTTACCTCTATGGTATTAACTACAATCTGGGTAAAACTTTTCCCACCTAAAACAGTATGGAAATTCCCCTCTGAACAGGACGTCACAACAGAAACTTCAGTTGAAGGATCTACCGAAAGTGTTGGTCGACTAACAGCTTGGTTACCATATATCTTATTATTAGTTTTAATCTTAGGCACTAGCAGTCTTGTACCGATTCTTAATGAACCACTCAATACACTGATGAGCATTTATAATATTTATACTGGCCCTGGCGGTCATCAATTAGAAGTGAATTGGTTTATTACACCTGGTACTCTCATTATGATTGCAGCGATCATCGGAGGTCGAATTCAAGGGGCATCTTTTGCCGAGATGTCAACTACCTTATTTAAAACAATCGCTCTTCTACCAAAGACGATTGTTACTGTTATTTGTATCATAAGTATGGCTAAAATTATGGGCTATAGCGGTATGGTGTCTGCTATCGCACTAGGGCTTGCCAATGCAACAGGTAATTCTTATCCTGCTATTGCTCCAGCGATTGGAGCTCTTGGAACTTTCGTTACTGGTAGTGATACGAGCTCTAATATACTCTTTGGCGCGTTGCAAAAGCAAACCGCAATTGAAATTGGCGCTAATTCAACCTGGATTACTGCTTCTAATATGGCAGGCGCAACAGCCGGAAAAATGATCTCACCACAAAGTATTGCAATTGCAGCTTCCTCAACTGGTTTAACCGGTAGAGAAGGAGACCTTATGGGAGTTACTTTTAAATATTGCATTCTCTTTTGCATTATTCTTGGCACATTGGTCTTCGTAAATGCTTAATTACAAATTATAATGGGTAACGATTCAGTTTGATTATCGATTGTAGTTAACTTCAACACAAAGAACGACTATTCATCCGATAAAGAATAGTCGTTCTTTGTATTTTAGAATCTATTTTCTAGTTTATTTAATTCCTTTCATTCGCCCAGTCATCAAGTCCTTTCAGTGTCGCTTCTTGTGTTTGCTTACAAATTTCTGGCAATTCACCGCCCCAGGCTTTTTCCGCGGCTTTATAGCCTTCTTCAATACTGTTTCTTAGCAAGGCAATCTTAGATGGATCACCACCTGAAAGAGCTTTAGCAAATTCGATAGTCCTCTCTGATGTCTGTTTAACACCCCAAAAACCATCCGCTGAAATTTCCTGCTGCGCAGTTAGGCGAGTTGAATCATCCACTTTTAGATTCTGATAAAACTCTTTTAGTTTCCCATCATATTTCTCCATAATCTGTTCATAGCTCAGCCCCTGCGCCTCACCGGTTTTCACACTCTGGACATTGAAAAGATTTTCTACTGTCGAGCGCAAAGAACCTAGTTTCATCTCAATTTGTTTGTTAATTTCACTTAGTGTAACTGTATCTTTAGTATATGTATTCTTAGAACTCGCAGTCGTTTGATCTGATTTTTCATAAACGGCAGCTTCGCCATCTGAAGATATCGACATCATATCAGAGAGATTCACACTAGAAACAATGGATTTAGGGATATTGGATACATTCTTAATTCCATTTTGTGTTGATATTGAACTTGGATTAATAGCCATCTAAAAGCCCTCCCCCTATTTTTTTTAGCACCTCTTCTTATTATATATATCGTTATATTCTGTGAAACTTTAAATAAAATCGAACTATATTCTATAGACTTTTCTCGCAAAAAGTAATTTAGATTTTATCAAAATATCAAGAAACTGCTGTAATATAGCATTACAGCAGTCGGGCTGGGTTTGTAGTAGAACAAGGCATATTGACTAAACATTTTCCACAAACATCACCCAAACCAAATTCATTATAAATTTCTGCATTTTCTAAGCATTTCGTATAGCATCTATGCCGATCAAATTCGTCTAGGGTAAGCGCTTGATTCACACAGCTATTAACACATTTTTTGCATCTACCGCCATGTTTGTATAAGCAATTCTCTTTTCCTGAAGCTTTACTAGGCTCAATGACTAAATTAGTTACAAGACTGCCTAATCTGCCACAGCAACCTTTTTCTGTGATTAACATATTATTGAGACCAAAGCTTCCTAGTCCGGCAATATAAGCAATGTGCCGATGAGACCAATCACTAAGAAGGGTTTGCGTATTAAAATTATGTGTAGCTGGAATAACTGTACTCTCATATCCCATAGCGCATAGTTGATCTCGCAAATAAGTATTCAAATCCAAAATAAGCTTATTTGTCTCAATATAAGCAATAACCCATTCCTTGGAGCATTGGGTACCTGCATAGTTGCTTTTTATTATCTCTTCTGCAAATGGAATAAAGTAAGCAATAACAGTACGTGCATCCTCTAAAAAATCTGTTGGTATCGCGTGATTCGGGCTTACTTGCCCCCGCAGAGTCAGAAATCTTTCATCAGCAGCATCAGCGAAACCAATTAAGGGTTCTTGCCACCGACTCAAGCTATTAACCAGTTGTGGATAATTTTTTACATATTCTTTTATTAATTTGCATATCAAATTTTGCATAACAACTCTCCTCACTTTCTCAAATAACTATAGACTCGTTATCACTACATCCCTATTTTACGACATACAGTATAAGAACATCTCTATTATAGTAAGTAATCCTTCTGCATAATGTTTAATTTCATTATAGCAGAAGGATTACTTACTATTTTGACTTATATTCTGATTTAATTTAACTCACTTTCGGTACTTTTTACGATAAGCCCCTGGTGTCATACCGATTTCTTTTTGGAATAATCGGGTCAATGTCCCTTGATTTTCATATCCTATTTGTTGAGCAATCTGCATAACAGTATAGTTTGTATTAGCAAGCAACTCTTTTGCTTTATCAAGACGCAAGCTACGCATATAAGCAATTGGTGAATCACCAAATCGCTCTTTGAACCATTCCACATAATAAGTAGGATTAAAGTGCTCAATTTCGGAAAGTTGCTGTACTGTGATCGGTTTATCGAAATTTTTTCTAATGTAGTCAAAAGAAGTAGAAGGTTTATCTTCATTCAACAATCCTGAAATATAACGAAACAAGTCTGCCAATCGTTGACTTGTTGTAGGTATATGACCAACTTCTTCAAACAAGAGAGATCTTACAGCCTGCCAGTGTCCATTGAATTGATAAAACTGTGCAACTTCTCCTATTCCTTTTGGTAAATAAAATACTGGAATATCAAATACAAAAAATTGATTTGAAGTCTTCGCATAAAAAGAATGAGAACATCCAGGAGGAATAAAGATCACTTTTTCCCCTTCTCCAGATGTCGCTTGATGTACAGAGATATTCAAGCTACCATAAATAGGGATAATTAATTGTCCATAAAGATGAGCGTGAGTAAAGGGTTTATCAACATATGTCCGACGTTCACATAGAATTGCATCCACAGTCCTCACTCTCCTTTCACATTAGCTTGTTTTTTATTTCATTCTATAATAACAGATTGACAATGAATTAGAAACACTTTGTTTCTAATTCATTTCAATGTGTATATTTATCATCTATCCTACATAACGTTTATAAAATAGCGTACTAGGAGGATTCATATGAATTTTCATACTGGAGATAACTCATCCAGAAATCGTCAATTCATGCTCCCCGATCCATATCCAATTCCTAAAGTAGTAAAACAAAATTATTATTATGCATCCCTTCTAGCAGAGGATTATGCTGGAATGAAAGGTGAATTAACAGCTATCACTCAATACATCTATCAGTACATTACACTTCAAAATAACTATCCTGATATCGCAACCCTTGCTAAGCAGATCGCAATAACAGAAATGTATCACTTAGAATTATTAGGAAAGACCATCCAATTGCTTGGCGAAGAGCCAATCATAGGATGTGCTGGCTACAACACAATGCGTTTTTGGAATTCTCAATTTATCTACTATGGGGAAGGAGTCTATGATAAATTATACGCCGATATCAACCACGAAAAGGAGGCCATTCAAAATTATAAAGAACATCAACAATGTATTGATGATCCATATATCAAAAATTTGTTAGAACGAATTATTTACGACGAAGAATACCATTTACACTTATTCAGCGAATTCCAAGATAGACTTCTGCCATAATATAAAAACTATAATTTGCTATTAGCTAACATATTAATAGATCATCTTTCTAAACATAAAGAGCCAGAAGTTTGTCATTTTGAAAGAAAATAGCATTATCAAAAGCATCTTCTTTCAAGAAATTGCTGCGATAATGCCATGTTATAAAACTTTTTTAGTTAGTTAAATTTTTAATACCTACGAATCAAGATGTCTATTTCATCACTTTTATTAAAAATGGACTATACTTTTTATCAACATCATTAATATGATTGATTAGCCATGCATTCAAGGTATTTAGCATTTGATTTGACGGAAGACGTTGCTGATCATGTAAATTTCTTAATTCTACGATCTTCTTAGCAAATTCATCATGTGTTGCCTTATGTTCTTTATACTCTGGATACTTATACTGAACCATTATTTTTTCTTCATGGACGAAATGTTTAAGAGTGTAGTCAGTTGCTTCATCAAGAATTTTTGTCAACAATTCTTTACCTTTTCCAGATTTCATGGCGTCATGCAAAGAATTAATCATTTGAACTAATTTTTTGTGTTCTTCATCAAATTCAGGCACATTTACGTTGAGCTTTGCATCCCATTTAATCAATGCCATACCCATCCCCCCTGGATATTTTTTCCTCATACTAGTTTCCAGTATCTTTCACAGAACTCATTGTAGTCAAATATCTTCTTATATTTATCTCATTCGATAAATATCCTTACGATTCCTTTAAATAAAATGAATTTTATGTCATCTTAATTCTTCAATTTTTAATCGTCAGTAAAAATCACTCATACAGAGTAGTGTCAGTAATTTCAGCATGGTATAGGTTTACTAATTAAAAGAAGAGCTTAAGTTACTGGATTTACCAGTCTTAAGCTCTTCTTTCATTTTCAGCATATCTCTTTTTTCCCTCGGTACTCTTCTTAAAGGTTTCACATGACTGACACGCTGAATATTGTACATGTTATAAACTCTTCGCATCCAATAAATCAATCAACTTATTAATTTCCGGCTTAGATACTTGACCATCTGCACCAATGGCCTCGCCTTTACGGCGCATTTCTTCATTAATCAAGGAAGAGAAAATGACTACAGGTAGTTTATTTAATGCTCGATCATCGCGAATACGTTTTAATAAATGATGTCCATCCATTTGTGGCATTTCAATATCAGTAATCAGCATATGTATATTTTCTTCAATCGCTACTCCTGTATTTGCCAGTGTCGCTAATGCATCCCATGCCTCTTTACCATTTTGGTATGAAGTTACATTCAGATAACCAGCCTTATGCAGTGATTCTATCAATATATCTCTCAACATTTTGGAATCTTCCACGACTATTATTTTTTTAGTCTTCCGAATTTCTTGTAATTCCATACCGCTTTGAGAAACATTTGTCAGTTTATCATTAATCTGAGGGTTAATTTCAGCAATTATCTTTTCAAAATCTAATAAAATAATTATTTTTTCTTCCATTTTGATAATACCAACAGCCATCTCAGAATCAGCAACACTAGGAGGTGGTTCCATAGCAGACCATGATACCCTATGTATACGAGAAACTTCATTGACGAGAAAACCTACAAAATGAGTATTTAATTCACTTATAATGATATTTTTACTATCTACTTCTTGCTCTTCACTTCCTAAGCAACGCAATAAGTTAACGAGTGGCATCACCCGCCCACGCAATGTAAATATACCATCAACATAAGGATGAGACTTAGGCATTTGCGTAATAGGAACCAAATTGATCACTTCTCTTACTTTAGCAACATTAATCCCATAATGTACTTTGCCAACTGTAAATTCTACAATTTCAAATTCGTTTGTGCCCGTCTCTAATAAAATTCCTTTTTTATCATTCGTAAATTCATTCATATAAACGCCTCCATCTTCTATTTACTTGAATTATTTTGAATTAATATTTGCACGCTCACTAAATAAAAAATCTTTAATGGAGTTGCGTTCTACTTCTCAAAATCATTAAACTACTAGATTTTTTCGACATAATATTGGAATTTCCTTTGAATTAAATTATTATTTTACTAAAGTTTAACATAAATCAAATATAACCCACTAAATAAAGATTCGTAAGGATAATAACACATGCAACTGCTAATGGGAGTGTCGTTAGCTAGAAAATGGCATCATCCAAGCCTATTCCGCCAAAGGAATGACCTGGCTGATGCCATTTTAGAGAACTTTGTTATCTAGTTGAATTATGATTAAAATACTGATTCCTTTCCAACTGTTACATATACAAATCCGCCGCCTAGTCTGCTGCTTTCCAGCCAAAGACCTAAATCAAATGTAATGGAACGACCTGCATCATAACAGGTCGCTAGATAACGGTTGTGAACTCCATCATAAGACAAGGATACGAGCACAATCCAGTGCCAACTCTCTAGAACTGTCACTCGTCCTTTGTGCAGATTTAAAAATGCAATGGGACAATCAGAAGCTATACCATCCTCTAAAAATTTTACTACTTGAGAAAGTGATGGCCTCTGGGATAATGCCGCAAGACTCAATTCATTACATCGCCAGTTCAGTCCATAATGTCTAAAAAGCTCATCCATACCCTTGCAGAATTTTTCTGTACTATTGAGTCCCAATAACCATCCCGGAGTAACAAAACTCCATACATCTTCGAGAATTTTTGTGATAGAAGCAACATCGTGTTTCTGATATGGCAAAGGTTCTGCCTCTCGTGTATTTAAATATGTAAGCAACATAGTAGCAGCTGTTGGACCGCACCCTCTCGTTTTCTGAAAAGAAGTCTTATACCAATCTTGATTATACCCATATAATTTCGAGGTATCTGTTGCAATTTCCAACCATTCAGGGTGCTTGATCTCCATGCTATCCCCTCCCTTTCATCAGATTTATCACAAAAATGTCAAAGTGATAGACAACATATTTTTACATCACCTTATCATTTGATTGTTTTGGTGTCCCATTTTGAAATTTATGCCAAAATATTTGAAGTTTATCCATGAATATGTACATTTGCGGTACAACGATTAAGGTAAGGATCGTTGAGGTGATCAGACCGCCAACTACAACAACGCCCATCGAAGAACGTAATTCTGCACCAGTTCCCCAACCAAATGCTACAGGCAACATACCAAGAATCATGGCAGCAGTCGTCATAAGGATAGGCCGTAGCCGTACAGTACCTGCTTCTAGCAATGCTTCTTCACGCGACAAGCCCTCACGCTCTCTTAGGGTATTGGTATAGTCAACTAACAAGATGGCATTTTTCGCTACCAATCCCATCAACATAATGATACCAATCGCACTCATGATATTAATGGTCTTACCAGTAACCAACAAACCTAAAATTGCACCGATCATTGCAAATGGCAGCGATAACATGATTGTTAAAGGATGAATAAAACTCTCAAATTGTGCTGCTAGTACCATGTAAATCAAAACAATAGCAATGACTAATGCCCTAGAAATTTCTTTAAAAGAATCGTTCATTGTACGAGTTGAACCAACAAATTTATAGTGATAACCAAAAGGAATATTCATTTCCGATAGTTCTTTTTTGGTCGCATTAATAATGTCACCTGCAGAAACACCTATATTATTAGCATATACAATGATTTCCCGTTGGCGATCCTCACGGTCAATTTCCGTAGGTCCAGAGGAAAATTTAATTTGAGCAATATCTCCAATCCGTACCTGATTGCCAAACTTTGTAGTGACTCGTAGATTCCCAACATCTTCAGGGCGGGACCGAAGTTCATCTTTCAGTCGGATTTTTATATTATAATCCTTATCACCTACCCGATACCGATTGACGGTAACATTACCTGCAAATGCCGTTTGTACAACATACCCGACAGTATCAGCACTAACACCAGCTTGACCAGCCTTAGCACGATCTAAAATAACTTGAACTTCAGGTTCATAATCACTGGCGGAAGTATCCACATCCGATGCGCCTTCTACATGACGCAATCGTTCAGCAAGTTCTTGTGACAACTGCAATAAGACATGCATATCATCGCCTTGAATACCAACTTGAACTGGACGATTATCGCCTCGGCTACCACTGGTTGAGGAAGGTATAACTGCAATTTTCATACCAGTATAATTACGGAATTTCATACGCAATCCATCCATGATTTCCATCATATTTCTGTTGCGTTCACTGGAATCCTTCAATTTAACCCCAACTAAAGCTTTATTAACAGGATTACGACCATACCCAATATTCAAGAAAGCCGTTCTTGTTTCTGATAAGGACAATACTTCCTGTTCAATTGGCTGGGCCATTTCTTGCATTTTTTCAATGGATGTACCCGGCGGAGCTGTCAGATAAATATTAAATTCACCTGAATCATAAGTCGGTTGAAATTCAAATCCTAAAAAAGGAATAAACATAAAATTGACAACTAAAGATGCAACCGCTATACCAACAATTAATAGAGGATGCTTTAATGACCAATGTAAAAATTCACGATAATTATCACGAATAAAATTAAAACTATTTTCCCACTTGTCTAACCACTTTTCTACAATATCATTTATTTTTCCCCACGCTCCAGTTCGAAGGGGAGCCACTTCTCCTGGTGGGCGTAACCAACGTGCTGCTAGCATAGGAGTTAATGAAAATGCTACAAAGAGAGAAAATGCTACAGCGAAGGCTACTGTTAGTCCAAATTGGCGGAAGAACATACCAATGACTTCCCCCATGGAACCAACTGGTACAAACACCGCTAAAATAGATAAGGTGGTTGCTAAAACAGCTAAGGAAATTTCAGCAGTCCCTGAAAGCGCTCCTTCTGCTGGCGATACTCCTTTTTCAATATGACGGTGAATATTCTCTACAACTACAATCGCATCATCAATGAGAATACCAACAGCCAAACTAAGGCCCATTAATGACATATTATTTAGCGTGAACCCACAGACTTTCATCAGAGAGAATGTAGCGATAACGGAACAAGGAATTGCAAGTGCACCAATAAGAGTCGCTCTGGTATCACGTAGAAATAAGAAAACAATGAATACTGCTAAAAGTCCACCTATGACTAGAGAGTTTTCTACATCTTCCACATTACTCTTAATGTATAAGGAACCATCACGAACAATGACGACTTTAACATCGCTAGGCAATTCTTGTTCAATTTTTTCCATTTCACTTTTAACAGCATCTGATACAGCAACAGTATTTGTTCCTGATTGTTTCTGCACTGATACAACTACGGATGGTATTCCACCAGTCCGAGCATATGTACGTTCTTCCTCAAAAGAATCTCGCACATCAGCCACATCCCGTAATAATACCACTTGATTTTTTTGTGTGGAAACGGCAATGCTACCGACTTCCTCGACGGTTTGAAACTGTCCTAGGGTTCGTACAACAATTTCATAACCTTTTTCTTTTAAATAGCCTCCTGGTGTATTGGCGTTCGCACTATTGACAGTAGCGATGATCTGATCCATTGTCAGACCATAAGCATCCAATTTGCGAGGGTCTATTTTAACTTGAATCTCCCGGTCACTTCCCCCAGCAATCGCTACATCACCGACACCATCTATCTGTTGTATACGCTGTTTTACGATATCATTGGCCATTTTGCGAATTTCACCACGTGGCCGTTCTTTTGAAGAAAGACTATAGTATACAACTGGCGATGCCGTTACATCATAACGTTGGGTTACTGGTTCATCAATCTGATCTGGTAGATTTTTACGGATACCGCCTACTTTTTCCCGTACGTCAGCAGCTGCCATACGCGGATCAGTACCGAGGACAAATTCAATGGTAATTTGACTCATACCGGCCCTTGAAATTGAAGTAATTGCTTTAATACCGGCAACAGCACTGGCTGCATCCTCAATGGGTTTAGTCACTAGACTCTCCATCTCTTCTGGTGATGCCCCACTCCAAGACACTTGTACAGAAACTAAAGGGAAATCTACGTCTGGCATCAAATCAACACCTAAGCGTGGAAGTGAGGATAGACCAAAAACCACTAGTACAAATACTAGCATTGTTGTAAAAACCGGTCGTTTGATAAAGACCTTTAGAAAGCTCATAGTTGACCAGCCTCCCGGGTGGCTGTTACTTGTACTTTAGATCCATCACGTATCGTGTTTTGACCTTTTACAACAATTAGATCTCCAGGATTTAAACCCGATAAAACTTCTGCCCAACCATTGCCAATATAACCAACCCGGAGCTTACGTTGTACGACTTGATCGTTGGATAAAACAAATACGGTTTTTTGATCTTCAAATAAAACCAATGCTGATTCAGGGACGACTAAAGCATTCATATGTTCTTTACCATTAGCCATTACTTTCGCAGTAAGACCTGAGAGCAACGTATCTTGACTATTATCAATACTAACTTCTAAAGTGAAAGTACGAGCAGGCACCGCTGCTGCTGGTACAATTTTGGTAATTTTTCCATTAAAAGGTTGGTCAGATAAAGATTCAACTAATACTTGAGCAGGATCACCTAATTTAACTTGGGTGATCTGACCTTCCCCAACTGTTGTTTTTGCTAACATCACGCTTGTATCAGCAACAGTAAAGATTGGAGTACCAGCTTTAGCATAATCTCCAGCCTGTAGATAACGTGTCATAACCGTACCTGCGTGTGGTGTCACAATATCAGTGAATCCGAGCCTAGATTGTTGATATCCTAAGTTACCTTGACTCGCACGCATTTGCCCCTCTAAGCTAGCAACTTTAGCCATAGCAGCTTCATATTGTTGCTGGGATAAAGCCCCTTGCTCTACCAGCATTTTATTTCTAGCTAGATCAGACTTGGCTTGGGCTAGGTCCGCCCCAACAGAATATAGCGTCCCTTGAGCCTGGGACACTTGCGCGGCAAATTCCATGTTCTCTAGTTTGCCTACGATTTGACCTGCCGCTACTTTTTGTGCTTCATCAGTATACAACGTTTCAATACGACCATCCACTTTAGGACTGAGATCAGAATGCCATACAGGTTCTAATGAAGCTGTAAAAGTAAGCAATGGTATAATGTTTTTATTAAAGGCTGGCATTACCTCAACTGTTAAAACTCTGCCGCGCGTCATTGCTGCCGCTTTGTTTTTTGCGTCGTTCATGTTAGTAAAAATGCGAAAACCAATGAATCCTAGAATGAACACAATTGTAATAGTGGTAACATAAATAACCTTTTTTCGTTTCATTAATAGTCTCCCTTTCTTCTAATAAGTCTTCTTGCATTGAGTACCTAATTTTCTGCCGACTGAAAGAACTTTTTTTCAAATTGCAACTAAGTATACTTTATTCTATTAAAAGAAGAAATTTCCTGTATCCCTTTCTATAATTCCATTTATATCAAACATTTTTTTAATTGTAGTATGCCAAATCAAACTCTTAGTTTTTCTTTTACTTAAAATCAATGCAGTATTTTCTGATTGCAATAACAAATAGCCTATCGTTTTTTTATCGATAGGCCATTTTTAATCTAATTAAATTTTCATATAATGTACGATTCATTACACTCATACTAAAACTTATCGTTCTATCATTCTGCAACATCCAAATATTTCATCAGCATCACTTCGTTACCTTGCTGATTATAAATAACCTGATCTGTTCCTACTATCATGATTGGAATTCCACGTCCCCGATCTTGATCAATCAAATTTAAAAATACTTGTTCAAGTCCAATGGCAATATTTTTCTTCACTGCGCCATTCCCATCAAAACCGCTACCACTATCCTTGACCCGCATGACTAATATGCGCCCAATCTTATTGATTTTCACACGTACTTCAGCACTCACCCTTAAAGCGTTGGCGATGGCTTCCCCCAAAGCAACTTCAACTTTAGGTCTTTTTTGTCCAGTAATCTCATTTAATAAATAATTAATTCGTGAACGAATTTGTCTTGTATCATTCTTACTTGAAAAGTTTAAAAATATGGGAAACGATTTTAGTCCTGTTATCTGCACGCATAGGGCTGAACAATCATCATCACTCTTATTTTCAGCAATTCTTGTAAGGGCATGACTAATACTTTCAAAGTCATGAGAGTAATCAACGACTTCCTCAGATAATCTTTCATAAATACCATCTGTCATGAAATAAAAAGTATCACCATTTTGAATTGGAATTGTCACCATACCAAAATTAGGATGTGGAGTTACACCAAAATAGATGCCAGGTATCGCAACAAGACCAGAGTGTTTTTCTGATGAGGTCAACATATAATTGATTCCACCAGTTATACAAGTAAGCTGCTTTTCTTTAAAATCAAAGGTGAAGGCCATAATCGCAACAAAAGTTGTATCATTCAGGTACTCTATCAACCGTTGATTAATTTTTGCGACTTTATCTTGAGTCCACACTTTTCCATCACTTATGGCTTCATTTAATAAACTGTTTACTGCTGTACTGTACAATGCCGTAGCGATACCGTGTCCCGTAACGTCAATCAAATAACCATTAAGACGATTACCATCAGCAGACCAGTGATAACCATAAAAATCACCACTAACCATCATGAGAGGATTAAAAATACCACGCACAATTATTTTCTCATCTTGATAATCTTCTGGTAACATTGATTTTTGTACGTCAGCAGCCAGGACTAGTTGCTCTTGAATGGTTGCTTGTAATTTACGCTCAGCAGTCACATCATGATAAGAGAGCATTAATAAATTTTTGCCTCGATAACGAATAAAAGAACCTGTCCGTTCGGCATGAATCGTTTCTTGAGCAATGGATTGATAACGCCTGATACTAGACTCTAAGATTCCACTATCCATCTCTGATGAATTAAGTGCTTCTAATTCGCTACTATCGAGCAATCCAATCTCAATAATTGAATGATTTGCAAGTTGCTCTGCGGGATAACCGAACATTCTATCAAACGATTCATTTGTCTCTACAATTTTTTTTGAATCAAATTCAACAATGACAACAGCTTCAGATGACTGCTGAAGTAATGCTTCATAACGTTCTTTTTCCTCTTCGAGTGCTTCTTGAATTGCTTGCCGCTCCATAATTTCTTCTTCTAGTTTCTGATTCATATCCTGAAGTTTTTTTGTACGATCAATCACTTTATTCTCTAACTCATTCGTTAATAAGCTAAGAGATTCTTGTGTTGCCTGCCGCTCTACAATCTCTTCTTCCATTTTGGCATTCATATCTTGCAAGTTTATAGTACGTTCAGCGATCATAGCTTCTAGACTGTCATTCAAATCTTGCAATGAATCTTGGGCAGCCTGCCGTTCCATAATTTCTTCTTCTAGAATCGAGTTTATATCCTGTAATTCCAAGGTGCGCTCCATCACTTTGTTCTCAAGACTAACGCTCCAAGCTAAAAGTTTTTCTTCGGCTTGTTTTTGTACAGTAATATTATGATTAATTTCCAGTATTGATATTGGTTGCCCTTCTGCATTTCGTCTTAGTGTTTGATAGCTCTTTACAACTATTTGCTGACCATTTTTAAGAGTATGAGTAAGTTCGCCTTCCCAATTCCCTTTATTCATCAGCTCATCCATTATTTGCTCAAGCGAGTCTACAAAAATTGTTTGGAGCAAATCATGTGTTACCTTTCCAAGAGCCTCAGCAACAGTCCAGCCGTAACCAATTTCCGCCCCATGGTTCCAGTAAATAATTCTACTATCTAAATCACGTACCATAATATAGTCATACGCCAAATCTAACAACTCAGCTTGCTCTTGAATCCGTCTCTGTGCGTTACGTTGTTGCGTTATATCGTGCAAATAGACGGACAATCCATTTTTCCCTGGATAAACATGCACGTCATACCAACATTCATTGTGGAGTACTCCTCTGATCTCACCATGAAAAGAATGTTTTTCTTGTATCGCCTGAAAATATGCAAGTTGCTGTTCATCCATATCTCTCATCGCATAAAATTCTAAAATATTCTTTCCAAGAAGTTGCTCCGATGGTATGCTAAATATTTTTTCTGCTTCCTTATTAAGATAAATAAAGATCAGATCATTATCCAGTGCAAAAAATCCATCAGAAATACTCTCTAATATTTCATTTCTTTGCCCATCAATTACAGCTAAGTCTGCTGTTTGCTCTCGTAATTTTTCTCGGGCTTGATGCATCACTTCGCAAATGCCAGATACGATTAACGAACTAACAATAAATAAGAACATACCAAATAAATCTTTGGTAGAATTAATAACCAAAGGGCCTCCTAGAGGTTCTATAAAAAAGTAGGATGTGAAAAGTGCCGAACCAATCGTAGCAATTAAACCAGAAAAAAATCCGCCATAAAGTGCTGCTAGTGCAACAGCAGGAGAAAAAGTAACATAAGCCAAATCTTTACCAAGTATCTGCATGAAGACGATTCGAATACCGATCGCTATACCAATGCAAAGTATGGCAAAGGCTACTCTTTTCCACCTTGGAGTTCTTGCTCGATTCCATATCATCAAGTTCTCTCCTTTTTGTTTGACAGTTACTAAAGTTAAATAGTGTCATTATTGGGTGGGTTTTCTATTCTTCTATGCCAAAGACTGTCCCTAGTTGAGTGATCTCAAATAAGTCTTTTACCCCCCCTTTTAATCGTTGCAATGTAACTTTCCCATCTAATTTGGTAACTACTTTTTGCACTGCCAAGAACATGGCAATACCAGCACTATCAATGTAATCAACATTTTCCATATCAATTAAAAAGTTTTTATGACCTTTGGCAATACAATCCATCAGCTCTGGTCTCAACCGATCAGCATCTTCAGTATGTATCGCTCCCACCAGAAAGACCAATACTCGATTTTCTTCAAAAAAAATCTGTTTTTTCATTGAATATTCCCCTTATTCATAATCTCGTGCTCCCTCAGATAAAGAAAACTAGATTCAGATGAACTTTTAATTCTTACGTGTGGAAGTTAAAAGTCTCAGAGCGACTCGATCATCATATAAAAACTTAATGATATCCTCTTCTGGGACTGGTCTACTAACGATATATCCTTGAATCCGCTCACAATTACACTGAACCAAATAATCAATTTGTTCCTGCGTCTCTACACCCTCAGCCACAACTGTCATATTCATGACATGAGCCATATCTACAATCGTTCTAATAATGGCTTTCGGTTCCTTATCACTTCGTAGCATATCAATGAAAGATTTATCTATTTTCAAAATATTAACTGGCAAACGTTGAAGATAAGTTAATGATGAATAACCAGTACCAAAATCATCGAGTGATAAACGAACACCAATCGTTTTGAGTTCATTAAGAATGTCAATCGTCTCTTCCATGGAATCGATCAAAGCATTCTCAGTAATTTCAAGTTCAAGCTGACTGGGCTCAATATTAGCATTTTTTAATGCTTCACGTACAAACTGTACAAATTGTCGATCTCGCAATTGATGAGGCGATACATTCACTGCAACATAAAGATTTCCCCAGCCAGAGTCCACTAAACGTCGAGCAAATCGGCATGCTCCTTCCAAAACCCATTTACCGATCGTAAGAATCAATCTGCTTTTTTCTGCTAAGGGAATAAATTTTCCAGGAGATATTGATCCATGCTCCAAGCTATTCCAACGTAATAAGGCTTCAAATCCAACAATCGAAAGATCACTTGTATTAACCTGTGGTTGGTAGTTTAGTAATAATTCTTTACGTTCAATTGCATGACGCAAACTATTGGTTAACATCATACTTTCATAAGTATCTTTGTGCATAGCGGCTTCATAAAAGCGCCAACAATTTTTACCAGCTTTCTTGGCTGCATACATTGCCATATCTGCATTTTTAAATATATCTTCAGCCGTATTTCCATCATCGGGATAAACAGCAACTCCAATACTAGCTGACAACTGAAAGCGTACTCCAAGAGTTTCAGATTCTTTATACAAAACTTTTATAAGTTGATCGGCGATTGTAGCTAAACGTTTGCGGTTACCTTCGTCATAGAGTATAACGATAAACTCGTCTCCTCCAATGCGAGCAACACAAGCATTTTCACCCACTTCTGATAAAATATAAGCCCCTGCAAGAATAATGACAGCATCGCCTTTAGAGTGTCCGAAAGAATCATTAACCATTTTTAAATCATCTAAATCGATAAATAATACAGCACCTGAGAGATTATTGATTCGCGCTTTCTCTATTTCTGTTCGCATTCGTTCATTGATATATGCACGATTAGGAAGTCCTGTCAAAGAATCGAAATAAGCAATCCGCTGAATGTCCAGGCTTTTTTCAATTAATTCTTGTTGTGATATCTGACGTTCTATGATTTCATCTTGTAATGAAGTACTAAGCTTTTGTAGTTCATTTACCGTTTCCACCAAATTCTGATCACATAAATTCTCGGCTTTTTTTACCCTAGAAATATCTGTTACGAAAGCAACATTTATCTTGCGTCCATCCGGCCAACTAATCACTTTAGCTTCAGCAAAATAGTAACGGTCATGCACTTTATCATATCGTTCCCATGTTAAGCATTCATTTTCAAGACTAACTTCTCTGCTAGGGCAATTAGGACATGGAGCAAATTTCCCAAAAAGTTCATAACATTTTTGACTAACTGCTCTTTCCCCCCATAATTCATCGATTGCTTTGCTTCTGTATATTAATTCATATGTATCCGTATCTATAATATAGACTAAACTACTAATACCTGTAGCTATACTTTCTAAGATAGCTTGATTCGTCTGACTGATTTTAGAATTGTTTTTTATACTATCTTGGCTTGTTGTACTAAGATCAATAATAAGTTCAGACCTTCTCAATTGATCCTTATTGCCTTGATTACTATTCATATTGTTTACACCACCATTGGTCAGACTTTTCGTTATAACACCAAAATATTAAAAATAGCTAGGTACTCCGACTCCTTACAGCAGAATGAACCTCCTGTTAATATTTGTTATTTTAATTGCTAAAACGTGAATGTATTTATAGAAATTCATTCGACATGCTATGACAGAATCCTTTAAAGATTCATATTATTTTCATGTAAATTTAACATTTTTTACCATTTGTATTTTAAACTAATATATGAAAAAGTTCTACTTCTCACACCGATCGAGAAGTAGAACTTTTTCATATACTAGGAAACACCTTATACCACAAGCTAATAAAAGTTGTTTTTTATTAGCTGAGTACTGCTAAATTAGACCAGAATTCTTTAGTTTGCGTAAGATCTTTATATACAGCTTTCTTTACATCAACTTTTACTACAAGAGTTTTATCTTCTCTCATCATACCCAGTCCTTCGACGTAATTTTTTGCACTTACTTGTTGTTTAAGCATTTTAAACATCTCCTTTAATTTCGTATCTATGATTTTCTATCGTTATATCTCTCATCTCTGTTTCTCTGTCTTTATTCTAAATCGAATTGCTTCATAAGTAAAATATATAATTGTCATCTTTACTATGAGAAAAAGAGATAGTAAACTATAAGGGAGGTGTTTATCATGGAGATTCGACATTTAGAATATTTTGTTGAAGTAGCTCGTCAAAAAAGTTTTAGTAAAGCTGCTAGTATAACTCACGTATCACAATCAGCAATTAGTAAAATGATAAAAGATTTAGAAACAGAACTCGGAACTTCCTTATTTAATCGCACTTCCAAGTATGTCCAATTGACAGATGCAGGTATTATTTTTTTAGATCAAGCACAACAGGTCGTAATCATGTTTCATAATCTTACCACTGAATTTGAAAATAAAATTAAACTGGAAAAAGGGAAAATTTTTATTGGATTACCTCCGATCACTAGCTCCACCATCTTTGCTGAGCTATTAGGAGAATTTAAAAAGAAATATCCCCAAATCGAAATTAGCCTATCCGAATATGGATCAAAAAAAGTAGCACTTGCAATTCAAGACGGAACACTAGATACTGGCATTATTTGCGTAGCACCAGATAATCAACAGTTTGATTCCCTTTCTTTTTCTAAAGACCCCCTTTGGGTCATTGTTTCCTCGCAAAATCCTCTAAGTCAGCTACCTTCAATTGATCTAGCATCATTAGCAAATGAATCTTTTGTTTTATATAGTGAAGATTTTAGCCTACACGATGAAATAATCAATCAGTGTAAAAATGTAGGTTTTTCTCCTAATGTTATTTTTGAAACCTCCCAACGGGAGCTTATGACCCAAATCGTAGCCGCTAATTTGGGGATTGCTTTTTTACCAAGTGCAGTATGCAAAGAATTAGATGCAAATCGTATTGCCTCCGTTCCCTTAACCCAACCGCAAATCATACACAATATGTCTATTATATGGAAAAAGGGGCGTTTTCTATCTCATGCCGCTCGCTTATGGCTACAGTTTGCCGAAAATTATTTTACCGCTAATGAGAGTACGCGATGAAATTTATTAAACCTTCACACTAACTAAAAACCTTCTCCTTATTTTTTAAAAGGAGAAGGTTTTTATTGATATGGTAAACGACTTCTTAAAATTCACTCAAATAACTCTTTGACGTTTTTCAATTCTTTACGAATTTCAATCCCTTGAGGGCAATGACTCTCACATTTTCCACATTCTACGCACTTAGATGCGGGTGCCGCAAGTTTTGACCAAATCCCATACCTCTGTTTTGCTGCAGGAGTTGAATCAAAAACCCAATAGTCATTGTAGGCTGAAAAACATCCAGGAATATTTATACTGACAGGACAAGGCATACAATACCCACAAGCTGTACAATTTACTTTTATTCTTTCTGTAAAAATCGTCTTTACGTCATCAATTAATTCTATTTCTTTTATAGTTAATGAATTCTCATGTGCTTCTTGAGCCACTTTGATATTTTCTGTAACCTGATCCATAGTCGTCATACCACTTAATACAACAGATACTTCTGGGTGATTCCATACCCATCGTAAACCCCATTCTGCTGGTGTTCTTTTTACATCAGCTTGAGCAATGACATCTTTTGCTTCTTGTGGAAGCCGAACAATATTACCACCTCGAAGAGGTTCCATAATGACAATGCCCAGACCCTTTTTCCCAGCATATTCTAAGCCTTGCTTGCCGGCTTGATATTCTTCATCCAAATAATTATATTGAATTTGGCAGAATGACCAATCATAATAATCTACGATTTCATTGAATAATCCAGCTTGATCATGGAAAGAAAATCCGGCATATTTAATTCTTCCATCTTTGATTGCTTGATCTAAAAACTCAGAAATGCCAGCTTCTTTTAATACAGGCCAAACATTGGCATTCAGTGAATGTACTAAATAGAAATCAATTGTATCCGTTTCAAGACGTTCTAATTGTTCATTTAAGTACTTGTCCATATCTTCTCGTGTTTTAATTAACCAGCTAGGAAGTTTCGTCGCTAACTTAACTCGTTCTCGGTATCCATCTTTTAAGGCTTTAGCAACAAAAGGCTCACTTGCTCCGCCACTAGTAAAACCAGTACCGTGATAAGGATATGCAGTATCCACATAGTTGACCCCAGCATCAATGGCACACCGAATCATCTCTATGGCCTTATATTCATCAATATTGGTAGGATCGTTACCGATAATAGGCAATCTCATACAGCCAAATCCTAAAACTGAAACCATTTCATTTGTCTTTCCAAACTTTCTATACAACAAAATAATCCCACCCTTTTTTAAATACTTTCGTAAACTCTAGAATATCCCTTGTTATTCATATTTCGATAACTTTCGAATTAATAATAACTCATTCTACTTTTCCATGTCAAGATCGATTTTACAATAAATTCATGTACTTTTCCTTCTCATCGACAAGATACTCACATGAATTTCATATTTTTATGCTCCGTGTGCTTTCATAAAAAGTCCAATGGCTAATCCAAAACCAAGGATAATGATGCAAACACGTAATATTTTTTCATTCACCCGCTTGAGTGCAAAAGCTCCTAGCTGCCCACCGGCGATAGAGGCAATCGAAGCGATCATCACTTGCGTCCACGCAACATCTTTCGAAAAAAGAAAGATCAAAACGGCAGAAGCATTCATCACGCCAGCTAATACATTTTTAGTCGCTCCTGCCTTACGTACATCCAAACCTGCAATCGTCAATGCTGCTAACATTAAGATGCCAATTCCGCCACCAAAATAACCCCCATAAATTGAAATACCCAATTGGGCAAAACTAGCTCCTATAGGCCCTAAAGGCTTAGAATTTTCCTTAACTTTTCTGAAGAAACTTCCCCACAAAAAAACAAAGGTCGCAAATAAAACCAACCACGGTATCAAAAATTCAAAAACAGAAACAGGCGTCACTAATAAAAGAATAGCACCCAAAACCCCACCAATTAGACTAATGACAAACAGAGCTTTAAACGATAATTGAGGTAAATCTGAAACATTTTTTCTCCCAGCAAGACCTGTTGTAATCTGCCCAGGGAAAAGTGCAACCGTTGACGTGATATTCGCTGCCCGTGCATCTAATCCCGTCAACATTAACGCTGGAAAAGTAAGAAATGATCCTCCACCAGCTAATGCATTTTGGACACCTGCGCAAAATGCTGCAACAAAAAGAATAACAAAGGTAATCATAATTTAAAACAGCACCTCATTTACTACTTATTTTTCAACACTTCTTACCTCAGCATTCTTACGAGGCAAGTATGATCATAAACTAATCAGCTATTTTTCCTTTCGTCAGACCACAGTTGTACATAAAGTGTAACATATTTGGAATAATTAAGCATTAATCAATACCTTTTTTAGGAAAAATGAGAATAGGAACTTCATTTCATACAGAATATCCATCCTGAGAAACGAAGTTCCTATCCCTTGTTTGATACTGCTCTATATTTCGATTATAAAAGCCCAATTGTTGTACAAATTCCATAGGCAACAAATGCTGCAACAAACGGACCAAGAATAGGTACCCAAACATATTCCCAATTCGAACTACCTTTAGTAGAAATCGGCAGGATTGCATGCATAATACGAGGACCGAGATCACGAGCTGGATTTAAGGCGTATCCACTTGGTCCACCCAAGCTCAAACCCACTGCCCAGATACACATGGCCGCTAAATAATTGCCGAAACCTGGTGACATACCAGCACCTGTTACTAATTTACTACC
Organism: Pelosinus sp. sgz500959; assembly: GCF_042610375.1. Classification (NCBI taxonomy): domain Bacteria; kingdom Bacillati; phylum Bacillota; class Negativicutes; order Selenomonadales; family Sporomusaceae; genus Pelosinus; species Pelosinus sp. sgz500959. Next base: position 56,572 of record NZ_JBGJZL010000006.1, read on the forward strand.
AAAAGCAGTAAGACAAATAAATAAGAATGTCGTGGAGATAATTTCACAAATGAAAGCAGCCATGTCATTTTTGATCATTGCACCAGTCGCGAAGGTCCCTAAAATAGCGCCTTTATCTTCTGTAACTTCCCAGTGAGGAAGATAAGCCAACCAAGTCATCGCTGCACCAAGCATAGCACCAGCGAGTTCAGCAACCATGATGGGAATCGCTACTGGAAGCGTATAGGCACCTGCAAGTACTTTGAATAAAACAAGAGCTGGATTTAACTCTCCTGCACCACCGAGAGCATTACTAACAAAAGCGCCCAGCATGACGGCAAATGCCCATCCTGCTGTGATTGTAATCCAGCCGCCACCTAATACACTTACATTTGCTCTTGATTTATTCAAATTAACATTTGCACAAACCCCACATCCAAAAGTCATGAGAACCGTTGTACCCACAAATTCAGCTACTACGATTGACATTACTAATCCCTCCTTATATTCGTGTTATATAGATTTTGAATATTTCCATTTTTCTATATCTTGCACACCCTTATACCATGTTCACCTCCTTCTCATTTTATACAAGATTTTATCACTTATAATTACTAACTATATAATGCAATTTTTATGCCAACATTTTAATTTAGAATGAATTTCTCATGATATAAGATTTCACGCACTTTACTGCTCATTGAGCATGGCAAACCTTATTTTCCATAAAAAAATTGTGGAGAATTATTCCCTGTTTCGGGGAATAATTCTCCACTGATGAAAACTTCTTCTTCATGTAACCTATATATTAATTATCCATTACCAATTTTTTTATCAATTCCATACTTTTGTGCCTTAGCGGCCACTGTTTTATGGGTTATTCCAAGAACTTTACCTGCTGCAGTATAGCTTCCATATTTATCTAAAGCAGCCCTTATAATTTGCTTTTCATATTCTTCTAAAAGAAAAACTTCGCCTTGAATAATTGAAGTGGAAATAGTTTCTAAATGATTCTCTGGATTTTCACTTGTATTTTGATGAATAGACAAAGGTAAATCACTTAATTCGATATAGCTCCCATCTGCAAGAGCAACAAATCTTTCAATAATATTTCTAAGTTCTCTGACATTACCTGGCCAATCGTATTTTATTAATGCATCCATGGCAGAGTTCTTAATTCCCTGTATCTCCTTACCAAAATCTTTATTAAACTTTTTTAGAAAATGATCTACTAATAATGGAATATCATCTTTTCGCTCTTTCAATGGAGGTAAAAATAAAGGTATCACATTCAAACGATAATAAAGATCTTCGCGAAAACGTCCCTCTTTCACCATCAATTCTAACTCTCTGTTGGTCGCAGCAACGACTCTAATATTAACAGTGATCGTTTCTTCTCCACCAACTCTTTCAAAATTACTCGTCTGAAGCACTCTTAATAATTTTGTTTGCATTGCAAGATCCATCTCACCAATTTCATCTAGAAAAATTGTTCCATTATTAGCTAATTCAAATTTGCCTAACTTTCTTTTTATTGCTCCCGTAAAAGCGCCTTTTTCATGCCCAAATAGTTCACTTTCCAATAAATTGATAGGAATCGCTGCACAATTTATCTTTACAAATGGCTCCTTAGCTCTAGGACTTGCCAAATGAATCCCTTCAGCAATGACTTCTTTTCCCGTTCCGCTTTTTCCAATAATTAAAACAGTTGATTGAACTTTAGCAGCTTTGGCAGCCAAAGCGATGGTATTTAAAACAGCTTCGTTCATACCAATAAATTTTTCAAACGCTGATCCAATTTTCATTTTTCGAATAAATTTTTGTTCTAAAGATTCGCCCACATATTTTTGTGGATGCCAATTTGCCTCCTTTTCTTTGGATAACATTTTTTCTAAATTTTCAGTTTTTATTTTTAATATTTTTAGTTTTTCTTTTAAAGAGTTTATTTCTCGTTCATCTTTAATGACTAAAATTGAACCTAGTAATCGATTATCAGCGACAATTGGATTTACGATCGATACTAAGGTTTCTACAGTACCAATCCCGCTTATTCTTCCAACAATTTGTTTTCTCGCTGCTAAGTCTTTACATTCCATCACATTCGGAATGACATCATTTATATATCTACCGATTAATCGCTCATTGGGTTGATTGACAACGCTCGAAAAAAAATTATTTACAAAGGTAATATAGCCTTCTTTATCCACAATGCAGATACCATCATCGATCATATCGAGCATCACTTTAACATTCCCACTTAGCTCCTCACCTAAAAACTCTGCGTGATTTCTCTCACTCCCATTAATACGTTGATCCCCTTCCAGAAAATTAACCATTTCTTGCACTGCTTGGTCATTTTCTGGCTTTCTGCTTGAAATATATAGGACTTCACCTTTTTTTACATTTAATCTGACGATCGATCCAAAATCAGTGCAAGATACATTTTCATCCTTCTTATAACTTATATCAATTTCAGTTTTATATTTTTGCTGCAACTGGTATGCCTTTTGCACAACCATGACAGTAAAAGCAATATCTAATCCATCTGCATGTTTTATGAGTGCCTTTTGCATATATGTCCTCCCAAAGATTTTTAACAATCAAAAATTACTACTGTCACCGAATCATGACAGTAGTAACCTATTAACACTTAATACTCATTCCAATTATATCCATAAATCAATTTTACCGTCAATACTTTTTTGTTATCCAAATGATTCTTTAAAACTCTCTTCAATACAAGCTCCATACAATCTCCTCTATGAAAGACTAATCTTAAAGTGATTGATTAGCCTTGCAAAATTCAATCCCATCTGCAAAATCTTTAGGAAGTGGAGCCTCAATTGTAATTTCTTGTTGATCCTTTAGACGTAAAAAAGTGATTGCACTTGCATGCAAGGCTTGACGTTTCATATAAGATGAACGTATTCCATACATACCATCACCAATAATCGGATACCCTAGATGGGCTAAATGAATACGAATTTGATGGGTTCTTCCTGTATCTAAGGTCAGCTCTAACAGAGAAGTATCAACATAGTTGTGAATGGTTCGGTAATGTGTAATGGCTTGCTCACCTTGTGGATGGATTGCTCGACGGTTGGGCAAAGTCGAATGAGCACCAATTGGTGCATCAATGGTCCCTACGGCAGGGCTAACAATTCCTTTCACTAAAGCCCAATAGATACGTTTTAATGTTCGTTCCTTTAGTTGCTGTTCTAGAATGAATTGACTACGGGAATCTTTAGCGAAAATGATGCAACCTGAAGTTTCTCGATCTAGCCTGTGTACTGGCCGAACAGTAGCCACTATATTCCGTTGCTGTAAATCATAAGCTAGGTAATTAGCCAGTGTACCCTTCCTTGTTTGACCAGTAGGATGAACCAACTGATGTGATGGCTTATTGATAACTAGCATATAAGGATCTTCATAGAGTATTTCAATAGCCCCTTCTTCGGGCTGGACTCCATAAGCCGTATCCTCGGAGTTAAGAACACGTAAAGTATCACCAAGTTTCACTTTCTTCTGTAGAAAAACAGGTTTGCCATTTAATAAAATCCCTTTTTGTCGAGTTAATTTTTGAATCTTTCTACCAGAATACTGCAAAATTTGTTTTAAATAGGTTTCAAGAACTAAGCCCGCATGTTCTTGAGGTACTTTATATGTAGTAAATGATTTCATTCTTAGGCCTTCCTTTTCCAGTGATAAATTTTATGTATATCTTAATCCTATTGGCGAAATCAAATGATTCAGCGTGATAAATTTCTTTTTCATGATTAATCACCAGTTCTCTTTTATCAATAGTATATCTCAAATGAGATGTACTTACAAAATACATTTAATGAATTTGCTTACTAAAAATAATCAAACTAACTTGATTAAAATTCTTGACAAAATATAGTAGCTATGGGATTATTGATTCAAACAATCGTTTGTTTTATTTATGTATTAATAACTAATTTAACTTAAAAAGGAGTTATGATAATGAAAACAGATACCCAAACAAAGTTGATTGAAATTGCAATCCCCCTATTCGCACTCAAAGGATTTGCTGGTGTATCAGTTCGTGAAATCACCGATGCAGCTCAAATTAATGTCTCTGCAATTTCTTATCATTTTAATGGCAAAGAAGGGCTCTATCAGGCAGTTTTAGAAGAACAGTTAACCCCTTTGATGCAGGCCTTGTACTTAGCAGAAAATGATGATTCTCTCTCCCCGATTAAAAGACTTACATTCTATGCCGATCAAATTTCTCAAATTCATGCCCAACGACCTTTTTTATCTCGCTTTATGATCAGCGAAGCTACTACTCCCACTGATTATGGCGGACCAATTATTGAAAAATATCTTTCCCAAGTGCACCAATTTATGCGGAATTCACTCCAAGAAGGCATTACATGGGGTGATTTTCGACCTGACTTAAATATTACTTATGCCGCTGTTTCTCTCGCTGGAATTCTAAATTTCTATTTTATCACCAAACCTCTGCTACAAAAACTGACTCCCTTAACAGAAAATAGTAATAAGGAATATACAGCTCATGCCTTTCGCATTTATCTGCACGGCATCGTAAATAACAGCTAAGCTAAGAATGATCTTGTTCTATTGGCTGATTCGATAAAAATATAATGATCAAGCTAAGAGAATTCATTTCTTTCTATTCAAACAAACATTTGTATTAATTTTATGAAAATCCTTTTAAAAACAATTCATATGAGGATTGCTCTTGTGGTACTTATCTCACACAAACTCAAATAATTATGAAAAGGTGATACTATGAAACTGACTACAAAATTCATTAAAATCTTCATTGTGATTTTACTCATTCTCGGCGGAACTGGCACCTACTATTATTCACAACGCGGTGAAGTATCAACAGATAATGCTGTTATTGATGGTCGAACTGTTATTTTAAGCCCAAAAGTACAAGGTTATGTGAAAACCTTATCGATTCACGACAATCAACTTGTTAAAGCTGGCGATATTTTACTGGAAATTGACCCAACGGATTATATCGTTCGTCGCGACCGAGCCAAAGCCACATTAGCCGCTGCACAGGCAGCAGCGAATGCTTCTCACAGTAATTTGGAAACAACCACAGTTTCTGCACCATCTACCGTTGCTGGTGCACAAGCGCAAGTTATCTCTTCAGAAGCTACTTGGCAAAAAGCAGTCAGTGATCGTCAACGCATGGAAAGTTTATTTAACGCCGGAGCCTGCTCCCGACAACAACTTGATGAGGCAATTGTAGCAGAGAAATCCTCACGTTCCAACCTAGATAAACTGAGAGCTGATCTTCGTTCCGCCAATACAGCCCCCAGTGTAATTGCATCGGCAAAAAATACCAGTGAACAATTGCTAGCTCAAGTAAAACAAGCCGAAGTTGATCTCACACAAGCAGAAAATGATCTGGCAAATACTAAAATTATTGCCCCTATGGATGGCTATATTACTAAACGTAGTGTAGAGATCGGCAACTATGTTCAGACAGGGGCGCAACTCGCCTCATTGGTTGGAACAGATTTATGGGTTATTGCCAATTTTAAAGAAACACAGTTGGAACATATGCGCCCTGGCCAATCTGTCGACATCCGCATTGATGCCTTTCCCACTATAAAGTTACAGGGGAAAGTAGAGAGCATACAAGCAGGAACAGGAAGCCATTTTTCCCTCTTTCCCGCAGAGAATGCGACTGGAAACTTTGTGAAAATTGTGCAGCGCATTCCCGTGAAAATTGTGTTTAACAACCTGCCAGATGAATCTCTTCATTTAGGACTGGGTATGTCGGTAGTGCCAACCGTATTTACTGAAGGCGTAGACTTAAAACATGAGTGAGATTGCATCAACACCCTCTAATCCCCTTCTCGTATCTACCGCCGTTAGCCTTGCTGCTTTCATGGAAGTATTAGACACAACAATTGCCAATGTTGCACTTTCCCATATCGCCGGGTCAATTGGTGCTAGTGCAGAGGAAAGTACGTGGGTGCTCACTTCTTATCTTGTCGCTAACGGCATTGTCCTTCCACTTTCTGGTTGGTTATCTAGTCTCATGGGACGTAAGAATTTTTTTATGTTTTGTATTATAGGATTTACTGTGAGTTCGATTCTATGCGGTATTTCAAATTCCCTACCAATGTTGATTATCTTTCGCTTATTACAAGGCTTAGCAGGCGGCGGACTACAACCTACTCAACAGGCCATTATCAAAGATAGTTTTCCTCCCGAAAAATTGGGGATGGCATTTGCTATCACAGGTGTGACGACGGTTTTAGCCCCTATACTAGGGCCCACTTTAGGCGGTTATATCACTGATAATTTTAGCTGGCGCTGGATTTTTTTCATGAATGTTCCCGTCGGTGTATTAGCTGTTTTTCTCGTCAAGTTCCTTGTTCAAGATCCGCCTGAGGCCCAAAAGAAACAAGTCGATTCCATTGATTATATTGGCCTTAGTTTGATTACTCTAGGTCTTGGAGCATTACAAATCATTCTAGATAAGGGGCAACAAGAAGATTGGTTTGATAGTTCCTTTATTATCCTCTTCACTTTTATTGCAATTTCCAGCCTATCATTGACAGTTTTTTGGTTATTAAGGCAGAAAAATCCGATCGTGAAAGTAAGACTTTTTGCCCTTCCTAGTTTCGGTATGTCTTGCCTGATGATTTTCTTTGTCGGCTTTGCCTTATATGCAAGCGCCACCTTATTACCCATGCTCGTGCAAGCAAATTTCGGATATGATTCGACCTTATCTGGACTTGTACTTTCGCCAAGTGGAATAGCCACCCTATTGATGATGCCTGTCGTTGGAAAACTTGTAAGCATCATTCAATCTCGTTATCTCATTTCCTTTGGTATGTTGATGACCGCGGTTGGTATGTGGGCAACTGGACTTGTCACACCACAGACTGATTATAATACCTTTGTTTTTGTGCGCATTTTACAGACAATCGGTATCCCTTTTCTATTCGTACCTGCCAGTACTCTCGCTTTCTCAAAAATTTCACCAGAAAATAGCAGCAATGCCTCTGCAATTGTTTCTCTCATGCGCAATCTTGGAGGCAGCATTGGCATCGCCCTTGTCACAACCATTCTTGCACAAAGACAACAAGTACAACAATCCAATCTTGCACAACATTTGACCAATGCCGATCCCGGATACCTCAGTGCACTTTCGACTTATACACAAGAAATGATCAGTCTTGGCGTACCTACAGTTCAAGCATCAACATCGGCTATGGGACAAATTTACAAAGAACTTCTCCATCAAGCTAGCATTCTAGCCTACAGGGATGTTTATAATTTCGTCGCTAGTATCTTGGTAATTTTAGCTATTGTCGCCTTGTTTATGCCAAGTAATAAACCACAGAAAAAAGGTGCTCCAATTGAATCCCATTAAAAGAAAGAACAGCTATAGATTCTAATATGTATAGCTGTTCTTTCTTTATTTTTGGTGTTCTTTAAAATACTAAATACTTATATCATGGAAGGTTAATTTATTTTTACTATAATCCCGATTCTAAACAAATTTATAATATTGAAAGTATATAGTAGAAATAAAATGGAGAGTGATAAGCCATGAACAGCAACTTAATTGATTTCTCAAAGTTTATACCTCATGAAAAAGAGACGATAGACAGTGAAGCAGCTAAAAAATATTTCATTAGTGAGGTTTTACCTTACGTGTCGATAGCTAGTTTGCAAAGGCTAATCACAGGCAATGCTTCTGATAATACACAAGTAGTACGACTAGAAATAATGAGAATGTTTGTTGAATCCGAGTTAATGAAACCAACTACAACAAATATGAATAGTTTAAAAAAGTTTTTTTCCCAGCCATAGACTCTATCAAAGTAAATTAAAGAACCAGTACTATCTCCATCATTTGATGATAGTACTGGTTCTTTATTTTTTTATGCAACTAACTTACTTTTTCTTCTTTTATTGGAAGATTGACCAGTGCTGCCAAAGCTGCTAATACGATATCTGCATACCACATCCATAAATAATTCCCATCATGAGCCATGGCAAGTCCCCCGAGCCATGCCCCCAAGAAACCTCCAATTTGATGAGTCAGTAGTGTTAAGCCAAAAAGTGTAGCCAAATATTTCGTACCAAAAAGCTTTCCGACAAGACCAGCAGTTGGTGGTACTGTTGCTAGCCAAGTAAATCCCAAAGAAGCAGCAAATATATAAAAAGTCAGAGGAGTTTTAGGAGCAAGAAGATATAGGCCAATCATGACAGCACGACTGCCATACATAACAGCCAATATATATTTCATCCGATAGCGTGAACCAAGAGATCCAGCAAATAGGCTACCTCCTATATTGAATAAACCAATGAGCGCCAATGAAGCAGCAGACACACTTGCAGAATGACCACACAAAGCAACTTCCCCAGGCAAGTGAGTTACTAAAAATGCAATATGAAAACCACATGTAAAGAATCCTGCATGCAAACATAAATAGCTAGAATTGCCCATGGCTTGGCGAATTTGCTCGACTAGCCCCCCTGAATTTTCTTCGGAAATAAGGACCTTATCTGACGGTCGATCACCACTAAGCATGGAAGCGAGAGGAATTGTAAGAAGTGTCGTTGCTGCCATAGTAAGCATGGCAGCAACCCAGCCAAATCCACTAATAATAGCTTGTAATAAGGGTGCAAAGATAAACTGTCCAAACGAACCACCAGCATTTATAAAGCCACCGGCAAACGCACGGCGCTCTGGAGGCAGTTGGCGAGTAGTAGCACCAATCAATATGGAAAAGCTTCCCGCCCCTGCCCCTGCTGCACTTAAAATACCCATAGTGAGTAATAAAGACCATTCTGAATTTATCAAAGGAGTCAAAGCTAGTCCTCCTGCAAGCATAAAAGCACCTATGATGAGAACGCCATAAGAACCTTTTTTATCAGCAATAGCTCCAAATATAGGCTGAGCCAACCCCCAAACAAACTGCCCTACAGCAAGAGCAAAACTAATCGAAACAATCCCTAATCCTGTAGATGTATTGATCGGTGAAACAAAAAGTCCAGTAGATTGTCTAGCCCCCATAGTAATTGCTAAGATTGCTGCTGAACTTAGCATGATAACCCAGGCTGAGCGAGTTGATTTAGTTTCCATCCTTGTCTCCTTTATTCCTATTATGTAAATTATGTACAATTGCTACTTACTTATTATAAAACTCACTGAAGATTTATGTAACTATATATCCACATATAACTGCCAAAGAGTGTATATGCACTTAGTTTATCGTTATCATAACCTCTTCAGCCCTCCCTGTCAATGTCTTCAAAGAGCTAAATGAATAAAAATTCAAAGTTTTACATAGTATGAGTGTATCGTTTATAAAAAAAAGTATTAGCATAATGCCAATACTTTTTAACTACATCTTTAATTTATGTACATCTTGCTGTAATTCTTGAGCCATCATCGCAAGATCATGACTAAAACTTGCAATTTCTTGCGTCCCAGCCGACTGTTCTTCCGTCGCCGTTGAAACAGTTTGGGTCTGTGCTGATATCTCTTTACTTTCTAACTCAATGTCATTGATTACTGAAGAAACATGTTGACTGGCATCTGTCATTACATGAACAGCCTTTGAAATTTTCTTTATTTTAGTTGACAACTCTTGCACTTGAGCGGCAATATCATTAAAGGATTGGCCTGTTGCAATGACAACCTCAACACCGATCATTGCTTCACGCGTACCATCATTCATGGCATTCACTGCACGATCTGTTTCAGATTGAATTGACTCTATCAATTTAGAAATTTCTCCAGTTGCCCCTTGAGACTGTTCGGCGAGCTTTCGCACTTCTTCAGCGACTACAGAAAACCCTCGGCCTTGTTCACCTGCTCGAGCCGCCTCAATAGCCGCATTTAAAGCTAAGAGATTTGTCTGTCCCGCAATATTAGAAATGACATCAATAATTTGACCAATTTCTCTGGAGCGATCCCCTAAACTGCGAACAACTTCAGCAGAATGATCAACAGTATTACCAATCGTGTTCATCTGATCAATAGCTTTCTTTACGTCTGCATTTCCTTGATAAGTCATTTGAGTCGTTTTTCCAGACATAGATTCAACGGATGAAATATCCGTAGAAATCTCATCAAATGTGACTAACATATTTTCAATAGAAATAACGGCATCTTGTATATTTTCCTCTTGCTTTACCGTTGCGGCTGCGACTTCACTCATTGCCATTGAGACTTGGTTAGTCACTCGACTACTTTGCTCTGAAGTTGCATTTAACTCTTCTGCATAAGTAGCAACGTGCTCAGCGTTTGCCTGCACACCTGATACCATTTCACGCACAATATTCACCATATACTCAAATGATTTTATTAATTCTCCAATCTCATCATTTGAATTGATCTCTGCCTTGAAACTCAAATCATCGTTTTTCATATGCTCAGTTATTTTCAAAATGGGTCTTATAATATTCCGAGCCAAATAGACTCCGAAAGTAATACTTAGTACAATCGCCAGTATAGAAACAATGACGATAATCTCAATTACTTTGCTCCCTATCTGCTGAGCTGCCTGCTTTTGCTGAGCAGCTTCTTCTTGTTTGAGTTGTACTAACTGGTTGAATACCGTTTCCAACTCTTTGCGTGTTTTACGACCATCTCCAAAGGATAATTTCTTTGCTTCATCAACTTGTCCTGAATTATAAACATCAATTACTTTATAATTCATTTCAGTAAAACGAGTATGAGTTTCATTAATTTTATTTAAGAGAGCGATTTCTTCATTATTCTCCATCATTCCTTGAATAAAAGAAATTCGTTTCTTAATCTGATCTGCTTTATCACCAATTTCTTTTTTAAATTCTGGCCCGGCAGTCAATAAAAATCCCCGCTCATCATTTGCCTGTCCGGTAAAATAATACTGTATTTCTCGAAGATAAATAATGGTAGGATCTGATTGATTAGTGACCACTCGATAAGCAGATTCAATACCTTTGAACCCATATAATCCAGTTAACGTTACTACTATGATGAATAAGGATACGACTACATACCCAAGAATCAATTTTGTTTTTATTTTCAAGTGAAGAACCTCTTTTTTTATTTTACTATTTCCCCTTACATGTATCACAATCACACAACGGGGAATTGGGAATAACTCAATGATCATTGGGTTAGATTAATAGCAGATACCATCTAATACTAATCATACTTCATTTCTGAAGATTATTCCATTGAATCAATAGCCTTAGATTTGTATTTTTTACTTAATAAAAAAGCGGTAATCGCAGCAGTTAAAGGTATGGAAAAAATCAATCCAATACTCCCTGTAAGAGCCCTGGTTATTTCAGTGGCAACAATATTTAGATTCATGACTCGCTCTAAGGAGATATTTTCTTGTGATGTAATCAAAAAAATGAGCGGTAATGAACTACCCGTATAGGCTAGAATTAAGGTATTTGCCATCGTACCCATCACGTCTCGCCCAACGTTTATACCAGATTTAAAGATTTCTGTGAAACCGTAATGAGGACAGGATTTTTTAATTTCATATTGAGTCGAGGCAATGGATATGGTTACATCCATGACTGCACCTAAAGACCCTAAAATAATACCGGCAAATAATACTTCTTGGAAGTTAATAAAAGAGAGAGTAGTGACTTTTAACATCATCGCTTCTTCACTATCTAAACCAGTCAAATGCATCCAAGAAATAGCAACGGCTGCTAAGACTCCAGCAACACTAACACCACCTAAAGTCCCTAAAATAGCTCCCCATGTTTTTGAATTCCAACCACTGATTGTAATTTGAGTCACTGTAGCAATCACCGTACACACAAGTAGCGTAGTCAAAATAAAACTCCAATGATAATTTAATATAAAAGGAATCATACCTTGAAGGATCAAAAGGATAGAAAAACAAACAACAAATAATGTTTTAATACCAATTTTGATCCCTAGCAGCAATAGGGACAAAGCAAAAATCCCTAGTAATATGGATGTCGAAGGAAGACGGTTATAATCTGCAACATGATATTGTTTTATGTCTTGCGTACCACCGACTGCCAGAATGACTTTATCTCCAGGGCTAGGATTGATATCAAATAGTGTTTGCTGACTAAGATAGTTCATACTTTGGATTGTTTTACCAGATTCTTCTCCTGATGTAAGCTGAATCGTTAATAAATTTTTACCAGTAACGCCCATATTTTTATTATCAGGAGCTTCAATCGCTAATACGGATAGAACAACACCATTTACATATTCTACTTTTTGAACATCCTTCGCTGCGAATACTACGGGCATCGTACTAAAAATTAATACTCCTATTATCATAATAATAAGGCGTTTTAAAATAAATTGAGCATTTTTCATACTTTATTTCCCTTCACTATCTATATAAGTTTTTTACATTGTTCTGCATCTTTACTCAAGTTTGTCGTCACTAATCTTCAAAAAGCTTTCAACAACTTGTGGGTCAAACTGACTACCAGAGCAACGTACAATTTCTTTTCTTACATCAACCAATGAAATACTTTTTTTATAAGGACGCCCTGATGACATAGCATCAAAAGCATCAGCCACACTACAAATACGGGCTAATAAAGGTATTTCGTCACCTTTAATCCCATTGGGGTATCCTTTGCCATCGAAACGTTCATGATGATAGAGAATCACTTTACTCGCATCATTTAACAGTTCATTGTCCATTACAATATTAAAACCTGCTTGTGGATGATTTTGCATTAAGCGATATTCTTCAGGCGTCAGTGCTGCTTCCTTTAGCAATATAGAATCACCTATAGACAGTTTTCCAATATCATGAAGCAATGTACCAAGATTTAAATTAGAAAGTTCTTTTGGCGATAGGCCCAATTCTTTACCAACCACCATGGCAATTCGATTGACACGTAAAGAATGCTGAACTGTTTGAATCTCCCACATTTCAAGAGCTTTTAACAAACTACGAACAGTTGGTTCATACACATCATACATATCTTGCTTTAAATTTTCGATAAATTTATCTAGAACCTTATTCGTAATTTCTTGTTTCATGACAGGATAAATCTCTGCCATGTGAAGTTTTACGGGTACTTCTATTAGTACTTTTTCCTCACAATAGCGTTTAATATTATTTCGTCCAGTTTCTTTCGCCCAATATAATGCCTTATCAGCTCGTTTCATTAATTCACGCGCAGTTATAATTCCGTCCGCGGTATATGCCAAACCAATACTTACCGTCAGTTTTCCCTTAGGCATATATTCTTCTCCTTGAAAATCAGCTTGGTTCACCATATTGAGAATTGATTCAGCAACGCCTATTCCTTCTTCTTCCATCGTACTTGGCAAAATAATAATAAATTCTTCACCACCAAAACGTCCGATAATATCCATCTGACGAACAGTCGCTTTCAATAATTCTGCAAGCTGAATCAATATGGCATCACCTTCGATATGTCCATAAAGATCATTATACTTTTTAAAATGATCAATATCAACAAACAGTAAGCAAAGTCCACTACCAGTCTGAAAATTTTTTTGAATTTCTATTTTTAATTTTTCAATACTAATTGTAGCATTGAGCAAACCTGTTTTCCCATCAATAATCGAAAGTCGTTTTAAATGACCATTTGCCTCAGCTAATTGTCGCAATAATGAATTGGCTTCCCATACATATTTAAGAACAATTACTCCAACGATTACAAATAAACATACTAATACAATGGCATTTCTAATAAAATGCCACAAACTACTATAGATGATAACAAAACCATACAATTTGTTATTATAGTGAATTTCAGCAATTTGATGAATAGTGAATAGAGATGGCTCTAACAATTTTTCACGATGTAACAAACTCATATCAGTATCATAAACTTCAATTGCTTCAATCCAATTTTCCCCTTGAATGTCAGAAAACACCTCAATAAACTTCTCTAAATTAAATTTCCAATATTTAGGGTTCTCCATTATTGTTCTTTGAAATTTCAAAGCATATTTTTGCGCATGAAAAATTCCTCTTTCTTTTTCATCCTGTAATTCAAGATATAAGTAAGTAAAAGGAATTGCCACTACGATAAATAATGCAATACTAATTGCTAATAAATTCATTCTTCGAATGATTTTTTTGGCCGCATTCAAAAACTCCATAGCGTCCCCCCTCACTGACCGACTGGAATACAGTCGTAATCTATTATGATCTGTTTACCTTGCTTAGAGAAAGTAAAATTAATAACATCTTTCATTTCTTTCTGAAGGGGTTCTTTATATATATAATTCAAGGTCTTATATAACTTGTAACTATCATTTAACATATTTTCAGGAGATGCTTTTACTTTATTTACCGTAAGTGCCTTCAGTCTTGAATCCATAAGTGCAGGCATGGTAACAAATCCAATTGAATGAGGGGTCTTAGCAATCGCCTCTTCTTGAGATTGTTGATTATAAAATATTTGCCATCGGTTATTCTTTAAGGAATCAATCAATACTTCTTTAAATCCAGGTATTTCTTTAATTAATACTTCATTCGTACTATCCTTTTCGTACATCAAAAATACGATAATTGTCTCACCATTAGACCAGGTCTTCTTATCCCCTTTATAGATACTTACAAGATCATCATAAGTCACATTTTCATCAGGAACATCAGGTCCGACTGCAACACTAAGACCTGATATGGCATAAGGTATCTCTATCAATCCACTAGCCTTTTCATTTAAAGCAAGAGATCTCGACGTTAATCCTAAATCAATTTTGCCTTGCAAAACACCGGTAATGGCACCACCCGAGCCAATACTATCTGGAACTTCAATTTTCATACTTTGTTTCTTTTGGAAAGCTTCAACTAATTTCCGAGTCACAGCAATATTACTACCCGAGCCAGCAATGACAAATTCTTCATGTTTCTCAGACTTATTAGGACCTATTTGCTGAGTTTGAGATGAGCAACCGAGAATTACAAAGGAAGAAAATAATAGGGTAAAGATACGGATAAAAAAATTCTTCATTTTAATAACCCCTTGTAAAATTATTTAATCTTTATTTCTTATAATCAAATTCCATTATTATCAAGGTATATTCTATCATTTCGTCAACTACAGATTCTTTCCCTGCCTATAATCTTTCATCAATCCCTATTTTTTTACTTATATTGATACAATTTACAATGTTTTTTATATAAATAAGTAAAATTTCTTGACAAGCATATATTTTAGTATTATTATTAATTAATAATAATTATCTAATTTAAAGGAGCGATTTTATATGGTAGCTAAAGTTGGTCAAAAAGCCCCTGATTTCACAATGTCAACTACGGAAAATATTGAAACCTTAGATCATGTTGTAACACTTGAAGATTATAAAGAAAAATGGCTTATCTTGTTCTTCTATCCTTTAGATTTTACTTTCGTTTGCCCTACAGAAATTAGAGGATTTAATTCTCGAATCGATGAATTAAAAAGTCTTGGTGCTGAAGTACTTGGTGTAAGTACTGATAGTGTCTATTCTCATCGAGCTTGGATAAAAGCTTCAAAATCAGAAGGTGGCCTCGGCGAACTAAACTACCCTTTAGCCTCTGATATTACAAAACAAGTCGCTCAGGATTACGGTGTACTTATTGAAGAGAAGGGGATTTCTCTCCGCGGCCTCTTTATTATTGATCCAGAAGGAATCGTTCGCTACCAAGTCGTGAGCGATTTAAATATAGGACGCAGTGTAGATGAAATTATACGAGTATTACATGCTTTGCAAACTGGTGGTCTATGCCCTATTGATTGGCAGGTTGGCGAAAAAACTCTATAAAAGTCTAATCATTAGATATAGCAGTAAAAAAACAAGGGCTGACCTCTAGTTTAAGAGTTCAGCCCTCGTTTTTTCATAATTTACAATTAAATCTTAGTTTCACAATCACACAAAAATTTCAATCGTTCAATCTTAAAATTTGCATTTGCCAGAATTTCTGGCCAAATTGTTACCATCTGATAAACCATATTCTTTTTTTCTTTCGGCAATATTCTCCAATTAACAAGTGTAGGGTTAGTTTTTTGCATCTTATCTTTCACATCACCCTTCTTCCAACCAATGTTTTTTTGGTAACGACACCAACTTGTATGCTCATATATAGCAAGCATATCCAATTCCTTTTCCGTAAACTCTAAGATAGGTGGAGTCTCTTTTACCGAAACAACATCATAATTAATAGTAAGCAAGGCATTAGGAATCCTTCTTGCCTGACTGCGAGCCGATTCTTTAAGATCTTCATCGAGTTCTTCCCATTTTTTCAAAAAGTCAGAGTCGACATTCAGATTCCCTTCATTAAGCTCTCGATATTTTTCATGAATAGCTATGGAAAGACTTTCAATTTTCTCACTAAAGAATGTATCATGCATGAGATGTCGCAAAAACTCTTCTTCGTCTACATGTAATTTCATTTGCTCTTTCGAAGGTAGATACGATTGTTCCCATTTCTTCGCATTTGTAAGTAGACTCATTTCTAAGATAGCTTCCATTGATCTTGATTCATGTTTATAGCGTGGAATTTTAAGCAGTGCACGCAATACACCATTATCAATTTGAGCTTCTCCCCGATCATTGATCAGATGTGGCACTTTACGCTCTAACAACGCTCGTAACAACATTGCCCGGCGAACAATGAATAATTGATCACTATGTTGATTGGTTTGATTTGGACCCAAAATATTGACATAACCACGTAAACGACTTAGAAAATCCGGTCCCTTTGCCCCCTTAAATCCTAATAAAAACTGCTTATATTCCTGTTCATCCTCAATATCCTCTCCACAAAATTCTTTTAAAGTACTACTTGTACCACCAGCAAATACAAAAATAGCCTTACCAATTGAGTGTAGAGAATCCCCTTCTCTAAATACGCCATCTTGCATTGGTGCTAAGAAGTATTTTAGCCACCCTAATTTTTCTTCAAAAGCAGAATCAAATTCATCAAAAAATACAAGAGGAAGTTTGCCTTCTAAACAAAAATCTCTTACCTTATGAAAAGCATTAATTAAATCTAATGGTGTACGCAATTGAGACAAATTAAAATTCAATTTTTTAATGAGAGTTGGTGCAATACTGGCAGCTATTTCCGTTACACCAAAGGATTTTCCTGAGCCTGGAGTACCAAATACGGCAATACAAAGAGGACGGGGAGCATTTGTCGTGGAAATATACTCCCACATCAAATTTTTAATACTTCGATAGCTTTCAATTTCACCACGATCCACTGTTTGCAAATTGCCAAACTGGGCAATTGGAATGAATTTGAGAGCATGTTGTACTCCATTTTTGACAATGCTATAGGCGATCTCAGCTAAATTAGTTGAACTCTTATCTTTTAGTATATACCAGCAAGATTGACAAGTGGTATTATCCGAAAGACGTATTGCCACATCCTGCACATGTTCTTTATAGATAAAATCATTTTCTCCTTCGATAAAAATCTCAGGATGAGGAAAAGGATCTTCTTCTATTTTTTTACCGAACCCTGCAATAAAGTATTTTTGAGTCGCAACGATTCCTTCTCGTATTCCTTCACCAATTGATGTAACGATTTCTTCGTTGCTCTCATGCCCCAAAACAATACTCCGTGCAATTCCTGCTACAAAACAGGATGTAAAACCAGACATTTTCCCTTGACTATCTGCAACCGAGCCACCTTCAAATTCATAAGGCAAAAAATATAATCGCGATTCCGCAACTCCATCATTTCGATGATAAATGGCACCTTCAAGACCAAATAAAACGATAAGATGACGACATTGCGCTAAAAAAGCAAGATTTGGACTGTTGTTAATCTGCCACACAAAATCTTGGGCTGTCCTTTCCCAGGAAAGACTTTTACTGATATTCACACCTTTTGAACGCAAATCATCACTATTGATTACGACAATAGTTTTGTCAATGTGATATTTTTCTAGTTGTTTCCAAAGAATTGTAGAGTTAATCGGATTGCTCATCTTATATAAAACAATGGGTTCTTTTTGTGGTGTTTTTAAGGCTAAGGGCCAGAACTTTTCATTAGAATGGTATCCATTATTTTCATCATCGATGATCACCATATCAGCGTTTGCATCATCATTTTTAATTGGCAGTAACTTAGATTGACCTACTGAAGGCCCGGCAAATCCAAGAAATCGTTTTACACGATAAACTTTATCATTATTTTTTTTGGTAGCAAATACAGGAAAAGGTTCAACTTCAGCAACAGCTCTGATATATTCTTTTAATACAACTGATTCTAAATCTTGTATTTCAGGGGAAAGTACAAAAGATCCTGTTGCTAAGGTTACAAGTTTGGTCAGCAGCAATGCTTCTCCTGGTAGCAATATACTATGCATATTTAAATTATTTTGCCAATTTAATCCATTATTTTTTTGAGGATCTGTTATCCAATAAAGAGAATTGATACAAATATCTCCAGATACAACAATTTTAAAATTATTACACTGCATCGTTATATCTCCTTTGCTATCAGTGAAATTCATTTAATGTATTCACTGTATTTACGTTATATTCTTTACCCATATCACTTTGATATGATGTTATATTAAGCATTTATCTAAAAAATCCTTTTATCATATGATAAATAATATCTTTTACTTTTCTCAGCACACTAATAATAAAAACTCCTGCAAAAATTCTCATTAGAATTCTTACAGGAGTTTTAAATTTAAAGTAAAAAGACTTCAATGATTGCTGAATTACACAAATTCAGTAACCATCCCTTCTTCTACTTATTAGTCTTTACGATCTCAACATTTTTTCCTTATTTAACTAGACCTACTGTGGAAATAAATACGCCTGTTGCAATCGCTGTTACAATGACACCACTAATATTTGCCCCCAACGCTAAAGGAAGGATCATTGCGCAGGGATTTGCTTCTCTTGCAGCGTATTGAGCGAGCTTTGCCGTAGAAGGCACACAGGAAACGCCAGCAATACCGACCACTGGGTTATAATTTTTACTAATAAAGTATACAACCCACCCACCAATAAGACCGCCAATACCCGAAATCAATAAAGCTAGACAACCAAGAAGAACGAGAATACCAACTTCAGGATTCATAATAGTTTGTGCATCGCAAAGAACTCCAAGTAGCAAACCTAAGAACAGTGTAGAACCATAAAGAAGAGTATTATCAAGAAAATTTTGGAATTGTTTAATCTCTGCTTCCCGAATAGCTATTCCAAGAAAAAAACACATAATAAGAGGAGATGCAACTGGAAGAAGAAGGCATAATACAAAGCACATAATCAAAATGAAAAGGAATTTTTGCTTTTGGGGAATATCGACTTGTTTCATTTCCACCTCTAAACCACGATATTTTTCTGGTACCATTAGCTTAATCAAGTATGGATATCCAGCGTAAGTCAAACTAAGGTACAAATAAGCAATAATCGAAATGGGAACAAACAATTTTGGCGCTAACATAAGAGAGGTAAACAGTACCATTGGACCATCTGCACCACCAATGATTCCAACTGCGGCCGCATCACCGATTGGCAAGCCCATTTTATAACCAACGACAAGAGTTACAAAGGAACCTAGCTCTGCAAATAAAGCCACAATCATGCTAGCCCATGGTCTAGCTAGTACAAAACCAATATCACTCATTGCCCCAATTCCAAAAAACACCAAACAAGCTATGAGCCCGTTGCTAAATGTAAAGTTATAAATCGGCTGAAGAAAGTTAATCTGCATAATATTGAGCAGTGCGCTAGGGTCCGATACAAGGGGATCAAGAAAAATATTTCCAATACCTCCACCTTTCATAAATAACACCCCAGAGTTAATCGCAATCATACCAATACCCATGGGAACCATAATAAGCGGTTCAAGAGTGCGATTAAATCCAAGGTACGCAAGAGCAAAACCAAAAATAATTAAACCGATTCTTGCCCATACAATTCCTGAATCTTGTATAAAAAAGGAGAAAATCCCAGGAAATAAGTTTTGTATGATTTCATAATACATCATAGTTCAACTCCTCATTTATAATGTGAATTTATTTATTCGTCATATCATCAAATATATGCATAAGCTTATTCGTCAACAATATTATTCCAACTGTAAAGAATGCGATTATCGCAGTTAGACCATAGGAAAAGAAAAAATAAGTGTAAATATCCATATGATGCCTCCTTTTTATAAGCTATATTTTCATTTATGCAAATATTCCCTTTTCTATGCGCCCAATCCCCTATGAATATGGCTATACTACTAGCAATGGATGACAAGCATGATTTTTCCCTACTATCAATCAACAAGGAAAATTACGAAAGGGTCTGTCTCAAATTACAGAGACAGACCCTTTACCCGATAATCAAGCCGCTAGATAAGAGCGAATAAAATTCAGGTGGAGTTAAAACTCCACCTGAATCAAGTCTTCTTTATCACCTTGAAAGCAACTACTAACTTATGTAAAAATTACTCATAGTGGGCTTTTTTTAAAATTTTTGCATATAAATTATAATCTCAGTTTAAAATGATTCGCAAAAAAGGGGGTAACTTCAATGTCAAGCAACATCTGGGATGATTTGATCAGTATGCCAAGTGAAATGGATATACGTACAGGCCACATTCCCAAGAGTTCTATCTATATTAGTCGTACATTAAAAGGTAGAACCCCTGATGGCAGGTATGTACACTTGACCAAAAATGGTCGAGTCACATACCATCCAGGCTACTATACGATAGATGGAAGATTATTACAACAACATTTATATTGAAATTCTCTACTTGTCTAAATGATACGGTATCGTTATTACACTTACATTTTTCTTTAAAACAAGCATGGCATGTAATATCCATCCCGTCTGGTTATGTAGTAGTCTATGCCACCATTTCTTCGTCTCAAACTCAGGGATGACCACCGTAATATAGTCTTGCTGGTTCTTCTTCTTTTGTAAATCGTCTACATAATCGAGTAGTGGTTGGATGGTGAGACGATAAGGGGAATGGACAATTTCCAGATCAATCCCAGGATTCCATTCTTCCCATTTATTTTGGACTTTAGTAGCACTTTCATCATCTTTAGCAATGTGGAGGGCTATAATGTCTGCACTCAGTGTTTTGGCAAATTTCAGTGATTCAAGTACCACTCGTGTTGGTGATGAAATCGGTACAATGATATAATTTCTCACTGCAATTGTATCATCATCTTCTATTTTTTCTTCCAGTGGCAAATGGAGTTGTTCTGCCATATCATCATAGTGGGCTCGAATTTTTTTAAATGCTAAAACCATCACTGGAATAAATACTAATACGACCCATGCACCATGAGTAAACTTGGTTAAAGTAATAATTATTACAACCAGACCAGTGGCGAAAGCTCCAATACCATTCACAATGGCTCGTACCTGCCAGCCTAATCCCTTCTCCCGTCTCCAATGAACGACCATACTGAATTGAGCAATGGTAAAAGATACAAATACTCCAATCGCATACAAGGAAATTAAGTGTTCAATATTTCCGCCATAAACAATAATTAATAAAGCTGCCGCAAGGGTGAGCAATACAATTCCATTGGAGAAAGTAAGCCGTTCTCCCCGAGAATTAAGATATCGTGGCAAATATCCATCCTTAGCAACAATCGATAGGAGTATGGGTAAACCATTATATGCTGTATTGGCTGCCAGATACAATACAATCATCGTCGTGAACTGAATATAATAGTAGAAAAATGACCGATCAAAAATATGCTCTGCAAGTTGGGATAAGGCGGTTTCTGCTAAAGAAGGCATTACATGATAATGCATCATCATAAAGGTAATCCCAGCAAGCATCGCCACTAAGATGCTTGACATCCAGTATGTAGTAATTGCAGCATTATGTGCTTCTGGTTTTTTAAATAGAGGTACGCTATCGGCAATTGCTTCCACACCGGTCATGGAACTACAGCCATTAGCAAATGCCCTTAATACAATATATAACATTGCCATATCCAAAGGCTGCCGATCCAATGATGCCACTGGGATAATTGTGTCAACATGAGTAAAGGCTTGATAAATACCTGTGGTAATTAGTACAATCATACCTAATAAAAATGCATAAGTAGGATATACAAATATACTGGATGACTCCTGTATACCACGCAAATTAACCAACATAAGAATAAAAAATAAGACCATTAAATCGATTCCGACTTCTTTCCCACTTAGTTCAGGAAATGCAGACACAATAGCTGCAGTACCAGCTGCCACACTAACAGCTGCCGTTAGAACATAATCCGCAAATACTGCGGCAGCGGCTACTAAGGCTGGAAGTTCACCAATGTTCTTTTTAGCTATGGCATACGCACCACCACCGTCGGGATTGGCTTTAGAAACTTGTACATAAGACAAGGCGACAATCACCAAAAGAACTGATACTGCCATAATGACTGGAGACAAATATCCATACGCCATAACCCCTTGTGTAGCGACTAGGATCATCAGAGCTTGTTCTGGTCCATATGCAACCGAAGATAATGCATCCGATGAAAAAATAGATAGAGCTTTCCATTTTGGTAGCCGTTCATGCATCATTTCTTCATTATGAAGGGGCTTCCCAATAATAAGACGACGGATAATTCTAATCAAGTTTGATTTTACCTCCATATGGTCTAAATAATATTTGGTTCCTAGGATAGTACATAATATGGCCTATATCATTATTACACGACATTATATACGCCTAACCTATCACTAATCCTTTTCAAAATCATTATATCATTCCCCTGTCACCAATAAAAATAAATAAAATGTAAATTTCTCTTTTTACATTTTATTATTATTTAAAATTATTTCTTAATGATAATGATTATTATATTATAAATATAATAATCATTATTGCAAAATATTCTAATTTTCGCTATAATTAGAATATTATTATATCAAAAGGAGATGCAACTATGAAAAAATTATTTAAATGTAGCGTCTGTAACTTTATGCATGAAGGAGAAGGTCCTTACGACACCTGTCCAAAATGCGGAGCGGGTAGCGAAAAATTTGTAGAATTATCAGCTGAAGCTGCTGATAAAGTTTATCAATCAGAAAGAACAAATGATATCCACATGGAAATCATTGCATTAACTGATAAAATCATTAAATTGTCCCTTGAAGGAATCGAACTGAACCTTGATCCAAACTGTGTGAGCATCCTTCAAAAAGCGGTTGCTGAAGGATATGTTATTAAACAACGTGCTAAGGCCGAACTTGAAGGCCACATTGGCAAAGGAAAATGGTAATAAATTAGCATTTTCTTTAAGAAACAGGGATTTGTCTATTCAGACAGATCCCTGTTTCTTTTTGAGTGGAGTAATACAAGTTTTCCTCAAATTAAGGCTTGATTTTAAACTCATAAGAAACTTCTTGCCATGAAGTTAAAGATGCATGGTAGCTTCTTTCTACAAATTTAACAGAATCATCATATCCCACTAGTAGTATGGTCGAAGAACGAGTTCCATATTCTAGCCCTTCTACAAAAATAGAAGATAAGGTACGCTCCCATTCTAGTCCGACTCCTGTCATGGGCAGTTCATCATCAGCAGCTTTTTGACGGTTGCTTAAAATATTCCACAAATCATCTTCACATACATCTGCTTGAGTAAGACACTGTGCCAACTGTTGACGCCCCTGTTCAAGCTTAGGCCAAGGTGTATTGAGTATATGGTTACAAATTCCATGTATACCAGGCATAACTTGTTGTACTTTTTCTTGGCGATTACCATAATACCATAGGGATTGTCCATCGCCAACAAGTAGGTTAAATCCATTATACCGCTTAGCCTTCTGTGCAACTGACTCTAAATACTGGGCTGGCGAATGTTTGTCACAAAGAAAATCACTAACGAGGTGACCGCGGGATAAAGCAGTGGCCGATTGATTCGATGGGGCGCGATAATTGGTTAAAGCTGCAAAATTTCCATCAATGGTAATCCCCATCCAAGTCCCCAATTCTTTGAGATCTCTCCCAGCTAACACATGGGGATGATCTGACCAATATTCAGCTGGGGCACTTGGCCTTGAAAAATATTCATCTCGATTTGCAGCTACAATCAAGGAATATTTCGGGTGATGTTGATAGGCAAATAAAATTAAACACATTTTACATCATCCCTCTCTTCGTTCTATCCCCGTAAATCTTATGTTGTCACTATTATATGTAAAACTTTGGCCCACAGCAAGTTTTTATAATATTCGAAGAAACTTTACAATAAGTATGATACAATTTATCATACAAAGAGCAATCGGAGTCTATAGTAGCTCATTGTTTTTGTAATATATAGGCGGTGATAAAAGATGTTTGATATCGTAATTCATAATGGCTTGATCATTGACCCAGAGACACGCACTCGCTGTGTGAGTAACGTAGGTATATCTCAAGGGAAAATTGCAGTAATCACAACTGACGAAATCCACGGCACCCAAGAATTTGATGCTTCCAACAGGGTCGTTTGCCCTGGTTTTATAGATATGCATGGACATATTGATTTGGATGATTATTGTGGAGAATTATCTTTAAGGCAAGGAATTACAACGACCGTTGGTGGTAACTGCGGCCTCAGTCCTCTTGATATTAATTCATTCTTTGAAGCACAAGAAAAAGAAGGATTTATTATTAATCAAGCTGAACTCATTGGTCACTCCATCAGTTTGCGTGATGCAGTCGGTGCTACTGATCCTCTGAAACCTGCCACACCAGAACAGTTATCGCGTATGGAATATCTGGTAGAGAAAGCCTTTGAGGAAGGCGCTTGTGGTTTATCACTCGGACTTGCCTACGCTCCTGGTACTTCCGATGATGAAATCATCAATCTGAGTAAAATTGCTGCTCGTTATGGAAGAATCGTCGCAGTAGATACTCGTATGCTCACTGGTATTGATATGTATTCACTTGTTGAAGTCATCTCTCTTGCCAGACAAACGGGAGTAAGAATCCAAATATCCCATCTTGTATATCAATATGGAACGGGAGTTATGAATGAAGCACTTGCCGTTATCAATAAGGCACGGACCGACGGTATTGACATCCGGTTTGACAGCGGTATGTATACTGAGTGGGCAACTCATATCAGCGCAGTTCTTTTTAACGAAGAATATATGGAGTTAAACGGGTGGAAACTGGAAGATATTTTAGTCATCACAGGCAAATATAATGGTCAACGATTGAATATGGATATTTATCGTGATCTACGTGCCAATGATCCTCATGCTGCTGTGGTTGTTTTTACAGGGATTGAAGAAGAAATCTATATGGCACTTAATCATCCTTATGCCATGCCTTCTACCGATACAGGGACCTATGCCCCTGGAGAAGGCCATCCACAAATTGCTGGCAGCTTTCCTCGATATTTCAGAAAAATGGTTGTTGAAAGATATCAATTAAATCTTATGGAAGCGATTTGCAAAGCGACATTGCTACCCGCTGATACACTTGGCTTTACAACTAAAGGACGACTTCAAGAAGGCATGGATGCTGATATTGTCGTGTTTGATATCCATACGATTAATGACAAGGCAATTTTCGGTCATCCAAATGCCTCCCCTGAAGGAATTGATTATGTATTTATCAATGGACAATTGATCCTTGCTAAAGGTGAAATCATCAATCCACGAGGCGGTAAAGCCGTTCGCTGTCATAAACCAGTGTATGATTATCAAATTTAATCTAATAATAAAAGCCGAGCAGCATTATTGTAAAGCTGCTCGGCTTTTACCATTCAATCTACACAGCTATCTTTTTCTTTGCAATTAACTTATTACGTTGAATAAAATAAACGCCTATGAGTAGCATAATACCAATCATATCAGTCAATAGACCTGGTTCAATGAGCATTAATCCACCTATAAAGGCAATAACCCGTACCCCTCCATTTACCTTTGTATACCAATAACCAATCATGGCTACTCCCAATCCAAACATACCAGTCACAGCAGAAATAGCAGCCATGACAACTTCAAAGGGAGTGGCTTTAACCATTAAGAGTACTGGTGCGTAAACAAACATATAAGGAACAATAAAAGCAGCGATTGCCAGCTTGGATGCAATAATTCCTGTTTTCATGGGATTTCCGCCAGATATACCTGACGCAGCATAAGCTGCTAAAGCAACGGGAGGCGTAATATCAGCAATGATACCAAAATAAAATACAAACATATGAGCCGCTATAATGGGAACGCCCAATTGAATTAATGCGGGTGCGGCAATGGTTGCTGTAATTACATAATTGGCTGTTGTCGGCACCCCCATCCCTAGAATGAGAGAGGTAATCATGGTGAAAAACATAACAGGGAGCAGCATACCACCAGCCAGTTCAATAAGTCCTCCAGCCAGTTTTAGTCCTACTCCAGTTTTTGTTACAACGCCAATAATAATACCAGCAGTAGCGCAGGCAACAAGTACTCCTAAAATACCTTTTGCACCTTTTTCTAATCCTTCAATGAGTTGATGAGGTTTCATACGAGTGGATTTGCGCAATGCACTCGAAAGAATGGCTATCAAAATCCCCCACAGGGCAGCTTTAGTTGGAGTTTGCCCATCTACAAGCAAATATAGAATGGCAACTAAAGGTAACGCAAGATGACCACGATTCAAAAAAACTTCTTTTAATTTTGGTAATTCATGGCGTGGGATACCTTTTAAACCTTTTCTCTTAGCTTCAAGATGAACAGCGATCCAAATTCCAGTGTAATATAAAAGTGCTGGTATAACAGCCGCTTTCACGACATCCAGATAAGGAATTCCAATAAATTCAGCCATTAGAAAAGCGGCAGCTCCCATAATCGGTGGCATAATTTGACCGCCTGTAGATCCAGCGGCTTCCACCCCACCAGCAAATTCTTTGTCATAACCCAATTTTTTCATCATGGGTATCGTGAAACTTCCAACTCCTACAACATTTGCTACTGAGCTACCTGATATGGTTCCCATCATACCACTAGCCAAAACAGTGACTTTTGCAGGGCCGCCACTAGCCCATCCTGCAATAGAATTAGCGATATCAATAAAAAATTTTCCCAATCCTGTTGACTCTAAATAAGCTCCAAATAAGATAAATAGAAAGATGAAAGTTGATGAAACACCCAGAGGTATTCCAAAAATACCTTCTGTTGTAAAATATAAATGTGCAACTAGATCCGCTGGACTCACACCGCGATGGGCTAAAATATCAGGAAGGTAAGGTCCAGCAAAAGCATAAGCAATAAAGAATATGGCAACAATGACCATCGGCTTGCCAACAACTCTACGGCATCCTTCGATTACCATTAAAACTCCGAGAGTTCCAACTGCATAATCAAGGTCAGTTACCGATCCAGCACGTAATACAAGTTGATGATAAGTGACGACAACATACATAGGAACTGCTGCACCGAGAATGGCAAGTAACAAATCAAAAGGATGTATACTTGTCCGAGACCAAGAACGGCGACTTGGATATAACAAAAAAATTAGCCCCATACCAAAGCTCAAATGAATAGCCCGTTGCAACTGAGCATCAAGAACACCATAAAAAGCAGTGTATAATTGAAAAAGGGTAAAACAAATTGCAATGGCTGATACAACTCGACCAATAAATCCAGTTAAAATACGTTTATCAGCCTCTGAATCAAATTCTTTAAGTATTTCATCTGCATCAAACTGTTTTTCTTCTTCGACTGCCAATTGACTCACTCCTTTTAGTTCTGAAAGAATATTATAGTCTCTGAGTAAACCACGGAGAAATAAACCACCAATAATCATAACGAATGTTTATGTTTACTAAGGTTCCAGAATCAAACCATTGGTAAAGAGGGTATTCCTGCTCCCGATGAATGAATGACAATTTCCCTTCTGGTCCGACCCTGACTGGTATCTTTTTAAAAGAACGATTCAAATTTGTTAACATAAATCGATCTGCAAGTTGCGTAAATACACCTTCCGAAGGCAAAGAGGGCATCCCAACACCATAAGATCGATATTCAGTTGATGCAAGGACGAGCTGATCCATTCCTTTTACAACAAAATTTTCCCAAACCGGCGTTTGGTGTACTGAGTGAATAAATCGAATACTAAAAGAATCTTCAGGATACGTTGGCAAAGAAAGTACAATGCCCGACTCTGTTTCGATTACAACTTTTAAGGGAAGAAACCACCAATAAAGCATCATGCAAATCAGAAAAATAAAAATGGTCAGAAGTGTTTTTTCCATACTTACTTTCTTCATTATTATATTAAATAAAATGCCGGGTACAAAAAACAGTCCCGGCATTTTATTTTCTCCTAAATCTTATTTTTCTTTAAAGAATTTTTCAGCTCCTGGATGAATAGGTATTGGCATTCCTTCCAAAGCACTTTCCTTTGTAATACCTTCACCTAATTTGTGAGCAGCTTTCAGTCGATCAGTATTTCCATAAATCGCTTTTGTCATTTTATAAACAATATCAGCATCAAGATTTTCTGGAACAACTAACATAGCTTTCACTGCTACCGTCTCAATATCTGTTGTTTGACCAGGATAGGTATTGGCTTTTACTAGCTGCTTGGCATAGAAAGGATACTTTTTAATCAAAGCATCTACTTTGTCAGCCTCTACAGGAAGTAATCTAATCTTCTTTTGAAATGCAATATCTTGTATCGCCGCAGTCGGAGCACCTGCCGTTACAAAAGCAACATCAACATTACCATCTTTTAAGCCATTAGCAGCTTCACCGAAAGAAAGATATTGAGGATTTAAATCAGTATATGCTAGACCATAAGCCTCTAGTATTTGACGAGCATTTGCCTCAGTCCCACTACCGATTGAACCGACGGCCACTTTTTTCCCTTTCAAATCATTAAGAGTTTTAATAGGGCTCTCTTCCAACACAATCATCTGAATGGTTTCATTATAAAGAGTCGCCACTCCTCTCATATTGGCAACTTGTTTATCTTTGAACATTTCGATGCCTTTAAAAGCATAGTAAGCTGTGTCATTCTGTACCATGGCTAATTCAACTTTACCATCTTTAAGCATATTAATGTTGGCTACAGATGCTCCTGTACTTTGAGCCGTAGCGTTAATACCAGGAACATTTTTATTCAGTATTTCAGCGATCGCACCACCAAGAGGATAGTAAACCCCAGCTGTACCACCTGTCGCAATATTAATAAATTTTTTCTCCGGAGCTTTCTGTTCAGCTGCTTTTTGGCTACCACAACCGATCAATAAACTCATTACGAGAATTGAAGCCATCATAAGGATAAATAGCTTCTTCATACTTAACCTCCTCCATATTTCTATAAAACTTAGAAAGCAATGAGTGCAATCCAAGTCTCATTATTTCCATATATTCCATTATTAATAATATATTCCGCCTTGATAACTTTTTTTTAATTTCTTTGATTTTTAGAATGTTACATACTACGCGTAACATACCAAGAATATATCCATATGATTGGTTTATCAAAAAATATCCCTTACTTCTTAGACAACACTGCTCAGCCCTCTAATCCCATCCTCGATAATTCTTGTTAAGAATCTTTCATGTAATCGATAGATTTCTATAAATTCAACTACAAAAAAGATTGATTTCACAAGCTAATCGCGGTATGATATAAAGAAAGTTAGCACTCATACAACGAGAGTGCTAACAACGTTTCACACCTAAAATCACTTTAAAATGAAAAGGAGACTCTACATATGACGCAAATCATTAACAAAGAAACTCGAGAATTTCAAGCTGAAACCAAGCAACTCTTGGACCTGATGATTCATTCGATTTATACAAATAAGGAAATTTTCTTACGTGAACTTATTTCTAATGCTTCTGATGCCATTGATAAGCTCCGTTTTGAATCGTTAACCAACCAAGACTTACTTGAAGGAGATAGTAACTTTGAAATTTTTATTGTTCCCGATGAAGCTAGCCATACGTTGACAATTTCAGATAACGGAATTGGTATGACTTACAATGAAGTTGTGGAAAATATTGGAACAATTGCTAAATCAGGCACAAAAAGTTTTCTTGAAAAATTAAAGGAAAAAGAAACAACAAATGATAATGAATTGATCGGTCAATTCGGTGTAGGTTTTTATTCAGCCTTCATGATCTCTGATAAAGTGACTTTGGTTACGCGGGCACCTGGACAAGAAAAAGGTGTTAAATGGCAATCTGCAGGTGACGGAACTTATACCATCGAAGAATGTGAAAAAGAAAAACGCGGTACGACGATCACTATTGAACTCAACGAAGACTTCCGTGCAACAAGTCGTCCCGACGAAAACTTTTTAGAACGATACACGATTGAAAATTTAATCAAGAAATACTCTGACTATATTCGCTATCCAATTAAAATGAATTTCATTAAAGAAGAAAAACCTCTTGATGCTGATGGCAATGAAATTCCAGATGCACCAGCTACGGAAACTGTAGAAATTCGTACTCTAAACTCAATGACTCCTTTGTGGACTCGCAATAAGAACGAAATCACAACAGAAGAATATCAACTATTCTATAAAGACCTTTTCCACGATTGGGAAGAACCAATGGAAATCGTTCATTCCAAAGCTGAAGGCACTGTAGAATACACCTCTTTACTCTTTATCCCATCCCGCGCTCCTTTTGATTTTTACAGTCAAAAATCAACGTCGGGAATTCGTCTTTATTCCAAACATATTTTCATTATGGATAACTGCCAAGACCTTCTTCCTGAGTATCTACGATTCGTGCGTGGCCTTGTCGATTCTCCTGATTTTTCTTTGAACATTTCCCGGGAAATTCTTCAACACAGCAAACAATTAAAACTAATTGGTAAAAATCTTGAGAAAAGTGTCTTAAAAACTTTAGAAAATATTTTATCTAAAGATCGTGCTAAATATGAGAAATTCTGGAAAGAATTTGGTAGAGCTCTTAAAATTGGTGCTTATAGCGATTATAGCAGCCGTGATAAATTAAAAGATTTACTATTATTCTCCTCTTCCCATGCAAGTGATACGTTAACAACGTTAGCTGATTACGCTGGGCGGATGGCCGAAAATCAAAAGGTCATCTATTATGCAACAGGTAAAGACCAAGCATCAGTGGAACGATTACCACAAATGGAACTCCTAAAAGAAAAAAATATTGAGGTTCTGTATCTCTTTGATCAAGTTGATGAATTTACGATTGATGCCTTAAAAGAATACGGTGATAAAAAATTCCAATCCATTAGTCGTGGCGATTTAAATTTAGATGACATCGATTCTCCCGAAGCGAAAAAGAATACAGAAGCCATCTATAAAGAAAATGAAACACTTATTCAAGCTATCAAAGATCTGCTCACTGGAAAAATCGCTGATGTCAAGATTAGTAATCGATTAAAATCCAGTGCAGTCTGCCTTGTCAGCGATGATAAAGGAATCAGCTTGTCCATGGAACAAATCTTATCTGAAATGAATCAAAGTATGTATAAAGCAAGTAGAATTCTTGAACTTAACCCAAATCACGAGGTTTTTACTACCTTGAAAAACTTACACCAAACAGCTCCTGGCTCGGAAGCTTTCAACGATTATTGTGAATTGCTTTATGTCCAAGCTCTATTAATCGAAGGTATCCTTCCTGAAGATCCAATCGGTTTCGCAAATAAAGTATCCAGCCTAATGGCACGCATTGGTAAATAAATAAAAATCAGGGGTTATCTCAAATTCCATTGAGATGACCCCTGGTTTTTTTATAAAATTCCATTTTTCTTTTATTCTTTAGAACATACTATGAAAACCTACTTTTTTGATACTGTGTATTTTGCCTTTTATCTTTGTATGCTCAAGTGCATCCATGACAAGTTGGCCTTTTTCTCCAAGAATCTCCACATAAGAACATGTATCTTGAACATCAATTACACCAATATCTGATCCATTCACCCCATTCACACTGCTGATAGCTCCCAATATATCTCCTGGTCTCATTTTCGTTCTTTTTCCGGCATTAATGCGAATTCTAGTAATTTCTTGATTTAAAATTTCACTCTTATCAACCTTTACGCTTGGTGTAATTCTATGATTCTGCTCCAAAACCATCTTGCCCATTTCGTCTTTTTCAATCTTGCTAATTTCTCCTTTCGGTATTTTATATTGAATGTATTCTTCAATCTTACATAAATCTTCAAATTCATCCGAAGTAACAAGAGTCATAGCACTGCCACTATTTCCAGCCCGCCCCGTCCTACCAATACGGTGAACATAACTTTCATTATCCAGTGGCATATCATAATTAATCACAAGAGCGATATCATCAATATGAATTCCACGTGCGACGACATCAGTAGCAATTAAAAAATGAAATTCCCCTCTCTTGAAACTTTGAATGGTGCGCAATCGATCCCTTTGTTCTAATCCACCATGTAAACTTCCACACAAATAACCTTTATTTCTCATTCGTTCAAAAACTGTTTCTACCTTCTCTCTCGTATTACAAAATATAATACAACTCTCAGGCTTTGATTGATAAATTACCTGACTAATCAAATTGAATTTTTCCTGTTCTTCCACTTCATAGTAGACTTGCGTAATTTGTTCCTCCGTTGATTGTTCTGGTTCAATTTCTATTTTTATCGGATTCATCATATATTGATTGCAAATATTTTCAATTTTTTCTGGCATGGTTGCAGAAAACAACATGGTCACTCGTTTTTTAGGCAATATTTTTATAATGGATTCTACTTGTTCGATAAAACCCATATCCAGCATTTTATCGGCCTCATCAATAATCAAATACTTAATTTCTTCTAAATTGATATTTTTTCGTTCAATATGATCAAATGTTCTCCCTGGTGTACCAACAATAATATGTACCCTTTGCTTTAATTCTCGTCGTTGTAAATCCATAGGTTGCCGTCCAAATACAACCGCACATCGGATTCTTTTAAACCTTCCAATATTAGTTATATCTTGTTTTAGTTGTACAGCTAACTCCCTAGTCGGCGTTAAAACTAAAACTTGAGGACTCCTTTGTTCTAATTCTATTTTTTCACAAATTGGAATGGCAAAAGCAGCTGTCTTACCACTACCTGTCTGCGATCTTACGATCACATCCTTATCCGCGAGAATTAAAGGGATAACCTGCCCTTGGACCTCAGTCAAATTTTCATACCCTAAAGTGGTTAAGGATTTTACTATTTCTTCGCTAAAACCATATTGTTCAATATTTTTATTATCCATGATCATTAAAACCTCGTTATTTAAATTTTTTCATTTTCTTTACTATCTATGTTATTATACATATCATAACATAGAAAAACACCTACAATACGTAAGTTGTAGGTGTTTTTCCTAAAGTTGCTCTTATTCATCCATTTTTTGAAAAGATAAGTCGAAATACTTCTCCAATGACTTTCCCATAGACAGTAAAGCTTTCAATGCCATCGAGCAAACCATCCACCGTATCCGTTACATTCTCTTGTAAAGAATCTAAAGCATCATTGGTCTGATCTGCAATCGCTTTTAAACTGATCGTCAATGCATTAAGATTAATCAATGCATCAGGTAATCCTGAGATGATTTCATTAATATCATCTTTATGGGTATTGAGAATACCTAGAATATGACCAAGGACACAAAAGGTTCGATGTAAAACAACAATTAAATAGCCACTCACAACAATTAAAATCGTAAATAGAATGAAGAGCCCCAAATCATACAAGGAAATATACATAATGATTACCCCTTCTTTCTGCTAAATTTAGTAATGAGCGGTCGAGCATTCCTGCCCGACCGCTCATTCGATCTCTTGTGGAAATTTTATGCTTCAACTTCTTGTTCTTCAAGGTTTTTAGTCTTTTTTTCTTTTATTTTCTCTTTTACTTCTTCAACTTTTCCTTTAGTCTTTTCGACGATTTCTTTAGCTTTTTCTGGAAGTTCTTTAGCTGCATTGACAAGATCTTCACGATTTTCTTTACCTGATTTCGGTGCTAAAAAAACGCCAGCAACTGCTCCTAGGGTTGTCCCAATGGCAGCCCCAATTGCAACATTTTTCAATGCTTTTACCCGCACTTTCTTTTGACGATTCTTTTTACCTTTTTCAATCAAATCCATAATAGACATTCCAAGCACCTCCGATAATTTCATAAATTTTCCTATCTATATTCATTTACTTTCGACAGATCTTTACTTTTTCCTTGTCAACATTGCAAAATATTCTGCCCAATAAAAAAAGTTCTCAATTCAGCTTATAGTTCTGCTACAGCAACTAGATTACGTCCCTTCTTTTTTGCTTGATAGAGAGCCTCATCAGCTTTGGCAATCAAGCTGGCAGAAGTCATATCATTGTTAGGTACAACTGTCGCCACACCAACGCTAACCGTTACATAATCACTCACTTCAGACGTTTGATGAGTTACCATCAAAGCTTTAATATTCCTGCGTACTTTTTCTCCAACCTTCACTGCTTCACTTTGCGAAGTCACTGGCAATACGATGATAAATTCTTCTCCTCCATAACGAGCAACGAGATCACCAGCACGTTGTAATGAATCTTTTAAGGAGTTACCTACTTTTCGAAGGCACTCATCTCCTGCTAAGTGACCATAATGATCATTATATTTTTTAAAAAAATCAATATCAAGAAAAACAATGGATAATGGATTATTATTACGCAGAGCACGTCGCCATTCTTGATGAAAAGCCTGATCAAAATAATGCCGATTCGCGACACCAGTTAGGCCATCGATCAGAGATTGTTTCTCAAACATATCCCGACAATTTTTTAATTCTATGTGATTCCTAACTCGCGCTTTAAGAATCGGCGGACTAACAGGTTTAAAGATATAATCAATAGCCCCCACTTCTAATCCTTTCGTCTCATCTGCTACATTTGTCAGTGCGGATATAAAAATCACCGGAATATTTTGGGTTTGATGATCCTTTTTAAGCCTTGTACATACTTCATAGCCATCCATTCCTGGCATAATAACATCTAATAAAATCAAATCTATCTTCTGTGAAGTTACAATTTCTAAGGCTTGTCGTCCAGATGTTGCACAGAATAAATTGTAGGAATCCCCTAGTATATCTGTCATAATCTTAATGTTTAAGCGCGTATCATCTACAATAAGAACAGTGGGCTTTATCGATTTCATATCATCATCCTTCGACCATCATTCTTCTCACAAAGCTCATATTTTATATAAGAAAAGATTTGGCTTGTGCCAAGTCCTCAAACTCAGGCAGAAACCTTAGTCGTTTTTACTTGGAATCAAGAAAGTGTTATACTTTCTGATTCTGTAAAAAAACTACTTGTATTTTATATTATATATATTTTACATATTCTTCTTTAATTCTCAAAGTCCTCCTATTATGCTATATAAATTAGCCCTTCTTATCTCTTTTTACATGGTCTCTCTATAATAAAAATCTTTCTTTTTATATATATAAATATTTACCACGATTTAGAAAGGATTATGACTTAAAAAACAGAAGATAAGAAAAGACTTAGCTTGTGCCAAGTCTTCAGACGCAGGCAGAAGTTCTTACTTATAATTAAATAAAGCTAGATCTATGGAGGGATTTATGAAAATTGAGCGGCCAAAAACTGACCATCTGATTGAACAAATGGATCGATTAACTCGCCACCTAGAAGCCTTACGAATTGCTGATTATATTGAATTGTTGGAAAAACCTTGGAGGTTAATTACAACTAATTTTATTGCTGGCGTTGCGCGTGGATTGGGATTCGCCGTAGGCACAACAATTATATTCGCATTGATCGTGGAAGCTCTGCGGCGTATCATATTAATTAACATACCTGTTATCAATGATTATCTCATTGAACTTTTTCAGCTTATCAATTTAAAAAAATAATAGTTACCTTGTACAAAGGATCACAAAAATTCATTTTAGTACACGACAATGAATTTTTGTGTTTTTTTTATTTTTTAGCCATTAATTAATGAGTTGGGACAAATAACTCCTATAATGAATATGATCATTACCACTTGAGTCTATTTTCCCTCATGAACGATTCAACATCATTTTTAGGAAGGCAATAATGTAATATAGCCAGGCAATTTCCAATGCAGGTAGTTATATAAATTACGCTAATATAGTAATAGGTGATAATTCAGATAATATATATGAAAGGAGGATCGTACCCAAGAACTAGAAATACTAAAGAAAAAACAAAGAATTTAAGGAGGGTTTTATCTATGGCAACTCCGTATTTAGGAGAATTTCTTGGCGTAACAACACTCATTATTTTCGGCAACGGCGTAGTCGCAAACTCACTATTAAAAGGCTCAAAAGCAGAAGGCGCTGGCTGGCTAAATATTATTGCTGGTTGGGGTATCGCTGTTATGCTTGGGGTTTTTGTGGCAATTGCGTGTGGTGCACCACAGGCTGATCTTAATCCAGCGGTTACATTTGCCAAACTTTTAGCCGGTGTCTATGCAGTATCTGAGGCACTTATGATCATGGTGGTACAAATAGTTGGTGGTGTTCTCGGTGGTTGTATTACTTGGCTCTTCTTCCGTGGTCACTGGGAAATTACAGAAGATAAAGGGCTTAAATTAGCAGTTTTTTGTACGGGGCCTGCTATTCGAAATTATTCACAGAATTTATTTTGTGAAATCATTGCTACACTTATGTTAGTATTTCCTATTTTTGCAATTTTCTCGAAAAATGTAGGAGGAATTGCTCCTGGAGTCGGACCTTTCATGGTTGCACTTTTAGTCTTTGCATTAGGTTCTTGCCTAGGTGGTACAACTGGTTATGCATTGAATCCTGCTCGTGATCTTGGTCCTCGTATTGCCCACGCCATATGTCCGATTGCTGGTAAAGGTGATTCAGATTGGTCCTATTCATGGGTTCCAGTTGTTGGTCCTATGATCGGTGGCGGTATCGCATTTGTGTTAGCAAAAGCTGTTGCCATACTTTAATTTTTATCCCATTTAAAACATAAAGAGGGGCAGCTAGAAAATAGCTGCTCCTTTTTCTATGATCTTAGAGTCCAAAAATTCCAATTAGAAATTTCACCACGACTCCGGATACCATCCCAATAAAAGGGTCTGTAATAGCCGTTACTGCCATGGATACACCACCGACAATCATATCGCTCGTGCCAAAACCAGATTGCAAAGCCAATGTTGCATTAATGGGTACAGTCACAATAGCTCCAAGTACGATTAAAAAACCTGCAATGGATTCATTGGGTACGAATTTACCAACTTTGGGCAGAGTTTTCGTAATTAAAATAATAGCCATAATGCTCATCATGAGCACTCCCGATGCAATAGGATGTGGCGCTGCTCCTGTCGCCGAAATGATAGCTTGGACAGGTGCTCCACCAAACATGGAGGATACAATATCTGCAATACTGCTAATAATCGTTAAATGGTCCAAATTAACTTGTGCTTTTGCTAAGGTTTGCGCTGTAATATTACCAAAGGCAATATTAGCGCCCACATTTAAGGCGCTGATGCCCAGAGCACCTCGAATGACATTTTTGTTAAATACGAATTTTTGCAATATAAATTTTTCTCTCGATTCATCGATTTGGATATTTCCCATTTTATTAAAGAAAGAAGCCGCTATTGAGGATACGATGACACAAACTACAATGGTATAAACAAGTTTATCCGCGGGATTCGGTGTCATGTAATAAGTTAATAAAGCGCTAACAATTGATATTCCGCCAACAATAGGATTTCGATTTGTCATTTCCACGGCTACCCGTGCTAAAATAATCCCAACACCTGCCATCATCCCATTCGTAATGACCGGACCGATAAAATTAACGATCACAGTAAACATGCCAAGCAGGCCTACAATGAGAAGAATAACTCCTTCCAGAAATATAATGGATAATCTTTCCTGAATTGTACGCCCCATAGTACCGGCTAATGTGAGTGTCTCTGCCTGAAAAGAGATGGGAGAAACCACTCCAAGAAGACCGCAACCAACGGCTCCTACAATGAAACCAGCTGCCGTGGGAACAGAGGCAAACCCAAATGTTAATGCATATAATCCCCCAGGCAACGCGTTAATAATAACTCCTAGTGCGACTAAAAAATCTTGACTCGTCACATTCTCTCCTCCAAATCATCTATCAATTTGCTACAATTTTATAATATGAATGTAAGATACCTATGTAAAAAAACAAAGAGCATTAGAACCTACTATTTCCAATACTCTTTGCTTCAATATCTCCCTGTAAGGCAACTGCATCTTTCCACTCTTAAAACACTAAATTGCGTAATCCATTGTGTGGTGCAGGTAGTACAAGTTGATCGACTAAGAATCCATTATCTTTGATGGCAGCGCTTCCTGCACGGACAGCAGCTGTTACAGCACCTACGTCACCCGTTAGAGTAACAACAGCCTTACCACCCATCCCACGAGCGAGTCTTACTTCAAGTAATTCAATTGCTGCCGATTTTGCCGCAACATCAGCAGCGACAATCGCAGAAGCTACGGAAAAACTTTCAATCACACCTAAAGACTTTAATTCTTTTACTTCTGTACAACCTGATAGAGCGGGAAATACACTATCATGTATGTTCGGAAGGACAAATTCATCCACCACGTTCTCACAACCACCCGCTGCTGTTCCACTTCGAATGGAACTTTGCACAGCACCTACATCTCCTGCCACCATCACCACATACTTGCCAGGACACATGGCTTGAGCCATTACGATTTCTACATTAGCAGCTTTAAGCATCGCATCTGCCGCAATGATACCTCTTGTAATATTTTTAAGTTCCAATAAGCCAATCGCACGTTTCATCTTGACCTTACCCCCTGTTGTCTTAAACCAGTCGTATACTGATGCTATGATCTACTGAAAGAATTTGTCCTGAAATACTGGCATGCAAATTAGCAGATACAACTGCGCCTTCAGGAATGCTTCCAATCAAATCACCTTTTTTAACATAATCGCCTACTTTCACAATTGCTTTCGCTGGGGCACCTATGTGCTGAGAAAGAGGCAATCTAACTTCCTTGGCAATCACTTCTTCTGTACTTAAGGGTGCTTTGACGTCATATTGGGTCAAACCTAAGCGTGCAGTTAACCGTTTGGTTGGAATCAAATGATACTCACGGTTAAAGCGCACCTTTTCTGGTTTATTATGATGAGTATTCTTGATTCCTGCTTTAGCAAACTGCTTTTTTAGTTCCCCATTCACGCGGCGTGGTGATAATCCCATCGTACAAGCAAAGGTGTCACATGCACCACATTCAGAGCATAATAAGGCCTGGGATAACACTTCTGAATCATTCGCCTGTCCCCGACCAATGGCCTGCATAATGCGATGTGGCTGCAGACTATGTCCAAGCAAATGTCGCGGACATGCTTCTGTACACGCTAAACAGTTACAGCATACTGCTTTGGCTCGGTTGGCAATCATTTGCCATGTGGTATTTCTCTGTGTAACCAAGGAATGGTCTACGGGTAGAACAAGAATTCCACCTGTCGTTTTAGTCACTGGTGCATCGGCTTCGATGAGTTTTCCCATCATGGGTCCACCATCAATCACCGCATAAGGTCTAACGAGTGCGCCACCTGCTAACTGGATTAATTCTTCCACTTTCATACCAATAGGTACTTTGAGCGTCACAGGTTTACTGACTGCACCACCAACGGTCACATATTTATCTGTCACAGGTTTCCCTTCAAGGGCATTAGCAACATTGACTAAAGTTTCTACATTGGCAACAACGACGCCAACATGAAGAGGGATGCCACCTTCTGGTACGATTCGACCTGTTACTTCATGTACAAGAACTTGTTCGTCCCCTGCTGGGTAAATATCGGGCAAGAAAAAGAGTTCTATTTCTTGTCCACCTATGGATTTTAGCGCTATTTGCAACTGAGTAATTGCATCTGCATATTTTCGTTTTAAACCAATATAGCCACGCTGTGCTCCTGTAGCGAGCATGACTGTTTTTAATCCTAATACCATCTTCATACTTTCGCTAGCCATAATGTGCTGATGAGCTCTGAGTAATGGCTCACACTCAGCACCATTTACAATCACAATCTCTACTTTTGCATCTATTTTAATGTGGGTGGGAAAGCCAGCACCGCCAGCTCCCACCACACCTGCCGCTTTTACCGCAGCGACAATCTCGTCACGCATGTCTACCGACTCCCTACCTATCCAATTTCATACACTTAAATAATAGAAAATGCCTCAACAAGAACGCAACGTCTTTGGCGAGTAAAACTACGTGGTGAGGTTAATCCTTCGCCAGTCGGTCCTGCAATGGTAAATGTGATAAATCCTTCTCCACCTACACCAATTCCGGCATAAGAAGGAGCATTTTTCACAAAAATTGTTGTTTCAATTGCTTTTGCATACTTCGTCATGTTTTCAACATTCTTTGAATGCATAATGGCGGTATGACGATTACCATGTTCAACTTTGACAGCCAGCGCAATGGCTTCATCAATATCTTTCACTTGGACGATTGGCAATACAGGCATCATCAATTCTTCCATCACAAAAGGATGATCAGGACCTGTTTCACAAATCACAACACGAATGCTATCTGGAACATCAATACCAATTTTGCTTAAGATATATTTTGCATCTTTACCCACATAATCTTTATTAATCCCATAGACTTTCTTTATTTTTTCAGTGCAACCTTCAGCTATCTTTTCTTCTTTACTTGTCATGATGACATCCATAAGACGACCAATCGTAGCGCCTGAAATAAGATATGCCCCATATTTTTGCATGTAAGTAATGAGTTCATCGCCAATGGAACCGACAGCAATGACTTCTTTCTCAGCAATACAAGGTAAGTTATTATCAAAAGAACAACCAGCAATAATATCACGAGCTGCTTTTTCGATATTTGCAGTCTCATCAACAATCGCTGGTGGATTACCTGCACCTGCGCCAATTGCCTTCTTACCAGAAGATAAAACGGCCTTAACAACGCCAGGTCCACCTGTCGCAACTAACATATTGATGCCTGGATGTTTCATCATCTCATTGGCAGCTTTAATGGAAGGCTCAGCTACAGATGTTAATAAATTAGCAGGGCCACCCACTTTTACAACGGCCTCATTTAACAGTGTAATAATTTTAATCGACGTATTTTTAGCTGTAGGATGAGGACTAAAAAATACGGTATTACCGGCGGCAATCATACCAATCCCATTACAAATCACTGTTTCTGTCGGATTTGTTGTGGGGGT
Source organism: Pelosinus sp. sgz500959 (assembly GCF_042610375.1). Taxonomy (NCBI): domain Bacteria; kingdom Bacillati; phylum Bacillota; class Negativicutes; order Selenomonadales; family Sporomusaceae; genus Pelosinus; species Pelosinus sp. sgz500959. Next base: position 97,658 of record NZ_JBGJZL010000006.1, read on the forward strand.
AATGGCACCAATAACACCATAAGGACCCATTTCAATTAAAGTAAGACCGCAGTCTCCACTCCAAGCTTTTGTTTCTAAATCTTCTGTTCCAGGAGTTTTAATGGCAGCCATCTGATTTTTAATAATTTTATCAGATACACGTCCCATACCAGATTCTGAGACTGCCATCTCAGCCAATATGGTAGCATTTTCATAAGCTACATCGCGCATAGCCTGAACAAATGATTCTCTTTTCTCAATAGAAAAGGTCCGTAATTCCTTATAGGCAACCCGTGCAGCAGCTACAGCTTCATCCACAGTATTAAAAATCCCACTCTTATTTTCACAAGGTTGTGTAGCTTTGTCTTGCATTTGGGCCAAAATTTCTGATGTTATTTTTGCAATTAATGCTTGATCTATACTCATAATTTCTCCTCCTCCCAGTGCAGGCTGCTATTTGCAAGCAGCCAAACCGGCTTTAGCAACAGTCATATCTTCATCAACTGAACCACCACTCACGCCAAAACCACCGATCATGATTCCATCTTCTACAATTGGAAATCCACCACCAAAAACCACAAGCCTACCGCCATCTGTCGTATTAAGTCCAAATAAGGGCTGCCCTGGTCCTGCGACTGCCGCAGCTTCATTTGTTGATATTTTCAGTGCAACAGCCGTGTATGCTTTATCAAGAGAAATCGAAATACTCGCCAATAATGATCCATCCATCCGATGCTGAGCTACTAAATTTCCTCCCATGTCAACAACAGCAATGACCATGGGCACTCCAATTTCTAAAGCCTTTTTCTCTGCAGCCTCAATCATTATTTTTGCTTTACTTAACACACTATCATACTCCTTATTTATGCCTTCTTGTGTTTGACCTTGTAATACTGACAGAACCTTACTTTTAATGATTACAATCAGTTCTTCTTGTTCTACACACCTGGCTAATACAAATAATAAGTCAGAAAGTCGATTTAAATAAAGTGATACAGGCACTGTAACTTCTTCTGTTCTTTTGAGTTTCACCACACAGCGTTCTGTACGCCGTACCATGGTCCGCGCCAGATCAAGAGCCGCACTGGCTGTACATGCTCCTGGGATGACAAAATAGTGTTGTGGAATGCGCTTTTGCTCCAATGAATCAATGATTGACTCTAATTCAGCAACATGCTGCTGAGTAATATGATAATTAGCTTCTATTAAATGCTCTGTCGCTAAATCTGCATTTAAAGCAATTAATTCGACTTGGACTTTCTGCACTATATCAACGGCCCATGACTGGCGAATCAAAGATTTTGCCAGACCCATTGCAGCACTTGCTTCATCAACAGTCCCATAGGCTTCAACTCGTAAATGATCTTTAAATACCCGCTCTTTACTAAATAAGCTGGTTTGACCTTGATCTCCAGTTTTCGTATACACTTTCATCTCTATTACTCCTCGAGCAAATCTTTATTTAACTCGATATTATCGATAATGCCGATAATAGCGGCATCTACAGCCGCGTGGGGTTTGCCAATCAAATGCCGAGCAGAACTGCCCTCAACAACGAGGACAGTCTCACCTGTACCAGCACCGATGGTGTCGACAGCAACAACAGGAGTTCGGGTTTGATTTTGATAAAATTTCATAGGTTGCACAAATAGCAATTTACTACCAATCAGACTATCATCCTTTGGCGTTGCTACTAATGTACCGACTACCTTTCCTACCCACATATGATCATTCCTTTCATTCCTGCTGTTACCAACTAACTAAGTTCCTGCACAATTTCGATACCATATTCCCGAGCAACATCCCTTGCTAGGGGAGTAATGATCGAACCTTTAGGAGTTGTAATACTCTTAAGACCATTACTTGCAGCAACTTTTATTGTTTCAGCATCCAATATACTTTTTTTGCCTCGAGTACTCCTCGGAGGTTCACTTGGTTGACTGGAAGAGGCTTTTTTCGCCATGCGATCAATTATCTTTTGACTGCCAGCTGCTAAGCCATCCACATGTACCAATTCAATGCCATAACCTTCGATTTTTTTCAAATTTTGTCGTAATGACTCAGAAAGAGCTGGGGAACATTTTCCCATATCTTTCTGTATGCGCCAACCATCTTGAGGATCAGCTGCATTCATGGCTGCGAGTATGGGCTTACCCAGCATTAGCCCCTGCATAATCAACGTTGAAGCTAAGGTATCCGATAAGGTATAAGCCAGCTTCGCTGCCGTATTTTGCGTCAATACGGGCACAAGAACAAAATCTGCGTCTCTGAGCAACTTACTAGGATAAGGAGAATGGGTAGTAACTAGGTTGATGTTACTACCCAGATGCTCTTTAATTCGATCAATGCCTATAATTTTTTCAGCTGCCGCTGAAAGAACGACGCTCACTTCAATATGTAAGTCTTGAATTTTTTGTAGTTCAAGAAAACTCTGTTCAAGTCCAATCGTTCCCCCAGTAAAGATAGCCAAAGCCTTCTTACACGGAATGATTGATTCTTCTTTAGCCGTTGAAGGTTCTAGCCCAAGCTTACGCATAACCTCAGCGGTTACTAATTGTACCAATTGCTCATGATCCATGCTATCCCTCCTTGCACTGTGACAATCTAACCAGATCGCCATTCTTCAGTCCAACGGCATTGGCCTCATCGGTATCAATATGAAATTCTAAGCAAAAACTAGGATGCACACGCACCAATACATTCTTGAAAATACAACCTCGTGAACCGTCAGTCTCAACCATAACACGGCTACTATCAGAAACACCAAAACGGCGAGCCTCATCCGTACTCATATGGATATGCCGACTGGCACAAATCACTCCGTCTTGCAGAGTAATAGCACCGCAAGGCCCCACAACAACGATACCAGCTGACTGCTCAATATCTCCTGAATCACGAAGGGGTGGGTTAATGCCTAAACTAAAACCGTCAGTACGTGAAATTTCAATTTGTGTAAATTGGCGTAAGGGTCCTAAAACCCGCACGCCCTGAATTACGCCTTTTGGTCCTACAAGAGTAACGGTTTCTGCAGCGGCAAATTCACCTGTTTGTTTCAAATCTTTTTTGCGAGTCAGACCATGGTCCCATCCAAACAATTTTTCACAATCACTAGCACAAAGGTGGATATGTCGATTGGATATACCAACAGGAATACCCTTTTCCACTCCCTCTTCTACTGATAATTTTGATAAAACGGCTACGACTTTCGCTACAATCTGATTCAGCATTGTCTGATCCATTATCTCACCTCATTTGGACACTCTATATACTGAGAGTTATTCTAACCCCTCAACCTTTGGAAGGATTTTTTCAATGTCAGTATGCGGACGTGGAATAACATGAACTGAAATGAGTTCACCAACACGTTGAGCAGCTGCAGCACCAGTATCTGTGGCTGCCTTTACGGCTCCAACATCTCCTCGTACCAATACAGTGACCAAACCAGATCCTATTTTTTCATAACCAACAAGTGTAACGTTAGCTGCCTTAACCATAGCATCTGCAGCCTCAATGGCTCCTATCAAACCTTTTGTTTCTACCATTCCTAAAGCTTCTCCGCGCATATTGATTCCGCCTCCCTATTATTTTTTAGTTATTTTTTCCATAATAAATGCAAGTGACTTTAGGGTCACCTTTTTTTCGGTGACAAGCAGGGTCATTACAAAGATTGCAAAGATCAGCCGGTTGTTTTTCTGGTTGATCGGCTACAATCACGTCATCCCCCTCTGAGTTTTCATGATTTATTTCACTGATGGAAGTTTCAATCACCTGTTCTTCACAGTGATCTTCGTCCTCAATCTGAACTTCAGGTTCTTCCTCATTTTGAGGATGACTCTGAAATTCAGTCTGAACCGCATCAGCTTCCTCAACCATTTCATGCTCACTCTCAGTCACTTGACTTTCAGCAACCACTATTGGCGTTGGCTCTTTTTTTATCCCTAAGGTTTCTTTTGATTCTAAAATACACGATAATTGCTGATGCGGTCTTGGTATCACATGAGTTGACAATACCTTATTGACTTTACTCGCTGCCATACTTCCAGCCTCTACGCCGGCTTTAACTGCACCTACATCACCGCATAGTTTGATTAGAACCAGTCCGCCACCTTTTGTTAATTCATAGCCAATAATTTCAATATTAGCGGCTTTAACTGCCGCATCCGCTGCTTCCAGCGCCGCAGCAAGTCCTACGACTTCAATAAGACCTAATGAGTTTTTGACCATGCTTTCACCTCCCCATGGCCTTGCCCAGTTTCCTGAAGGACTTTTTGCACAATACTCCAGACCAAATGATACAAAGCACTTGAATCTTCACACTGGGGATCTATTTTTTCTTCTGATTGTTCCTTTTGCTCCTTAAAAGGAATTCCTTTGACCAAACGTGCAGCATTATAACCGAATTTCCGCCAGTCTGTTGGTGTACCAGGAGTCGTTAGTAGGAATAATGGTTCTTTTGCAGGTAGCTTGTCATATTGAATCGACAAGCCATCTTGCCCAATGCCAACTCCGACTCCAAGCTTTGAAGCAGAGGCTGCTTGATAAGCAAGAACAATGACATCATTTTCATTACTCTGCATAATCGAGCAAGGTATCCCCTCTTCTTCCATACCAGCTTGTACTTCTCGTATTTTTCGCTCATAACCGGGATGACTATAGAAATAAATTACGATACAAGGTTTTATCTGATCTGGTAGCATCTCATTCACGCCTCTCCGTTAAGATAAGACAGTACCAATCCAGTAGCGACCGCATTTCGCGGACCTTCTGATCCTCGAATATTTCCTCGCCCGCAGACAATTCCATATTCAGCTAGTGCATCAGTCACCATATCCGCTACTTCAAAGTCCAAAGCAGATCCTCCCACTAATACAACAAAATCAATATGACGAATATTGCCTGTTGGTGCCACACGAGCAAGGGAACGAAGTGAATTGGTTACAAATACCCGTTTCTTAGCTTCTCTGCGCACATGACGAATCTTATCCAAGGTATGAGCAGTTGGAATGGGAACCATATCATCTTCTTTTAGAATGACCACGCGAGAAAAAACTTGAGGTGAAAGATGATTCTCATAAAACCGTACTGTCCCATCCTCAAGCCGGATATGAAATAAACTTTCAACCTTAGCAAGAGGATATTTCTTGATGTCTTCTGACAAATCAAAATCATTGAGTCCTAGTTCCGAATTAATGAGCATGGTGACCATATCGCCAGCGCCTGCTAAATGGATCGATAGCACTCTCTCATCTCTGGTAACGATCGCAGCATCTGTCGATCCACCACCCATATCAAGAATAGCTAATGGTTTATCTGTACCTGGTGTGGTCAGTGCCCCATTGATCGCCATATTCGCCTCGACACCTGCAATCACAACTTTGACGCCTAGATCCTCAGTTAATTTTTTTGCAATTTGTTGCATAGGCAAACGACTTGTTTTGACCATTGCGGCCAAAGCCACTGCATTTTCCAATGCAAATTCTCCTGCCAAACCGCCTTGTACTTTTTGCGGTACAAAAGTGTCAACAGCCAGAATATCTTGTATTTTCATATCGATAAGAGGCTGCTCGGTCAATTCACTCATGACCTGACGAACTCTTTCAAGCATGCCGCTCACGTGCGTTCCTGCTTCGCCCTGAACATCAAGAACAGGTTGTACCCGTTCTACAGTTTCCATGATTGTCGCTGCTCCTGCATCAACATCAATATCAGCCTTACCTTTTTGTCCAAAGATCGTGATGAATCCAGCTGGAATGGTCCTTGCTTTTACATCACCTTGAGGTGTCCGTACCACAACGGCCGAACGATTTCCAATCAGTGCTCGGGCAATCGGTACAACCATCTTTGTTTCATCCGATGATAAAGCAAATACGGTGGCAATGCCATATGGATTTGATAATGTTTTAATGGTTTGCCCAGCCTCTGCTACTTCCACTGCCGCAAGCATACCAATAGGAACCTTATCGATTAAAGTAACCTCATCAACGACGGGTATGACTCTTTTTAACCGATTGGCGATCAGCACTGCATCATCTTGACGCACAATAGCTGCCTGAAGATCAACACCTCTATGAATTGCTGAATTCAGAGCATTTGCGGCATCCTCAAAATCAATGTTTTGAGGAATGACGCAAATAATCTTTTCTCCTGGCGTAATGTTAGTCAACTGACTGAATGGTACTGTTATTCCGACCCCGAGCCCCACTCCCCCTGGCGTAGATGGATTATGGCCAATCATCGTTGATTCCGTAATAATGGTTTCAGTGATGGTTTCCATAGCCAAATCACCAATGACTGGTGTTGCTTCGTTTAACCGTATTTCAGTCAGATCAGTCATGGTAAGTCCTGATTTTTTCAGTGCCTGCTCCAATGCAATCAAAATTCCTGGTACATTAGCCGTTGTACCCTTTATACCTGTTGTCTTGACAATACTACTCGATAAAAACCGAGTAATTTTTGAGGCATTAACTTCTGCTAAGCAAACTTCTGTGGTGGAATTTCCAATGTCCACCCCCGCCAGTATCGACATGATCTTACTCCGCTCTGAGACGATTTCTACGTTCGTAAACCTCTGCAGCTTCAATGACGAAAGCAGCATTGATTTTAGCGTTGTATTTAGTCTCCATTTCTTCAGCAATGGCTAATAATTCTTGCTTAGTTGAACGATAAGGACGTAAGGCATTATAAATTTCCAAAATACGAGCATCTGGAATTGCAGTCAATTCAGCTGCACGACGTAAATTATTGGCAAACTGAGTCCGACCAACACCATCAGCAATTTCAGCCTGCATTCTCAATGTTTCAGGAGCAATACTAACATCTTTAGGAACAACATCACCACTGAGTACCTTCTCTAGCGTAATGTCTGACAAGGTTTTCCCTGTAGGAGTCTTGATCAGTTCTGGTCTTTTTGCTGACAGAGGATAATCCTGATCTGGTTTTAAGCCTTTTGTGGCCACAGCTTGCGCAGTTTGCGCTGGAGCTGCTGCACCAGGCGCTTGACTCATTGATTTTAAAACTTCACGAATAATATCTTCTAACATTTTTTCTTGGGACATTTCAATTCACCTCCATTTAATTAAAATTGTACGTCGATCTCAACTGGTTTAGCACCTGGAACCACATGTTCTGTTTCTTTAATATGAAGTACAGCAGCTTTAGCCTGGAATTTAGGCCGTGCCATCTGATCATTTTTAGTTGGTACTGGAGTAGGAGATTCTCCTTTAGCGTACTTCGCAGCATTACGACCAATCGCTCTAAATGCTGGTAAGTCTAGGAGTGGAGATTGAGAAAAGAGTTCTAGATTGCTAAGTGGTGGTAAACCTTTTTGATGGATAACAGCCGTACCTCTAGACTGTATGCCAATGGCAATTCCCGATCCACTAATTTTTGTCGCATCATGAGCAGCAAAAGCCACATCAGAAGTACGAAGTACTCGTATGACTCTGGCTTTGATCCCTTCTTCTTCAATACCAGCAATCATTTCACGTAACACATCACTGTGAGGAACATTCACGATGGTTTTATTTTGATATTTTGCAAAAGCTGGCGCCAAAGCGATAATGACTTCATCGGCTCTTGTTCCCGTACGAGCTTCACCTTTTTCTACTAAAGTCATAGGACGTCCTGTAACTACTGCAGCCTTTGGTTTTGATGGTTGTTCCATCCCTTGAACGACTTGCATAACAATTTCACGAATCATTTGCTCATTAATTTCCATTACAATACACCTCTCTTTCCGAATCAAACGTCAAAATCAGACGGCTTAATCGCCTGACTGATGTTTTTGATTTCATCCCAACGTTCAGCACTCATTTGATAACCAGTTCCTGGTCCACGATAATCATTTTTGCTATTGACCGCGCTGATAATGTTAAAGTCTTTGTCAAGAATAGCTGATGTATGGAGATAATCTCCTGATATACGTTGTTTAAGAAGATTAAGTACATACCCTGCTAAATCAGTAAAGCCAGTTTTAGCTAATGCTTTAACAACATCAATACCAGTAATACCGCGGCTCATTAATTCTTGAGCAGCTTTCAAATCTTCAACTACATTACGTTCTGGCATATCTGGACTACCATGAGCATAAGTTGCAGCTTCGACTTCTTCATCAGTGATGGCAGGGAAACCAAGTTCTTTAAATACAGCTTGCAACGCGCGTGCTGCTTTATTACGTACAGCAATGGCTTGTTCTTCTGAAAGTGGACGTAAGCCCCCATCCAGTTTTAAATCCCGCTGAATAATATTCCAATCGTCATAATCGTCAACATCCCAGTTGGAACCAGCAAACATATTATCATAATTCGGAATACCGCCATAACCAGAGCAAATGAAATCTGTACCAGGAAGCATTTGCATCAATGTACGAGCTGTACGACGAATATCTGAATGTGTGAATGTTTGGTCATTACTAGACGCAACTTCTAAATCAAGCATGGTTGTGCAAAGATTTTCAGCAAGTACAGCGCGAATTCCAGACGGAACAGCTGCTGGTACACCAATGCAACTTACGGAACCATTTTGTAAACCTTGAACACCAGCTCCGCGAGTTACCATGATGCAGCGAATTTCTAAATAAAGCATTGATTTACCTTCAGCATACCCCATCTGTACTTCTGAACCAGTACCTGATGTAAATCTCATCTTGAGACCTCGTGAAGCATAAGCTGAGGCAAGAAATCCTTTAGACCATGGAGTATCATCGCCATCCACAAACACATTTTCCGTACCATAGACTGAAATTGTTTCTGCATAAGCAGTAATACCGCGCATCCCAAGTTCAAGTTCAGTTGCTTCTTCTAGTGCACATTGAATCAATGTACCACCACGGCCTGTTTGAGCACCAATTAAGAGAGCCAGTGCATTAAATGGAGCATAACGGACAACAGCAACAGTAGTTTCCATTTCATCAAAACCACGAGCTGCAGCTTCTGCACCATCAGCAGCAATCAGTACAGGGTTATCTTTTACATTAGTAATATGACATTGGTTGGAAGGAATTTTACGGGCCCGCATTTTTTGCATGGCCATCATCATTTCAACCACATTCATTGTATTGAAAACAGCCACCAATTTAGCTGCTGTTAAACCACGAACCAAATCAACGACTTCTTGTCTTGATACATTGACATCAACAAGCATTTTAGCAATATCAGCAGCATCCATAGCCATTGCTTTTTCAGCAACTTTCACATCAATTGCATAATCAGCGATAAACTGTTCGATAAAGTCAAAGTTACTACGGGCTACCCCGTCCATTTCAACAATTTTACCATTTTCTATTTTAATACTTGGTATGGGATCATTAGGGCTCCCCATTGCCATCAGACCTACCTCTGGCCATTCTTCTACAAAACCATCCTGGTTAACAGGCCGAGCTGCTAATGCTTCAAAACGTTTTGATCTTTTCATTGTTTATCCCCCCCTTTGCTATTAGATATATGGTGTTGTGGCTGATGGAGCTGGACCTGCCATTGCTTCGAGCAATTTTAATCCCATATCTCGAGCTGCAATCACAGATTGACGTACAGCACCAGAATCTCCAGTAACCATCAAAATAACTTCATTAGAAAAACTTGTTCCGCCTCCAGGACTTGCATATCCGCAAATTTCAACATTAGCAGTTTTAACAGCCGTATCGGACATCAATACACCGATGGCTGCTGGAGCACCTACAATAAGGCCAAAGGCTTTGCCAATAGGAGCACCAAACGCTTTATTAACAGCGAGACTTGCGCGAGCAGTATATTGTAGTTCAAGATGTCCTGCATCATTGGCATATACATCACCAAAAGTGCGATTCAGTTCTTTTAAGGCGACTTCAATAGCACGGCGTGCATCAGAAACTTCTTCAGCACCAAATAAAATCAAACAACCGTGTCCTGCTCCACCTTTGGTATCTCTTGCAAGTTCTATATTTATAATTTCAGTATTTGTTGCTTTAACAGCCTCATCTGCGGCCATAATGTGAGGGCCAGCTCCTGTACGAGCACCAAGAATACCAATAGAACGATATTTAGGATCAATTTTCATTCTTTCATGTAACATAGGGTCAACATTAGCGATAACAAGACCAATGGTATCACCAATTGCAGTACCTACAAATTCAGTAATCCCTGGATTGATTGGACATTGTGATTTTTCCTCAGCTGGAGCTACTACTGTTGCTGTTGGAGCGGCTGGAGCTTGACTTTCCATACGTCTTTTAATTTCATCCATAACCTTGTTCATTAACTCTTCTTGCATAATATTTCCACCTCCAATTTATTACTTACTTTATTTTAGGAAGGATTTTTTCCACATCTGCATGTGGACGAGGAATGACATGAATGGAGATAACCTCACCCACTTTTTGGGCTGCAGCAGCGCCAGCATCTGTTGCTGCTTTGATCGCACCAACATCACCGCGCACCATGACAGTCACTAAACCAGAACCAATTTTTTCATAACCAACTAATACAACATTCGCCGCTTTAACCATTGCATCAGCAGCTTCAATCGCACCGATTAATCCTTTGGTTTCAACCATGCCTAGGGCTTCGCTCATTCTTTACACCTCCCTTCTGCAAAATACTCAACTAGATCATCAAGTCCCTCTCCTGTGTGAGATGAAATAAAGAATATAGGTTCTTTGACACCTATTTGTAATAGGCGAGACTTGACTTTGTCCCTATCAATTCCAGGTACGTCTATTTTAGTCACTACTCCAATGACCGGCCGAGAAAACATCATAGCAAATCCAGGAGGCAGATTTATTTTTAAATCTGTTGCATCCTGGACAATCACTACTACAGATGCTTCCATAGCTGTAACCATCAGAGCAGAATAGAACCGGGGAATTTGTGCATATTCACCTGGCGTATCAATGGCACCATCACAAAAACGAATGCTTTGGGTTTTCTCCACACGTTTGGGATCTTTTTGCAGAGCATGAATTAAGGATGTTTTACCTGCTCCTACCGGACCTACTAACATTACTTTTTTCATGTTAGGATCTAGTCATCTTAGAAACATTAAATCCTAAGTTCGCCTCTAAAAAGTGAGTGACTTGCCGCAAAGCTGCTTCAATAGAAGATACTGTGCCAACTAATACGAGTGAACCTGTAAAACGATCCATGAATCCAATTTGGACAGCTGCCGCTTTTGTAGCTACGTCAGCGGCAACAATCGCTGCTTCACAAGGAGTAATCGTCAATATGCCAATAGCAGAACTTTCGACGAGTCCCAATTTTTCCCACAGCTCTTTTTTAGGATTGGCAATCAGATGGGCTAATGTGACTTGTTTGCCTGGTACATACTCTTGCACAACTCTCGGCTTTTCTGCCGTCATAGCTTTTCCTCCCAATTATCACAATGTTCATATTAGTTTCACGTTTATAAAGATTAGCTTTTCCTCTGATTTTACCTGCAGTTTTTCTTGCGTACACACTGTACATCCTTGCGGTCTTATCACAATAAATTCATTACAATTTTTTAACATTTCATTATTATAAGATTTTTTTGTTTTTTTCTCACAATTTTTTGACTATCAAAGCAAAAAAGGACTGTTTTAAGACAGTCCTTTCTCATCAGCTTCTATTTTTCTATTTTAACGACCTGCTTCAATCTGTATCATTTCATCGCCAGTCTTATTTTTACGGATTTCACTGCGATACTGTTTGGGTGTCATATTCGTTGCATGGCGAAATACACGGCAAAAATAACTAGCATCTTGATATCCTACCTCTGTAGCAATTTGCACTACAGTATAATCAGGATCTTGTAGCATGACTTTTGCCCGATCAACTCTGACTTTTGTAATAAAATCCACAAAATTATAGCCTTTTTCCTGTTTAAATAAGCGGCTAAAATAAAAGTGACTTAGATGAACAGTCTGGGCAACTTCTTCTAGTGATATATTGCGATGGCAATTTTCTGTTATATAATCACAGGCTTTATTAATCACCCGTACATTGATGCTGCTTCTATTTTTGAGCATATTATCCATAAATGAGTCCAAAGAGTCTAACATCCATTGCTCAACTTGTTCTTTAGAGTGGCAGCTATTTAAGCCACTAATTCCTTTAAAGTTCAGTAAAGTAAGCTGATCTAAATTAGCCCCACCTTCAACTGCCGCTCTTGATAAGACAACGAGTAGTTCCAAAACACAAGCCTTTACCGTCTCCATACTAGCCTTACTCTCAAATATTTCATTAAGCAGTTCGCGTAGCGCTTTTCTCGCCTGTTTACGGTCTCCACTGCGAACTTTATCCAGCACTGCCCGTTCATAATGAAAAGGATAATTAAAAGGCCCTTTACTCAAATAAGGTATATCTTCCACATGAATAATTTGGCTATCACCAATAAAGAACCGTTGCTGCTCAGCATTGATTGCTTCCAAGTAAGATTTATGCAATTCCAATGGATTATTATAATAACGACCAATGCCAATTCGAATGCTAATATTTAAAACATTAAGAATGGCTTCTCGTATCATTGTTGCGGTTTTATGCACATCATCTTTTATAAATTCAGGTGTGTAATTTTCTTTAAATCCTAATAAGATCACTAATTTATCGCTACTAAAAGGACTCACCAACCCTCGCTCATTCACAACATTACAAACTAATTGATAAATACGTTGCTTTAATATCTGTTTTTCTAGCTCTGTATCACTATCTGTAAGTTGCTTAAAATTTTCAACATCAATGACTAATGCGACGCCAAAATCAATTTTTATTCCTAGAAATCTTGATCTCTCTCGAAATTGTGCAATCTCTTTGATATTTCCTGAAATCAAATCATAAACAAAGGACATTTGGATAAAAGGGATGGCTTCTTCTACGCTTTTACGTAAACGGATTTCTTCCTCTTTCTTTGCTCTGGCCTCACCAATTTTCACTGTAATTCCTGACAGTACACGAATCAAATCATCAGGTCTTACAGGCTTTAACAAATATTGTGCAGCACCAATTGTAAGTGCCTCTTTTGCATAACTGAACTCTTCCATAGCGGTTAACATAATAATTACTGTGTCTGGGAGTAAATCACGTATCGCTTTTGCCGCTTCTAATCCATTGATACCTGGCATCCGAATATCCATGAGTACGATATCAGGTTTTTCACTTTCAGAAATGTGGATGGCACTCACGCCATCACCAGTCTCGCCAACTACTTGGATATTCGTTATATTCTTTTCTATAATAAACCGTAAAGCTTGTCTTTCTAATTGTTCATCTTCTGCAATCAATAGTTTATACATGAATGCCTCCTCCTTTTATTACTTTTTAAGGTCAACAGCGTGGAAAACGAATGTAGTTACTTGTTCCTTCACCGATTTTACTTTCGATTTGAAGACCGTATTCACTACCATAATAATGTTGAATCCGTTTATGAACATTAATAATTCCAAGACCAGTCGTCTCACCATGAGTTTTCAATTGCTTTTCAGCGCGGAAAATACTACGAATCCGCTCCATGGATACTCCAACTCCCGTATCGATCACACTAATTATAATCGTATCTCCCTCATAATATCCACGTACATGGATTGTTCCACCATTGACCTTTTTTTCAAGTCCATGAATAATCGCATTCTCAATCAGCGGTTGTAAGGTAAGGGCCGGAATGACTGTTGTCATAATTTGAGGATCTATATCAATATAGGATTGAATACGATCACCAAAGCGCATCTTTTGAATCATAAGATAATCTTTGACTGATTTGATTTCCTCTTCTAATGTTCTGAGTACGTCAATATCTCGCAAGTTATCACGCAATAAATCGGATAAAGCATATACAACTTCCTGGGTTCGACTTGCTCCCTCTAAAAGAGCTAACCTTGCTATCGTATTGAGGGTATTGAAGAGAAAATGTGGATTTACTTGCGCTTGCAGAGCTTTGAGTTCACTCGCACGTAAACTTGCTTCCAAATCAGCTTTTGCTTTTACTTCTTGTACAAGTTTTTTCTGCGCAAGATTTGAAGCACCGATTTCTACAATATAATTTGACATGATATAAATAAGATCGGCGGCAGCCGTAATTCTTTTTTCTGGTACAACTTCGACCACATCAAAAAGTTCTGACAACAGTTCTTTATCCATCTGGAAATCAGCTAAACAACGAAACATTTCTGCTTTCACATCATAGTCGTCTTGAGCCAAAATAACTTGTCCAGCAAGGAATGCACCAATGTATTGATCTTGAACAATAATAGGTGCTGCCAAATCAGTCAAACCAGCATGACAAGGATATACGGTGGGCTTTTTCTCACGATTCATTCGCCCACCGCGATCATCACAAGCAACACATCGCGCGTATCCTTCTGGATAAGTACGAATATATGTACAGAATTTTGTGAAATTACTAGGCCTAGTTATAGGATTTCCACCAACATCCACAATAACAGCAGCCAGGCCAGTCGCCTCTGAGAATTTATCTTGGATTTCTTGAAGAATATTGATATTAACAATTTGATCTAAGGATAATTGGCAAAGATCTTGCACTAGAGTACCCCCTCATAAAAATAGTTAATACTATCACTTTTTTGCTATTTTATATGAAGAGTATTAGATAATAAACTCACTAGTTCCTGCTAGAAGCAATATTTTACTACTTCATAGCAAATCATTACATGAATTACATAGCAACCCCATGATTGCTCTTTGTTTCACTCAAAACAAAATCAGAAAGTCTTGCCATATTCTGCATGGTATATAACATTGTTTTTAACATGGAAACCATGAGAACTGCGCCAGTTCCTTCGCCAAGAGCCATGTTACCCCGAATCATAACATCGTCCGCTAAAATATTACCAAGCATTAATGAATAAGCCATACCTGGTTCTTTAGACATATGAGAAGGAATCGCCTGTCTTTCAATATTAGCATTAATACGTGCTGCACACGCATAAGCAACAGCTGTAATAAAGCCATCAATTACAAACGGAATTCGCAAATTAGCACATTCAAGCATTCCGGCACAAATGGCAACAATATCGAAACCTCCTACACAACGCAGAATGTCCTCAACACCAATCATTTTTTCTTTATGACGTTCTACACCTTTGGCAACAACAGCTCTTTTTCTTTTGAGCACTTCATTATCATTGCCACTAGCACCATAACCAACAACAAACTCTGGTAACATTCCTGTTAAAGCATGGAGTACGGCCGATGAAGTTGTCGTATTACCAATACCCATTTCACCGAAAGATAACATATTATAGCCATCTTCAACAATGAGCTTATGAACCATATCTTTGCCAATTTGCCACGCTTGTTCAAACTCCTTATGAGTCATGGCTTCTTCACGAATAAAATTCTTCGTACCAAATGCCACTTTATGGTCAATACCTGAGACCCTAGTATCATTAACTCCAATGTCTACAACACCATAAGGAATGTTATTATAGCGGCAAAAACAACTGATTGTAGCTCCTCCAGCCATCATATTTTTAGCTTGTAAGTATGTAATTTCAGCTGGAAAATTAACGACTCCTTCTTCTACAACTCCATTATCAGCGGCAAAAATTAAATGATATGGCTTAAGTTCTGCAGAGATTGTTCCCCAAGATAATAAAACTTTTTTCAAATGTTTTTCCAGTAATCCTAAGCTGCCACTAGGTTTAGCTGCCCCTTCAATTAACTCGTCAACACTTTTTTCAAAATCCATCATATACATCTCCTCATTTTTGAAATCCATACTTCATAGAAAACTGAGTATACGCCTACACCTGAGTTGCCCTTGCTTAGAACCAAGAAAGTAATTTACTTTCTTGGTTCTGTAAATAAATAAAAATAACCCAGCCCAAAAGGCCAGGTTATTTTATAAAAAAAACCTATCCTTCTGGCATTACCCCTTACGCGGAGGTAGATGACAGCCATAACAGGCAGGTCTCCTGGCTTACGGATCATGAATACGTCTTCGCCTTCCTGGTTTCCCAGTGGCATATGAAAGAGTATCTCCCCGATTACAGTGGCGCGACCGCGTCGTTTCAGGATCTTTACATCCTTTCCGATCTTCCCTATTCTCCTCTCTTGACGAGAGGCACCTGTTTGGTGGCAATTTATTTAGTTGTCACATACCTTCTACAACAAAATTTCTTCTCCTGCGCAGGAATGATGAGTCGGCAATATATTAAAGTAGCTAGTAATAAAAATCCTATTTTATTCGTATTAGATGAATTCAATTAAAGATTCAATCCATTTTGTATCTATCATCCATTTAAATGATAAGTATCATTGACTAAAGATACGATCTTACTCGTCTCAAAATATTCAATAATGTTAATAGCAGTACTATCTTGCCGCAGTGACCACATATTCTCAACGGCAAGCCCTAATGCATCACATAAGAGTACACGCATAGTCCCACCATGGGAAACAAGAACAATAGTTTCTTCAGGATGATTGGCAATGCATTTTGAAAGTCCTAGAGTTGTACGTTTTTGTACATCATAAAAACTTTCTCCTTTTGGTATACAAGTTGATCCTGGCTTAGAATATATAGCTGACAATAATTCTGACCAGTCTACCATAATCTCCTCGTAAGTTAAACCCTCCCATAAACCAAAATTAACTTCTCGAAAATCTGGAAAAAGTGAAGGTTGTAGCGAGTGCTCCTTGCCAATGATTTCTGCAGTTTGAACTGCACGTAGTAAATCACTGCTATAGATTGCACTAATACTTTCTTTCGCTAATCGCCGAGCTACCATCCCAGCTTGCTGTAAACCTTTTTCATTTAAAGGAATATCACTATGTCCTTGGTATCGTTTAGAATGATTCCAAGAAGTTTCACCGTGTCTTACAAAGATAACTTTCGTCAAAATAACCACTCCTATATCAATTGAATTAAATTCAAGGAATAAAGACAAGCAAAGCTACAATTTCAGTTAATTCAATAATAGCGCCGTATACATCTCCAGTTAAACCACCTAGTTTCTTACTCACATATTGGCAAAAAACAAAGGACATGGCAATACCAAGGACTCCACTCATCATCGCTACTTTCCCTAGGGGAACTAATAATACTATTGCAGAAATCCCCGCCACATACAAGGTTTGACGATGGGAACAGTCATAAAAAACCTTCCCTAAACCATTGGCCCTTGCATATGGATAAAGAGTAATGCCAATGACAACTGCAATCCTCCCTACAATGGGCATTACAAGTAAGGCATAAGGAAGAATCATAGGTTCAATATCCATAATTAAGGAATATTTAACTAAAATCAGCAGGCTAAAAGCCATGGCTCCAAAAGCACCAACCCTGCTGTCTTTCATAATTTCTAACATTCGTTCCCGAGGTCTTCCTGAGAAAACCCCATCAACTGTGTCCATTAAGCCATCACAATGTAATCCTCCTGTTAAAAAGATTTCAATGATAACAACCCCGATTGCCATTGCATGAATTGGTACTTTTCCGCCTCCCAAATATTGCACTATATAGACAAATCCAAACAATAGTAATCCAATGATACCACCGATAATAGGAAAAAACTTCACACTACGACCAAAACTCTCCGTAGACCATTCAGATTGACTCACAATAGGGATACGTGTCAAAAATTGAAAACCTGTAATAAAATCCTTCATTCCATTCTTGAGCAATTGTCCCACCTCTTTTACCTGCATAATCACATTTGTTTTGTATAAAGACTTCAATCCTTCGTTTTCAATCAAAAAATATTTTATTTTCTGATTTCTCTATAAAACCATTCATGATCATAAAGTTTCTTTCCTGCTCCTTGAACATAACTCGGCAAGATATTAACGTAACATGTTAATATCATTCTACCTTTCCTTGGAATACGATCTGGCTGTACAAAAGATGAATTCTCAAGTTACCTTTTATGCTTTTATTGCTAACCTTGTAAAAGGAGTACAAATATCTCTTGTTGAAATAGACTGACAATGTTATGGTGTTAAGTAACATCTGATAAAAGGGGACGGTCAGCTATGAATAAAAAAACCTATGAATATTTCATGACGCCCATCAGTATCCTAGGCGTTAATTGTCTTGAGCAAATTGTAACATATATCAAACCTATGGCTTTTCGCAAGGCTCTCATCGTAAGCGATAAATTTTTGGTCGAAAGTAATTTAATTCAAAAATTGACTAGCCTTCTATCAAATTCCGGTATATTTTTTATTATTTATGATAATGTCTCACCAAATCCAACTGTTGATCAAGTGGATTATGGGTTAAAACTCTTTCAAGATAACGGCTGTGATTTTCTAATTTCTTTTGGCGGCGGTTCACCTCACGATTGTGCTAAAGCCATTGCACTTCTAGCAACAAATGGAGGTGACATTAGAAACTACGTAGGTCTTAACAAGTCAAAGAGAGCTTCTGCACCTCTGATTGCTGTTAATACTACGGCTGGTACTGGTAGTGAGTTAACAAGATTTTGTGTCATTACAGATACTGAGCGGCATATGAAAATGACAATTACTGATTGGCACGTCACCCCTATTATTGCTGTAAACGATGCCGAATTGATGATTGACATGCCACCTAGTCTTACGGCTGCAACGGGCATCGATGCCTTGACTCATGCTGTCGAAGCCTACGTCTCAACCAATGCAACCCCAGTTACAGACTGCAAATCATTAAAGGCCATTGAGCTCATCGTGAAATATTTAAAACCAGCTGTAAAAAATGGCAAGGATATTGAGGCAAGAGAGATGATGGTTTATGCAGAATATCTGGCTGGTATTGCTTTCAATAATGCCAGTCTAGGATATGTACATGCACTGGCTCATCAACTCGGTGGATTTTATAATTTGCCCCATGGTTTGGCAAATGCTCTCATGCTACCTGCTGTTGCTGAATTTAACCTTTCTAGTGTTCCAGATAAATATGCCGATATTGCGAAAGTACTCGGTAAGGATATAACTGGTCTTTCCTTAGAATGTGCTGGTAAAATGGCAATTGATACCATTAGAGAACTCATTAGTGACCTAGGAATCCTTCAAAATCTCTCTAAAGTTCGTGGCTTTAAACCCGAAGATATTCCGACGTTGGCCGAGAATGCTCTGAAAGATGTATGCGCTTTAACGAACCCTCGTCAAGGCACCCAACAGGAAATCGAGAGTATTTTTATAAAAGTTCTTTAACAAAGTACAAACACAAAAATATGATATAACCTCACAAGATAATACAAAGGGAATCCTCTGCCTCTAGTCAAACAAGATATATGATCATCGTATAAGAATAACAGGGGGTATTTCCATGTGGCTTGGCAAAGTAGTCGGAACGGTAGTAGCGCCTACTAAGAATCAAACTCTTGTAGGTAGTAAGCTATTAGTCGTACAACCTTTAAACTTGGATGGCATGAATACAATTAGCCTACAAGTTGCTGTCGATACAATTGGAGCAGGAAACGGAGATACAGTACTAATCTCAACAGGAAGTTCTGCTCGTCATATTATGGGAAATGATGATAGTGCCGTTGATGCAGCCATCGTTGGAATTGTGGAGAACATCGATCTGGAAGGAATTTCAAAAGCCCAGTATTGGGTACAAAAAGGCTAAAGAAAAACTGGGCTCAATAAGGAGATTCTTATGATAACAGCATATAAAACACTACAAAATCAACTTGAAGAAGTATCATGGGATTCTTCATTAAAAGGTGCTTGGATAAAATTAATTGATCCAACACCTGAAGAAATCCTCCAACTAGCAACTACAGCTGAAATACCAGAATATTTTTTTCGTTTTGCTGTTGATGAAGATGATTGCCCTAGAATTATTCTAGGAAAAAAATGCATCCTTGCGATTATCAATGTACCAATATCTCAAGGGGATGATCGCTATGAAACTAGGCCTCTTAGTATTATTTTAACACCTGATTTAACCATAACAATTAGCGAAGAATTAATACAAGTTATCCCAGATCTTGCTGAAGGCAGCCGTTTCTTATTTGATACAACAAAGCGGACCCAATTCTTCTTTCAAATCTTATATCATGCCGACACGATTTTTTTAAAGTATATTCGCCATATCCGCCGGCGAACAAACGAGATTGAAATTTGCCTACGAAAATCAACAAATAACCAAGAAGTATTCCAACTTCTTGACTTAGAAAAAGGCCTCACCTACTTTACAGCAGCCCTGCGCGGCAATGTGATTGTAGCTGAAACAATTCTTCGTATGCGTTCTGACCCACAAATGCGTTACTTACTGCAAATGCATGAAGAGGATGAGGATGTTCTGGAAAGTGTAATTATCGAAAATAAACGAGCCCTCGAGCTAGTTCAGACTTATAGTGAAATACTCAGCAGTATGATGGATGCATTTTCCTCCGTCATCAATAATAACTTAAATCACATTATGAAATTTTTGGCTTCTATCACCATTGTCGTATCAATTCCTACTATGATTTCAAGTTTTTGGAGTATGACGTTAACAGTCCCTTGGCAAGGAACAGAAATTGGATTTTGGATTGTTTTGATGATAGCCCTGTTTGCCAGCTCTGCCGTTGGCATTGTCCTACGTAAAAAAGGAATGTTCTAATTATCTCACTTTATGAACCACCAACTTGAACTGCACCCCCAAAGTTAGACAGTATGATATACTGAATAAAATTGGGGGTGCTTTTTCATGCCAAAAGGAATACCTTTTACTGGAGAGTTTAAGCAAAAAGTAGTAGAGTCTATGCGAATACATGGGTTAGCTTATCGTGAAACAGCGCGGAAATTCGGGATTCCAGACCATGGAATAATTATAAAATGGGAACGTATTTACCTAGAGGAAGGTCCTGAAGGACTATTCGTTGATCGGCGTGGCCGTGCCAGTGCTGACAGCGGCTCACGAAAAGGGCGTAAGCCAAACCTGGATAAAAAGGTTGAAGAAGACTTAATCGCTGAAAACCAACGATTGCGTGCGGAAATTGACTATCTAAAAAAGTTGAATACCTTAGTGACCGAGAGAGTACAGCGAGAGAAAAAGCACAAGTCATAACGGAACTAAGGTATAAACACAAGCTCGATGTACTTCTCGCCGTAGCGAAACTGTCACGTGCTACGTATTACTATCATCGTAAGAGACTGGCGATGCCAGACAAATATACTAAAGTCAAAGATGAAATAAAACTAATCTATACTGAAAATAAACAGCGCGTCGGGTATCGCCGCATTACACTTGAACTGAAAAACAGAGGAATCACCATCAACCACAAGACCGTACAGAGACTTATGAAACAGCTTGGCTTATTCTGTCGGGTACGGATGAAGAAATATAATTCGTTCCGTGGAGAAGTAGGAAAAATTGCTCCAAACATATTAGATCGTAACTTTGAGGCCAGCAAGCCAAATCAAAAATGGGTTACGGATATCACAGAGTTTTCTCTCTTTGGAGAAAAGCTTTATCTGTCTCCCATTCTGGACTTGTGCAGCCGTGATATCGTCAGCTATGCCATCGGTAAACGTCCATACTTTTCACTTATTACAGACATGCTGACACAAGCTTTTGAGAAAATACCAGACGGTTTAAATTTAATTTTCCACTCTGATCAAGGATGGCAATATCAAATGAAACCGTATCAGCGCATGCTAAAGGCCAAAGGTATCCGTCAAAGCATGAGTCGTAAGGGGAACTGCCTTGATAATGCTGTTATGGAAAACTTCTTTGGCTTACTTAAAACTGAGTTATTATATCTGCAAGAGTTTGATTCAATGGAACATTTCGAGCAGGAACTAATCGATTATCTCACTTACTACAATGACCGTCGTATTAAGATAAAACTAAAAGGTTTGCCGCCTGCTCTACACAGGCAGCAAACCCTCTCGGCTGCATAAAAAATATTTGTCTAACTTTTTGGGGTCACTTCAACTCGGTGGTTTTTATTTATTTTATTTTCATACATTATTTGCAAAATATATACTATAATAATCTATATTGGTAAAACTATAATCAGCAATATCCGTTTTCAGGGAGAATTTTATGTTTACTAAAACACGATTTTTGATCATTCGTTTGAGTTCAATTGGTGATGTTTTGCACTCTACTCCCGTTGCTCAAGCTCTAAAAATAGCTTTTCCAGATTGTCATATCACATGGCTCGTCGGTCAAGTCCCTTCAAGTTTACTAACTTCAAATCCATATATTGATGAACTCTACATTTGGCCGCGTGAACGCTGGGAAACTCACATGCGCCGCGGTCAATTCAAATCAGCTTGGAAATTGTGGCAAAAATTACAAACTGACTTAGAATCTAAACATTTTGATGTAGTCTTAGATATTCATGGTTTATTTCTGAGTGGTATGATTGCCGCTGCCAGTAAAGCACCACGCCGTATTGGTATGGATCATACCCGTGAACTCAATTGGTTATTTATGAATGAAATTGCTCCTAGTTCACCACAGGAAGTGCATGTTATTCAGCGTTATCTCAGCGTACTAAAACCCTTAGGCATCCATTCAAAAGAGTATGCTATGACTCTACAGCTTCCAGAGGAAGCCATTACATTTGCTACTGATTTTCTGCGTGATCATGGGATCTCAAAGCAAGATACCATCATTGCTTTTAATCCAGGGACAACGTGGCCGTCCAAAAATTGGCCAACTGAATATTATGCTGCTGTAATCAATTCTTTTAAAAATAATGAGCCTATTTTATTATGTGGCGGTCCAGGTGAACAAAAATTAGGAGAGTCCATTATACAGCAATTAAATCGACCTATCATCAATGCAATTAATCAAACAAGTCTATTACAATTAGCTGCACTTATTTCCCAATGCAGTGTGCTGGTAACAGGCGATACAGGACCTCTCCACATGGGAATTGGGCTAGGAATTCCAACGGTCAGCCTCTTTGGTCCGACTGATCCACAAAAATTTGGTCCACTAACTGGCAAGCATATTATCTTAGAAGAATCAATGAACTGCAGACCTTGCCATAAAAAAAGCTGTCCCCTTACCCACCTAAACTGTATGCATTCCTTATCTCCCGAACGAGTGATAAGAGCAATTCAGACTGTTGTGCATTTCCAAAGATTATGTAATAATAAATCTAAAAGTTATGAGGTGAATGGAATGAATACTCCAACTGCCAAAATTACTCACTTATTTCACAGTGGTTATGCTGTAGAAACAGCCAATCATTTTCTAATCTTTGATTATTATCAGCCTGTTCCTGGCAAAAATCTTAGTATTACAGAAGGGATTATTACAAGTGACTATTTAAAAGACAAAAAAAATATTCTTGTCTTTGTTTCTCATAATCATGCTGATCACTTCGATCCTGCTGTGATTGAGTGGGCAAAGGACAATCCTGAAATTACATATATTTTAAGTAGCGATGTAGAGATAAATACAAGTCAATTGAATTGCCATATAGTATCAGCTTATGAAGAAGTAACTGCTGGACAAGTTAGGATTAAAACCTTTGGTTCCACTGACCAAGGCATCTCTTTTTTTGTACAGCTCGATGGCCTTTCTATTTTTCATGCTGGCGATCTGAATTGGTGGGATTGGACAGGGGAAAGTTTAGCAGATCGAAAAGCTGCAGAAGTTAATTTTAAAGCAGAAATCGCAAAAATAGCTGAGAAAATCACTACAATTGACATTGCATTCTTCCCAGTTGATCGCCGCATGGAAGAATCTTATTCCAAAGGCGCTGACTACTTTGCCGATCAATTCAAACCAAAGTTATTAGTTCCTATGCACTTTGGCAAAGATTTTGATGCTACAACGGCTTTTGCCGACAAAGCAAAAAGCTTATCCATCCACACAGTTGAGATTCATCATAAAGGACAAGAAATATTTTTTTCATGATGTAAATACTTCTCTTGTTAAGTGGGAAACTAAGAACTACCACTCTATGTAATCATCTACTAACAGGAGGTATGAACATGAAAAAAAGAAGACCAGTATATGCACCAAATAAAAGAGGATATTTTGAAGAAAGCCCCAAAAAAATTAAATCATACTCAGCTAAAGATTATATTTTATTACCCGATCCCGTAACCGACGACATTGTCGTAAACAATATCTCAAACGTTGAATTTGATTATACCTACGACAGAGGAGACCAGATCTAACTGGTCTCCTCTTTTATTCTATTAAATTATTCTACATAAGGCTTCTTTTGTTCTAATTTAATAATTTCAATCAAATGGCATAATTCTTCATCATTTACAATCACATTAAATTGTTGCTCTAAAGCCTGAATAACCCCTTTGAGTACTGAATATTTTAGTGAATGTTCAGCAATAAATTGAGCCGTATCAGGATAACTAATAGGGGCCTGGGTGATTAATCGTTCGACCATACACGCAGAGTGTACCAACATACGTACCAAACCTGATGAAGAAAAATGAATTTGTAATTCTTCTTCTAAATTTCGGATACAAATCATCAACGTATCTAATACTTTCCTGGGATTGACAAAGGTTAAAAATTCATCTAACATCCCGGCAACCATCCCACGCATCACTTCCCAATCCATACCACGATCTGTATAACGATCAGCAACATCAGAAGCCTTTAAACCTTCTGTTAATAAGCGGCGCAGCTCACTACCTGCTCCACCTTGAATCAATTCTTCAAGAGAAATGTGAGGCTTATCGGCAATTTCAGGATCAATGCTGCCTACACTTGCTACAATTTCATAGGAATGGAGCAATGATAAAAGACGTTTTTGTAATAACTCATCATCACCGGCTTCGACTGCAATGACACGAATATTAAATAATTCCCACTGATTCAAAAGTTTTTCGAGTAACCCTTTAATCTTGACTGCTGTTCCTTGTCCTGTGAGACAAGTCGTAACAATAGCTCGATCTTTGTGATCACCACTTAGATCATCTGTAGGCACTGCTGCGGTTTGGGACATACTACGTGCTGTCCAGGCGGCACGATAAACCATATTAATATCATTTTGTGGCAAGATTGCTTTATGTAATACATGTAATACCATTAAGGTACTGACCATTTCAACACTTTTTACTACAATGCCTGTGCGGCGAGTCACAGCTTTAGCGACACTTGATAATGACCCCATATCAACTAACACGATAATGCCTTTACCTTCATCAATGCTCTTAGCTATTTCAACGGTCTTTTCAATCGCCCAATCAACATTAACCTCAAGTGGCATATCAATCGCTTTTGCATGTTGAACACCAAGGAGCTTATTACAAAATTCAGCCATACTACTTGCAGTGGAATTTCCATGGGTAATGACTAATACACCAACTCTGCACTCTTCCCGGTTATGCCTTTCATCAAAGGTTGCTAACATTAATGCAATAAAACTGATTTCATCCTGCGGCATAGAAACACCCATTTTAAGACCAATATACTCAGCCATCCCCGTTGCCGTCACATATTCTTTGGGATACTCGAGGGCAACTGATTTCACATTCGGATTGACAATGGGTAATCCACTCCGTATTCGCTCTACCGTCGATGCCGTATGAATTGCCAATGCATAATACAGACGACGACTCAATGATCGTCCTTCTTTCTCAGCTTTCTTAAAAGCTTCATCAAAAACCACTAAAAATTCACGTGGTACAATGGTTTGCAAATATTCTTGGGATATTTCTAGCTGCGTTGGATTTAATTGCTTAAAATAATTTTCAACATCCATTTCAATACATTGAACGATTTCAATTTGCCCAATTCCTTGGGATTTGAGAAATTGCATCCGATCATTAATGGTTTGATAAAAATCTTTTGGTAAACTACGGTTACCCTCGCCCTCTGCTGCTAATCCATCAGGCTGAATTAACATTTCACTGCCAAGAGTACATAAAATTTTACTGGTCTCAAGTCGTGCTTGAGGATCATAGACAATGGCTTGCTTTATTTTAGGTGACAAAGCCTCATACGTAATCCTCACCGGTTGATTCTTATCAGTGCGGTGTAAAAAGGCTTTCGCACAGACTAATTGTAAGTCATTACGTAATTGTCCAATATTACCAATGCAGCGATAAAGCAGTAAAGCCCACAATGCTTCTTGACTCACAATAACTTTGGCCTGAATATGCACAGCCTCTCTCGCTAACAAAAATTTAATTAGTTCAAATCGTTCTTGCAGAGGTCTAGCTGAAAGTTCAGGTAATTGTACCAATACTGGAATACGGCGCAAAAAGGTTTTTAATAAAGTCGAATCTGGATTTTCAGTCGTTGCCGCTACGACTCTTACAGCAACATGTCTAACTTTATCACTATCTCCCATACGCCGAAAATCACCACGATCTAAGAGATAAAAGAGCATCTCCTGCCCTTCTGGCGGCAGACGATGAACTTCATCTAAAAACAACATTCCGCCATCAGCCTTTTCGACCAAACCAACTTTATCTTTATCTGCACCAGTAAAAGCACCGCGTACATGCCCAAAAAGTTGGGACATTAAAAGTTGAGGATTATTTGCATAATCAGCACAATTAAATACAACAAATTGACCGCTGGGGCTAATCTTTCCTTGACTATAAGCAAAGCGATACATATATTCCGCAAATAAGGTTTTACCTACGCCAGTCGGACCAACAAGGAGAGTATCTAGACCTTTAGGCGGATATAAAACACCAGCCTTTGCTTGTTCTACTGCAATTTTCAGGCTATCGTATGCGCCGATCAATCCTCCAAAAACATCATGGTTCTCTGTCAAAGGAGTTACTATAGTTGGATTTACTACATGCGTTACATCATTTGCTTTAGAAAAATTAGAAGGTATCTTGGTCAACGATCCATTTTCCTCAAGTACCTGCTCTGCAAATTCTCGTTGATGACGAACCACCTCAGGAACTTTATTAACCAGTAGGGGGAATTTTTTTTCTACCCATTTAACCGTTACATAATATGTAGATCTGCTTACTATTTTTACAACAAGTTTTTCTCTATGTAAAGCATTCAAATCACTACTCACATTACTACGTGAAAATCCAGCAACTTCGGCAACTTCTTCAGCTGTAAAACCACTGGGCTTGTACTGCTCTACCATAGATATATTTAATTTTTCATCACAGAGTCCATCTAACACTTCTAATACTTTTAATTGCCGTTTCATCTCTTCGCTCTCCTTTAGGGCAGCACCAACCACGACAGGTATTTTATACATAATTATAAATGCTACCGTGCATTTATACAATTGCCCGATTGATAACAAGCACTAAGCTTATAAGAAAAAAGAAAGCATTAGGTCATTCCCCAATGCTTTCTTTTTTCTTATTTTGCCAATAAGTTTGCAAGTCTAAACATGGAAGGATCAATTGTACGTTTATGCCTAATGGCATCAGCTAAGTCAATCGTAACAACCCCACCATTTCGGAAACCAAACATGACATTAGATAAGCCTGCAATCAAGGCAAGTACTGCATGTTCTCCAAGAGTACTGGCAAGAATACGGTCAAACACACTCGGTGACCCTCCGCGCTGGATATGGCCGAGTACAGATACTCGTGTATCAAGTCCAGTCACAGCCACAATCTTTTTACCAATTTCAACTGCACTACCTGCCCCTTCAGCCACAACAACCACACTATATTTCTTTCCTGATGCATGAGAGTGCGTCAATTCTTCGCATATCTCATCTAAATTTACACTCATCTCAGGAATCAAAATATGTTCTGCACCACCTGCAAGCCCAGCAGTCATGGCAATCCAACCTGAATTACGTCCCATGACCTCCAGAACAATGACTCGACCATGGGAGGAAGCAGTATCACGCAATTTATTGATGGCATCAACAACTGTGTTACTTGCCGTATCAAAACCAATTGTATAATCAGTACCCCAAATATCATTATCGATGGTACCAGGTAATCCAATCACAGCAATACCCATTTCAGATAGCAATTGAGCTCCAGTCATTGATCCGTCGCCACCAATAACGACCAATCCTTCAATA
Source organism: Pelosinus sp. sgz500959 (assembly GCF_042610375.1). Classification (NCBI taxonomy): domain Bacteria; kingdom Bacillati; phylum Bacillota; class Negativicutes; order Selenomonadales; family Sporomusaceae; genus Pelosinus; species Pelosinus sp. sgz500959. The sequence continues at coordinate 125,475 of NZ_JBGJZL010000006.1, forward strand.
CCATGACTTTTTAGATTATCAACAGCTTTTTGGCGTCCCTCTACGGTTCTGAAATGTTCACACCGGGCTGTCCCTAGAAAGGTCCCGCCACGTTGCAAAATATCACCTACTGATCTTGAATCTAATTTGACCATTTGATCTTCATACATACCTGAATAACCATTATAAATTCCCCAGACTTCCACGCCTTCATGAATGGCAACTCGTACAACAGCACGAATGGCAGCATTCATACCTGGAGAGTCACCACCACTCGTCATAACGGCAATACGTTTCAACATAAACACTCCACCTCCAATTCATCAATTCTATTAGTGCAAAAAAAGTGTCCGTTTTTATCTATTATAGTTCAAAACTTTTATTAATTTCTTCAAGTTTCCCTTTAATCTCTGCTGTGGTACGCAATATGAGAACTTGTTTTGCCCACTCTTTTGCTTGCTCTACCGTCAATTTACGAACAAGATTTTTAACCATAGGCACAGAACGAGCATTCATAGATAATTCAGTTAAGCCAAGACCAACAAGGAGAGGTGTTGCTAAGGAATCTCCAGCCATCTCGCCACACATACCAACCCATTTACCATGTTCTTGTGCTGCTTTTGCAACATTGGCAATCAAGCGAATAACTGGAGGCTGGAAATAATCACTGAGCCAAGCCACATGTTCATTCATACGGTCAGCAGCCATCGTATATTGCACTAAATCATTCGTTCCAATACTGAAAAAATCTACTTCTGGAGCTAGTATATCAGCAATCACAGCAGCGGATGGAACTTCAATCATAATACCGACAGGTACATCTGCACGATGAGGAACGCCTTCTTTTGTAAGTTCATCAGCCACTTCTTTCAATAAGGCTTTGGCATCTAGTAGCTCATCTAATGTCGCAATCATTGGAAACATGATATGTAAGTTTCCTTCAACACTAGCGCGAAGCAATGCCCGTAATTGTGTTTTAAAGATATCTTTATATACCATACAGAGTCGTATGGCTCTAAGACCTAATGCTGGATTTTCTTCCTTCAACCCTCCGATAAAAGGTAGCTGCTTATCTCCACCAGCATCAAGAGTACGAATGACAATTTTTTTATCCGGCGCAGCTGTAAGTACAGCGCGGTAAGATTCAACTTGTTCTTCTTCTGTTGGCACGCTGGTCTTATCCAAGAATAAAAATTCAGTGCGGAAGAGACCGACTCCATCAGCCCCTGCTTCAAGTACTTTTTTCATATCAGCTGGTGTACCAATGTTGGAAGCCACTTCAATATGATGCCCATCAATCGTTACACTTGCTAAATGGCTGATTTCTGCCAAAGCAGCGATTCTAGCTTGCTCAGCCAGCATACGCTGACGATATTCTTCTAAGACAGATTCCTCAGGATTGACAAGTACCTGACCAACATGACCATCAATAATCACCATATCGCCATTATTCAATTTTTCAATGACATTGCCCACTCCAACAACGGCAGCAAGTCCTGCTGCCCTCGCCAAGATAGAACTATGAGATGTCTTACCACCAAGAGCAGTAATAAAACCAGATACACAGTCAAAATCAATACATGCAGTATCTGATGGCAATAAATCTTGAGCAACTAAAATACCTGTATACTGTACATCATCCACTTTACCTTGCAATATGCGTACTAGACGTTTAGCAATATCTTTAATATCGGCTGCCCGTTCACGCATATATTCATTATCCATAGAAGCAAACATACTAGCAATGGCTTCTGCAGCCGTTTCCACTGCTGCTTCTGCACTTGCACAATTCGTCTGAATCTCTTCAAAAACAGCATCAACTAAAGATGGATCTTGTACCATTAATTTATGTGCAGCAAAAACTTCAGCTTGGTGTTCACCAACAGTCAAAGCTGTGCGTTCTTGCAAAGCATCAAGCTCAGTTTCCGCAACTTGTTGTGCTGCTAAAAATCGTTCTTTTTCCTTAGAAATTTCACTTGGATCTACGACACGTGAAAAATCACTTACAGACTCCTCAATATGCATAATCTGACCGATAGCAATACCTGCCGAAGCTGGAATTCCTTCTATTTTCCACATATTATCACTCTTCTCCAAATTGTTCATCAACTAATTTTTTCAAAGCTGTAGCTGCTTCAGTCGCATCTGCACCTTCAGTTTTGATTACGATAGACTCACCTTGTTTTATACCTAAGCCCATAATACTAATGATACTTTTCGCATTGGCACTTTTTTCACCTTTAAGAATCATTACTGTTGATTTAAAAGAAGAAGCTTTTTGTGCAAATAGAGCTGCTGGTCTTGCATGTAGTCCTGCCTTATTTTTAATTTGTAAATTTAATTCCATTTTTTACACAACCTTTTTTTATATTTAATATATGTTTACTATATATTATTCATGATTTAACTCAATACCCCTGCCCAATAGCCGAAAATTCCAAAAATAAATAATGCCATCATAATCATTAATGTAGATATTCCCTTTCGGAGTAAATAAATACATAAAAATGTTAGACCCAAAGGCAATAAATTAGGCATTAATTGATTTAAGCTATCCTGAATGCTAATCACTTTATCACTACTTGGAATGATCACAATAGGTACAGTGATTGAAGTCCATTTTGCAACAAGAGCGCCCATAACGAATAAACCTAAAATCGATGCACCTTCAGTTAATTTTCCCAGCTTACCGCCACTCACATCTTGCATAATACCAAGACCTGCTTTATAAGCATATACCAAACCATACCAACGTACTGCCAAACGTACGATGTTAAATAGCAGAAAAAATAACAGAGGCCCCAAAAGATTCCCTGTCATTGCCAAACCAGCACCTAAGGCTGCAGTGACAGGGCGTAAGGTTCCCCAAAAAATTGGATCACCTACCCCAGCTAATGGTCCCATTAATCCGACTTTGACAGCATTAATAGTACTATCTTCAATGGCTACACCATCGGCTTTTTGCTCTTCCATGGCTAAGTTTACACCTAAAATAGGTCCAATGAAAAAAGGGTGGGTATTAAAGAATTCCAAATGACGTTTTAAAGCACTAATTCGGTCATCTCGCTGATCATATAATCGATTAATAACGGGCACCATGGAAAAACAATATCCCAAAGCCTGCATGCGTTCATAATTCCAGGATCCCTGAAGAAGATTAGAGCGGAAAAACACCCAGAATAAATCACTTTTAGTCAGTTTTTTATCCATCGTTCTTTGCCCTCCTATCCCTCTTCCTGCCGATACTTTAACTGTAGATAAATCATGGCCAGCACAACTCCCAAAATACCAATACCAACTAAATTAATGGGTAAGAAAGTAGCCACGATAAAGCCTAAAAAGAAGAAAGGCATCAAATGTCCTGATTTCATCATCGTAATTACCATCGCATACCCAACAACAACAACAAACCCACCGGCAACCTGTAAACCACCAGTAATAACCTGAGGAATGCTTTGTAACAACACTTTAATGATTTCAGCATCAGCATAATAAGCAATTAAAAAAGCTGGAATCGCAACACGCAAACCATGTACACATAAAGCTAATACATGAACTAATGTAATCCCTGCAGTATGACCAAGCTGTGCATAATAATCTGCACGATGTTGAAAATATACACAAAGAGTACGTACAAAAATGGTGAGAATTTGTCCGGCAGCTGCCAATGGTATAGCAAGGGCAATTGCGACTGGCACACTTTGATGAGCGCTGATCACCAAAGTTGTCGATAAAATACTAGCAATTGCCGTATCAGGCGCTTGTGCTGCTCCAATATTCATCCAACCTAAGGTCAACATTTCCAAGGTACCGCCAATTAAAATTCCAGTACCCATATCACCCATGACCAAACCAGTTAGTGTGCAAGCCAGCAAAGGGCGATGAAATTGAAATTCATCTAATACACTTTCAATTCCAGCTGCAAACCCTACCAGCGCCACCATGAATGCTGTAAACATAGTCCCTCCGTCTCGTTTGCCTCTATTCTATCTTCGTCATGATATCAACAGGAGTATCATTAGGCAAAATTTGAATGTTAAGTTCAACGCCATGTTGATGAAGTTTTTTAAATGCAATTCGATCTTCTTCATCGACAGAAACGGCCTTGGTCAGTTGAGTCTTGCCTTGGCTAAAACTCATACCACCAATATTAACTTTACGAATCGGGATTTCACCTTCAATCAAAGTCAATATGGTCATGGGATTGGTAAACAATAATAATAATTTTTCATTACCAAATTTTTTTGTATGCAAAGCTTCGATACCTTGCTTTGCAGTGAGAACTGAAACTTTTACACCTGGAGGTGCTACCGTTTCGAGTAGCATTTTGCGAATGGCATCGACAGCGACTTTATCATCAATCACAACCATCCTTTTTACAGATACAGCTTTACTCCACGCCATTACAACTTGCCCATGAATTAAACGATCGTCAATTCTGACTAATTCAATACTCATCGTCTCTCACTTTCTGCTCATAGCCTGTTTAAAACAAAAGATTTAGGATACATGATTCATAGTAAACTTTTTAATACCATTACGACCGCCAAGGACTGCCACATCAGCTATACTTGTAAGATCTAGATTCCTCACGGGTAAGATTGAAAATAACATAGGCAAATTAACACCAGTAATGACCTCAGTATTTGTTTGTTCCACTGCGAGTAAGGCTGAGGCATTATAAGGGCTTCCACCTAAAATATCAACTAGAATCAATGTACCTTGCCCCTTGTCCACTTGCCTAGAAGCCTGTGCAATACGAACTTGCAAATCAGTCACAGCTTGTCCTGATTCAAAAGCAACAGCCTGAACGTGTTCTTGTTTACCCATAATGAGTTCGGCCGCATTCAGTAAAGCACCACCTAAACCTCCATGTGTTACAATTACTACCCCGATCATCGCCTGCCTCCATGTGCCATTAAGTTTTTCTATTCTTGTCTTACTCCTTTGCAATATTCATGCCAGTTTTTGTTTTATCAACAAAAATTCACTGATGAATTCTGCACTAGCCTATATGTAAAGCACAAAAATTTTTATTAATGATTGATTTGTTTTTTTTTAAACATAACTTCTTACAACAGTTGTTTTAAAGTGTTTGAATTGTGTTTCAATTGTGTTTTAATACAGTTGTTTTATTATTCTCTTAATTCTTATTTTTTACCCTGATAAGTTTGCCATCCTTCTGAGAGTTTCTTTCGATATGCTTCAAAACGATTGGCCATGACTTTTTCGTCTTTACGCCGTGCATCCGTTGATAAATCATACATTGCATTGGTCATCGAATGCACAACGATTGACATAAACGCATCTAAAGGGTCTAACTGAGTTGGAGTTGGAGCAATTGCAGTCGCAGCTCCACTTTCACTTTCTTTTTCAAGCAAATTTTTTATTAAAAGTATGGCTTCTGGGATTTTTTCTTCAGGCAATTGGCCAATCAATGTCATTAATTCATTTTGAGAACTCATATTATATCATCCTTATTTTAATTATTTGTATTTTACTCTTCTTCATTAAAGTATACTTTATAAAAATTCATCCCTTTTTCATCATCAAAACCACGTTCAATAAACTGCATATTGTCCATTTCTGAGCTTGATTTTTTCACTTTAATTTCAAATTCAGTATCAAGCTTAATTAAATTTTTAATTTTTCGTTTCATGGTTTTTACTGCGGGACTTGAAATATTAAATCGTTCTGTCGCCGCGAGACCTTGGTTGATATCATAGTTTTCTTTATGTTCTTTAAATTGTTCAATCAGTTCAGGTTCTTTAACGACTTCTTGTACAAAATTTTCAAGATTAAATTCATTATGTTTATCAAAATAAGCGACAGCTTCATTCATAAACACAACTTTATCTTTGCGATCAGCTTGATGTATTTCACCATAAATATTTTCAACAAAATCCTGACAAACAGTCAAACAAGTTTCAGTGTGAAAATATCCATCCTGGACATTAGTAAGACGCAAAAAATCATCTTTCCAATATAAAGCTTCATTATTACCTTTATTCACAGCATCTACAATCGCTACTCGGTATCCATCACTTGAATCAGCATTAAAAATAATACAACCTTTATCTAATTTTTTTATATTAATACCTTTCTCACTACCGACTACAAATTCTTCCGCATATCGAGTCACTTTTAAATAAGTTTCTTTTTTCTCTGTTTTAAAAATTCCAATCCCATCAGTTTTTTGTTCGTTTACAATACAATCAGTAAAATAAACCATATAAAATTCTCCACCTTTAATTTGAGGGTGGGAAGATTTTTCATATAGATGTTTTAAAATATTCACCGATTGGGTATAAAAAGAATCTGGATCAATAAAGATGCTGCTAATATACATATATAATTCATTTAAATGAATGTCTGTTTCATGAAAGAATTTATATAGTACTTTATTTTTAAACGATGATAAGAAATACTTAAGCAGTAATTCTTCCACATTTCCATCTTTCATCTCATATACAGTCGGCGAAACAAAAAGACCTTCATCCCGTAGTTTATTGCCCACCTGATGAATAATTAAATTCTCCAATTTTGCCGTAGAAAAGTCAAACACCAGTCTCATCCTTCCGATACTATCAATTATATTCTCAGCCTATTGTATCATAATTATATAGAATAACCCAGCTTATCACTTTTCATAAAAATTGAGTCACGTTTAAGATTATTCTATTTTTTGATTCGTACATCTCTTACTTAATTATTCCATTAGACTATAAAGCTAAAATAACAAAAAAAGATTCTGAATTTCTTAAAGAAACTCAGAATCTTTTTTCATATTTTAACCTGCAATTGTACCAAGAGCTACAACTTTTCCTGGATTCATAATGTTGTTAGGATCAAAGGCACTTTTTACAGTTTGTAATACTTTCTTCTGTCCACTAGTCATATGCTTGTACATAGCAGATACACGTTTTGCACCAATACCATGTTCACCAGATAAATTACCATCAAGCTCATATACAGCTTCATAGATTTCTGCTAACACTGCATATTTCAGGTCATGCCAAGCATGTTCATCACGATCTTCACGCAAAATCGTAGCATGAATGTTACCATCACCAGCATGTCCAGCACTAGGAATTTTGCAATCATATTTCGCTGCAATTTTTTCAATCGCATCGAGTGCTGCAGGAATATTGGAGATAGGTACTACAATATCTTCCATGCAGTATACTGGACTAATCATACGAAGTGCTTCAGCATATGCTTTACGTGATTTCCAAATACGATCTTGTGTTGAGATATTGTCAGCAACGAATACTTCTAATGCACCGTTTTCCATACACAATTTGCCAATGGTTTCGTAATCTTCTTGCACTTGCAATTCACTGTTACCATCAACTTCACAAATAATGTATGCTCCTGCATGGCTATAAGGTAAAGTTTTATTTAGGTATTTTTCAGCTGCTTTTACGGATAAATGATCCATAAATTCAACTGCAGTTGGAATAATACCAGCTGTCATGATTTTTGGTACTACTTTAATTGCTGATTGCATATCAGGGAAAGGAACTAATAAATCAGCAACATATTGAGGTAAAGGCATCAATTTAAGCCATATCTTAGTAATGATTCCTAAGGTACCTTCAGAACCAACCATTAAATGTACCATATCGTAGAAAGTTACATCTTTTACATTTTTACCGCCATAAGTAACAATGTCACCATCAGGCATAACAACTTCTAAGCCATATACATGACGTCCTGTTACACCGTACTTGACTGCTTTATTACCACCAGCATTAGTAGCAACATTACCGCCAATGAAGGAAGATTCTGCAGAGCAAGGGTCACCAGCATAAAAAAGGTTCAAGGCTTTAGCTTCTTTTTGTACTTCACCAGTCGTAACACCAGGTTCGAGTACCATGAATAAATTTTCGTTATCGATTTCTAAAATTTTATTCATTTTTTCTAAAGACAAGACCATCCCACCATGCATTGGCACAGCGCCACCTGCTAGACCTGAACCGCCGCCACGAGGAGTAATAGGGATCAGTTCACGATTAGCCAATTTCACAAGTTCAGCAATTTGCTGAGCATTCTCAGGTTTCACAACAACTTCAGGCATTTTTTCCCAAAGTTTATCGGAAGTCTCATCACGAGAATACATTTCCATTTTTTCCTGATCAACAACAACATTCGCTGCACCAAGAATTTCTTCTAGTTGTCTAATAATAGAATCTGTTACTTTGTTAAATTGCATGACCTATACCTCCTTATGCTATTGCTTTCATTTTTTTGACGGTTTCGATCAGCATAGGCACGACTTCAAATACGTCGCCCACAATACCGAAATCTGCCACTTTGAAGATTTGCGCTTCAGGATCTTTATCGATTGCAACAATGACATCAGATGTCTGCATACCAGCTAAAAATTGAATTTTACCTGAGATACCCATCGCAATGATTAATTTAGGTGAAACGGTTTTACCAGAAAGACCGATCTGGTGAGGATAAGTCGACCATCCAAGCTCAACTGCATCGCGAGTAGCACCTACGGCTGCTCCCATCAGTTCTGCTAATTCTTCTACCATTTTAAAACCTGCAGCATTTTTCATACCTTTACCGCCGGCAATAATTACATCAGCTTCTTCAATACTAACGGCTTGAGTTGTATCTATTATAAACTCCAGAAATTTTTCAACTGTCATTATTGTTGGACCTGCATAGTTCTTAACAATAATTTCACCAGTTCTGGAAGTATCGATCTCAGATTGTTTAGCAGAGCGTGGACGCACTGTTGCCATCTGCGGACGAGTATTTGGGGTTTTAATTGTCGCCATGATGTTACCACCAATTGCTGGGCGAGTTTGCAATAATAACTTAGTCTCAGGATCAATTGTAAGTTCAGTACAGTCAGCAGTTAAACCAGTGTGAGTTTTCGCAGTTACTAGTGGCATTACCGTACGGCCAGTAGTTGTTGCGCCAGCAATAATAATTTCTGGTTTTTCCTCATTTACCAATCGAGTAATGGCATTGCTATAAGGTTGTGGCAAGAAGTTTTTGAAAAGAGGATCTTGGATGAAAAACACTTTATCTGCACCACGCAGAATCACTTCTTCCATGTTTTCAATTTCATCCCCTAGCAAAACGCAGCCAAGCTCGCATCCGAGTTCATCAGCAATTCCACGTCCCCAGGTTAAGAGTTCGAAGGTAACGGCTTGAATTTTACCATCACGTTGTTCACCAAGTATAAATACACCTTTAAAATCGGAAATATTTCTCGCTTCCGCTATACTACAATTCACATAACTTGACATCATGATTGCTACCTCCCCTTATATAACATCCTTTTGAACTAAGAACGACATCAACTCTTCAATTGGTTTCATTGTGCCATTGGCTCTTGCCATAACAGTATCCCGTGAAAGTTTAGGACTAAAAATTTTAACAACACGAGTTGGCGAACCAGTTAGTCCAAGTTCACTCTTATCAAAACCAAGTTCTGCATTACCCCACATAGGTACTTGAACTTGTTTAGCTTTCAATTTTCCGCTTAGAGTAGGAAATCCAGTATCACTAATGTCTTTGTTTACAGAAACGAGTACTGGGAAAGTTACTTGAACACGTTCAAAACCACTTTCAACCGTACGTTTCACAATAACACCGTCTTCTAATACTTCTAATCCAGATACATAAGTTTGCGCTGGAATATTTAAGTAATGCGCAATCATAGCTGCTGTCTGTCCTGTCTCACCATCAGTGGCACGTTCTCCACAAAGAATCATATCAAAATCGCCTGTTTTCTTAATAGCTGCTGCAATAACCTTTGCGGTCGCAATGGTATCTGAACCGGCAAATTCTCTGCCAGACACCAAGACTCCGTCATCTGCTCCCATAGCAATTGCTTCTTTAATTGCTTTCATTGCTGATACTGGTCCCATACTCACTGCAGTGATTGTCACATCAGGATAAGCATTCTTAATTCGAATAGCCTCCGCTAATGCATTTTCATCCAATGGGTTAATAATCGTGTCTTTACCAGTACGCACCATGACTCCAGTTACAGGATCTAGTTTCACCGAATCAGTCCCGGGAACTTGTTTGACTAGTACAATAATTTTCAAACAAACACACCTCCTAAGTTATTCTGCTAACACCACTATGAACTTTGATAAACCTTGATTACTCATCCTGAGAAATATAAGCCACATATTTGCCTTACTATTTTTGCAAGTATTTTTTACATAAATTCAAGAAAATACTATGGCTAGGCAAAATAGAATGTTTCGACAATTGACACTATTCATTAATGAGCGAATTGTTTCACTGGTTTAACTATTCTATTTTTTCTTTATCTTACACGATTATTCTCATAAGGTAAAATTGTTATTTGTAATCATATTCATTCCTTAAAACTATGACCTTGTCAACCATGATTCCTGCTGGGAATGTTATTTTTTTAACATACTTTACGCTAAAAAAAAATAGAAAAGCTTTCTCTATTGATCAAGCTTTTCATATATTGTGCGATAAAATGCGTTATAAAATACTATATATTATTGACCATAATTTCTGTTAAGTTTAAATTACTCTCATCAAGACTCTTTTTAATATTGGCTAAATCGTGAGAGAATTCATCAGCAGCTACTGTATTCGGGAATGTAACTCGAACATCTAACTTATTGTCATTATATAAACGAAAAACACTATCCACCATACCAATATGTTCGGTATCTACACATACACGCAACCATGTCTCAAATTCTCGTTCTGTTGGTTGACTACTATTCTCATCCTGTTGTTGCTGATAAATATGAATATGAGCTGGATAATAAACCCCCGCAGCAACCTGAAGAGGAACGGAAAAAGAAAGAATACTATGTTCAGCCTGTTTTTCTCCTGTTGCTCCTGGTGATTTATAGATGGATTGGGCTAACTCCTTGACCAATGCTGCAGATTTTTGTAGATTTTGCGGTTCAGTATCTTGCCATTGCTCTGTTTCCAGTCCTTTTAACAATACCCATACCTTAGGTAAATCCACTAATCTATGCTTAGTTGCTCCTTCTTGCAATGCCTGTGGAATATTCGGTCCAAATAATTTTGTTAATTGATCCAAAGAATTCTGCTCTTTCTCTAACGTACTGGGATCGCCAGAGAGGAGCTCTGTTTTAAGTTGTTTGACGACCAACTTCAGTTGATCAAGTATTGCAGCCGTATCTGAAAATTTTGTCGCCAATTGAGTTAATACCTGCTTGGTCTCCTGTGGCACTGATGAAGAATTGCCTGCAAATTCTTTAACAAAATTCATACTGGATGACTTTTGTTCATTTGTCATATGCTCATTCAGTACTGCCGCATTAGTAAACGTCTCTGCCAATCCTCGTAAATTAGTCGACAGATTACCCTGCTTTAAAACTTGTTCTAAAGCTTTACCTATTTCAGGGGGTAAAGTCTTTAAAAACTGTTCTACTTGTGCATTTATTATAGCTTTGCTACTAACCTCTGAAGGTAAGTTTTTTACAAACTGCTCTAACTGAGATGCGACTGTAGCTTTACTGCTAACATCTGTAGGCAATTGCCTTACAAACTCCTCCAATTGAGATACGACTGTAGTCTTACTGCTAACATCTGTAGGCAATTGTCTTACAAACTTATCCAATTGCGATACAACCGTTGCTTTGCCACCAACCTCTGAAGACAAGCTTTTTACAAATTGCTCTAATTGCGATACGACTGTCGCTTTGCTACCAACCTCTGAAGGCAAGCTTTTTACAAACTCCTCTAATTGTGATACGACTATCGCTTTGCTGCCAACCTCTGCAGGCAAATTTTTTACAAACTGCTCTAATTGAGATACGACTGTCGCTTTGCCACTAACCTCTGAAGGCAAGCTTTTTACAAACTGCTCCAATTGAGATACGACTGCAGTCTTGTTACCAATCTCTGGAGGCAAGCTTTTTACAAACTGTTCTAATTGAGATACGACTGTAGTCTTCCTACTAATATCTGAAGGTAAGCTTTTTACAAACTGCTCCAACTGTGATACGACTGTCGCTTTGCTGCTAACATCTGAAGGCAAGCTTTTTACAAACTGCTCTAACTGAGATACGACTGCAGCCTTACTGCTAGCCTCTGTAGGCAAGTTTTTTACAAACTGCTCTAATTGTGATATGACTATAGCCTTATTACTAACATCTGAAGGTAATTTTTTTACAAACTGCTCTAATTGTGATACGACTGTAACCTTGCTACTAACATCTGAAGGCAAGCTTTTTACAAATTGCTCCAATTGAGATACGACTGCAGCCTTGCTGCTTATATCTGAAGGTAAGTTTTTTACAAACTGCTCTAATTGTGATACGACTGTAACCTTGCTACCAACATCTGAAGGCAAGTTTTTTACAAACTGCTCCAATTGTGATATGACTATAGCCTTATTACTTACATTTGAAGGCAAGTTTTTTACAAACTGCTCCAATTGTGATACGACTGCAGCCTTGCTGCTTACATCTGAAGGCAAGTTTTTTACAAACTGCTCCAATTGAGATACAACTGCAGCCTTGCTGCCAACCTCTGAAGGCAAATTTTTTACAAACTGCTCTAATTGAGATACAACTGTAGCCTTGCTACCAACATCTGAAGGCAAGCTTTTTACAAACTGCTCCAATTGTGGTACAACTACAGCCTTGCTGCCAACCTCTGAAGGCAAGTTTTTTACAAACTGCTCTAATTGCGATACGACTGTAGCCTTGCTACCAACATCTGAAGGCAAGCTTTTTACAAACTGCTCTAATTGCGATACGACTGTAGCCTTGCTACCAACATCTGAAGGCAAGCTTTTTACAAACTGCTCCAATTGTGATACGACTGTAGCCTTACTGCTAACGTCTGCAGGTAAATTTTTTACAAACTGCTCTAATTGTGATACGACTGTAACCTTGCTACCAACATCTGAAGGCAAGCTTTTTACAAACTGCTCCAATTGAGATACGACTGCAGTCTTGCTGCTTACATCTGAAGGTAAGTTTTTTACAAACTGCTCTAATTGTGATACGACTGTAGCCTTGCTGCTTACATCTGAAGGCAAGCTTTTTACAAACTGCTCCAATTGAGATACGACTGCAGTCTTGCTGCTTACATCTGAAGGCAAGCTTTTTACAAACTGTTCCAATTGAGATACGACTGCAGTCTTGCTGCTTACATCTGAAGGTAAATTTTTTACAAACTGCTCTAATTGTGATACAACTGTAGCATTGCTGCTTACATCTGAAGGCAAGCTTTTTACAAACTGTTCTAATTGTGATACGACTGCAGTCTTGCTGCTTACATCTGAAGGCAAGCTTTTTACAAACTGTTCTAATTGAGATACGACTGTAGTCTTGCTGCTAACATCTGTAGGTAATTGTCTTACAAGCTGCTCCAATTGAGATATGACTGCCACCTTGCTACCAACCTCTGGAGACAAGTTTTTTACAAACTGCTCTAACTGAGATACGACTGCAGCCTTACTGCTAACATCTGCAGGCAAGCTTTTTACAAACTGCTCTAGCTGAGATACGACTGTAGCCTTACTACTTACATCTGAAGGTAAGCTTTTTACAAACTGCTCTAATTGTCCTGTAAGTGTAGTTTCCCCTGCCGGTATCTCTTGAGCGATCTGGTTTAATAAATCTGCTGCTGCCTGCAGAGTTTTAGGTTGTATATCTTTAAATGACCATGCATCAACAACTTCTAATGCTGCCCATACTCCAGGTAATTTAGGTAGATTATTGTCCTTCGCAAATTGTTGCAATTCAGACGACATATTTTTTTCCAGTAATTTAGTCAATTGATTGATAATTTTTTGATCACTTTCACTTAACTGTTGCAGATTTTCAGGTAGTTTTGCCTGTAAATATTCTTCCACAGCTTGTTTAAAATCACTTTGTGGAACAGTAGTAATAGACAGCAGTTGCTTGGCTAGTTGCAAAAGTTCTTTTGCTGATTGTCCTGCAGTTGTACTCAGTTGATCGTTACTATTTTCAATCACATTCTGCAAAAAAGTCTTTATATCTTTATTTTCTTCTTTATTTAGAGTTGCTGCAAACTCTAATAAATTACTCATATTTTTCAGTTGCTCTGCTATATTTTTTTGTCCTGTAAGTAAAGACGATAAGCCTTGTGGCAGTTCAATATCAGATGACATTTGCTCTAAAAGTTCGGTCACCGCTTTTTGGATATCCTCAGGCAAGGATTTGATCAACTCTTCACGATGTTGTAATAGATTTGTAAAATCCGCAAGTTTCGCCTTAATTCCCTCATTTAAAATCACTTGAAAGTCTTTTTGCATAATGAGATTTTGATCTGTTACTGTCTTTTTTTCGCCAACTTGTTGGGTATTATTAGGTTGAGGGCCCATTACAGCTTGTCCAGCCCCTTGGCTTACGTTACCAATTTCCATCCAATTCACCTCTATCCACATCATATACCTTATTCATAAGTATACGATAAATCATTGGTTACGCCTATATAAACTACACAAAAGATTCTTATAGAAAGACACTCCCATTCAGTAAGCAGTTATTTACTGAATGGGAGTGTCTTATGTTTTCTAATGCAACTTATATCGCTGACCCTTTTCCGCCCAAAAAATTTTCCAATAGTTTCAAACCTTCAGGTGTCAAAATAGACTCTGGGTGAAATTGTACCCCTTCAATATTGTAGTCTCGATGTTTAAGCCCCATAATTAGCCCATCAACAGATGTGGAAGTAATCTCTAAGCAATCTGGTAAACTTTCACGATCGATAATGAGAGAATGATAACGTCCAGCAGCAAAATTAGGCGAAACCCCTTGATAGATTCCTGTACCATCATGCTGAATGAAAGACACTTTACCATGTACTGGTTCAGGCGCTCGCAAAACTTGCCCACCAAAAACTTCCCCAATGGCTTGGAGACCAAGACAGATTCCGAAGATAGGGAGTTTCCCTGCAAAATGCCCAATCACATCTTTCGTAATACCAGAATCTGCTGGTGTACCAGGCCCTGGGGAGATAATGATTGCTTCATACCCACCCGCTTCAATCTCTTCTAAGGTAATCTGGTCGTTGCGTACAACAAACACTTCATACCCAAGATTGGCAACGTATTGGTACACATTATAGGTAAAAGAATCATAATTATCAATGAGTATGATCATCCTCATCATCCTCCCCTATCACTTGGAATAATACCTTGGCTTTTTGTAATACTTCTAGGTATTCTTTTTCTGGTACTGAATCAGCAACAATACCAGCCCCAGTCTGTATGACAACCTCATCACCATCAATGACCATCGTTCGTATTGTAATACAAGTATCCATATTTCCCTTAAAGTCCAAATATCCTACAGCGCCTGCATAAGGACCACGCTGCAAGTTTTCAAGGTCATGAATGATTTCCATCGCACGTGCTTTTGGTGCACCACTCACTGTCCCTGCTGGAAAACAAGCAGATAATACATCGACTGCTTTAAACTTCGGATGAATACGACCTGCCACTTCAGATACCATATGCATCACATGGGAAAACTTTTCAATTTCCATCATCCGGCGCACCTGCACTGTACCAGGCAAACTAATGCGGCCAATATCATTACGTCCTAGATCAACGAGCATGGCATGCTCAGCTTTTTCTTTCGTATCTGCTAACAATTCTGCTGCTAACAAAGCATCTTCCTCTCCATCTTTTCCCCGTGGACGAGTACCAGCAATGGGATAAGTCAATACTTCTTCACCTGATAATTTAACGAGCATTTCTGGTGATGCACCAACAAGCTTGCGTTCACCAAAATTAATATAAAACATATAAGGAGATGGGTTTACTTGGCGTAAACGACGATATAAGGAAAAAGGATGTTTCTTCAGTTTACTTCGAAATTGCTGAGATAACACAACTTGAAAAATATCCCCGGCCAAGATATGCTCCTTGGCTTTTTCGACGATTGAGGTAAACTTTTCCTGAGCGATCTCATCAATAGGTAAACTTTCCCCTTGCCTTGGCATCGCCATATTATCTTGAGGATAGACTGCAGGTTGCCTAAGTTTTTTTATCCATTCTTTCAGCTCTGCAACCGTTTTATCATAAATTTCATCGACAGCCTTACCTGGTTCAACGCGAGCCAAATACATGAGTTTGATGGAATGAGTCAAATGATCCATGACGACGATCACTTGGCAAAATAGTAATTCTGATAAAACCGTCTCTTCAGGTGTTTGCATGCCTCGTATTCGTTCCCAAGTGGCAACTGATTCATAAGCAAAGTATCCAACTCCCCCTCCAGTAAAAGGTGGCAAGCCTGGTAAATCAGGAAAAGAGAAGGTCTGCATAAAATCGCGCAGTACAGTTGTCGGCGAACCTTCTACCTTCACAGTTTTTTTCCCTGACTTAATTTCTGAATACTCCTGCCTTGCTGTCACGGTTGCAAAAGGAGCAGCACCAATAAAAGAGTAGCGCCCAAAGGTTTTATTGGTTTCCGCACTCTCTAAAATAAAACCAACTTCATCGCCCACAAGTTTATAGTATAAAGATACAGGTGTTTCCATATCAGTTAGTAATTCTGTATATACTGGAAGAATGTTGTGTTTTTCCGCCAGTTTACAA
The DNA here is from genome assembly GCF_042610375.1 of Pelosinus sp. sgz500959. NCBI lineage: Bacteria > Bacillati > Bacillota > Negativicutes > Selenomonadales > Sporomusaceae > Pelosinus > Pelosinus sp. sgz500959. The sequence continues at coordinate 142,030 of NZ_JBGJZL010000006.1, forward strand.
AATTCGTCTTTCTCTGGATAGGCTCTCACGATCTTCACACTCCTTCATCCAAAGCGCGCCGAATTGATGTAGCAAAGGTATCAATCGAATCAATTCCTTCATCCATAAATCGCTGCATAATCGCACTTCCTACAATCACTGCATCCGCATATTTCGCCGCTTGTTTTGCTCCCTGCGCACTCCCTATACCAAAACCAATGGCTAAAGGTACATCGGTCTCAGAGCGCACTGTATCGATTACAGCACTAATTTGAGAGTAATCAACTTCTCGTACTCCTGTTACGCCGACACTCGAAACACAATATACAAACCCTTGAACTTTTTGGCAAATGGCTGTTAAACGCTCTGCAGTCGTTGTCGGTGCAACGAGCTGAATTAAATCAATTCCTGCTTCTTGGCAATGCCTAGCAAGTAACTCAGACTCTTCTAGAGGCAAATCAGGTACAATAATTCCATCCAAACCTGCGTCGGCAAAAGAGCGAACAAATTTTTCTACGCCCACATTTAAGATAGAATTAATATAGGTCATAATCACTAAGGGAATCTGAGACGTTTGCCGAATTGTGCGTACGAGTTGCAATATTTTTGGTGTTGTCGTCCCAGCTTGCAGCGCCAAGGTGGCAGCCTTTTGAATCACTGGACCATCAGCTAAAGGATCAGAAAAAGGAATACCAAGCTCGATCACATCAGCGCCTGCCGCTTCAAGAACATGAACAGCCTGTAATGTACCTGCTAAATCTGGATAACCAGCAGTTAGATAGGCAATAAAGCCTTTGCGCCCAGTGGTTTTTAACTCTTTAAATTTTTCTGCTATACGTGACATGTCGTTCCCTCCAATACCTTTGCTACCATCTGCACATCTTTATCACCACGGCCTGATAAGCATACGACGACGACATCATCGCTTTTTGTTTCAGGCATCAATTTTTCTAAATAAGCTAAAGCATGAGAGCTTTCAAGGGCTGGAATAATTCCTTCGATTTGCGCTAACCGTTGAAAAGCTGCTAAGGCTTCATCATCTGTAATCGCCATATACTGCACTACACCCGTATCTTTAAAAAAAGAATGTTCAGCGCCAATACCAGGGTAATCGAGCCCTGCGGATATGGAGTAAGGAGGAATGACTTGCCCATCCTCATCCTGCAGTAAATAGCTTAAAGAGCCGTGTAATACACCAGGTCGGCCAAGAGTCAAAGATGCAGCATGATCTGGAGTATCGAGTCCTTTACCTGCCGCCTCAATTCCGATTTTAATAATGTCTTTTTGATCACGGAATTGATAGAAAATCCCCATAGCATTACTGCCGCCACCTACACAAGCAAGAATATGAGTCAACTTACAACCTGAGATTTCTTGTATTTGCGCCTCTACCTCTTGGCCAATGACTGCTTGAAAATCTCTGACCATCATTGGGTAAGGGTGAGGACCAACGACAGAACCAATAATATAATGAGTGTCTTCTACATGAGTAACCCAGTACCGAATCGCCTCACTCGTTGCATCTTTTAAAGTCCCTGTACCGCTGGTTACTGGTATAACCTTTGTTCCTAGGAGTTTCATACGGAAAACATTCAGAGCTTGCCGTTCAATATCTTCTTCACCCATGAATACACAGCATTCTAAACCAAATAGTGCCGCAACGGTTGCACAAGCTACACCATGCTGCCCAGCACCCGTCTCAGCAACAATACGAGTCTTGCCCATACGACGCGCCAGCAAGGCTTGCCCTAAAGCATTGTTAATTTTATGAGCTCCTGTATGAAGTAAATCTTCACGTTTTAAATAAATTTTACCTCGGCCATAATGTTTTGTGAGATTTTCAGCAAAATATAACCGCGTAGGACGACCTGCATATTCCCGAAAATAAAAAGACACTTCTTTTTGAAAATCTTCATCGACTTTTAAGCGGTTATAGGCTTCTTCTAATTCTAACAAAGCAGGCATAACCGTTTCAGGAACAAAACGACCGCCATAATCACCAAAACGTCCATTTTTATTAGGCATGTGCTCTTCCTCCATTTATCTGATTTAATTTTGATAATTCTCGAGTCTTACTCCCAATATCAGTGGCCTTTACCAATCCTTCACCAACCAATATTCCTCGCACTCCTGCCTGCTCTAAGCGATAAGCTTCATCTCCTGTACTCACACCACTCTCACTAATCACAATGCGACGTTTATCACAATATGGCAATAAGTCAAAAGTATTTTGTACATCAGTAATAAATGTTTCTAAGTTCCGGTTGTTAATGCCCATCAATGTTGCTACAGTTTGTTGCGCCCGCTCTAATTCTTCCAGAGTATGAACTTCAACTAAGCAATCCATACCAAGCCCATGAGCAATGCTAATATATTCTTTCAATTGCTCATCAGATAAGATATGAACAATTAAGAGTATGGCATCAGCCCCTGCCACTCTAGACTCATAAATCTGATACTCATCAATAATAAAATCCTTGCGTAAAATTGGTAAAGAAGTCACGGCTCGCACAGCCGCGATATCTTCTAGCTGACCAGAAAAATGAGTGTCCGTATGGACTGACAAAGCTGTTGCACCACTTTTTGTATAGAGCTGTGCAAGTTCTGTCACTGAATAATCAGTGCATAATTGCCCTTTAGCTGGTGAAACCAATTTACATTCAGCAATAAGCGCCCAGTCTGATTGTTTAATGGCCTTACTAAAGGCAAAACTACCTGGCATTATATTTTTTAATAAACGAGCGAGTGGTCGTTCTTCTTTGGCGATTTTCACTGCCTCGCGTTTTTTTTCTGTAATTTTATTTAACATAAATTTATACCACCCTTTGCTCGACGAGCAGCAATTAAGAACTGCCGTATTTTTTCAAGATCTTTTATACCATCAGTCTCCACTCCACCAGATACATCAATACCTTCAGGAGAAAGAATTCTTACGGCCTCTTCCACATTTTCTGCTGTCAGTCCACCAGCCACAAACAGCGGTATTTTCACCTGCTGTCTTTCTAATTGAGCCTTCTTCCAGTCAAAAGTAATCCCCGTTCCCCCTTGTTGTCCTGGCACAAAACTATCAAGTAGTATCCAATCAACATGATACTCTTCAAGCTTCAATGGATCGAAATCGACTCCGACTCGTACAGCCTTAATGACGGGATAGTTAACCAATCGGCAATATTCTGGTGACTCATTACCATGCAATTGTACATAATCCAGTTTACAACGTTTAGCAATTTCTTGGACCTCAGGTAAGGGTGCATTTACAAATACCCCAACTTTACCAATACCAGTCATTTGACTTGCAATTTTTTCAGCGGCTGGAACTTCAATACGCCGACGACTCTCAGCAAAAACAAAACCAATTAAATCAGCACTATAATCTTTGGCTGCTTGTGCAGCATCTAAAGACTTAATACCACAAATTTTTATGATAATGAGAATTCCTCCTTATAACGTTGACTTGCACTACGTAGCCCTTCTAATTTAGCAAGAGCAGCACCACTATCGATACTAGCAGCGGCAATTGTCAATCCTTCTTCTAAGGTCGCGGCCTTATCAGCAACAAGTAAGGCAGCAGCAGCATTCATCAATACAATATCTCGTTTTGCTCCCTTTTGACCTTTTAAAATTTCGATAATAATTTCAGCATTATCCTCCGGTGTACCCCCAAGATAATCTTCTGGCACACCACTATTGAAGCCATAGTCAGCAGGTTCAATGATATAAGACCGTATTTCGGCATCGCGCACTTCAGTCACTTGTGTGGGCGCTAGTGTCGATATTTCATCCATACCATCAAAGCTGTGTACAACCATGGCCCGTCGTACCCCAAGTTCCTGCAATGCTTTGCCAATTGTTTGCGTTAATACAGGGTCATATACACCAATCAATTGACAGTTCGCATTAGCAGGGTTAGTTAATGGTCCTAGTAAATTAAAGATTGTACGAAATCCTAATTCCTTGCGAGGTTTAGCTGCATACTTCATGGCTTTATGAAAACTAGGAGCATATAAAAAACCGATATTTAACTCCTTAATCATTGTTCCTACAGCTTCTGGCGGCAAGTTTACATGAATGCCTAAAGCACTGAGCACATCAGCACTTCCACAAGAACTTGATACACCGCTATTACCATGTTTCGCTACTGTCAGGCCCGCACCTGCCACGACAAAAGCGACTGTTGTCGAAACATTGAAAGTACCTTTTTTATCTCCGCCTGTGCCGCACGTATCAATGAGTTCTTTTCCATCACAATCAATTTTCACTGCGTAATCTCGCATTGTTTGGGCAAAACCAGCAATTTCGCTACTTGTTTCCCCTTTTATTCGCAAAGCAGTCAGCAAAGCGCTAATCTGAACATCGCCAGCTTGACCTGACATGATGACCTGCATTGCCTCCTGGGCCTGACTTTGAGATAAATTTTCACCAACAATGACTTGGTTAATAAAGTTCTTTAACATGGCCATCCTCCTCTTTGTTTTTAAATATAAAAAAAGAACCATTCCACCCTATAAAGGGGCGAAATGGTTCGCGATACCACCCTAATTCAGAAAGCCACTGCTCTCTATCTCAATTCAAGTACGGGACGACAAAGTCCGATACCCTAGCCTGTTAACGGTGGCAACCGATCCGACCTACTTGCCAAAAGGCGTTGGGGGGACAGCTCACAGGTCCATTCAATATGTTCTATAGGTCGGTCATCACACCTCTGGTTACCCAGTCACCGACTCGCTGAACTAGAGTTTGCATATTTACTCGTCCTGCTCATTGCTATTTATTCCGATTGAATTACGATTATTTTAACACAAATGTCTTTTAGTAGTCAACATGTTTTTACACTTTATTCGCATGTTCTTCTATATTTCAAATAACTCTTGAATAGTGAACGATTTCATGTTAAACTTGCCATTAATAATTGAAATCATAAAGACGATGAAAAGGAAAAGTAAGGATCACATCCTAGTCACAGAGAATTGGGTAATTGCTGGAATCCCGATACAGGATCGATCGTGAAGTTCACCTTGGAGTTGCATGCTGAAATCTAGTGTTTCTAGATGGTAGGTGGTGCCGGATCCTTTACCGTTATGCGAAGGAAAGTATCGGCTGCTATATGCCCGTACTTTATAATCATGTTTTGCTCGCAGCAAAGCATAAAGGTGGTAACACGAGAACGACTTCTCGTCCTTTAAGGGATGAGAAGTTTTTTATTTTTCCCTATTTAAAAGAAAATGATTTGAAAATACCTTATATGAGGACGTGAAACAATGAATAAAAATAATAGTAAAATTGTTGGCTATCTAGGTCCCCAAGGTACACATAGTGAAGATGTTTGTTCTCACTATTATCCTAAAGATCAATGGGACTTCCAATCATATGCAACCATCGATTCCTGTATTCGCGCTACGGCAAATGGTGCAATTACAGAATCCATCGTCCCCATTGAAAACTCCTTGGAAGGTTCAATTAATATTACTCTCGATACCTTAGCTCATGAAGTCAATTTATTTATTACCAAAGAAATAGTCTGGCCAATCCACAATCATCTATTGACAAAATCTTTTGATGACCAAGAGATTCACACCATTGTTTCTCATGCACAACCCCTCGCCCAATGCCGACATTATCTTGCCAAGCATTATCCTCATGCCAAGCTTGAAGCAGTCGTCAGTACGGTCGAAGCAGTCCGCATCGTGGCTAGTGGCGCAAAAAACTATGCAGCCATCGCCAATATGAACGCTAGTAAACTTTATAATATGAATGTTGTAGCAGCTGATATCCAAGATCATCCACATAACTGTACACGTTTTGTTGTATTGAGTAATGAACCTGAAGCCTACAAAGAAGGGAACTGGAAAACATCCATTGTTTGTAAAATCAAAGGTGATAAACCGGGCAGCCTTTATCATCTCTTACAAGAATTGGCCAGTTTTCATGTAAATCTTGTTCGCATTGAATCTCGCCCCGCTCGTACTGAACTCGGCGAATATATTTTTTTCATGGATATGGAAGGCAGCATAGCACAAACAAATGTCCAAAACGCTATCAACGCTCTCGAAAATAAAAGTCTTTGGTTTAAAAATCTTGGTTCTTATCTTGTGTGTAAAGTTAAGGCATAAAAAAAGACTTGGCTGACGCCAAGTCTTTTTTTACTTTATTTAGCTTACACCCTTTACAGGCTTTTTTCTCATTTTCATAGCTACGATTACAATACCTACAATCACAGCTACAGCTATGAATCCAATGATAAAATTATTGGAATAACGTTTGATCAATTCGACTGCTTGGGGACCATAATAAAAGATCAAAATTCCTTCTAGCAAAAATCGCTTGCCTCGACCAATCGCAGATGCTAATAAAAATACAACCATATTAACGCGAAAGACACCAGCACTAATGCTCACGAATTTATACGGAATAGGTGCCATGGCAGCAAAAAAGATCGCCCATCCACCATACTTCTCTAGCCAATTATGAATGGTATCAATATGCTTGGCAGGTGCATATTTTTGCAAAACAGGAAGACCGAGTCTGTTACCAATAAAATACCCAATAATCCCACCTAGCACTGATGCTGTTGTGGCAATGACTGAATAATAAATAGCCTGTTCTGGAGCTGATAAAGCCATAGGAATTAATAATAAATCAGGTAAAATTGGGGAAATAAATGATTCAATAAATGAAACAACAAATAACCCCACTACACCATAGTTTTGAAAGAATAGTATAACTGGTTCCATTATTACACCTCATTGCTAAACTTCAATGTCCTTCGAACATTATATACTACTTGCCCCTAGAATGTATATAACAATGTAGCAATAGGGATACATTACATACGTCATGATCAATAAAAATTGGCAGAAATTAAATCATTGCAAATTATTTATTGTAATTTGATTCCAACTTCAAATAATCGATTCCAAGGAAAAGAAACATGTATTTTAGCTATTGGAAACCATGATAAATTTTGCTCTTTAAATACATTCATTTGTTTTTCCGTTTCAGTGATTAATTGAGGAGTCATTTCATTCAGCTGTACATCACTATAACCTTGAGGGAGCAAAATATCATTGCGCAATGTAGTGCGTATATTGGCTTGATAAGCCCACTCATCCAGCAAACGAACCGCCATTAACGAATCTTTATTTTTAGTTGTCATATTTTGGGCAAAGATAGCCTGCCCAATGGTATATCCTACCGTATTACTTGCTGTATTCCATCCAGAATAAGATTCTAGCTTTGGAATGAGTTTATATTTTGTCATCTCGTTCATAAACGAATTATCAGATCCATTGGCAAAGGCAATATCAGCAACTGCTACTTTTTTATTAGCGCGCAAATACGATTGTATTTGCTTAACAAAGAGATACGTTTCTGGGCTGGCTTCTTGAGGATTATCCCCTCCCCCTGCTTCTCGCGTCCAACCGTCAACAGGTGTATTAATGGCAAGGATGATATCTGCTGGGCCATCGAATAATAAGGGCATTCCACCAGCTGCAATAATATGATTTCGGACCGTTCTACCAATTGCAGTATCTTCATAAGAAGGAATGGTCTTTTCCCCAGCACCTTGGGTATATTTTACCGCAATAGATGGTATTTTAACCCTTAAATCATTCGCTGCGCGCGCTAGCATCACCAGACCTAATTGATCAGCACCTGGAAAAGATAAAAATTTACTAGCAGGTAATCCTACCGTATTTTTCTCTAACCAACGATATTCTTGGTGTGACCGAGAGTAAGGTGAAGCATCATCACGACCAAGGAGCAAATAAGAAAAGGTATTTTTTTTCACTTCATCAATTAACTCAGCATTGACTTTAAAATTTTTCCCTCGTCGCAACAGCCAATCATCCATTACATCTTGAGGAACGATCGAAATGGAATTTTTAAGATCTTGTTCTTCTAATTTTGTTAGGCCTTTCACTTCCTGCTTATCTTTTAATGCAGTAATTTGAAAGATGTCTGGTCCATATGTTTCATAATATAGCGGTTCTACCCCACCACTAGATGCATGAGGACTTCGCATAATCGTGCTAAATACATAAATGCGCACACTTGAGTTTAATTCCTTTAGCTTTTGAAAGTTTTTAATTCTTTTCGAAAGAGTATATTCAGGTAAGTCATGAGTGCGAGATGCAACTAATCCTCCATAAATAAGAGCATCGGATGATACTACAATCGAATCAACTTCATTTGCATGAGCAAATACCCATTTCCATAAAAGTTCTGGATTGGCATTTTGAGTACGATTTGCCAAATATTCCTCAGGAGGTACAAGGATCTCAAATCCACCTTTTTCTACAGTATCTACCATATAATCAAGGCTAACAGGGCGATTATCAAAAGGGACATACATAATACTCTGTGCATAACCAAGAGTATTGCTTACCAGAAAGAGTAAAAAAACCATTAAAAATATTTTTCTTTTATTATTCATGTTTATCCATCCTTTCATCGACAAAGATATCTGACAAGAGTGGTTCTTGAAATACTGCTGTCAAATACTTATACCGAATCTCTTCTATGTTGATGTCGGCAATGTCATCTCTCGCATCAACATAATCAATACCCCATTTCGCAAATCGTGCATAATTTGAGGTAAAATCACCAAAACATACTTGTATTGTTTCACCTCTCTTTGCTATTTCTTGTAACTGATGATCAAGAGACTGGGTGCAATAGTAATTACCTAAAATATAAGGATAGGTAATGAGAGCCAGATTAATGATAACTGCTCCTGTGAGAGTTACCCCTAGATAGCGAATGACTTTCTTTGCTTCAGTTGCAGCAACTGCGGCTATACTAATTGGCATTAACCAAAATTGTGGTACATAGCGGGCCCACCAAGATTCAGGGTTAATCAATACGGAAATCATAATACTGACGACTAGGCCAATCCCATATAATCCATCTTTAGTAGGAAATATAAGAATTAATAGCAAAGTCAATCCTGCAAGAAGCAACATGCCACTAAACCAAGGACCAAATCCCCCAATACGAATATCAGCTCCATAGACAAAAGGTTTAAATTCTTGGGGCCTAACTGTAAAAGGTATTTTAAGGACTGGCTCTTCCCTGTCAAAATTATTCGTAGACATGGAAAAAGAAGCAACATATAGTTTTTCTAGGGAGTTCATCTGCATAAACCCTTGTGGGGAATTACTTGTCATAATATCCATGGTCTTTGGTCCTGCTCCATATAAAGGGTAAAAGGGATGCCCATAATATACAATATTCGTAACATAAGGATTATACCCAATCACACAAATGCCAATAAACAAGCCAATGATCGATGTTTTTGCAAGATTTGCATACAAATGTTTTTTCTTAAGTAACCACAGCCAACCCCCAGCCAGCCCAACACAAGCAATCACATATACAACACCAGTGAATTTTATGTTGACGGTCAAGGCAATACTCATGATAAAACTACAAACAATCACTCGATCATATTGAGTGATCAGTCGATAGGATAATGCTACTAAACATAGCAACAAAGACGCCAACTGACCATCAATATAAAAACTCAATGCTTGATAAATACTAATAGGGTTTAATGCCATCAGCAAACTGAAGATTACAGCTTGCTTCACACTAAATCTGTGGCATTGTTTCATACTCGACAGGGTCAATAAGAAGGAAATTATGATCAATAAAAAATTAAATACTTTACTTTGTTCGATCTGCCCAGTAGCAGAATACAAGACCGCTTCATAAATCCAAGGTCCTTTAGCATAATGGTTTAACAATACTGCTGAGTGAGATCGATCTTTGGTCAAATAATCTTGAAAAGGATTCCAACCATGAGCTAACTGCCCCACGGCCTCTTGATGATAAACTTGACCGTCATAAGATATGTCATAAAATAATCCACTGATATACATAAAACTAAGGAATGAGAGTGTTATTAACAAACATAACTTGGCAAATAGTTGCCAAGTCTCTTGCTTAAAATAAAACTTTGTCACCATAAAACCATAGACAAGGGTACATACGAGGGATAACCAAATAGTTACCGTTGTAATTGGCATTCCCACAACAAATCCCAAACTTGCAAAGAGAAGCATAAAAAACATCAAGGATAATAAAATTGACCCTGATATTAAACTAAAAACAGCTAACATACATCACCTCCGAGCCAACTTATATCTGATGAAAGAGATAAGCTAGCAACAAACCTAAACTAAGACCGCCCAATACTTCAACAGGACTGTGCCCTTGACGTTCTCGCAAGACTGGTTCACTATGCTGCCCTGACACCATATAACGATTGATGGCTTTTGCTTGTTTTCCCACTGCACGCCTAATGCCTAAAGCATCAATGACTGTTATCATGAGCACTGCCACACCTAGGCCAAAAATTGGCGAAGAAAGACCTTCTGATAGCCCAATTAAAAAGACTGTACTGCTCATAATCGTACTGTGAGTACTAGGAAAACCACCATTACCAATTAAATTGACAGCCTGTTTTTGAAAACGAATATAATTAACCATAAACTTTAACGTACCTGCCGCAAACCATGCAACAATAGGCATTAGAGCATATTTATAAACCACGTTCGAGCCTCCTAGGATTTAGCAACAAGCACAATGCCCGCCATAATAAATAAAATTCCGCCGATTCTGAGCCAGCCAATAGGTTCATTAAATAGAAAATAAGAGGCAATAAATACAAGTACATAGCCTAAACTGATCATCGGATACGCATAACTCAGCTCAACTTTTTTTAAGGCAATAATCCATAAAATTGTACTAATACCGTATAAAAACAGCCCGAGTACGATGGGCCATTTAATTTTCTCGAGTAATGTATTTCCTGGTTGGGCAGCCATTTGCAGCGCACCATATTTAAAAGCAATTTGTCCAATTGCACCAATAAATACTGAGATAAGTATAAACACTAAATCTTTCATAGTTCTACCGCCTTTCTAATTCTGCAAAAACTACTTTATTCAAAATAGTATAAAACAACGACAACCATCACTGCAAATAACATGACCGTGGTTAAAATGTGACGATCTTCCAGTAAAATTTCTTCTGGTCTCCCGCCCTTACCTTTCATATGAATTAAATATAAATAGCGAAAAATACCATACATCACAAGAGGGATGGTCCACATTAAATGAATAGTATGCCCCGACGTAAAGGTAAATAATGAATAACTCATAATAGCAGCAGTTGTCACAATACTATTTAATTGATTAAGAAGCTCAGGAGAATATTGTTCTAATACTTTACGATGCTCCCCTTTATTTTTACTTAACAAATATAATTCATGCCGACGTTTACTAATAGCTAAAAATAAAGCCAGTAACATAGTACAGATTAAAAACCAAGGAGTAAAAGGAATATCAATGACTAGCCCACCACCAATGGCCCTTAGTACAAAGCCAAAAGCAATAACCATGATATCAATAATGACGATATGTTTCAATTTCATTGAATATGCTACATTAATCATAAAGTATCCTAAAAGTAGCAGGCTAAACCAAGGATTCAGAATAAAAGCCATAGAAAATGATGAGATCAATAAAATACAACCAAAAGCCAAGGCTCGTATGGGTTGCAGTCGCCCTGATGCAATCGGGCGATGCCTTTTCTCAGGATGCCGACTATCAGCTTCGCGATCGACATAATCATTCAATATGTATACACAACCTGATACTAAGGAAAACAATAAAAAACCAGCAATACACTTGCCCCACATAGCAACCGTCACTATTTTAATTGAAAAAATCAAGGCTGCAAATACCAATAAATTTTTAGTCCATTGTTTGGGACGCAGCACAGCAATATAGGGATTTGAACCATACCAACTCATTTAGTAAACGCTCCATTATAAATTTTCTCTACGATCCCAGGAACTTGTCCTGCTGGATCGTTAGCGAGACTTCCCGTAACACGCTCCGCTAAATATCCTATATCTTGTTTCGTTAATGAAAAATCTGTTAAGCAAAGGTTCACACCAAGACTACGGATAAAATTCCGATAAGCACTCATAAATTCCTCTTTACAGCTAGAAGGTTTCCCATCCAAGGCACTTGCTATGCGATCAAATTTTTCTTGAGAAAATTCATAGGTCTGTTCCAGCCAACTTTCAAATAAAACCATCAAACCTGATCCATGGCTGGTGTTGGTTTTGACCCCAATTGGATATTGCAGGCGGTGAGGCAGACAAGTACTGGAATTAGCTAAATTAAAGCCCATGAGCATACTCCCATACATCATCTTTGTACGAGCAATCTGATTGTTTCCATCTAATAATGCTTGTGGTAAATATTCACCAACTAATTGGATAGCAGCCAAAGAATTCATTTCAATTTGAGGGCTTAATCCACTTTTTGAAATATAAGTTTCCACCGCATGGGCAAAAACATCAAAGCCTGTCTCTAAGGTAATAGCAGACGTTAAGGATACTGTCAATTGAGGATCTACAATGGCAATCTGAGGAAAAAGTCCTTCATGACGAAAACTAGTTTTTACCCCACAGCTTTCATCTGTTAAAATCGCCGCCCAATTGGTTTCTGATCCTGTACCCGCTGTCGTCGGAATCGCAATCAAAGGTACATCAACATGAGTAATGGGCTTTTGACCAAGCAAATAAGGTTCTACCTTCTCACGAGTGGATAAACCTAAAATAATACCTTTGGCCCCATCGATTACACTACCACCGCCCAGAGCTACGACAACATCAGGTTGCCAATCGGCAAATTGATCAACACATGCATTCACTTCTTTCGTCAAAGGATTCGCACTCATACCAGCAAATAACGCCGTTTCAGCACCTTGCTTTTGCAGATCTGCAATCAATCGATCTGTAAAGCCTTGCTTCTTCATCGCATATTTTCCTGTAACAAGCAGGATTTTTTGACCAAATTTCACAATATGGGATGATGCTTGTTCAAACTTACCCCAGCCGAAAATTATTTTTGTCGGCATAAAATATGAAAAATGCATCGCATTCAACTCCTAACTTTTATTGGCTCATTAATTACTATACTAAAAATATCCAGTGGTGCAAAGTAAAACTTTTATTTTGTCGATAAAAAAAGAACTCTGGCATAGTATGTACATAATCTGTACTACTTTACCAGAGCTTATCATTTCTATATATTCGCCAACAATTGTTGTAGAACTTTATATTTAGCATCAGTATAAATTTGATCAAAATCTATAATATACCACTCACCGTTGACTTTTTCCAAACCAACTGGTTTAATTGTCATTTTAAAACTATTTTGCTCTTGGATGGTCACGACAACTGCGGCATAATTACCTTGCTGAGTCACTTGTTTGATCGACAAAATATTAGAGTTTTTGATTTCTTCAACCCCTGTTTGTCCAGTCATGAACTTCAATACAGTATTAATATTATTCTTTGAGGCAGCGGACACATATAAACTTGCTTCATTCATACGATTGTTTTTTGCTGCATCAAAAAAAGTTTTTACAGTGCCTTCAGTTGTAAGTCCAGCAATACGCTGAAGTCCTGATCCTGAACTACCACACCCTGCAATCAGTAACACAATCAATAACAAACTCATGGCCACCAGACTTTTCATTTTGTTCTTTAACACTTACTACATCACCCCTCTTACTATAATTAAGAAACATAAACTTGTTATGTATTCTTTAATTATAGCAAAGAATGACTGTCTAGTCATTCTTTATCCTGACATTTAGCTCTAGTAATAATTGGTAACAACTTTCTATTTAATAATAATGATAAGGCTGGCGCATATGCCAGCCTTATCATTAGATCAATTCCAATACTATACACCTACAATATTAGGTCTACACTCTAAACTATTTGAGATATCCTTTGCACATCCATAGCAGCAGCTGTAAATTGTTGCATAGAAGCAGAAATCTCTTCACTTGCCGCTGCTTGTCGTTCACCAAGTTGGGCTGTTGATAAAATTGTATTGGTCATATCTCCGGCTTCGGACCTAATTGTTTGGAGAATAGATTTGATATCTTTAACCGCTGTTGTACTATCATCAGCCATCTTGCGAATTTCCTTGGCAACGACTGCAAAGCCGCGCCCCTGCTCTCCAGCTCTTGCAGCCTCAATGGCAGCATTTAGCCCTAAAATATTGGAGCTTGCAGCAATATCGCTGACAAATTTTAAAATCTCATCTGTCTTTACAATATCAGAAAGCACATTATTACTTATTGTTCGCAAGGAATCAAGGTCTATAGATAACTGTGTAGCCGTTGCGGCGACTTCTTGACTGGTGGCACTTATTTGCTGTGATGTGCTCGCAATTGTCTCTGCAGCCTCATGAAGCGTTTCCTGTGTAGCCAGACTTGTTCCCACAGCGATAGCACCTACTAGCTTATTATTTTCAAAAATTGGTTTAGCAATAGCTTTAACTGAATTGCCATACATTTCTTTAGGGATAACCATACTAATTTCTTTACCATTTTTTAAACACTGATCCATTGAGCCGTTCTCTTTAATCTTTTCACCCAAGCCAATTGTCATATCAAAAGTTTTCGCCGCTTGGCAATGAACAATTATTCCATCTGCATTCGAAATCCAGATAGCAGAATCAAAAGCCGATACTGATTGGTAGATAGGAGCTGCATCAATAATACTTTGTAAAATAGCCATCTGAAAGCACCTCTTTATAATCTTTTATATCTTCCCATTTATTTCTTAACCATCAATTCTATTTATAATTTAGCGCAAAATCTATCGAATTACAATTCTTTGTTAAAATTTATTTTAACAAAGAATTGTAATAAAAGCTGACGTTCCCATTTGTCTTACATTTGTCTTATTGCGATTGATTTCTTCCTATAAAGTATATATGATGATACTATAATCGAACCTTGGAGGTTTTTTATGGATATCAAACAAGCAATATTGAATAGAAGAAGCATTAGATCTTATCAGAGCAGATTAATCCCACGAAAATTGATCGAAGAATTATTGGAGTTTACAATAAAAGCTCCTTCGGGGAAAAATCGTCAGCCATGGAGATTTGTTGTCTTAGAAGAACAAAATAAAGATATGTTAGCCACAATTATGGCTGAAAAGATAGATTCTCGACAACAGCAAGACCTAGATATCGGCAGCTCTAAAATAAGTATAAACGCCATTAATCAGGCATCAGTAGTGATTTTAGTATTTAATGCCTTCTCCAAGTTTGAAAAAGATTATAACCACTATCGTTTATTAACGGATACTCAATCTATTGGAGCAGCAATTC
The DNA here is from genome assembly GCF_042610375.1 of Pelosinus sp. sgz500959. Lineage (NCBI taxonomy): Bacteria > Bacillati > Bacillota > Negativicutes > Selenomonadales > Sporomusaceae > Pelosinus > Pelosinus sp. sgz500959. The sequence goes on from NZ_JBGJZL010000006.1 coordinate 157,224, forward strand.
AAACTATGATTCTAGCTGCAGAAGATTTTAACTTAGGTACTCTGTGGATCTGTGATATTTTTTATTCTGAACGTGAAATATGTTCCTGGTTACATCGCGACGATGAACTCATCGCAGCGGTAGCCATAGGTTATCCCAATCAATCACCTAGCTCACGCCCGCGCACATCATGGACAGAAATCACCGAATGGCTACGTTGAATAAGCAAAATATCTAATATCATCTGTAGACAGACTATTGAATTTAAATTCTTAATTAAGCATCTAGTGATTTATAATCAATAAACAAACTAGTCGCTATCAATCATAAGTGATAACGACTAGTTTGTTTTATCTATATAAATTCTACCTTATATTTTCGCAGCCAAGTATCAACTTGGATCAAATAGGCAAATAACTGGGGCTGACTCATGAGTTGCCCAAACCAAGGAATATTAATTGTGGTACTTTCCACTTGAGCAAGGGAACGTATTTTTTGGGCGTCAATAAGATCAAGTAGTGGAGAACTAGGATCATCTAAGATTCTCAATACCCATGTGCGCACCGCATTGAGATAGGATGGGTTATGCGTCTTAGGATAAGGGCTTTTACGTCGCCATAATACATCATCAGGCAAGACACCTGTCAGAGCATGCGTAACAATCCTTTTTCTCTGTTTTGATAGTTTTTCAAGACTATCATATTAAATGCCAATAGTCCATCTATCCCTTTTCTTATTTTTCATCGTAAAAATTAATGATTAATTCCATCTAATTCAAGAGAGGTTCCAGAGGGAATTGTTATTTTCCTCGAACCTCTTTTTCTATAAAAAAGGTCATCTCAGACATCAAGATCACGCTACAGCATTCTCTTTATTTTTTCTTTTTTCTTCTCAATGCTACTAACAAGAAAGTCCTCATAGCCTTCTTTAGGATATATTGCATTTTGTTGTAAACCCATAACGGATAAAAACATAGACGATTGAGTTATTCCAGAAATGCCCATTTTCTTCACTGTAACAGGTACCGCATCATACAAAGTGCGCAGTTGTACCAATTCATCTTTCAATTCTAAATTAGAAATTCTATCCTTCTCTGCTTCAATTTTTACAGCAATTAGCTCCTGCAATTCGTCATAATTTATTTTTTCAGTACTTGTTCCTCTACGAATGTATATATCCGCTTTTTGTAGAGATTTACTATCCGACTCACAAATCACTGGTAAATCAGAAGGCTTTACTCTAATAATTATCACTTGAAACTTTTTCCCTCGAAGCGTACCATAAACTTCATTATCATAAAAAAAGTTTAAGAGATTAATACAAGATAAAATTTTTTCAGGAAAATATTTAGAGATTTTTTTAATTAAATCTGCAGCATCAATAATATTGTCGTTTGGTATCCCTGCCGCAACTATATTATTATCTTGTTCTGAAACACCTATTACAATAGCGCCACCGCCGCTGTTTGCAATTCCAAGAATAATTTTTGCCATTTTATCAAAATCAATCCAATTTTCTTTAAAATCAACATTATTACTTTCTCCAACATTTTGTTGTAAAAAATGAGCAAATTCTTCAATTGTTGGCTCCTTAAAAAAATTCAATAAACTATCTTTTGTGATTTCCATTTATTCATCCCCAATAGTAGCAAAATTCACTATACTTCGTCATAAACTAAAATCCGACTTAATTTAACCATTATCAGATATATTCTTTATTTTTTTAAAAACTCCTCTCAAGCTCCTCATAAATCCACAGGATATTCTGATTCTCGCACTTACCAACATTTTAGGCAGCATTATCAGGAGGGCAGCTAAAAGACGAAGGGAACGAGAAGGACGGTGGCAGCGTTCGCCTTCATACACATAATAAGACACAATCACCATTCCCTATCTCTGCTATGCCTGATATGAAAAAATTCGACGTAACGAATCCGATAGGGCAAATTATTTTATATCACCCGCAGGGCATGAGCATTGATGGGCGATCATAAGCGGAACCGCAATACTGGAAGAAGGTCATTCGGCACTCCCTGCTGAATGACCTTGATTGTTTTTTTGCGTTCTTTACTTACTGTAACAAAAAAGTACCATCCCCAACTGTCCACCAAGAACTTCTTGCAGATTGGTTCCTTTTCTAAAATAATCTATTTCCCTTTATACGCTTTTCGTGATCGCAGGATATGTAAAGAATAATAAATGAATTACATTCAAACTAAAATGAGCAAAGATATAGCCTCAATCTGATTACACCTCTAGTATATCCATCCATACCCCAGTCCAGCTATAGTACCCCATATACTATACGCTATTCCGCCAGCGTAATGAGCAAATCTAAAAATCAGAGAAGTAATGACAATAGCAAGCCAATTCCCCCACGTGGAACTTTGAAACATCACAGCAAGATCTTTTTGAATAAATCCGCGAAAAAAACCTTCCTCAGCTATACATACAAAGAGTAATTTGGAATCCAAATCGGCAAACACTCTGGCAGCTTAGGATCAAAATAAACCGCCCCTGCAAGCAACGCTAAAAAAACAAGAATTGAAATGAGTTTCACGATTCTAGGAATGCTATCCTTAAGCATTTTCATCCATTCATCTCGATTTACCAGTAACGGGTGGGTTAAGCCCAGGATTAATAGACCTACCAAAGTTTTATCAAAATTAAGATATAATGTAAAAGGATGGACTCCCTTTCACAACTATAGCTTATCATATAATAATTTTCTTAAACAATAACTCGTATGCTCTCGCGTATTAACCAAAGCAATTGCATACATACATTTCCCCTCGCCATTTTCATCTAACATCGGAATAGAAACTCCTATATACATATTAGTTAAAGTTTCTCCAACGTGTAAAAACTTTGAGCGTTTACTATAATAACCCATTTTTACCCAAGTAGCGAATGCTGGATCACTAAATTCCTCCACAAAATTCATAACCCTGTTAGCTATAGAATATGTAGGTTGTCCGCATTTCTCACAATAATTTTTATCTGTTTGATCAATTGAAGCTGCACTTTCCAATGATGACATATATAAAACCGTCGCTATTTCCGTCTGCCCAGCATCTTCTCCAATACCAATCTCCAAATTACATTGGTCCTTAATTTTTCGCAAGTTGTTACTATCCCAAACTTGCGCATCTTGCTTCCTAGCTAAGTGAAATTGGTGACAACTTTTAATAAACTTTTCTACTCGTGGCGATATCTCTAAATAAGTACCTGCAATTTCATTCAAGACTGCTAAACCCTTTTGTGAGATAGTAATACACTGATTTTTGTAAGGATAACCATCCATCCAATCTAAATCTTCTGTATACAATCCATTATTTCCATTAAAATCCTTCGAATAAGAAGCAGGACTTTTTGAAATCCAGAAAGGGCAATTGGTTTCAATAGATAAAATAGCCATAATATTTTCTAAGTTAGTTAACATTTGATATCTCGCATCTTTTTCATCATACCCTGAGACCGTTAATTTCAATAAGCTTTCAATATCAGAAATTGGTTTTACCGAAAAATTATCCGCATGGTATTCGCTCAAAGGAAAAAAAGAGGCAAGCTTAATAAGAAAAACATATTGCGGAATTGGTTCTAGTGAACTTTTTGTTTCATTAACAATATTCTTGATATCTTGTCCTATTCCACTCTTTTCTTCTATATCTTTAAAGTAAATTGACTTAATTACCCCCTTCCTCTCATAGGTTATTCCAACATCCATTGTCTCTTCTCTAATATTCATGCTCCCAAAATCAATACTCCTTCTTACTCCATCTTTTGATGGTGCATAGAGCCAGGAACATTTTCCGAATTTCATACGAAAAGCAGCCCATAGAGCCCTCAGCAATTTATTAGACTGAATTTTATCAGTCATATCCACTCTAATTATCAACCCACCACCACTTTCGTATTATTTACTTATTTTATTTTGAGCCCTGCTTACAGGACATATGCTTACTTTGCCTTCAGCCCAAGAGATTTTTTTTGAGAGGACACGGGGACGAGGGGACAGGTTCATTGTCACTGTATATACATTGTTAATATTTCCCTACTTGGAACAATGATCCTGTCCCTTTGTCCCATCCTTCAAGACTATCATTTTAAATGCCAATAAAACCCCATGGTAACGTACACATAACCACCTCAATATTTAGCCAGGATACAATTGCATTTTGGCTAAATATAATTAAATCTACCAATTTCCTCAATGTCTAATCCAAATTGATATTTTTTCCTTTCTGCCTTATACAAAGTTAGCGGTGTAGACCGACATGATAAGAATCTTATTAATTGTTTAACATCCTTTTCTTTCATCGCTTCACCACATATTACACCTGTAAGTATCTGGGGATCAAATTCTATTGTATCATTTATAACATCTACATTTGATATCCTATACTCATTTTCATATTCCCAATCCTTTGATTTTGTAAAATATAAATCAGTTATTTTTTCTTTATTATTAATGTCTACAATATTTATTGGAGGATAATTTTCCTCATAAATAACTTTTCTTACAGGTGGAAAAGCAGGATTAGAATAATCAAATTCTAAACAAATTCCTGTATGGTCTTTTGCGTAATGTGACCACATTAAAATATTATCTTTTTCCTTACTAAAGCAGCATATTCCGGAATTGGTTCGCGTTTTTCCCATCACTAACTGTTCCACAAATTCCCTTCTACTGTCTTTTAATTCATCAGTATCTGCAAAATAAATTTTCTTCTTCCACTCTTCTTTTTCTTCTTGTGTTAATTTTCTTTTTGAAAGCTCAGCAATCATATCAATAGTAGCTCTAAACCATTCATCATTACTTCCTTTTAAATTAAACATTATACAAGAGTCAAATGGATCATTAAAATTTTTAGCAGAATTTAAATATAATTCATTATTCCATAATATTTTTCTTGCGTATTTGTTCCAATGACAATATTTATATAAATGTCTTGGTTTTTCATCTCCCATATTTGCCTCCATAAAAATATGAAATATAGAACGCCCTCACCAATTGCTAGAGTATCAAATCCCACCTGACAGTGCATTTTCAAGTACTAAGATTGCGTAAGTTAATTTAATCTGATAACTGGTGCAGAAACCTGAAATCCGTTCAATTTATCTGGGAGAAGATCCAAAATCATCAATAAAACCTTTTTGAAAGCCCTCTTTATTTTCAACACTAAATCTCTTTACTGTAAAACGATTAATGGTTTTTTCCACTTTGGTAGGTATATCATTATCAACAATTATAAGTTGAAAATCTTCTGAGTATTTTCGGTGAAATCTAATAAGATATTTTAAAATATTTAATCTTTTCTGAGGATCTTGAACTCCTTCGAATGCGTCTTCTTTAGTATCTGTTTTCGATAAGTATTTAGAATCTGTCTTACCCAAATACTTGCTTATGCTATCAATCATTACCAAGCTAGGTAAATATGTATTATCCTTTAAGCTATTTTTCAGCAAACTTAGATAATATCCAATAGATACTATCGTCCGTACACCACCTGACGTAAGTTCATGATAGTTACGATTTCTTAAAATTGGTAAAAATGTTTTTTCACTTACCGAGACTCCTGATCGATTACGAATTTTAACCACATCTAAGAAGTTTGATAAAATATCAGCTAACGAATTTACAATTTGAGTAGAAGTTGGCATTATTACTTTAAGTTCATCAATTTTCTCTTTTAACTTCACAATTGCTTTTTCACGGATTTGAACTTCATTATTTATTTCATCTAATTGTCTTCTAATTCGCTTAAAATATTCAATTGTATGAAGTTCCTCTGTCAAAGTTGATTTTTGGGAAACTATTAAATCTCTTTCTTGAAGGTATGGAGAAACATATTCGGAAGTTTTAATATCTAATATTTCTCTTAACTTTCTTTCCTCTTCTTGAAATTCAGCAACTCTTCTATCTATTCTAATTAGTTCGTTTCTTTGTTCACTAATTAAACTCTCTAAGCTCTTTAAACGAACACTGAAACTTTTCAACTCTAGATCTAAGTTTTCCTTTTCTGAGCTAACAAAATATTGATCTAAAGATGACAGACCAATGTTAGAATGACAAAGAGGACATGCTGATTCTTCTGCCACTGCAGATGGTATTTGAGGAAGTTTCTGCATAACATCTACAATAGCCTTTATTTTCTCAATATCGCATTGGTATTCTTTTTTAAGACATATATTCTGTTCTATATTGAAGATCAACTGTACTTTTTCATCTCCGGTTTTTTGTATCTCCTCATGAATTAGGATTATTTGCTTTCTAAGCTCATTTAAATAGCTATTATCAGAACGCATAATAGAATTAATTCGTTTTTCTTCTATTTCAAGCCTAGAGATTATCATCTTCAAATCCGATAATTTTCCATCAAGATCATCAGATGTATCAAACCTTACTTCTCTTAAAAAAGATGTTACTGTATTATATCTATTAAGGGAATCATTTTTTGCTCGTGTCTTGGCTTGAATCTCAATCTCCAAATCAGCGATCTGGGTATCAAGTATATTATGTATAAATCGGAATGTCTGCTGATTCTTAGTTGCTAGTGAATAATTTTCTCTATCTAGTAATTTTTTGTCACCGACATCATCCTGACTCATATAACAATACTTAAATATATCACGAAAACTCACTCTTGCTAGATCAGAATCATCTTTAGTTGGAGCCTTCTTTACACTAATTTTAGGTATATTTAAAGCATCTAATAAGAAATCTGAAAAATATCCAGCTGGCCCTATTTTTTTATAATTAGGACCGTATTCTAATGGGAAAAACTCATCTTTATTTTCAATACTACAAGGGTAAACTTTAATGTAATCGCTAGATTTAAATATGTCTCTTTGTATAGTATAGACCCTGGCATTAAGTAGTATTTCCAACAAGGCATATCTCCCGCAAGCTTCCAGTTCATCATAAAGATAAACTTTTGAGGCACCAAGTAAATAATCAATAAGATTTAGTATGCTAGATTTACCAGTATCAGAATCGCCATAAATAATATTTACGCCTTTATGAAATGGAACTTCGTAATTCTTATTCCAGCCAATAAGAAGTAACTTATTCACAAAAATCTTTGGTGATTTCCCCATAACTAAACTCCTTTTATGTTATGCTTTATACTCATGCGAAGTTCTGATTCGTTTTCTTTTTGCAAGGGGCGTATAGCCTCTACTATCTCTCTTACCCTAAAGAAATAATCTGAATCCAATTCTTCAACAATTTTTTGTCCGCTTTCTGTAATGATATAATAAATATCTTTTTGATTTTTGATGACCTCTATAAAGCCGTAGGCAAGCAAGACTTTCAAAACAATATCAGTTTCTTTATAATTGAATACTAAAGCTACTTCTGGATATTGTGAATCTATATTGCCTATCTCATATTCTCTAACGGTAAAACTAAAATTATTATCTAATGTATAGTAAAGCACTTGAGGATACCGAACCAGGAAATCGAATATAGCTATCTTACCTAGATTAAGAACCAACTTCCCCCTTTTGGTCCTTGATAACTTATCAATTAAGATAAGTAATCTAGCAAGACGTAGATTAATATCCGACTCAGGAAAAAGAAAAGGTAAGTTAAGCATTGCCACTCACCTTTCTTGTTCTAAATTTGTTGAGTTCCACTTCATTATGTTCTTTATTCCACCATATTTCATTACTAAGTGCATTAGACAATTGATGTAACATACCTTTCTTATGTACTTCTTCTAAAAATGTTAACGATGTCTTAATTTTTTTTTCATGCTCTTGGTTTATTCTAGTATGAACCTGGCTAAGCAATCCACTACCAGCTTCTAGCTCGTGACGAAAATGTCTTCCAAACTCCTCTCCATATAATTCTTTAATTCCTAAGTATAAATCTTCAAGTATTTTTCTGTCATTGCTACCTCTAGGTTTAAATCTTTTGATTGCATATTCTGCATAGTAAAAAGAGTTCTTCGCTTCATTCTGAAAAAATTTGTGTATATTCGCCATTTCAAGTTTTACAACGAAATTCATATCATCAAATTGTCCATCATCCCTAAAGGGTTGAATAGCTATCTTTTTTTTTTGTGATACCTCTTCTAAAAAATTAAGAATAGCTTGCTCTACAACGAAATAGAGATGGCAATCTTTTCTTTCAGGCTTTGATATCGTAAAATGATCATCATCACATGGGATTTTTTCATTATTGTATGGATCAATTGCTACAGCACTCTTTTCATTTACAATATCATCATACTTACCATAAAAGTAAATAGTTTTGGGTGTGTTTTTTACATCCCTTATCCAACTTCTATTCATAGCATCTATAATGCCACTTACGGGCTTTAACTCATATACTTGTGGATTATTAATTAATTTCGCTAAAAAATTTTCTGTCAATTCGGAACCTTGATGTGGAACTGCAAGTGAGAGAAATAACTTTACTCTTGTCATATTATGATTTTGTAAACTATTCAAAATACAAGACTTAGTTACTAATCCCCCCATACTATGTGCAACTATGATAATATTCTCATATGCTGCACATTCATAATCAACTACCGAAAGTAGTAATTCGCCAAGACTCTCGATGTCCAAATTTTTCTTTGCCTTTTTTCTTCGCTTTATTATATTCATCATTAAAGATACTACAAGATTTGATTGAACATCGTTGGATAATTTTGTAAAATAATTAAAATAAGCAATATCGAAATTTTGTTTTATCTTGGAATTTTCCAAAAGCATTTCAGGGAACGAATTGCCATAAGAATTTTTCCAAGTTGAAGAATCCCCCAAAAAACCATGTACAAATATAATTAGATTCTTTTTTCTTTTTTGACATATCCATGTAATCATTAAAGCGCCCCCGAATCAATATCAATTTACCAATTACCAATTACCAATTACCAATTACCAATAAATTCTCTTAATTTTTCAAGTTTCCTGCCCTATTTAATCAATATTTATCATTAAATTGTATTTTTACCATTTTTATATAATATTGATATCTTGATCTCATATCAAATCCTATTTATATACTGATTTCACCACTTATTAAAAATTGAATATTTTTTTGACAGAAGATGTACTTGCGTTTATTTGTGGAGATTAGTAACTCCTATCAAAGACATATAATACAAAAGAAGCCACGAAATTCGTGGCGTCATAAATATTCCGAATTTAGATGGTGGTGGCGCTCCTACCGAATCTCTGTCCACTATCATCAAAATAGTTCACAGCTTGACCTCTTATTTTTATAAGTATTAGGCGTATTTAGAAAATATACATCGTACCGTAACCCTATTTACGGTATAAAAACACCTCTAACATCTACTGTCAAGGCTTATTTTTATCCGTAATCGCGAATAATTAGCGCATATGCAAACGAACAATAATAGATCAACCAGCGACCATGTCACAAAACTGTTTAAATAGCATTAAGGCCAATGAAATAAATATTCCCACCGCAGCTAGATAACTTCCGTTTGTGACTAAACGCGCTACTCTACCATTGCCGCACGCTGATAATATCATGCTACCAGCCATTCCTACAACTCCAACGGCAAATATTGATATTACGCCATACAGATATGTGACATTTAGGGACGTTCCTTTTCTGTCAACATTTTGCCACAATACCTCGCGATATCCCTGTTGCTCGTTCAATTTGACGAATAGATAACCCTTCTTCTCTTAACTTTGTAACTATAGTATTTCGTTCTGATTTTGGCCACGAAGCTATTTGATTTGGTTCTATCCCACCAGTACATATCAAAATTTTCCGTCGTATTTCCTCTTCAGTCATATGTTTTGTTCCTGATACTTCAAAATTTTCTTCTTCAAAAATATTATGAAGACGTATCCATTCTTCCCGCCCAACCAATTCTAATGAAAAAGCAGTATCTGTTAAACTTCTACCATATAAATATTCTCTATAACTACTATAAATATAGTCCTCCATTCTTGTTACGATTCCTGCTTTCAGTGGATTTTGATGTATATAGCGTATCAATGGAATAAAATATTCATCTACGTCTACTGAGATACTCTTATAACGACTAGCAATTAATGCCCCATTACGTTGATATTTTCTATTAAAATACATCACATATTTCGTTAATAATCTTTTCATTATTATTGAAATATCAGCTATCTGCTTTTCTCTTATTAGAAGATGTACATGGTTACTCATTAAACAATAGCTATGTATTTCAAATGCCATTTCATTTTTTATATGCTGCAAGGCTTCCAGAAAATATTTAAAATCACTTTCCTCTTCAAATAGATGTTGATGATTAATACCTCGAAATACAATATGATAAAATCCTGTTGCACTCAATTCCCTTGCTTGTCTACTCATCTTCTCACCTCTAATACTCAATATATCATAATGATGTCAAAAAAGGAACGTCCCCAACTGTCATGTAGGTTATCCCAATCAATCACCTAGCTCACGCCCGCGCACATCATGGACAGAAATCACCGAATGGCTACGTTGAATAAGCAAAATATCTAATATCATCTGTAGACAGACTATTGAATTTAAATTCTTAATTAAGCATCTAGTGATTTATAATCAATAAACAAACTAGTCGCTATCAATCATAAGTGATAACGACTAGTTTGTTTTATCTATATAAATTCTACCTTATATTTTCGCAGCCAAGTATCAACTTGGATCAAATAGGCAAATAACTGGGGTTGGCTCATGAGTTGACCAAACCAAGGGATATGAGTGGTACTACTTTCCATCTCAGCAAGGTAACGTATTTTGTTCACATCAATTAGATCCAATAAAGGAGAACTTGAATCATCTAATATTCGTAATACCCATTTACGTACTGCATTGAGGTATGATGGGTTATGTGTTTTGGGATAAGGGCTTTTACGTCGCCACAATACATCATCAGGCAAGACACCTGTCAAAGCATGGCGTAACAATCCTTTTTCTCTATTTTGATAATTTTTCATATGCCATGGCACATTCCAGACATATTCAACAAGACGATGATCACAGAATGGGACTCTGACTTCCAGACCAAAAGCCATACTCATGCGATCTTTGCGATCAAGCAAAGTTGGCATCCAGCGGGTAAGACTAAGATAGAAGATTTCACGCATGCGCGCCGACTGGGCATCCTCTCCTGGTAAAGCAGGTACTTCAGCCAATGCTTCATGATAGCGATCATGAACATAGTCCTGCAGATTAATTTTTGCCTTGAAGGCAGGTGATAGCCACTCCATACGGATTTCAGGTTTTGGTGACCAAGGAAAAGCTGGGGAATTGATCATTTCTTCCCGATAAAACCAAGGATATCCCCCAAATACTTCGTCCGCACACTCACCTGATAAAGCAACAGTAGCGCCTTTTTTAATCTCCCGGCAGAATAAATATAAGGACGTGTCTACATCAGCCATTCCTGGCAAATCTCGCGAAATTGTGGCATTCGGTAAACTCCCTGCTAGATCCGGTGTATCAAGTATGACATCATGATGAACAGTACCAAAAAAATCAGAAACCCGCCGTACCCAAGGAGCATCCGCATTGGGCTGAAAATTACTGGCTTTAAAATAACGATCATTATCAAGATAATCAACAGAATACGTATTAACCGGCCCGAGTCCTTCCTTCTGATATGTATGGCAGGCAAGTGCCGTTAAAGCACTGGAATCGAGTCCTCCTGATAATAAAGTACAAACAGGTACATCAGCAACTAATTGGCGTCTTACAATATCCCCTAAAAGTTCTCTGACTGTGCTCACTGTAGTATCAAAATCATCAAGATGAGGCATACTTTGTAAAGCCCAATATTGATGTATATCAATTCCTTTATGGCTATAGACCATACTATGGCCAGCTTTTAGTTCTGAAATTCCAGAAAATACACCATGCCCTGGCGTACGCGCAGGTCCAATGATAAAAATTTCAGCAAGACCGTCCCGATCAACTTTAGGTTTAATCTTAGGATGGGCCAGCAAAGCCTTAAGCTCTGATCCAAAGATAAAGTCACTACCCGATAGTGTATAAAATAAAGGTTTAACCCCAATCCGGTCGCGAGCTAAAAATAAAATTTGCTGATCTTCATCCCAAATTGCAAAAGCAAAGATTCCATTAAACCGTTCTGCACAAGAAGTTCCCCACTCTATATAGGCTGCAAGCAACACCTCTGTATCACAATTGGTACGAAAGTTATGTCCGCGGTTTTCTAACTCCTGCCGCAGCTCAGGCGTATTATAAAGCTCACCATTATAAGTAATGACACAAGGATGATCACCTTTATATCGGATCATTGGCTGGGCGCCATTTTCTGGATCAACAACACTCAAACGACGATGACCTAAGGCTACATGATTTCCTAAATAGATTCCTGCTGCATCAGGCCCTCGATCTGCTAGGGTCTCAACCATACGCTCTAGAATCAAACCCTCATTTTCAAGGTTTCTTTCCCAATTCATCCATCCTGTAATTCCACACACAATTATCCATCTCCTTCGGAAACTCTATCCAAGGTTGTTTTACTGATCTGCATCACATGATAGTATATGAATCATAATAATATCTGACACTATTAAAAATATAATCATTGTGACTGCCATCACAGAAGTTATCTTCAGTAAGACGTACAATAGACTTAAGTTAAAACATATAAAGGACGTGTACATAATGGAAAAGAAATTTATTAAAAATATCGAGTTCAGCAAAGCTTTGGATATGGCTCATCTTGTTGAGTATCAAGAAGGAAGGGTCGTCAGCCTAACCTTAGTGCAAAACGAAAACTTAACGCTCACACTGTTTGCCTTCGCTAAAGGCGAAGCTGTTAGCACTCATTCAGCTCCTGGTGATGCCATGGTTTACATCCTAGACGGTGAAGCTGAAATAACGATTGATCAAGAAAAGTTCATTGCTCGCACTGGTCAAACCATTGTAATGCCTTCTGACATTCCTCACGGACTAGACGCGGTAGAAAACTTTAAAATGATGTTGATTTTAGTAAAAAAATAAAATGAAAAAAAGGGGCTCTGTGAAATAAAACAGAGTCCCTTTTTCTATCTTATGGCTTCTTATGTCTTTTCTAAAGAGAATTCCAATTGAATTACCTGTCGCTCATTCTTACGTCCTGTAATGAATTTGACATTCATGATTTCACGAAACACTTCTTCTGCTAATTGGTATGAACATTGAGAGAGCTCACTTTGGTAACGACCAGTCTCATCTAAGAAAAACAAACTAAAAGTAAGTCTAACTTTCTTGTCATCTTCTTGAGTTGTGATGTAAATATATAAATTTTGAATATCATGATTCTGGGATAATAACTTTAATAAGCATAGTACTGGAAATTGAATGATATCATAATTTCCCTGAATCGTACCTGTCGCAGCCTCAGTGACCTGAACTTTCCCCTGGCTATAACGTGGATCATCAGCAACCAATTGGCGTAATTTTTCTACTATATTTCCTAAAGATAAATACTCCATTTCACCTGGTACTCGCTCAGTATAATCCCTTAAAAAATTGGCTAAATATTGAGTTTCATTTTCTTTTTTCATTTCAATCGATTCTAATAATAAACTACTGATCTTTTTTATATGCTGTATTTGTTTAGCTCTCAGCATCGAACTAGCTTCCATTTTCTTCAAAACATTTTGATAAGCAGTATTACGTTTTTCCAGATTGATTTGAAGCTGAATTTCATTTTTTTTGAGTTGATAATGTTCGATTGCTCGATTAATTACATATTTAAGTTCAGATTCCATATCCCAAGGTTTTGCAATAAAATTAAAAATATCAGCCTGGTTTACAGTAGCTAAAACTTGAGAAAGTTGGGTATATCCTGACAAAACAATCTTTACGGTTTTGGGATACTTTTCTTTCACAATTTTTAAGAGCTGCAAACCATCCATCCCAGGCATCTTCATATCTGTAACAATGACACTGATCTCATTTTTTTCCATAATTTTCAAAGCTTCAGCGCCACTATTGGCAAAATATGCAGTATAATCTTCATCAATTACAGCCCGCCGTATGGAACTTAAAATATTAAGTTCATCGTCAACAAATAGTACAGTAGAAAAATCCCGCTCTTTTGTCGTTAATTCAGCCATCAACCATTCCCCCTTTGGAATCTGTCATTCATTATTACTTATCGACATTTATTTTTAAATAAATAGTGCAACTTTCCCTTGTTTAGCAGATCATTATCATGGTCATATGACTTCCTCTTGCTGTCCTTGATGAATCGGAAGTTTTATAGTAAAGGTAGTACCAGTACCAATCATACTCTGAAGAATAATCTCACCATGATGTTTATTCACAATAATATCATATGAGATACTGAGTCCCAAACCAGTTCCCTGACCGATGGGTTTGGTCGTAAAAAATGGTTCAAAAACTTTCTGCTGATTTGGTTCACTAATCCCTATACCATTATCGGCAATTTCACAATAAACAAATTCATCATCGGCGTATGTTGTAATTTTAATCAATCCAAGTTCTTCTGTGCCTTTTTGTTTAATAGCTTGGGCTCCATTGACAATAATATTCAGTAATACTTGGTTAATATAGCTACCTACGACTTCAATGACCGGAATATCACTAAAATTTTCTTCTACATTAGCCCAATATTTAATTTCATTTTTAGCAATGAGCAATGTATTCTTAATTCCAGCATTTAAATCATATTCTTGAAAATTTGAATCTTGATCAATTCTAGCGAAGGTGCGTAGTCCCGTAACAATTTTACCCACTCGCTCCAATCCTTCAGTGGATTCTTTAAATAGATCTTTGATATCTTCCAATACAAAATCAATTTTCTTTTCCCGTTCTATTTTATGGATCAAGTTTATACTTTCAGATAGGGAAGACCCATCACTATTTTCTATGATTTGTACTAAATTTCGATATTCATTGAGAACCATACTTAAACGGTCTACGTAATTTTTCAAGCTAGTAAAGTTACTTGTAATAAATCCTAGTGGATTATTAATTTCATGGGCAACCCCTGCTGCCAGTTGACCAATCCCTGCCAATTTTTCTTGTTGAATTAGTTTCATTTGTGCAGCGCGTAGCTGAGATAACATAGACTGTAATTCTTCATTTTGTGTTTTTAAAGTATCTTCCATTTTTTTACGTTCTGTAATATCACGTTCAGCATTAATAAACAGGATAGGATTTCCTTGCTCATCGAGTACTGATGAAGTCAGAATTTCACTCATAAAAGAAGAACCATTATTTTTGTATAACATACATTCTAAAGTTTGTGCCTGTTGCGTGGCAAGAACCTGAAAAAATTTGCCTTGAAGAAGTTTACGATCTTTAGGTATCACCATTGCTAAAATATTTCGTCCTAGCATTTCTTCAGGGTCATCAAATTCATGTAAACTAGCTGAATGCTGGTTCGCCATTTGAATTTGTCCACTCACATCCGTCATAATAATACCATAGGGTGTTGCCTCAACAAGACTACGGTGCATATTCTCACTTTTCCCGAGAGACTCTAGTGCCATCTTCTGCACAGTAACGTCCCGTCCGACACCCACAATGCCGGCGATCTTATTATATTCGCCATATATAGGGGATAAGGATATCTGAATATCCCTCATACCTGTTGGCAAGTTCAGTCTACACTCATACAGAATATGTTGTCCAGACAGTATCTTAGGGATAATTTTCTGTTCAAATTCTCTATAACTATCACCTAAGATTGCATCGAGTTTCTTGCTATTCATCTCTTTATCCGATAAACCAAGGTTAATCGCCCACTGACCATAAAATCCTGAACAAACGCCATCTAAGTCTAAGGTAAATACGATATCTTCCATGGAATTTACCAATGCCTTAAAACGTTCCTGGCTTCGTTGCAATTCTTGTTGGTGTTCTTTGAGTTCTGTAATATCATTAATAATGCCAACAAGACCGCCAATACTGCCCTGATCATTTAAATAAGTCTTTTTATTCATTACAAAAAGACGATTATCATTAATAATTATATTTTCCTCTACATCAACTTCCTGTTTTCTAAATAAGGCTTCATCCTGACGATGGTAAAGCTGAGCCGCATCATCAGCTGTTACTTCATAGATAGTTTTTCCGATAATTTGGTCCCGAGTCAGTCTATGAAATTTTTCAAAGGCTTGATTGCACCCTAGGTATTCACCATTTGTATTCTTAAAAAAAATTGGCTGGGGGATGGTATCAATAATTTTTTGCAAAAAATCGACTTGCTCGCTATATTGTTTTGTTATCTCAGTGCATTCGAATATGGTCTTTACCTCATTCACAGTACCACCGCCTTATCTCATTCACTTCTGAATGATCCCTCTCAATTCCATCGATAATTTTATATTTTTTCAATTCACTGTTTATTTCGATATATCTTTTTCAAAACCTGCTATATAACCTGAATTAAATATGATGCCTCCATTTTTCACTAAAATATCCATGCGTTTTTTTCATGCATTTGATATAAATTCTATATCCCATTGCTTTTTACAGATTGATTGGCTAAAATGATGTATAGCTCTTATGGGAGGTTTAAAATGATCATTCATCATCGTATTTGGGAAATTGATTTTATTCGCGGTCTTGCCATTATTCTAATGATTATCTTCCACTTCATTGTGGACTTAAAAGATTTTTATTCCTATCCTCTAGACTATTTAAGTGGCTTTTGGTATCTGGAAGGTAAACTCTCAGCTATCATTTTTATGTTAATTTGTGGTGTCAGTAGTACACTTGGAAAAAAGAGTACACGACATGGTATAAAAGTTTTTTTATGGGCTATGTTATTGACCCTAGTAACTTATCTATACAATGAAAACTATTATATCCGCTTCGGTATTTTACACTTTCTCGGTATCAGTTTACTATCTGCTCATTTTATACGCCGCTTACCAATCTATGGACTCATTATCCTAAGCTGTACAACGCTGATCATTGGCACGACATTTTCTGACCAGTACATCAGTAACCCTTATCTCTTTCCAATTGGCCTTAGAAGTAATTCTTTTATTTCAATGGACTATTACCCAATCTTCCCCTGGTATGGGGTCTTCTTATCTGGTATCATCTTAGGAAAAAGTTTGTATGGAGATAAAAAAAATTTTTCTGTCCCAAAGCTTTCTCATCACCAACCAGAAGTTGTAATTAGTTGGCTTGGTCAACATTCTCTTGCTGTCTATCTCACACATCAACCTATTTTATTGTTGTTGTTATATCTCTTTCATACTGTATACCAATGAACTCCTTTAGCTAAAGCAATACCCCGATCTTATACAACGTATAAAATCGGGGTATTATTTTATGTTATTTCAATGCTTTTACTAAATTCGTTAAGTTTTCTCTCATAATCATGATATAATTTTTGCCTTGTTTCATTTCTTCTTCTGTTAGATTTTCAACAGGATTCAATACTAACAATTCTGCACCCGTTTCCTTTGCGATCGTCTGGGCTAATTTAGGACTGGCAAGGGTTTCAAAGAATATGTATTTCACATTATGCTCACGACAAAACTTCGTAATTTCAGCCATTTTATCTGGAGTCGGCTCAGCATCAGGGGAAAGGCCCATAATACCAACCTGATTAAGTCCATAACGAGCAGCTAAATATCCAAAAGCCTCATGGCTTGTAATGATATCTTTACGCGCAATCGTCGATAAGGTTTGTTTATACTCCTGGTCAAGCTCTGATAATTGTTTATTAAACTTTTCAGCATTTTCTTTATAGTAAGCAGCATTTTTTTCATCCGCTGCGATTAATGCTGTTAGAATATTATTGACTTCTTGCTGTGCGGCTAGAGGATCAAGCCACATATGAGAATCCCCTTCGTGATCATGTTTATCCTCTTTGTGATGATCATCTTTTTTATGTTTATCCTCATCATGGTGATCGGCTAACTTCGCCACACCTTTGCTCACTTGAACTGGCACAGTCGTACCTAATACATCTTTCGTTAGCAATTTTTCAACGGGCTCAAATCCTGATCCATGATAAGCAAAGATTTTCGCATCCTTAAGACGAGTAATATCTTTTGCAGTCGGCTCCCAATCGTGAGGCTCCGCACCTGGTGGAATCAACATGACCACATCGACCTTATCTCCACCTACTTGTTTAACAAACTCATATACAGGGTATACAGTCGCAACTACTTTTATTTTGGAACCACTAGTTGATTCAGTATTTTTTACCTTATTTCCAGCACATCCAGCGAATAAAACTACAGCGAGCAGTGCAATACTGACACTCACTAAAATTTTCCACTCTTTTTTCATAATCCACGCTCCTTAATAAGAATATTATTATCTAGCAAATAATATCATATCCTCTTTACAATGTAAAGTAAGGTCTAAAAAATTCATTATTTAAATCACTCTCTTTATGCTAATGGATTTATCTCTCCCCTCTTATCTTTTCATTCCTACAGGTATATAATGAGAATAAAAGAATAAGCGGAGGTAAAGACATTGGCGATCATCAAAGCTCTTATTGAAAAACATTATGATTCAATTGTAAATTTACGACGTCATTTTCATATTCATCCCGAACTGAGTGCCCAGGAATTTAATACCCAACAGAAAATCATGGACGAACTCTTAGCTCTTGGACTTCAGCCAAAAAAAATTGCTAACACAGGTGTCATTGCTGATTTACAAGGAAAATTACCTGGCAAGACCGTAGCAATCCGCGCTGACATTGATGCCTTAGAACTTCAAGATGAATGCAATCAACCTTACCAATCACAAAATCCTGGTGTGTGTCATGCCTGTGGTCATGATGGGCATACTGCGATGCTGATTGGTGTAGCCAAAACACTCGTTGAGTTAAAAAATGAATTTTCAGGGACGATTCGTCTTTTATTTCAACCTAGTGAAGAGCGTTTCCCTGGCGGAGCGGAAATGATGATTGCAGATGGTGCATTAGTTGGCGTAGACTGCATTATTGGCACCCATCTCTGGCAAACCCTTGAAGTTGGAACCATCGGTATTACCTACGGCCCCATGATGGCTTCACCTGATGAATTTACAATCAAAATCAAAGGTCGAGGTGGACATGCCTCCATGCCACACCAGACAGTCGATGCCCTATTGGTCGGCGCACAAATCGCAGTAGCACTCAATACCATTGTCAGCCGCAATGTTGACCCAATGGAACAAGCTGTTATTTCCCTTGGTTTCTTTAAAGCCGGTGATACTTTTAATATTATTCCTGATACGGCCATCTTAAATGGTACAGTTCGTTCATTTAATGAAACAATGAGAACAGCCCTCTTTGATCGTATTGAGCAAGTCACTATGGGCCTCTGCCAAGCAGCAGGTGCTACCTTTACCTTTGATAAACATTTAGGTTTTCTACCCGTGATTAATCATCCCGACATCAGCAAAGTACTTGCTGACGCTGGTGCAGAATCACTGGGCAGCGAGAAGGTTCTTACAATCAATCCTGTAATGGGTGGCGAAGATTTCTCCCAATACTTAGAAAAAGTTCCTGGGGCATTTATGTTCGTCGGTATTGGCAATGAAAAGAAGGGGATTATTTATCCCCAGCATCATCCTAAATTTGATATGGATGAAAAAGCTCTCTTTCATGGAGTCGAAATTATGACGCGAGCAGCCCTTACACTTCTCAAATAAAAAGAACTTGACTTACGCCAAGTTCTTAAAGTTAGAGGAAATCTCTAGTCATTTTTACTTACAATCAAAATAGTAAAATACTTTCTGATTCCCTAGAAAGTACGTGGATAAGCCTAACATGCTTATTCACGTACTTTTTTCATTAGCCATACCCCAGTACTAATAAATAAGGCAATATAGCTTACCATCATAAAGATCGAAGTCATAGGCACTGAACCACCAGAAGAAATAGATCGTAAGGCATGGCTTGCATGTGTAAGAGGTAATATTTTAATCACCCAAGCCAAGAGAACTGGCAAATGATCTGGGACAAAAAATGTAGCACACAAAAATGACATCGGTAACAGTACATAGGTATTAAAATTGGCCATATCTTCATGAGAATTCATAATCATGGCGGCCACTAATGCCATAGAAGCAAAGACCAAACAATTCAATGTTAAGACGAGCAAGAACCAGACATTAATCGTTAAATGAGCACCAAATGCATAAGCTAAGGCAATAATAATCACGGATGAAATCAAACCTCGCAGCGCCCCTGCCAGTACCTTACCAATCACAAAGGAGGCAGAACCAATAGGCGCGATTAAATATTCTTCCAAGGTTTTATGATATAACCGACTCATATTTAAAGGACTACCCACTGAAATGAAGCTAATATTCATGGAGTTTAACGCAATAATACCAGGTACGATAAAATCCAAATAACTCCCTTGATTCACTTGAATACTACGCCCAAGTCCCCAACCAAAGGCAACAAGATATAAGATAGGCGAAACCATACGGGATAAAATAAACCGTCCAATGCGCCGCCTCAGTACTAACCAATCCCGCCAAAAGACTGTCCAAATATCATAGAGCATTAGCCTACCACCTTTCGCCCTGTCAATTCAACAAATGCATCTTCCAAATTGGTTTGGCGTAAGGTTGTCGTCGTTGTAAGTGTCCCAGCAAACTCAGAAGCCATAGCACGATCAGCAAAAAACTTTGTTTTACAACCATCTGCCTCATCCCACTCTACAACATAAGCACCTAAACGTTGACACAAGGCGACTGGACTATCCAGCGCAATTAACTTGCCTTTTTCCAAAATCGCCACTCGCTGACATAAACTTTCTGCTTCTTCAATATAATGAGTCGTTAACAGTACAGTCAGTCCCTTTCCTTTTAAACGACGAATCAATTCCCAGAGGCGCCTGCGCACCTGAGGATCAAGACCTACTGTCGGTTCATCTAGAAACAAAACTTTAGGTCGATGAAGAAGAGCTCTTGCAATCATTAAACGCCGCTTCATGCCCCCTGAAAATTTTTGCACCATATCATTGGCACGATCACTGAGTTCTACATACTCTAATAGTTCAGTAATTCGCTCTTTCCGAACCTCTGCCGGCATATGATGAAGCCTGCCATGAAGTTCAAGGTTTTCCCATGCCGTTAAATCAATATCCAAATTAAAATGCTGAGGCACTACGCCAATTACAGCTTTCACACAGGGGCCACCGTGGGCCACTTCACAGCCATCGATCATAATTTTACCTGACGTTGGCTTGGTCAACATGGTGAGCATTCGAATGGTTGTGGTTTTACCGGCTCCATTTGGACCCAATAATCCAAAAATTTCGCCCTGGGCAATGTCCAAAGACAAATGATTAACCGCAATCCGATCATCAAATTTTTTAACTAACTCTTCAATATGAATCATACTTCTATCCTCTTTTTTTAGTTAAACCTGTAATGAGTACAACTGGTTTACCTAAGTTATCAATCTTTATTTCACTCTCAACGCCAAAAACTGTGCGCAAGGTATGTGATGTAATCACATCCTGAGGCCTGCCTACAGCAAAAATTTTCCCTTGGTGTAAGACTACAACACAATCCGAATACTGGGCAGCATGATTAATATCATGAAGTACCATAGCAACAGTAATCCTATGCACACGATTAAACTCTGCCAACAATTCCATAATTTCCAATTGATGACAAATATCTAAATAAGTCGTCGGCTCATCAAGTAATAGGATTTCTGGTTTTTGCGCTAATGCCATGGCAATCCACACCCGCTGGCGTTCACCACCAGACAAAGTGCTGACAATCCGGTCTGACATTTCTTCAAGACCAGTTTGCACTAAAGCCCAACTGACACACTCATCATCTTCTTGCGACTTTCCCTGCCACCACTGTTGATGAGGATAACGGCCGTATTCTACTAGATCTCGCACGGTTAAATCTTTCGGAGCCTCTGGTGATTGGGGTAAAACCGCCATTTTTCGGGCAATGACTTTATTACTCAGCTCAGTCAAATTTTGTCCATCTAAATAAACATTACCTTGATCTGGTTTTAAGTTGCGTGATAAGACTTTCAGTAGTGTACTTTTACCTGAACCATTCGGACCTAAGATGGAAATAATCTGTCCTTTTTCAACTTCTAAGGTTAAGTTTTCTAGAACGCTTTTCCCATCAAACCCCACGGCTATATTTTGTGTGTTCATGATTGTCATTTATGCATCCCTCCTTAAGAGATACAAGAAAAAAGGTGCGCCGACAAAAGCCATAATAATACCGACTGGAATCTCAAGAGGGGAGAATGCCACCCTTGCTAAGGTATCACTTAAAGTAACAACAGCCACGCCTAAAATAGCAGAAGCAGGTAATAAATAACGATAATCAGAACCTACTAACAATCGTGCCGCATGGGGTACAATCAAACCGACAAACCCAAGAAGTCCAACGACACTGACAGCACTTGCTGCCAATAAAGCTGCCACTGCTGTTAAGGCAATCCTTGACACTTCTACATTAAGGCCAAGACCGCGAGCAATGTCATCCCCTAAATTTAAAATATTAAGTCGCCTAGCACCAAGTAGTGCCAAAATCCCGCCCACGATAGTGTAGGGCAAGATAATATCAATATGAGGCCAACTACGCGCCGATAAGCCCCCTACCATCCACATGAGAGCGCCATGGACGCGATCACTATAAAAAACCATCAGAGCCGAAATACCTGAGTTTAAAAATGCCGAAACGGCTACCCCGGCTAAAATAATACGGACTGGACGAATGCCGCCTTTCCAGGCAAGTATATAAATAAAAATCGCCGCCGCCATAGCACCTACAAAAGCAATCGGAGTCACTAAATACTCTTGATGAGGAAATAGTATCAGAATCGTTACCCCCGCCAAACCTGCTCCTGATGAAATACCAATAATATGAGGATCAGCTAAAGGATTTTTCATCACTCCTTGGAGTATAGCTCCTGCAAGGGCCAGATTAATACCAACAAGAGCACCAACTAAGGTTCTTGGAAGACGAATATTCCAAATAACTTGTCGATTTGCTCCTGACTGGTCAGAAATAATGGCAGATACAATATCTTGTAAACTAATCGCCAAAGCCCCTTTGGTTAAACTCAAGATAATACCGCCAACTGCTAATAAGGTAAATATGAGTAACATAAAAATTCGCCAAATCCCTCGGTCACGCAATCCAGCATATGAAAAAAAATTTCTATTTGACATTGCCATAAACCTCTGGATAGATCACTTTCGCCATATATTCTACGGATTCATGAAAACGAATGCCAGGATTTAATTGAAAAAGTTCAGATGGCAGAAAAAATATCTGGTCATTTTTTACGGCACGCAATCCTGCCCACGCAGGATTACTTGCAATATCACTTTTCATTCTTTTTTCAATATCCGTCATATTACCCATGGTCACAACCAAAATTGCATCTGCATCTCCCTCAACTAATTTCTCTAAGCTATAAGGAGCGATATCTGGATCGCTTTCAAGCGGCTTACTGCCAGATGCGATATTTTTAATTTTTAACATTTTTGCTATATTACCTGCAATGCTATTATCAAGCTCTACTGTGACATTTTTAGCCGTAGCATGCAAAATAACAACTTTTTTACTTTGGGCAGGTAACTTTGCAATTACTTTATTAATCTCTACTTGCATGTTATCAATTAGATGTTGCGCCTCGGACTGTGTGCCTACAATATCACCAAATAATTTTATCTTAGCTATGATATCATCAAAGGTTTTCATCTTCAGCATCACGACAGGAATTTTACTACTTTCTAAAATAGGAATTATTTTTTCATGAATCCCCTGAAAACCAATGACTAAGTCAGGCTGTAAGGCTAAGACTTGTTCATTGTTCACATTGTAGATAAATCCGATTTCAGATGCATTCTGCGACGCTGGGAAAACAGCAGGACTCTTAGAACTAGGTCTCCCAACAGCTTGACCACCAACCCCATATAACACATCTAAAAACGATGTTGACAACACCACAATGCGCTGTGGTTTTTGTGGCAGCGCTACAGTTCGCCCTGCATCATCAGTTATACGTAAATATTCAGTGCTCGTCTGAGTGATTGCTTTTTCTTTGGCCTGAGAACTGCACCCAGAAAAAATCAAACTGATCATACTAATGATAAAAGCTAAATAAATTAGTTTACGTTTCACAAAAACACCCCTTCCAGATGTAAAAATAAAGAAAACTTGGCTTGCGCCAAGCCTCATTTCGTAAGAAATGCCGGATAAAAATATCCGGCAAAAATTCATCTATTTATTCCGGCAAATAAATGGTCTATTAACCAAGTTTGCGTTTTTTTGCTAAAATTGTTGTTAGATAATTAACTTGCGTTCCATCAACTTCATCTAAGTTATAACTAATTTGCTCGTCAGGTAATCCACATTTACTAATCATGACTGCATTATCACCATAACCATGTTGATTCAATTTTTCTACCACTTGCGTGAAATTTTTGTAGACTTTCATTAAAACAACATTGTCCGATAAAGCCAAGATTTTATCCATATCTTCATCTTCCATCGTTGCTGGAATAATGCTAAGTACATCGGTTCCTTCTGCTAAAGGCTGGCCTAATTGGCTGCCAATGGCACAAAAAGCTGGCACGCCAGGTACTGTTTCAATTCCAAAACCAGACTCTTTTAATAAACGATAAATATACATATAAGTGCTATAAAACATAGGATCACCCAAGGTCAAAAATACAACTTTCTTCCCAGCTTGCAGTTCTGCAAGAATGGCTACTTTATTATTTGCCCATGCTTCTGTTAAGGTATTAGCATCATTAACCATAGGGAAAACAAGTTTTAAAATTTCAACATTTTCTTTTAAATAAGGACGAGCAATCGATAGAGCTGTACTATCTTCTTTTTTCTCAGTCTTAGGAGCAATAATTACATCGGCTGCTTGTATCACCTTTACTGCTTTTAAAGTAAGTAATTCTGGATCTCCTGGTCCTACACCAACACCATAAAAAATTCCTGACATAATATCCTCCTTAAAATCTGTGTATTCATTGAAAATTAACGTAAAAAAACATCTTCCGTTAATACTAACCGGAAGATGTGGATGTCTACAATTATAACAGTACTTTAACCATGAACATGTCAACACACAACTGCGCTTTGACACAACATACAGTACAACTGTACGAACCCCCTCCCCATCTCTCGCAGGTCATAACGGTGATTGTCATATAGGCAGTTCTCCTGACTCTGGATCGTAGCTTATCCATACCTTCCCAAGATACTTTATCCCAGTGGCATATACATGGATTTGCTCCCCATTACAGTGGCGGGACCGCGCCGGATTTTAACCGACTTCCCTATTAAGCCCCCAAGGGCACCTACACCATCAATATGTAATTTTCAGAGTTCTCTATTTACAACTCTATAACAAATATTTTAACTTGTCAACCACAAATCATTCTTCTCTCGATCCTAGAGCAGATGAGTAAAGATAATTCTAACAATCTCAAGTAAAACTTATTTCTGTCCGTTATAGATTGAGTTTTTTTATAATCTTCCTAATCATTTCAACTCGGTTGAATGGTGTAATAAAATAAAATCCATGTACATGATCTTTCATTTTATTAGCAAGATCTACGGCAATTTCAATTCCTAGAAGTTCGGCTTCTTCTTTTGCCATATTCTTATCAAATTGGTTTAAAATATGTTCTGGTATTCGAATTCCTGCCACCTCATTATTCAAGAAATGAGCATTGCGATAACTAACCAGCGGCATGATTCCTCCCAAAATTTTAGCTTTCCCATCCTGTTTGAGTTGTGGTAATAAGTGAATGACATTCTCATCAAATATAGGTTGGGTCAAGAAAAACTTAGCCCCTCTATCCACTTTCTTACCCATTCTCGTTACCTCAACTTCAGGGTGAAGTCCGTTTAAGTTCAATGCCCCACCAATATGAATCGGTTGTCCAGCAAATACTTCTTGATTCATTGTAGCAATCAGTTCGATCAATTTAAATGAATTAAGATTGAAAACACTCTTTATATCATTTTTATCTGCCATGGCAACAGGATCACCCGTTACGGCTAATATATTGCGGATATTCTCAGCATAACCCGCAAGTAGAGAGGATTTTAACGCATTTAAATTTTTATCTCGACAACATACATGAGGAATTACCTCAATTCCGACCTCTCTTTTAATTTTTGCAGCAATCATGATTGAATCGACCCGAGCTCTGCCCATGGGTGAATCAGCAATCGTAATCACGTCCACACCTGACTCTTTGCAAACTCGCGCATTATCTAACATCAATTCAACATCTGCATGAAATGGTGGATCTAATTCTACAGCGATGACAAACTGATCCTGTTTTACTTTTTCAGCAAAACCATCTAACTGATTCACTCCAAAAATGACTTTTTCTTTTGTTACAATTTGTTCTTTGGGCACATATCGATCTGAACCAGTATGAATTAATTCTGCCATTTTTTCAATGTGAATAGGAGTCGTACCACAACATCCACCTAAAATTTTTACGCCTAATTCACCAATTTCCTTCATCTTTTCAGCAAAATAATCCGGATTTTGAATATATACTGTTCTTTCATGTATAATTTCTGGATATCCTGCATTGGGGGCTACGGCGACAATATCCTCACCCATATTTATTTTTTGCAAGGAATTATAAAGATGGGTGGGACCCACACCACAATTAAATCCATAAGCATCAATATTTTTCGTTTTTTTCACTTCAGCTACAATGTGCTCATTACTGATCCCTTTACGAGTAAATCCTTCTGGAGTCGTTGCAAATTGAGTCAAGATAAATAGATTGGGATCTTTCGCCTTGATGTATTTACTAATTTCTCCAAGATTGACTACATCGCTAAAAGTTTCAAAAATAAATATTTTGATGCCCTGCTCCAAAAAAACATCGACGATAAATTGATAATCAGCCATAATCTTTTCTTGATCAATGTGGATATGATCAGCCATTTCTGGTATCGGTCCTATACTTGCTGCCACGAATATATTTTTATTGGCAGTCACTTCATGTGCAATATCAATTCCAGCAATAATGAGTTCCTTTAATTTCGCTTTTGAAACATCTAAGGCAAGAGGATTTGCCGAAAAAGTATTCGTTTTGATTAATTTTGCACCTGCCGCCATATACTCTTTATGAATTTGTTTAATGATTTTTGGATTATTAACATTTGCATATTCTGGTAATTCATCGTAATTACCAGTTAGTTGAGCATAATAGGTACCCATGGCACCATCTGTAATCAAAATATTGTCCTGCAAATACTCTCTTATATTGATCATGCTTATCCACCTTCTTAAAAAAAGATAACGTTAAAGGCAAAGCAATGATGCTTTGCCTTTAATACAATTATATCATGTAACATCCACATCTTATAGTCTCTGCCAAAATTACAAAATTGCCTCTACTTTTTCTTTCTATCGGTTCACCTGCAAAGCTGCTTTTTGCATCTTAATCTTCTCTGACCATTCTTCTATAGAAGAATACATGAATTCATGCACTAAAAATTCAGGTTTAATCTCATGAATCAGTCTTTGCACTTCACTTGTGGAAAAAGGCTGGTGTTGATCGATGTTTAAAACATGATTCATAATTTCACCCATATCATATTTTTCTACCTGTTTGCACAAACTTTCTCGCCGATACTCTCCTGACAGGGATTTATGTAAATGAACGCCTCTCACATAACGGCGATAATCTCCCAAGGAATGTAATACACTCAAAATGTAGTCAACGCCTTCACCCTCTGTTTTTAGTTCTGGATTGGTGTTCATTAGGTGCCCGACATCAAGCATGATCCCAACATTAGAATGTTTCACATGATCAAGCAATCGTGAGACTAGAGCAGGATTTTTAAGCGTCAGTCCAGGCCACCATAAATTTTCAAACAGTAATGCTACATTCGGCGGTATTTCATCTACCAGTTCATTGACCAATTCAATTGTTGCTTCTATAACCTCACTGTCTGAAGCACTAAATTGCCAACTGAACAATTCTTGAATACGAGCATGGCTTACATGAAAGACCAAATAGTGAGCCCCCGTCTTAACTGCAGTTCGGATATTAGCACGATATGCCTTAAGCCAAGCTTCACGTGTTAATCCCCCATAACAAGCTACTATATTTTCTTCACTGCCAAACTCTTCTAATAATACACGCTTATTACCTCGCCAAAAATCCAGCCAAGCAGGCCAAAATCGCAGGTGTACTCCTTTTAGCATTTCTCTCGGATATAATCTTTCATCCCACTCATCATAAAACATGAGCTCTAATCCATCAATCTGATGCTCTTCTAGAAATTTCTTTAATACAATAGGGTCATTATTAATTAAATCAATATCAGATGTATAACTCGATATATTAATAAGTTGTAACATAATTAAAAATCCTTCTTTTGAATTACTGAGCCATATAAGCCACAACTATTGTATCACAAAATGGAAGGCGCACAAATTCCTTCTACGCATATAATATAATAATTCAACTTTCTTTTATGTTAGCCGCGGCTAACCATGTTGCTGGATAGTACTACACATAATATGAGGGGTGATCATTTTGAAAGAAGATCAAATTGTATCCAATCTACCTATACATTTACCATCAATCCCTGGGGAAGAAATAAAATCAAAAGCCAAAGGGCTCTTCAAATACCTTGGACCAGCTTTCGTTGTCAGTGTTGCTTATATGGACCCGGGCAACTTTGGTACGAATATCAGTGGAGGTTCACGGTTTGGCTACAATCTTTTATGGGTCATTCTTTGGAGCAATCTGATGGCAATTTTTGTGCAAATTATTTCGGCAAAAATTGGTATTGCTACTGGGATGGGATTGCCGGCTCATTGTGGGAAAGTTTTCTCTCGCCCTACCAATTGGTTTTTATGGTCAATCGCTACAGTAGCGGCTATGGCAACGGATCTTGCAGAATTTCTCGGAGGAGTGCTAGGCTTTTACCTGCTCTTTAATATCCCTTTAGTGTGGGCAGCTTTGCTCACTGGAACCATTACTTATTTTATCTGTCACATGCAAAAATATGGGCAAAAAATTGTTGAGCGAATCATCACTAGTATGGTTGCAGTCATTAGCATTGCCTATGTGTGGGAAATGTTTATCGCTATGCCTGAATGGGGGCAGGTCGCCTACCACGTAGCTGTTCCCCTGCTAACTCCTGATAGTGTATTGGTGGCAGTGGGAATGCTCGGTGCCACTGTAATGCCTCATGTGATTTATTTGCATTCTCACCTCGTACAAAATCGTCGTACAAGTGACGAAAAAGATTGTATCCATCACTTAAAGATGGCTAAAATGGATGTATTCTTCGCCATGAATATGGCTTTTATTGTCAATGCTGCTATGGTAATCGTCTCTGCCGCCGTATTTAATGGCAATGGCCTCAACATCGACAGTATTGAGGCTGCGTACATGACATTAGAACCTTTAATGGGAAATATGGCTGCGGGGGTTTTTGGTTTAGCCCTCCTAGCTGCTGGTCTATCCTCTGCAACCGTTGGCACAATGGCAGGCGAAGTCATTTTAAACGGATTTGTAGGTTTTGATATTCCCATTAGCCTAAGACGAATGATTACAATGCTGCCTGGTATCGCAATTCTATTGGCAGGCATTAATCCAATGAGTGCTTTAATCACAAGCCAAGTTGTGTTAAGCTTTGCCTTACCTGCAGCCGTTATTCCTCTCATGTTAATCAGCAATCATGCCACTATCATGGGACGCTTTAAAAATAGTATGCTGACTAATATGGTCGGCTGGCTTATTGTCAGCATGATCCTCGCAATGAACGCAATTTTGCTCTATCTCATCTTGAGCGGGCAAGCTTAATGGAGTCGATCATGATGAAAAAGCATCATGATCGGCCTTATTATTTTTATTATTGTTTTTCTGATTCACATATGCAAGAAAAGCTTGATAACATTCAGGCTTTTCTTGCATGAATGTCACTACTAATTGAATGGAATAAATAGTGTCTCGTGAAAGATAATGCTCCATCGCTTCAACTTCAGCATTAATATCACAAGTAGCACAAATTAGAGTTAGAAATTCTTGTAAAATCTTATTTCTTTCAACCAAAAATCCCCCCATTTTTCTACCAACCTCAGTCAATTCAATCATACCGTAAGGCTGATAGTGAATATATTCTCCAGCTTTCAATTTCCATAAAGCTTTACTAACAGAAGGCAAGGATACATTTAATTTCTGGCTGATATCAGTAACACGAACAATGTCATTGGATAAAGAAAATCGGTAGATTTCTTCAAGATAATCTTCTAAACTGGGAGAAAGCATAAATACCACCTCCAAAAAACGCTTTTATACACAGCTTCTGAAAAAATAATAATTCTATATATTGTCAGAAAACTCTACATCGTTTAAAATGAACTTACTATCTCTTTTAGCAAGAGGCATGCTTAATCTAATACGATGAAAGATGGTGACTTATGCATAAAATAACTAAGATCGAAATCATTACGCGACCTGCCAAACTGGACGAATTGAAAGAAGCATTAAATGAAATTGGCGTTACTGGCATGACGGTTAGCCAAGTTTATGGTTGTGGTTTAACAAAAGGTCATACAGAAATATATCGGGGAAAAGAATATACAATTAACCTATTACCAAAGATTAAAGTTGAAACTGTCGTTTGTGAAGTACCTGTTGAACGTGTCCTAGCAGCTGCAAAGAAAGTACTCCGGACAGGCGAAGTTGGCGATGGAAAGATTTTCATATACCCCCTAGAAAATGCTGTTCGAATCCGTACTGGTGAAGAAGGCGATATCGCAATCATGGATCCCAAATAAGGAAAAAAAAAGAATATACCTTTTTATTTATTCCATGCTATAATGTAAAAATATATGGCAATGAAGCCAAGTTTATTAAGTTAGCCCCTGAAAAGGATGCTGATTTTTTAGGCTTGGTTTTTTTTGTGTGTAATAAAAAACGGAGGTATATTAAATGGAAATAACGACCAATTCTTTAGCTATCGGATTAGATACGGTATGGGTTTTACTTTGCGCTGCACTAGTCTTTTTTATGGAGGCTGGTTTTGCAGCACTAGAAGCTGGTTTTGTCCATAGCCGCAATTCATTAAATATTATAATGAAAGTACTAATGGACTGCACCATTGGTATGATTGGATATTTCCTCTGTGGTTTTGCACTTATGTATGGTGCCGACAAAATTGGTTTATTCGGTTCCTCTGGATTTTTTTTAGAAGGAGATTTTACCCACCTTGGGCTTAAAATACCAATCTACGCTTTCTGGCTATTTCAAGCAGCCTTTGCTATTGCAATGGCTACAATTGTCTCAGGTGCAGTTGCAGAACGTATGAAATTTTCACCTTATTTAGTTTTTTCACTCTTAGCAACAGTTGTCATCTATCCATTAGCTGGACATTGGGTTTGGACTACAGATGGTTGGTTAAATAAAATGGGCATGCTAGATTTTGCTGGTTCAGCAGTCGTACATTCTCTGGGTGGTTGGGCGGCACTCGCCGCTGTTATCGTACTTGGTCCTCGTGCTGGCAAGTTCAATAAAAATGGTTCTATGAATGTTCTGCCCGGTCATAATCTACCTTTGGCTGCCTTAGGTGCTTTTATTCTCTGGTTTGGTTGGTTCGGTTTTAATCCTGGTAGCACCTTATCTGGAATTGATCTGAATATCGCTCGGATCGCTATTAATACCAACCTTGCAGCTGCTGCAGGGGGAACAGCCGCCACTTTATTCACTCTCTTTCGTTATGGAAAAGCTGACCCTAGTATGGGGATCAACGGTACCCTAGGCGGTCTAGTGGCAATTACCGCTGGTTGTGCTTACGTCACTCCCATCAGTTCTTTACTCATTGGCACAATCGCTGGTATACTCATTGTGATTGCCGTACCCTTCTTTGATATGCTCAAGGCCGATGATCCTGTTGGCGCCATTGCAGTACACGGTGTCTGTGGCAGCTTCGGAACCATTGCTGTCGGTATTTTTGCTGAAAAAGGCGGTTTACTCTACGGTGGCGGTCTCGATTTATTGATGATACAAACCCTTGGTGTTCTTACTATATCTCTCTGGGGATTTAGCACCACCTATGCCTTATTTACTCTGTTAAAGAAAACCGTTGGCATTCGAGTCACAGTTGACGAAGAGCTAGAAGGTTTAGACTTGGCTGAACATGGTATGGCATCCTATAATGAAATGGAATACAATCCATTTGCAACCATTCAAAATTTATCAACTATAAAAGATTCAACAATGAATCTCAAATAACTCTTTTTTGTAAATTTTTTCAAAAAGACTGATGACATTTGTTGTCAGTCTTTTTCATTTCAGTCAATTAAATCTTATGTAAGTGAAAAATAAAAATACTTATATTTTAAAAAATAAAAAAAAAAATCCTTTTAAAATAAAAAAATGATATAATGACGATTATTAGATATTATTCGACATTTTTATTAAGATTAATTGAGATTAATATAAAGGAGTTTCTATTTTGAAACAGATCATCTTAACTGAAGCCAGGCCAGGTATGATTTTGGCACGTAGTATCTTAAATAGTAAAGGGCAAGTATTATTAGTTGCAGGAGTTACCTTAACAATCGAATTTATTCGCAAGTTGCAACTATTAAACTTAGAAACTCTTTTTATTCAAGATGCGCATTATGCAGATATTACAATTCCCGAATATATTTCATTAGAAACACAGCAACGAGCATTATCAATATTAACAACTACGATGGAACGTGTAAACAAAGATGGGACTTTTGCATTTGATCCTGTCGCAAGCGTCGCCTCAGATATTGTGGAAGAATTAGTGACTCAAGCTGACGTAACCATTCACTTAACAGGCATTGCAATTTATGATGATTGTACGCTGGCTCATTCTTTAAATTGTTCAATTTACACAGCATTACTTGCCCGTTGTTGTGGTTTTTCAATTCCTCAAATCAAAATTATTACGTGTGGAGCACTACTCCATGATATGGGGAAAATAGAAATTGAAAAAACAGTCCTCAATAAACCTGGTCGCTTATCAGATGAAGAATTTACGATTATGAAACAACATCCTGCCCTAGGTTTTAATATATTAACCAAAAAGCGTTTGGAAATTTCTAGTTTGGTTGCTCATATGGCTTGGCAACATCATGAGAAAATTGATGGTACAGGTTATCCACGCGGTTTACATGGAGAAGAAATCCTCAGCTATGCTCGCTTACTCTCAATTACTGATGTATATGAAGCCATTACTGCAAATCGTCCTTATCGCAAAGCCATGAGGCCTGAAGATGCATATAATATTATCGAGTCTGGTTTAGGAACAGCCTTTGACCGAGAGTTCGGAGAAATATTTTTATCAAAAATAGCGTTATATACACCTGGATCGGAAGTCTTATTGAATACAGGAGAACGAGCAATCGTTGTTTATGTTCCTGCCACTTCTCCTCAACGTCCAGTGGTGCGACTTATTGCTCATCCTGATGGAACCCCTTATACCCCACCACGAGACATCAGCCTTGCAGAAAACCCTGAGATTTTAATTTTGCTTACATGTTAAGAAAGAACCTAATCCGTTTAAAGGGATTAGGTTCTTTTTCTCATTTGCTCACTATTTATTTTTTGTTGCGGCCGCAAGTGGCAGTTCACATGTTTCAAAATCTAAAGTGGCAAAATAGTCAGCAAGTGTTTCGGCACGACGAATCATTGATACACTGCCATCTGCTTTCAAAAGCAATTCTGATGAGCGTAATTTTCCGTTATAATTAAAGCCCATTGCATGACCATGAGCTCCTGCATCATGAATCACAACAATATCACCAATATCAATTTTAGGTAAGCTGCGATCAATGGCAAATTTATCATTATTTTCGCACAGAGAACCCGTTACATCATAGACATGATCAAGAGGATACTCTTCTTTTCCCATTACTGTAATATGATGATAGGAACCATATAAAGCTGGGCGCATTAAATTAGCCATGCAAGCATCGAGTCCGATATAATTTTTGTAAATTTCTTTTTTATGCAATGCAGTAGACACGAGATAGCCATAAGGCCCTGTAATCATGCGACCACATTCCATTGTAATATTTAAAGGATGAAGTCCATTGGCTACAATTTTTTCTTCGTAAGCTTTACGAATACCTTGACCGACAAAATCTAGATCTACGGCTTGTTGTTCTGGGCGATAAGGTACACCAATGCCACCACCAAGATCAATCATTTCAATACGAATGCCTAGTTTTTGATAGATTTCTAAAACTAAATCAAACATCATGACTGCCGTACCAATGAAACTGTCGCCACTTAATTCATTGGACATTACCATGGTATGCAAAGCAAAACGTTTTACCCCTTTATCTTGCATGATTTTATAAGCAGATAAAATTTGTTCTCTGGTTAAACCATATTTTGCCTCTTCTGGGTAACCAATAATGTCATTGCCGCCTTGTAAAAGGGAGCCGGGATTATAGCGGAAGGAAATAATTTCTGGTATCCCCACATGTTTTTCCAAATAATCAATATGAGTAATATCATCAAGATTGATAATGGCTCCAATATCTTTTGCCGCTTGATATTCTTCAGCTGGAGTATCATTTGAAGAAAATATAATATTTTCTCCGACAATCCCAGCCTGTTGCGATAGGATAAGTTCAGCTAAAGAACTACAATCAGCACCAATACCTTCTTCTTTTAATATTTTTAGAATATGAGGATTCGGCGTTGCTTTGACTGCAAAATATTCTTTGAAACCAGGTGCCCAAGAGAAGGCGGCTAATAATTTACGGGCATTGTCCCGAATTGCCTGCTCATCATAAATATGAAATGGCGTAGGATATTTTTGAATAATAGACTCAAGTTGCGCTTTGGTAAATGGTACTGTTTTTTCAGCCATGATCGATACCCCCTGAATTTGTTTTTTACAATTTAAAACTCTGTCAATAACTTAAAAATAGCGGTTTACAGGAACTATCCCGCAAACCGCTATAAGAAAACACTTCATCTCATAACCAATTATGCAGATAGCACTCCATTCAATCTCTTGAATGACAGTTTTGCATTTATTCAACACAAAACCAACAAAAGGGCACTTGCTACCACCCTTTTACTTCGGCGATTATTCCTTTCTGTATCTGTCATCGCTAGCTACTCTAGATACATACTCTTAATATATCGCACCTCTATCTTCTACTATTCACTTTACTATTTTTATAAGTATAGACTAATCTAGTTTGTCATGTCAACTCAATTTATAATTAAAAATTTACAACTTAACGTGGTTTAACTAATTTTTCTGGATTCATATATCGATCATAATCAGACTCACTCACCCACCCTGTAGACATGGCCGATTCTTTTAAGGTAAGTCTCTCTTTTACTGCTTTTTTAGCAATCTCTGCTGCCTTGTCATACCCAATCAGCGGTACAAGACCTGTAATAAGGATTAAAGATTGATGCAAATAAAAATCAATGACTTCACGATTGGGTTCAATTCCCATGGCGCAATTCTGGCTAAAAGAATTCATCCCATCTGATAATAAGCGAATGGATTGCAATAAGTTATATACGGTCACAGGCATAAATACATTGAGCTGAAAATTCCCTTGGCTTGCCGCAAAAGAAATAGTCGTATCATTACCGAATACCTGAGCAACAATCATTGTCAGAGCCTCTGACTGAGTAGGATTGACTTTAGATGGCATAATGGAGCTACCAGGTTCATTCTCAGGTATTTTGATCTCACCAATACCGCACCTTGGTCCACTCGCCAGCCAGCGTACATCGTTGGCAATTTTCATCAAATCAGCAGCAAGAGCTTTCATCATACCATGCACAACGACTACCTCGTCCTTACTGGTTAGAGCATGAAACTTATTCGGTGCTGTTCTAAAGGCTTCTCCTGTAAGGCGACTTATTTCCTCTGCCATCAGCTCACCGAAGTGCTGAGGAGAATTAATTCCAGTACCAACGGCTGTGCCTCCCATAGCCAAATCTCTCATAAAATTAAGTCCAATGCTTAACATTTCTTCGTTTCTTTCAAGCATTCGTACCCAACCACTTATTTCTTGGCCCAAGGTAAGAGGGGTCGCATCCATCAAATGAGTTCTGCCGATTTTAATAATTTGACTATATTCTTCAGCTTTATGATGTAAGGTTTCTTTTAATGAAATCAGTGCAGGTAATAATTTCTCTGTCGCCATCATAACCCCAGCAACATGTATGGCTGTTGGAAAAATATCGTTAGAGCTTTGAGAGCAATTCACATGATCATTCGGATGAACAAGAATAGGTTCAGGAGTTTTTGCTATGATTTGCGTAGCGCGCCGTGCAATGACTTCGTTAATATTCATATTAAACTGTGTTCCACTCCCTGTCTGCCATACGGCGAGAGGGAAATTACCATCGAGTTTGCCTGCTAACAGTTCATCACAAGTTTCAACAATTGCATCGGAACGACGTTGATCGAGGACACCAAGCCTATAGTTAACAAGGGCAGCAGCTTTTTTAATCACACCGAAAACTTTTACTAGTTCATAAGGGATCTTTTCTACACCAATACGAAAATTTTCATAACTACGTTGAGTCTGAGCCCCCCATAATTTATCAGCTGGTACTTTGATTTCTCCGATTGAATCTTTTTCAATACGATATTCCATCAGATTCACCCCTTTTTCATCATTAAAAGCAGTTTTTTATCCTTACTTTAATAATAAGCCATATCGCCGTAAGAAGTATACTTTAATTCTGTCCATTTATCGAAAAAAAGTAAGTTTGTAATTTTTACAATTACAAACTTACTTTTTCATTATCATATGGTAATCAACTATTTTTCTACAGGCACAGTATTGGCAGCATGAGCCATAACCGTAATACTGTAATCTTTGCGGCCTAGTTTTTCTTCAGCAATTTGAATCGCTTCTTCTAAGCTTGCAGCAGCAATCATACCTGTTTTCTCAATAAACTCTTTATTTTCTGGCAAGGACACTAGAATGTGCGGAACTTCTTTTGCCATAAAACCTAATTTTAAAGCAATAAAGCCAGGCACTGTAAATCCAGCGCGTAATGCCAATTCTCGTTCATATAAAGATTCATAGTTAAACCAATCACTAAAGTCAGGTGGTTCCATCATATCACGGCATTCTAGAAGTAAGATTACGACTCCACCTGGTTTAACAGCCATAAAGGCATTGCCAATACTTTTCGATCCTTGATACAAATTGATATCTTTCGGGAATCCGCCAGCAGATGCAATCACTACATCAGCCTTGCCATTCACTGTTACACCAAATATTTCTTGAGCTGTCTTGCAACCATCTAACCAAGCTTCATACCAATGGCCAGCAACAAAACGTGCAAACTGTCCATTTGGTGTAAAGACAGCATTTAATAAAAATGCTGGTTTAAGTAACGCTGCCATTTCAGTTAAGTCTGCATGCATCGGGTTATTTTCTAACTTACCTGCGATGCATTCTTGGCTAACACCTTGCCCAACTTCACTATGCAGACACAAACTATGATTGGATTGAATGGTTTTATAAGAAGCAATACCAGGGACAATGGACTTGCGACCGCCGCCAAAACCTGCCATTAAATGATGAACAATCCCACCAGTCAAAATGACTTTATCAGCATTGACTGCATGTTTGTTTAAACTGACCTCATTACCGCGAGAGGTTTTTCCAATATGAACAAAGTCATCTTCTGTAGGAGCATAACTTTGCAAAATAGTAATCCGCTCTACAATCTCTTGCCCAAAAGTCAATATATTTTCCTCATGGGTATGATGACGATGAGCCCCTAAGGCAACAATAAGTGAAACATCAGCATCAGGTATACCTGCTGCATTCAGTTCATTTAATAAGGTGGGTAAAAATAAATCGTGCCGCACCCATTTACGTGTGATATCACTGGCAATGATGACAACCTTATCACCTGCCTGCACAACCTCTTTTAAGGGCGGCGTACCAATTGGATGATTTAAGACCTCTTTAACCGCAGCCTCTACATCCGTGACAGGTATAGCTGGTTTACCATCAACAACATTGATTACACGTTCTTCCGGCAAATTAATTGTTACTTCTTGATCGCCAAAACCAAAAGAAAATTCTTTTAACATTTATCTCTCTCCTATGCAACTTTTTCGTGGTTATTGCTTTTTTTTAAAACCAAAGGAACATCTGGCTTAACGACAAGCCACGCAATGATGCCAACTACAGCCGAACCAGCAGTTGCTAAAATAGCCGCCTGCCAGCCGTAATTCGTAGCAATCCACGCTGTCACTGTTGGAGCAGCAATCCCACCAATATTACCCCAACAATTCATCCAACCAGATACTGATCCGACAAACTTACCACCAATATCAATGCAAGCCGCCCATGACGCATTAAAAGTGAAACCTAAAGAACCCAATGATATTGTAAGCCACAATACATTCATCCAAGGAACAGTAGCTACAGCCCCAAGATACAGGGTAATACAGCATAAAATAAGTCCACCAATACCAAATAAGGTTCTAGCCTTATGTTTCGATACACCAGCAGAAACTAATTTATCACTCACAACGCCGCTGACCATTGTGACTGCACATAAGGCGGCCCATGGAAATGATGCAGCAATCCCCATACTCTTCATCGAAAAGTTTTGCGCTTCCATTAAGTAAAGTGGTAGCCATGCCAAAAAAACATACATAATGTAATCCGTAATAAAATATTGAATACCAATCGCCCAGAACTGTGGCGATCCTAAGAAACTTTTCCATGGCGCTAATTCTTTGTCAACTTCTTGACTTTGCCCTTCCTCGATATAATCAGCTTCAGCGGAGTTGACAAATCGACTGTTACGAGGAGAATCAACAGCTAAATAATACCAAAGAGCAGCTAGCACTACGCCCACTACACCAAAAATAATAAAAACAGAGCGCCACCCAAAAGCCATCATTAAGGCCACTGTAATGGATGGACCAACTACAGGCCCAAAAAATACACCACTCAACATAAATGAAGAGGCTCGCCCTTTTTCGGCTCCGTTAAACCAACGATACATAAACCGTCCCAAAGAAGGAGCCATGGGTCCTTCGCCCACACCAAAAAGCGCACGTACAATGGCAAAAGAAGTAAAGCTATTACAAAATGCTGTAGCTGATGTAAAGACCGACCACCAAATAGCTGCGATCGCTAATACTCGCCGATGACCGAAATACTCTGACATAATTCCGCCAGGTATTTGCATCAAAGAATATCCAACAAAAAAAGCAGTTTGCATTAACCCCATATTAATTTTGTCAAAACCAAATTCTTGCATAATGGTTGGAGTGGCTACTGATAAGTTTACACGATCCATATAAGAAATGAAACTAATAAAAAACATAAGTATTGCTAAATTCCACCGAAATTTTGTAGGACCCTCGTTCATAAAAAAACCTCCTCATTAATAAAATAAGCCCCTTACATAAAGTCGCAAACAAACGACCTCCCGTCAGGGCTTTCACCGTCCTCCTATACACGTATACACATGCATTACACCGTTATGTCCTTATTAGAAAGACTAAAATCGTTAATTTTTATTATAATATGGGTGAATTTACATGTCAACTCTTAAAATTTCTAATTTTTTTCCATTTAAATTGTGCTTGACATACAAATTAAGACCATGCTAAAATTATCAACAATAACTACATAGATTCATCAAGAGTTAGCTGAGGGATTGGCCCAATGAAGCTACGGCAACCATTGCAACATGCAAAAAGGTGCCACTTCCAACAGGAATGTTTCCTGACAGATGAAGATCGCGATTACATCAAATCCTCTTCATAATTGTGAAGAGGATTTTTTAGTACAAAGGAGTCGATAATATGAATAATGAACACTCTAAGCAAAATGCAGTACGGTACGCTTCCGAGAAAGCTAGTCGCTTTACTGAATCAGTGATTCGGGAAATGTCTCGCATTGCGACTGCCCACAATGCTATCAATCTAGCACAAGGTTTTCCTGATTTCCCCGCATCGGATGAAATCAAACAAGCAGCAGTTACAGCGATCCTAGAAGACCACAATCAATATGCCATTACCTGGGGCACTAAGTCCCTTCGCGATGCAATTGCTCTTAAAAACAAACGAGATTACGGTATCGAGCTTGATCCTGAGCGACAGATTACAGTGTGTTGCGGTTCGACAGAAGGCATGGTAGCCACCTTGCTCGCTACTGTCAATCCAGGAGACGAAGTCATTATTTTTCAACCTTTTTATGAAAATTACGGTCCTGACGCAATCCTATGTGGGGCAACGCCAAAATATGTACAACTCCATCCTCCTGAATTTAACTTTAATGTAGACGAATTAACAGCCGCTTTTTCTGAACGTACAAGGGCCATTATCATCAATACCCCTAATAATCCAACAGGTAAAGTTTTTAATCGAGAAGAATTAACCCTCATTGCTAACTTATGCATCAAATATGATGTCTTAGCAATTACGGATGAAATCTATGAACACATTATCTATGATGACGCGCAGCATATCCCTCTTTATTCCTTACCTGGCATGGCTGAACGCACTATTACTATTAACAGTATTTCTAAAACTTACAGCGTCACTGGCTGGCGTATCGGTTACGTCATTGCTTCCCCACAGATTAGTCAATCCATACGCAAAATGCATGATTTTCTTACAGTGGGCGCTGCGGCTCCCTTACAGGTAGCTGCGGCTCATGCTTTGGGCTTTGCTGAGAGTTATTACCAAAAACTTATTAGTTTTTATGCTCAGCGTCGGGATTTCATGTTAAAGGAATTGACTGCGATTGGATTTCAATGTGCTAGGCCCTCAGGTGCCTATTATATTATGGCTGATATTGCTCCCTTTGGTTGGAAAAATGACATTGACTTTGCCCGCTACTTAGCAGAAAAAGTGGGAGTCGCTGTCGTACCTGGTTCAAGTTTTTATAAAGAAGATGCCAATGACAAACATCGGTTCATACGTTTTTGCTTTTGCAAACAATTTTCAACACTAGAGGCAGCTATGGAACGATTACAAAAACTAAAATAAATGGAGGTATAGTTATGAAAAAGTCACTTAAACTCATTGCCCTTTTGGTAGTTCTCATCGTTACCCTTGGTTTAGCTGGATGCAGTCAACAAAGCAGTACACCAAAAGTAGAAAAAACACTAAAAGTCGGCGTAACAGCTGGTCCTCATGCAGAAGTCATGGATGTTGTAAAAAAAGTCGCCGAGAAAGACGGTCTAAAAATTGAAATTGTTGAATTCAATGATTATATCCAACCCAACGTCGCATTAAATCAAGGTGACATTGACGTAAATAGCTTTCAACACCAACCTTATCTTGATAATATCATCAAAGATCGTAAATATGAAATTGTATCTGTAGCCAAAACTGTCATTTTCCCAATGGGCATTTACTCCACTAAAATTAAGAATATCAAAGAATTGCCTGAAGGATCGATTGTAGCCATTCCAAATGATCCAACAAACGGAGGCCGCGCCTTACTGCTACTTGAAAGTAATAATTTGATCAAATTGAAACCAGGAGCCGGCCTCAAAGCTGCTGTTACAGATATTATTGAAAACCCTAAAAAAATCGTAATCAAAGAGCTCGATGCGGCTCAAATTCCTCGTTCCCTTGCTGATATTGATCTGGCCGCTATCAATACAAACTACGCTATCACTGCCGGTCTAGTCCCAACTAAAGATGCCATCGCAATTGAAGACATCAATTCTCCTTATGCAAATATTATCGCTGTACGCACTAAGGACAAAGAGGACCCTGCAATCCAAAAACTAATTAAAGCCTACCATTCCGATGAAGTAAAAGCTTTTATAAAAGACCACTTTAAAGGTTCAGTCGCAGTCGGCTGGTAAGAAATTAAAGTAATTTCCAGCCTTCAATGCGTAAACTTTTTATCCCAAGAAAATTTCCTAATCCAATCACCAACGGGTAATGTATATGAAAATTTTTAGGTAGATAAACCTGAATTTCATTCATCATCACCAACGTATAATCCCTTATTTCTCGCGGTTCACCAATCTCAATCGATGGACCAAAATTAACACGACCACAACACATGGCTGCCCCGTTACCATGCAATACATGAATACATCCACCCTTTGTTAAGATATAATCGCGGGCTTTATCGTTAATCGTAATCACATGATCGCCTCTTTTCTTTATTCTTCAATATTATTATTCTAACATAATTGAAGGATTTAGCTAACAAAAGGCGAAAAGTTATAGTATTGCGATTAGCAAAAATCAGGAAATCATTCATCTTAAGGAGGATAATTATGTTCGCATTGAATTTTCAATCACCAAACCATGAAAAGCTACTCATTTCTCGCACAAAAAACTGTACTATCCGCTTAGGGGATATAAGAGATTCATATCCTGAAAGCTCAATTGTATCCATTACTTTTGGGAAAAAATTTAGCCCTAAAAGAAAACTTTACTCAGCCATTGTTGACAAAGTTTGTATCAAGAAATTTTCTCAACTTAATACTGGTGATTTAGATCATCAGAATCCTGAAATCAAAACAGTCGATGAATTAATCATCTTCTTTGAAAAAATATATGAAAAAAGCATTTCACCGAATGATATCGTCACTGTCATTTATTTTTCTGAAATCGTTGAAGACTAATCATCATCGATATTAACTATTAACTTACGATAAGTCTGAATTTCCCAACATAATTCTAACTAAAACAACGCACTGGAATCTTTAAAAGGTTCCAGTGCGTTGTTTTATTAGTCGTCCTCACCAACAGAAGTTATTGCACAAAGATTAATCGTAATGTTAGTAAAACATATAGCCTCATCGCTGCCTGGAGTAAAGACTTCAACATCTGTCGCTAATACCAGCCCATCATCCACACGAGCTAGGCGTCCTTCTGCCTCAAATTGAAAGCCTCCTACAGTTCTTATGTTTATCTCTCTCTCGCCTTCTAGTCGTTTTAAAATACGAACGAGATGACGCATGTTCTCGCGAGAAACAATTTGATCACTCACCTTATCCCCCTCCTTTTTAACTTTCTTGTATTCTGTGAAATGGATTTTTACATACATTTTTCGATATTGCTACAATAATGCAAATATCAATAAAACTTAATTCTTCATCCTCAAGTGCCCCACCAGGGGTAAGTACAATAACAGATCTTTCACATGATGCTGGAAGTAAAAATAGAATACCATCTTCAATTCGATCAAGTAAACCGAAGAAGGTAAATCCATCAGCAGTGAACAATACAACATCAGTTCCGCAAGCGCACTCTAGTTCCTCGCACCAATGTCGATTGCATATGTCATCAAAAAATCCCATATGCCTTTATCCTCCTTTTTGATAGTTGTGGTTTCATTACAATCTATGCAGCTTCAATAAAAAAGTATACTAAAGTAAATTAAAAATTCATTCCATTACACACTTATTTATAGCAAAGAGGAGAGGTAACATGTCACAATCCATGTTACCTCTCCTCGATCCGCTATACTCTTTTTTTAAAATGCAAAGTTTCCGTTTTTAAATACAGGTATTTCTTTTCCTGCGGATGTAACTCCTATGATTTCAAGATCATGTGTACCGATCATAAAATCTACATGAGTCAAAGAATCATTGACTCCTAATTGATCTAACTCTTCCTTGCTCATATTTTTGCCATCTTTTATACAAATAGGGTACGCTTTACCGATTGCAAGATGGCATGATGCATTTTCATCAAATAGGGTGTTAAAATAAAGTATTTTTGCATTTGAAATGGGCGAATCATAAGGAACGAGAGCGACTTCACCCAGATAGGCAGAACCTTCATCTGTTTCAATGAGTTTTTTGAGAACTTCATATCCTTTTTCAGCAGTAAACTCTACAACCTTACCCTTTTTGAAAGTTAGAGAAAAGTTTTCAATAAGATTACCATTATAATTAAGAGGCATAGAGCTTACTACAATACCATTGGCGCCTGTTTTTTTTGGCAAGGTAAAAACTTCTTCCGTTGGCATATTGGCAATAAATTCTATGCCTTCCGTA
Source organism: Pelosinus sp. sgz500959 (assembly GCF_042610375.1). Classification (NCBI taxonomy): domain Bacteria; kingdom Bacillati; phylum Bacillota; class Negativicutes; order Selenomonadales; family Sporomusaceae; genus Pelosinus; species Pelosinus sp. sgz500959. The sequence goes on from NZ_JBGJZL010000006.1 coordinate 201,158, forward strand.
GTATATTCTGAACCGCCAAGCCATATATGATCTGCCGGGAGTTCAATTTCTAACTCTGTGCCTAATGAATTTTTGTAACGAAGAAATTTGAATTGATGATTATTTAAAAATTCTGCACTGACTTTGAGATTTTTTTTATGCTGATCCCAAGCTGCTACAGGATCTTCCTCCTCAACACGTACCGTTTTAAAAATAGCTTCCCACAACGCCTTAATCGCTTCATCTTCTGATAAATGAGGAAATACTTTTTTAGCCCAAGACTGGGTTGGTATGGATACGACACACCAAGTATTTTTATTACTCATTAGTCTTTCTCGATATTCTTTTAATGCAATATTACTGGTTTTTTGTACTTTTGCCACACGATCAGGGTTAACGTCTTTTAAAAGTTCTGGGTCAGAAGCAGCGATACTAATAAAAGCGGCCCCTTCTTTTACATAGGATGTATAAAATGCCTTTTGCCATTCTGGAAATTCTTCAAAAACTTCTTCAGGAGCTTGTAAAAATCGAATCTTTGAAAATAATTCATCTTTCCAACTGATAACTACATCCCGCGCCCCTGTTTGATAAGCTACTTCAGCAATGGTTCTAGCAAATGGAGCACATTCAATCGGGGAAAAGATGACTAAAGTCTGCCCTTGTTGAATGTTAACTCCTGTTTTTACAATAAGATCTGCATATTTTTCTAATAAGATATGATCCATCATTGATTCCTAATGCATCTCAGATCTAAGTTGATCGAAACCATTAGTGTTCACTCCCTTCATATTAACAAGCCTTAGATTCACACTTGATAATCCTTCGACACTAGCCATCGAGTTCCTGTTATAAAAACAATATTTTTCTTTACTCAACTTGTTATTGACTCTCAAAGTCATTATTCTCTCTTTTCTATGTTTTCGATAAGATTATCTTGGCATACCCAACGTATTTTTATACATTGTCTATTTTATTAAAACATATTACAACGCAAAAAGGACCACTTTTGGTAGCCCTTTTTTATTTTTATAATGAATATTCAGCCTCAGCTTTACCTTTTTCTTTCCATGGGAAACGGATGAAAAACGTTGTGCCTTTAGGACTGGTCATAAAATCCAAGTGAGCATTATGCCTTTGAATAATACTATAACAAATTGCCATTCCCAGCCCTGTCCCACTATCTTTCGTGGTAAAAAAAGGTGTACCAATCTTATGTTTTATTTCATCAGGAATACCGTGTCCCTGATCTTTGACAGCTACAACAACTTTTTCGTTTTCCATAAAAGTACGAATATTGACTTGTCCATGCTTCATCGATTGTAAAGCATTATTTATAATAATTAGCAATACTTGTTGTATTTCTTTCCCATCAAGTAAAACCATAGGTAATTGGGGTAATAGATCTAACATAATTTTATTTCCAGTAATGATCGCTTCGTCTTGAACCAAAGGATAAATGATTTGAATAATATGATTGATGTCTTTCAGCAACAATTGATTATTTTTATTTTTAGCAAGAGCTAAGAATTCTGTAATAATGGCATTGGCGCGATCCACTTCTTCAAGCATGAGGTCAATGTCTTGAATTTCTTGTTCCTTCGAACTTCGCTTTTTGAAAAGCTGAAGATACCCTCGCACTGTCGTCATTGGGTTTCGTATCTCATGAGCAATACTAGTTGCCATTTCTCCAACGATATGCAAGCGATCTAACCTTTGCAATTCTCGCTCCAATCTCTTTTGATTACTAATATCAATCATCGTAGTATTATAGTACACTCTTTGATGATCCATTACAACAAAGGGAATACTAATAATCTGAACACAATAAGATCTACGAGAATGGGATTTAATTTCAAATTCAGTACAAACTCTAGTTTTTGTATCTTTGCAACGACGAAGATGATTTAAAAAAAGTTTAACATCTTGTTCAATAACCAGTACATGAAAAGGTAAATCGATCATATTTTCTTGTTGCATACCTAACATGGCGGCAGCGGTCAAATTGCCATCCACAATGATACCTCTTGTATCAAGTATAAGATATCCAACAGGTGAATGATCAAAGACTGTCGCGTAACGACTTCTAGATTCCTCCAATTCACTATTATACTCCTGAAGAGCTTGACATTGTACCTCTAAATCAATTACCTTCGACAACAAGACTTCTTGAGATTCCCTATTATAATTTGAAAATTCATCCTTGATTACCTCATGATTGATCCTACTATCAGCCATATTCTCAACTTATCTCCCTTCAGATCATTGTTCCCTGATCGATTCACTAGCGACTTGTATACCCATCAATACATTTGACCGCTAAAAGAATCCGTTTCGTCGAATCATGACCGACAAATAAACGTGCATTCACTTCCAAAAATTGTGGTTTATCTGCAGAAAAGTCATATTCTAGCTTAAAATTCTTCACTGCAATATCATGATCTAGTACATCATTGAGTAGTCCGCGTAATCTAAGACTATACCATTGTCGATTTCCTAGCTCATCAATTGTTTTTTCATTCAGGCCACTAGGATCGGCTTGAACTACTTCATAAAAAGCACGGTTAGCTGACAAAATTTTCAATTCATGATCAAGTATAGCAAAAGGTTCTTGAATTGTTTCGATAATTGTTGCTGCATATTCATAGGCATCCTGTGCTAGCTTCAAACTTGTTTTCAAGGCATTGATTTCACTAATATCAAAAAATAGTACGACAACACCATCAATGCGATTATCTGAAGTACGGTATGGACGAATCTGTAGTGAATACCAACCTCCATCATGATCAGAAACTTCACTTTCTTTTACAACTAAAGTCTCCATGACTTGATGGATATCCTCCTCAAAATTCCCAAGATCCATTTGTGGCTTAATATCCGTAAGTGGTCGTCCAATGTCAGTTGGAATTAAGCGAAACATTTTTTCTGCTCCAGAATTAAAGCGTCGAATGCGCAGATCCTTATCTAGCATAATCACCGTCATTTTGATACTGCGAAATAAATTTTGGATATCACCTGTAGCTTGGGCTAATTGATCATTACGGGTTTGCAATTCCTCATTACTCGTTAAAAGTTCTTCATTCGTGGACTGTACTTCTTCCTTAATGGTCTCTAACTCTTCATTGGTTGTTTGTAGTTCCTCATTGCTCGACTGAATTTCTTCATAAGCAGTCCGCAATCGGTCGTTGGCCCCTTCATATTGTTCTACAACTGACCTTACATATTCTTGAGCTACAGCTAATTCTTGTTTTTGCAATTGCATGGAATCAGGAATATATTTCTTTTTTTGTTTCATATGTTCACGGGATGACACTTTATCTGAGAATAATACAACAAAATACCGTTCTTGGCTAAAAGTATCCTGAATCGGAATGATATCAATACTGACTAAATAACTTCCATCCTCATCATTGACTTGAATATTTTCTTTTTTAATTGGCATATTCATAACCCTTGCTTGGTTAACAGCAGCACCCACGGCAAAAATCAAGTCACTACGTAACATTTTCATCATATTTAAACTGGCTTTTCCTGGCATATGCTCAAGATATTTTCCTGTGCGTCCACGAAATTGTAAAATTTCTAATTCATTATTTACAAGAACGCCTACAGTTCCATAACGATTGAGTATGGCATCATTTGCCTTCCGTTCAATGGCTAAATGGTCTGTTTCGACTTTATTTAACAATCCAACTCCGTGAATATCAGTCTCAAAATCAATGGACTTTAGCAATGATACATTTAATGAGATCGCACTATCTACAGCTTTTTTTGCATAAATCTTAGCTTTTTTGTCTACCAATGAAAATAAGTCAGACAAAGAACCAATACTCTCTGAAATACCTAATGCCAAAATCCCACCCACTAATAAAGCTTGATAAAATCTAGAAATTGCTTTTTTTTGCGCATGCAGATCAAAATAGATCAGTACATTACGACATATCACTAAGTCGATACGAGAAAAGTAAGGATCATCTAAAATATTTTGTCGAGCAAATAAACAGGTTTCTCGTATACGGCTATGAATTTTATATCCACCCTCAACTTCTATAAAAAAGCGCTTCAACCGCTCTGGTGACACATCTGCTGTAATACTTTGAGAATAAATTGCTGTTCTCGCTTTTTCAATGGATGATAAACTAACGTCAGTAGCAAAAACTTGTATCGGGATATCCAATGATTGTTCTTCTAAAAATTCTACGAGACTCATGACTACAGAATAAGCTTCCTCACCAGTAGAACAACCAGCAACCCAAATTCGTACAGGTTCATCTTTTGAATGTTCGAAAACAACACTCGGGAAAACTTGGCTCTTTAGTGCATCAAAAAATAAAGAATCACGAAAAAATTTAGTGTAACCAATTAATACATCCCTTTGCAATGCTTCTAATTCCTGATTATTCCGTTCTAATAATGCTCGATATTGAGCAAGATTCTCTACACTATGCATGCGCATTCTTCGTAAAATACGACGATATACAGTTGGTTCTTTGTATCCTTCTAGTTTTACGCCGCCATCTTTTTTGAGTAATATATATATTTTTGATAATTCTTCTGGGGAACTCTTAAAAATATTGTGACTTTGAATGGCTCGAGCACTGATAACATGATTATTAGAATGGCAAGCCAGCTCTTGCACAATGTCATCAATCTTAAATATATAATCAACGCTCCCTGTAGCAATGGCACTACTCGGCATTACATCATAGGGCGTTATATCAACAAGTTGAGCAAAGGTCAATCCTTGTGCTGTTTTGATGGCTTGTATCCCTTTCGCACCATCCGTTGATTTACCAGACAATACAATTCCAATGGCACTACTTCCTTGATCCTTCGCTAAGGATTGAAAAAATATATTCACAGGAAAACTCATCCCATAAGATTGCTCAATTGAAAGGGGCGTTAATATCCTTTGATCGATTGTTACGATTGTTCCAGGAGTACTCAGATATACACAATTAGGTTCTGCCACAGTTTGCACATCAATCTCCCGCACGACCATACTTGTGACACCTTGCAAAACCTGTAATAAATCAAGCTCTCTATTTATACTCAAATTACTAATGACGACAAAAGACATACCTGTTTCAATGGGAAGTTTCTTTAAAAATATGGCAAGATCATCTAAACCACCATCAGAAACACCAATACCAACAATAAAACAAGCCTTAGCTGTTTTTCCAAACTTTGAAGATTTTGCTTTCTCTGATTCTAGAAAAGACTCCGGTACCAAATTTTCATCAAAGTCATTTGTTTTCTTCGATCTATCTTTTGAAACATCAATCATCCTACTATATTCCTCCAACTTCTGGTATAACAAATCTGCTGCAATAATTCCATAAAATTTAATTCTATAAAATTCATTTTAATCCTTTATTTGTAATTATAAATAAGTTTTAAAAAAATGGCATTTGCCACTTTATAAAGTCTGCAAATGCCATGACTATATCATCAATTATTCTAATACTTCTTGAACACGACCGACAATTCCATCTGTTAACCGAACTTTAATACCACGATGATGAATTGGACTACTGGTCAAAATATCTTTAACTACACCTTCGGTCAGCTGTCCCGTACGTTGATGAGGTTTTTGTATTACTTTCACCTTAACCCCTGGTCTAATATTCTTACGTTCTGTTCCATTCATAATAAAACTCCTTATAATTGTATGTTCTTACCAAATTTGGCTCGCCACCAAGAAATAGCGCGCCTTGCGTCAATATCCTGTTGAATCAGCTCCTCATCGAGAGGGGCATTCACCTGATCATTTGGTATTTTTTCTTCCGTATGGCTACCAATTCGCCCCACATAATCATGTGTCATCCAAAATCCATAATTAAAACCAATGCTATTTCCTCGGGTCAAACTATCACCTAATGAATAGTATTCAAAACCTTTAGGAGCAATTAACTCAAGTAAGGTAGGCGTTACATTAATATGACTGCCTGCTGCATTTTTCGATAAGGTATTTTTAGTAACACCTTGTCCATGAACAATAAATGGAATACCATAACGTTCATAAAGACTTGGATTTGCATCAAGATTTAATCGATCAGCGTGATCTCCCACAATAATAAACAAGCTATCAGGATACTCTTGACGTGTATTTTTAATGAACTCTGCAATGACTTTGTCAGCATACCAAAAATGTCCTAATTTCTTAATCAGTTCTTGGTCTTGTTTGAGCTTATCAGGCAAAGCACTGATCACACTCTGTTCATCAAAACCTTCTTCTTGCAAATTCACAGTATAAGGGGCATGATTAGAAATATTTAAGATAATGTTAAAGGTAGGATTCTTATCATCCATACCTGATTCAACGGCCTTAAATAAATACTTATCATCACATCCCCATACATTGCCAGACTGACTTTGAATGTCACCCATACCATAAAACTCATCAAAGCCCTGAGCTAACGAAAAATCCTTTACTTTCTCCCAAGAATTTGGTCCTGCATACCAAAATCGCGCTTTATACCCTAATCTTTTCATTTGGGGTGCAATGGCAGTTCCATAAGGTTCTTTATATGATTCAGGCAAATAAGTCAGATACAAATTGGCATCTGCCATTCCTGTGACAATCCCCATCACTCCTGAAATCGTGCTCATGCCATTAGGTAAAAAGCTAGATACATAGGCAGTGTCCTCTTCGGCAATGATTTTTTTTACGCCATTGGCAATATTAAGATCTTGATAATGAGGCAACAATGGCCAATTAGCATAACTTTCACCAATAATTAAAAAAACGTGGCGAGGTTTGGTGATTGCACTACCTTGTGCCTGCTTTTTTAAGAAATCATCAATGTGATTCGATGCAACGGGATGTCCTGCTACATACGTACCATATTCCGCCATCCGTGCAGGGTCCATATCAAGACCTGTAGAAGATACAACCCGCTCATGTAAGGTGTATGCTCGATATAACGCTTGAACATCATCTAAAATGGCCTCATTCAAAAATTCATCCTTGGTCACACCCGAATTTTCCCAATCCACATTATAAGCATATGTCATACTGCCACCAAAGCGAATAAAAATCATCAGATAATAAAGTACCACGAGCAACGATGTACGCATGGCAATGTTTTGATACCATTTAGAGAAACGGGGCAAATGATAAGTCTTAGTATTAAGCCACATTTTTAAGAGCTTAGACAAAATCCCCCCAGTCACAGCTGTCATAAACAATCGCATAGGCAATTTATATTCTTCCACAAGAGTATAAAAAATAGCCTTTACATCATCATTAAAAGTATTAAACAGCAACTGGTTAAAACCTACATGAAATTGTTCATAATAGGGGATTCGTGCATAAAACAATAAGCTAAGTACACTAATATAAAAACATCCTAGTATATAGCGAATACTTTTAATTTTTTTATTGGCAAAAAAGAACCCTAGTCCTGTACAACAAACTAGAGATATGAGTGTAACAATGGCCGTACTTTTTAAACTAATTCTCATGCCATAATATAAAGCAGTCAAAATATCTTGAACTCCTGTCCCTTCACTCATATATGAATTTAAAAGAACAATGAATCCAATACGAAATAAACAAAAAACACCTAATATAAAAAGATATAATTTACAATCCTGTTGAATATTATTAAATACCTCTTCCCACTTTGACAATTTTTAAAAAACATCCTTTCCATTCGATATTCAAACTTAACTTAAACAATTCTATCTTTTTTTACATTATCCTTCATACTATTACATATCTTCTTGTTCTTCGACTCTTTATAAAGTACGTTTCTTGTATAAAAGTCAAAAATTACTCTTTCGATAAAAAAATAGCGTACTTTTACATTTTAATCTCGCAAAATCTTTCCTTTTACTGTATTATTTTATATAATACAGTTTAATCGACTTCCATCAATTATAAATTTTACGGATATTTTTCTGCGCTAGGGGGACAATAAAATGATTAAAGTTAAAGTCGACGAATTAAAAACGGGAGATATCATCGCGGAACATATTATCAATTCTGAAAAACAAGTTTTGCTCTCTGCAGGTACTGTCCTTTCGCGCAAAACCATTACTTTATTAAAATTGTGGGAAATAAAAGCAATTAAATTACGTGAAGAAACAGACAGCGATGATGCAATACGTTTATCATTGCAATTTGATGAAATCGTCTATAATAACAGTCACCTATTCGACAACCTTAAACCTCCTCAAGAAATTATAGAATCTAAAAAATTCCCAGTCGTACTTTCATCCATCATTAGCGAAAATTCTCTGCGACAATATGATGACATGAGCTGTAAAATTTCCGAACTCTTCATCAATATACAAAATTCAAAAAATATAATGCCATTAACAGAAATGTCCAATGTCATTCACGAATATGTTGTAACCACTCCTTGCGTAATTGGTTATACCTTAAAGCGAGAATTTAAAAACATTCGCCATGAAAACTTAATCGATCACAGTATGTCTGTTGCCATTGTATCAGGAAAAATTGCCAAGTTATTAGGTTATCCTCCTGGGACTGTACAAACAATTATTTTTGGTGCCTTGATTCATGATATTGGAAAAATAAAATTACCTGCAAAAATAACCAATCGAAGCGGACATGTTGCCCCAGAAGATGAAGAACTTTATCAAAGTCACGTTCAAGTCGGTTATGATTTGATTAAAAGCCTTGGTCTGCCTCGTGATGTAAATCTCACCTTAACTCAACACCATGAATATAATGATGGCAGCGGCTTTCCATTACATCTTAAAGCAGAAAAAATTCATCCTTATGCACAAATTGTCGCCTTTGCCGATATGTTTGACACTTTAGTTCATGAACAAAATGGTCTGCCGAATTTTTTTGATATCCGCAGTAAATTGATTACTAATGGTGCGAATAAAATCAGAGAGCAAATCATTGATGTCTTTGATCACTATCTAAAAGATTTTATTTTCAATGTCAATGTTGAATTAAATGATGGTCGTACAGCTGAAGTCATTTATACTCATCCTTCCTATATGTCTCTTGTTGTTCGTACAACGGATGGCGACTTTGTAGATCTAAGTAAAAATAAAGATTTATGGATTACGAAATCATTTTTATAAAAAAATTAAATTTCCTTATACAGCAAGGCAGAAATAAGCCCACACATTTTTAGTAATGTGTGGGCTTATTCGATTTATTTAAGATTGTCGAGGAGCTGGTTTACGTTTGGTACCAAATACTCTTTTTTGAGGATCTTTTTCAGAATACCGGCTACTTTTAGTATCCTTAGGTTTATTATGAAAGCTACGTAAATTAGCACCACCATGGCTTTCAAGTTTCTTTTTTGCTGCTTTTTCAGGTGTTAAAGGAGTTGTGGCTTTCCTCTCCAAACCTTTATAAGTACTATATTTAGCTTCCTTTTCCAAAGCTTTTTGTTTATCTCTGGCGATAATTCTTTGACCATTGACTCTATGTTTCTCAATGGATACCTTAATGCCTCTCTCAATCATCCGTACATGTGGTTCTTCATGAGGATCGAATAAGGTAATAGCTACCCCCGTTTCTCCAGCCCGCCCAGTTCGTCCAATCCGATGGATATAACTATCTACATCACGAGGAATATCGTAGTTGAAAACATGAGTAACGCCTTCCACATCAAGCCCACGAGCAGCAATATCCGTGGCAACTAAGATTTGAACTTTGGCCTCACGAAAGCGTCTTAGAACTTGTTCACGCTTATTTTGTGATAAATCACCATGAAGTTCATCGGCTTCATACCCTCGTTGCACTAAAGCTGTCGTTACATCCGTCGCACGCTTCTTGGTATGGCAAAATATGATTGCCAAATAGGGACGATATTCATCCATCAACATACATAACTTATTGATTTTCTCAGGTTCAGGAACCGCCACCATCACTTGCTTAATTTCATCTAACGTAACATTTTCTGACTGTATGCGAATATCGACAGGTTTATTCATATAACGTGTAGCTAGGCCACGAACCTTAGAGGGCATAGTCGCAGAAAATAATAATGTCTGACGTTTAGGCGATGTTTGACGAACCAGTTCTTCTACATCCTCTAGAAAACCTAAATGCAGCATTTGATCAGCCTCATCAAGAACCAGTTTTGATACACTCGAAAGAGACATGGTCTTGCGCCGCAGGTGATCCATTAAACGGCCAGGCGTACCAATGACAACTTGTGTACCACCCTTTAACTTCTTAATCTGCCGCTCTACATCCTGTCCACCATATACTGATAGAACATTGATACCCAGTTTATCAGCCAGTTTTGCTACCTCATTTGTAATCTGTAGTGCCAGTTCCCGGGTTGGGGTAATAATGAGAGCTTGCACTGTAGGTTTTGAACTATCAATTTTTTCTAAAATAGGCAATACAAAAGCCAATGTCTTACCTGTACCAGTCTGAGATTGACCAACGATATCTTTGCCTGCTAATATCATCGGTATCGCCTGAATTTGAATCTCTGTTGGCTGGGTAATCCCGCTTACTCGTAAAATATCATTTATCTCACGCCTTATCCCTAGGGCTGAAAAATCTGTTACCATTAAAAGACACCTCTTCTTTATTGTTATATCATTCGCCATTATACCAGTTTGTACATATAATTGACAGCATATACTTTGTCCTATATCATTTATATTTGCAAAAAACCACCTGGACGATAATATCCAGGTGGTTTAATACTAATGTAAATTAACTTTTTCTTTATGTACAATGCCCGCTGTCGCCTGATTGGTTGGTGTAACTGTCACTTCACAAATCTGAACATGAGGCGGTGCACTCGCCGCAAAAAGAACGATATTGGCAATGTCTTCAGCAATTAAAGGCTTAATTCCCTCATAGACATTGTCAGCTTTTTGTTGGTCACCATGGAATCTCACTACACTAAAATTGGTTTCCACCATCCCCGGTTGAACATTAGTAACTCGTATGGGTTTATCAACGACATCCATACGAAGACCATCACTAATAAATTTCACCGCCGCTTTCGTAGCGCAGTATACAGCGCCACCAGGATAAGCATGAATACCTGCAGTTGATCCAATGTTAATTACATGACCGTTGACCTTATTCTCTAGCATAAAGGGAACAATTTTGCGAGTAAGGTATAATAGGCCTTTCACATTGGTATCAATCATAGCATCCCAATCATCCATCGTGCCCTGCTGTAATTTTTCAAGTCCACGCGCAAGGCCAGCATTATTAATCAAGATATCAATTTTTTTCCAATTTGAGGGTAATCCATCGATTACTTCATTGACGGCTGTTTTATTCTGTACATCTAATTTGCAAGTCAGTATCTCTATTTGAAATTTTTCTTTTAATTCTTCGGCAATTTCTTCTACTTTCTCAATGCTGCGTGCACACAAAATCAAATGAGCTCCTGCTTGTGCAAAACCTTCCGCGCAAGCTTTGCCAATTCCACTACTTGCACCACTAATGAATACAATTTTTCCTTGTAAATTTTCCATGTCCTAGCACCATCCTTACTTTATTTTAACACTATTTTTATTTTATAAAAAAAATCAAATGATATCAATAAATTCCTCAACTAGAAATGGATCAAACTGAATACCCGAGAAACGATTTAATTCTGCAATTGCCGTCTCACGGCTCAAAGCATTACGGTAAGGGCGATCACTTGTCATGGCATCATAGGCATCTGCAATGGCCAATATTCTACACTCCAAAGGGATTGTTTCTCCTGCCAGTCCAAAGGGATACCCTTTACCATTCCACCATTCATGATGCTTTAAAATCCAATCTGCAATGGGGGCTAAATCAGCATGAGACTGGGCAATACGGTATCCGATTTCGCTATGACGCTGCATATCTTTTTTTTCATCAGCATTCAATGGTCCAGCTTTTAAAAGGATATTATCTGAAATACCAATTTTACCTACATCATGAAATTGAGCCAATAGTTCAATATCGGCGATTCGTGATTCTGATAAGTTTAATTTATACGCAACCTTCCCAATCAGTTGCTCTAACCTACCTGCATGTTCCTCTGTCATAAAATCTCTTTCTTCTAAGAGTTTCATAACAGTCTGCACGACAGCACTCCGCCCGCTCTGAGAATGATGCAATTTTTCTCGGCACATAGCCGTATCAGCTTTCTTCAATACATCTTGTATCGAATCAAATTGATTATTTTTAACGGCATAGCCAAGAGATAAATCAAGAGGAACTCCACAGTGAGCAGATTTGTAATTTGCCATTAAATAGCGGATTTTTTTCACGAGAAACTTAATCGTCGTTTCATCTGTGTTTGGAAGAACAAGGGCGAATTCATCCCCCCCAATACGTGCAAATAAATCACCTGTACGAGTCACACTGCGAATCAATTGAGCGGTTTCAATTAATAATTGATCGCCAACTGTATGTCCAACCGTATCATTTACTAATTTCAACCCATTGATATCACACATGAGTATACTTACGGGGCAAGAAATATCTTCATCAAAATGACTTAATTTTTTTTCAAAATAAGCTCGATTATAAAGACCTGTTAAGGCATCATGCATCGACACATAACGTAAATTTTCCTCAGCTTCCTTACGTTGGACAGCAATTGCAACGTGATTTGATATAAAAGACAGAATCTCTTGATCTTCCTTTGAATATCGTACCCTTTCAGCAAATGTAAAAACAGCGACTACACCAAATGTTTTATTCTCTGCATTCTTTAAGGGTACTCCTAACCAGTCCATGGCACGGGCGCCGATGGTTACTACATCGCCACTTTCTTCTAATTTAGCTCGCACAATTGGATCAACAAGCATAGGTTGCCCCATGCGGATCAAGTATTCGGCTAATCCATTTGAAAATTTACGGCTGCCAGGATTTCCATCACACTCATCCACTCGATAGGGAAAATGTAGCATGTCATTCTCTTCATCTTTGATCCCAATATAAATATTCTTAGCTGGAATCAACGTTGCAATAATCCCATGCATAGATCGATAGAGCTCATCCATACTATGGGAGGAACTGACAGTTTCTGAAATTTGATACAAAGCTGTTTGTAGACGTTTTGCTTGATGTAATCCTTGAATTTCCTTTTTTTTTCGAATGTTCTCCGTTGCTAGCTTTGCTAATTGATCAATTGTGACAAGAATCATTTTGCATATATTGTAAAATTGTTCGAATGACATGGACCTCATACTAAGAAGAACGCCCTGAAAATCTTGACTATCCATACCAATCTCTTGTGCACAATTCAATGCACCATTTCCATGCTCATCATCTGCCAATACTTGTCCCACCAGCCAATTTCCAACATGCTGATCATCAACAACAATGTTGATATTGGCTCCCCAAAGACCTCCCGCAAAATAGAGTTGTAGATTTTCTTCATCAGAATGAATATGACGTCTCCAGCCCCTCTTCGCGGAATATAAGCTTTGGCATAAAGGACAAAAATTACTAGATTTTATAATAGACTTACCAACAACATCGGTAATGAGAGAAGCAATACCTGTAGCACAAGCCAAGGCATCTTGTATTTTCTGTATTTCCTGTACATCAAAAAAATAATTTAAATCAGGTATCAAATCTTCTTCTTGTACTTCTAAAACACCTTGCCTCATATCTTATTTCCACCCACCTTGCCCCTGTTCAATGCAACAGAGATCCTTCTTCTTCCTCAACATAATCCGATGAATTTATACTAATTTGATCCTTAGATGACCATTTTTGCTTGTTTATCAATTCTTAGTAATTAGTAACATTCGATTAAATTTGTTAAAATCCTTCCAATTAAAATGTAATAATTTGTATTTTAAAACCATATAACCAAAACTTATAACATAAAGAAAACTTGACTTGGTCAAGCCTCAGCGTAGACCAAAGTCTTAGTTGTCCTTACTTGTAACCCTAGAAAGTGTTATACTTTCTTTCTGATTACGTAAAAAATACCAACCTTGTGTCTCCTCACAAGGTTGGTATTTTTTTATATTTTATTGGTCATCGACAATAAAATATTCAGATCAAATTGAGCAAAATTTTCAATGATTCGATCTGCCTGAGATAAATCTTGATTTCCTGAATTAGGATTATGATAAGCAATACATTGCATTCCAGCAGTCTTAGCTGCCATCACTCCATTGCGAGAATCCTCAAAAACTAGACACTCCTGAGGAGAAACCCTTAATAACTCTGCGGCCCGCAGAAAAATATCAGGAGCAGGCTTACTATGTTCAACCTCTTGACCACTGACTTTTACATCAAAAAACTGATCTAAGTCAAATAATCCCAAAATAGCATTAATACTCTTTTTTGGTGACGAAGAAGCTAAGGCTAGTTTTATTTTATTTTTATGAAGATTTTTTACTAAAACATCGACACCTTGAATTGGTTTTTCTGATTTGGAAGACAATAAGAAATCAAGACATTTTTCTTCATAATCCTCAATTAAGGATTCCAAATCGCCTTCAATACCATACTTTTGTTGCAGTGTTGAATAAATATGGAGATTTGTAGTCCCAATAAAAGTATTATACTCTTCATCGGAAATGGATAGTCCAAAATTGCTCTTTGTATATTCCATAAAAACTTTATAATGCAACGGTTCACTATCAACAATCACTCCATCCATATCGAAGATGACAGCTTTAATCACAACGAATTCCTCCTCTATTTTTATCTAAATTTGAGTCAGTCACATTCAAAATTAATTCATCATCTGCACTTTGAGGCTTGTTGATGTTATTGAGTTGTGACAATAACATACCAACTAACATAATTGCACATCCTAGCAGTTCTTGAACACCAAGTTTCTCATTTAAAATAATCCAACCACCAATCGCGGCAAAGACAGTTTCCATACTGAGAATAATAGCAGCATGGGAAGGTTGAGCATGTTTCTGTCCAACAACCTGCAACGTATAGGCAATCCCCACAGAACAAATCCCACCATAAAGAATTGGTACTAAAGCATCTTTCAGTGTTTCAATGTTAATGGTTTCAATAAACAGCGCTGTGATTAAGCTTAGCACTGAACAAGTTATAAATTGGAAAAAAGACAATTTCAAAACATCCACTTTTCGCGAGAAACGATCAATGACCAAAATATGAACGGTCCAAAAAAAAGCTCCTACCAATTCAAGAACTTCCCCATAAGAAATATAAAAACTATCTTTTACACACAGAAGATAAAGCCCCACAATCGTAATGATAGAACCGAACCATGTGGTTAAGGAAATATACTGTTTAAAGAAAATCCCAATCATAGGTACAAGGACGATATACAAGCAGGTAATAAACGCTGCCTTCCCTGCCGTCGTATACACTAAACCAATTTGTTGTAAGGAGGCACCTAAAAAAAGGACACTTCCTGCTAAAACCCCCGCTCCGACTACACTTTTTAATTCATGCTTTGCATTATCTCTATCCTCTGGTTTTTCTTTGAAAAAGAACATGACTGGGAGCAGAGAAAAAGCACCTAAGGCAAAGCGGACACCATTAAAGGTAAAGGGTCCTACATAATCCATTCCCACTCGTTGTGCTACAAAAGCAAATCCCCATATAGCTGCAGTCAATAACAATAATAAATTAGATGTCAGTACACTCATTATAAACACTCTCTTTACTTATTTTTTGCAGAATTAGAACATATCTTGATTTCAAACAAGAACAACTTAAGTTTCATCTTAAATTCTCCAATCTGAATAACTTCGCGAAAACTAAACTGAATCCTCCCTTACCTGCTTTATAAAACTCTTGTCATCCCGTCATACACTCATCAATATATAGTCTGTTTTGATTAAAACATTAATATAATCTTAATAAATTTCTAACTCAGCACAAAGTGGCACAGCATATAATGAAAAAGAGAAGATATTCTCAACTAAGAGGGGGATTACGTTGAAAAAATATTATGTCTTAGACACTAATGTTTTACTTCATTCACCAAATGCCCTGTACGCTTTCAACGAGCACATCGTCGTCATTCCCGAAATCGTGATTGAAGAGCTGGACAAATTTAAAAAAGAAGCGACAGAAAGAGGAAATAATAGTCGACATGTCAGCCGTATCATAGATAGTCTCCGTAATCAAGGTAATCTTTTAGAAGGAGTTTCCTTAAACGATCATGGTGGAAGGCTCATTCTTGAAGCCAATCATACTGCCACTACTATGCCCCTTTACTGGGAAAAAGATAATGCTGATAACCGAATTCTTCAGGTCTGTAAAGGCTTAACTGAAAATGGACAACAGGCGATATTAGTCAGTCGTGATACGAATATGCGTGTTAAATCATCCATATTAAAAATTCAAGCTGAAGATTTTCGTAATGACAAAGTATCAAACATTGAAGATCAATATACAGGACGTATCACTGTTTATACATCCAGTGCAGTCATTGATGAATTTCACAAAGATGATAACAATCACATTGATCCATCTGTACTCTTTGTTTTTGATGACCTCACTGATATGCTCATGCCTGCTACTTTAGTCACCAATCAATTTTTACTCATTAAGTCAACGGATAAAGATCGTCATACAGCTCTTGGACGTTTTAATGGCAAAAATGTGATTCATTTAAAATATAAAAACTATAATCCTTTTGGCATCACGCCTCGAAATATTGGTCAAATTTTCATGCAAGAATGCCTGATGATGAGTGCAGCAGAAGCTCCTTTAGTCATTCTAAAGGGTATGTCAGGAACAGCCAAAACCTTTTATTCCTTGGCTGTAGGTTTATATAAATATATGGAGTGTCGTCCTAAAGAATATCAACATATTCTGATTTGTCGACCAAACTCAATGTTAGATGAAGGTATTGGTTTTTTGCCTGGTACAGAAGCTGAAAAAATTGAACCTTATATGCGTGCCATTAAAGATAATCTTTTTATATTGATGTCTGGAAATTCTTTAAACGATGATAAAGAAGTCGCTCAAGCAGAAGATACAGTCAATATGCTTTTTGAAAAGCGAATCATCAACACCGAAGCTTTAGCCTATCAACGTGGTCGATCACTTCAAAAATATTGGGTCATTTTTGACGAAATGCAAAATGCGACTCCTCGACAAGCCAAAGCTGTGCTCACCCGCCCTGGACTCGGCACAAAGATGATTCTCCTTGGTGATCCAGCACAAATTGATAACCCTCTCCTTGATAGCCAATCCAATGGACTAAGCTATGCCAGCGAAAAAATGATGGGTTCTAAGCTTTGTTTTCAAGTCACCATGTTACCTGAAGAATGTGAGCGTTCTGCGCTTGCTGCAGAAGCCGCAATGAGACTTTGAGTTTGATAAAATTCAAGAAAAAAATGCCATCTGCTATTAGGTGGCATTTTTTCTTTACTCTATTTTTATTTTTTTACTTTCTTTTGCAGAAACTTCTCTACCTCATGCAACTGACTCACTCGATTTTTGATCAAAAGAGCCTGTAATATATCTTCCTTGTAGGAATACTTCAGAGCATCGCTCATTCTAGCATCAAGGATACTTAGCGCTCCACTATCTGTTTCTCTTTGAATGAGCCTACCAGTCCCCTGACGTAGTTTGATGAGCATTTCAGGAAATAGGATTTCCTTCGCATCATCAGCCTGAGAAATTTTATAGTCAATAATCGGATCAAAACCTGGAAAAGGAAGCTGAACGATAATCAACGACGATAACTCAAAACCTGATAAACTGAATTCTTCCCAATAGGGGTCTGCTGCTAATAAAACACCTTGGCTAACTTTAAATTCTTCGACTACTTCTTGCTGGAGAGGACCTTCAGCTCGCACTAACTGATAATCAAGGTCCTTTATTTTTAATAAATCATATACATCTTGCAGATCTTTCTGATCTGTAAACAGAATCAGAGTTTTACCTTGACTCAGTATGATAAGTTCTGCAATCCGATCCGAAATAGCCTCTAAATAAACAGTGTGATGACTCTTCTCATCAGACAAGGGTAAATCATCGGGAATATAGACTATACTATTTTTCTCATAATCAAATAATGATGGCTGTACATCAAAAAATTCCCTATTATCGTCAGGAAAACCAATAGATTCTGCATAATAGCGATACATTTCTTTGTTCGTCCCTTGTCGTGTACACAAAGTCTCTGATATTAGTATAACAGGGATGGATTGACCAAATAAGATTTTTTCAATTTCATTGTTCATCATCTTCGGTGCTGTACAAACAGAAAGCGCATTTTGATCATCAAGGTTCCCTTCTAGCCATACAAGGTAAGAAGAATTGGTATATTGGCGTAATCTACGAATAAATTGAGGTAATTCAAGGATTTCATCTTTCTGTTCTTCTAATGGTACAGCTGCAATTACATTGTCTAACTGTTTGGCCCAATCTGTATAATTAACAATCCCTTTCTTAGGTAACCACAACTTACGAGAATTTCCATGTTTTCCCTTCGATATTTGAAGATGTTGAATATGTTCAGCAGCTTCACTAAAAAATTGCCTTCGATAGTCTCCGATTTTACGCAAGTTTTCGATCTGTTCTTTCCTCTGGGGATTTCTGGGGATGACTTTTTGAAGAGCCGCCTCAATCTTTTTTATACCTTTGAGCGTCCATCGCTCAGTCAATGCAGTACGTGCCTGTTCTTCTAGCTGGTGCGCTTCATCAATGATGTATAACATGGTATTATCTTTTATAAAACCTTGCCGCTCTATAGATTTTCTCAGCAAATTTTTCATCAGAAATTCTTGACTTGTGATGATAATTCTAGCATCACAAGTGACATCAGCAGTCTCCTCTGTGAGTAACGTAATTTGAGGAGTCCGAACCCCAGTTAGTATTTTTACTTGTTCTGCATCGCCGATTAGTTGCTCTGCCAGTACTTGTGAAGCCGTCGCAATGACAACTGACTGATTTAAATTTTTCACAGCAAATAAAGCTGGAATCAAATAGGCAAATGATTTGCCAATACCAATGCCCGCTTCTACCATCACATGCTGATTCATTGTAATCGCTTCCGCGATATCAACGGATAACATCGTTTGTTCCTGACGATCTTGCAGTCCAAACTGCTCTGGATGATCAAAAAAATGAATTGTCGGTATGAGTATAGCCGACTCCATTTCTTTTTTGCGCAACTGCGCTTTTTCATGATTCCAATCCCAATCCATATCTCTCATAAAGGTTCCTCACACTTATTCCATAAGTTTTTCATAATTTTTTCATCAAGTAAGATACCTTACACCATTTTTTCGGCAACATGAGATATCCACCTAATTTTCATAACTCAAACTATTATTTTATGTTACTATTTTTTCATTTTAACTATTTATTTGCGCTACATTAAGTCATTATAACCTATTTGGAGTCCTCTAATCTATAAAATCATTATACACTCTATGTCTTGGATTTCTTGGCTATTCTTTTGATTGGTCATTTTTTTATATAAACAAACACCAAATCAATCCCTTGCAAATAAGATATTATATCCAAGGTATCTCTATTTCATCAAAATTAAAAGGAGGATGTAACATGTTTTTTAATAATGGGAATAGAACTTTGTGGTTCATTATTTTGATCATTAGTTTATATATTCTCTTATTTCCAGAAATAATTGATACCAGTGATTGTAGCTGATCATAACATTAAATGCAGCACGATAAATAACTAAATGTAAGTTAGTAAAACTCCTACAAGAATTTATCACTAAATTTCTTGCAGGAGTTTTTTATAAAATAATCGTTTGGTTTCTCCCATTACCTTTAGCGCAATATAAAGCCTCATCTGCCCTTTGGAAGAAACTCTCTTGATTGTCATCAGTACGCATTTCAGTCAGCCCAATGCTAACTGTTACTGTCACCATCGATTTCATAGCAGGAAAAAATTCTTCGTTCATAACTGTCTGACGAATTTTTTCTGCAATACATTTAGCATCATTACACCTCATAGTGGGTAACAAAATGACAAATTCTTCCCCACCATACCGAAAAGCCATTTGCCCCTCCTCCAGTAATTGAGAAAAAATACTACTGAGACGAATAATAACCTGATCGCCTTCCCAGTGTCCATAATGATCATTGTATGATTTGAACTTATCAATATCAATCACTAATAGGGACATGGGTTTAGCCCATTGCAATGCACTATTCATTTCTTCTTTTATTTTCATATCAAAAAATCGTTTATTATATAGCCCCGTCATCCCATCTGTAAAGCTTAAATCTCGATACCGTTTAACACTTTTACCTAGTTCCTCTCCTTCTTTTCTTAACGTTTTTACACGATCTGCCAATGCCAAAGACAGTAAAACAGATTCACTTGCCGTTGCTAATAACAAATAATTTACAGCTGCAAATGCCCCTGGCAGATAAGCTGATAAAGACCACATCACAATTCCTGTCGATAAAACGCCCCAAGCAAGAATATAATAACGTGCGGGCCTAAAACCTTGATTAAAACGAATCGTTGCTACGATCATAATAAAAACAGGGCCCAAAATGCCTAGCCCATGAGCAATTTGATTTGCAAAAACATTATAGCCCAAAATTCCTAAAATACCTTGCAGGATAGACATCATCACAATTCCAGTTAATACCTTATTTAAGCGCGGCAATTCAGCCTCTACTTGAAGAAATTGCCGGGTAAAATAAACAGAACAAACAAATGCTGCTGCTAACCAAAGCCAGAATACTGCATTGTATAGTCGATAAGGAATATCAATGAGAATTTTAAGATGACCATGTACTTGGAACTGATATAAAAACATAAAGCCAATATATAAAACATAAAATAAATACGCTTTATCACGCAAAACCGAATAAATGAACAAATTGAAAATTAACATTACTCCTAAAATACCATAAAATGCACCAAATCCTAGGTTTTTAAAAAACATTTCTCCAATAAAATCCTCTGAATTCCAAACTCGCACTGGCAAACGAAGAGCTGAAGTACTTTCCAGCCGAAGGTAAATAAATTTTTGCTGATCAAATTCATTAGTTAATTGAAAAACCCATGTATTATCTATAACACTCCGACTAGCGCTTGGGCGGCTTACACCTACTTTATTTACAATGTAGGAATGCTCCCCTTGATGAGTTATTGGTATATATATATCAATTTTATCGATGTTAGGATTGTTTAGTTGAAGTAACTGTCCAGAAACAATCTCTCCCGTATTAGGAACCAGCAGCTTAAAACGTACCCAGTAAACAGATCTCGTAATACCCAGGGAGAGTGTTTTTTCTGAGTATGGTATATATTGATTCGAGTAATCCATTCTACTGATTTCATCAAAACGATAAGTCCCCATTGAATCTTCACTAATTTCCAAATCAGATATAGAATAAGAACTTAATTCCATACCCTCCCTTGCTGATACACCATCCATTTTTAGTACAGTAAGAGCGAGCAATAATACGCATAAGAACAAACCACGAATTATAATTTTCCTCACCATTTACATTCTTCGCAAATAATTGACAATTAATTTTTTGTCAAAAAAGTTTTTATTAATAACAAAATGAAACATGTTAGACACCTGCTTTCAAATGATATTATATCGTCCTTTATTTCGACATTTCTCCTATGAAATCCTATATATTTTTTGCACTTTATTTCCATCTTTTAGCCTTTTCTACCAAAAGTGAAAATGAAAAAAAAGATGGCGCCAGGAAAATATATGGCGCCATCTTGAGTCTATTCTCTTAACAAAACATCTTTTTCTTTAGTTTACTATATTCACTTTGTACATAACCTTCTGCCCAATCTTGATCCTCGATATTTTCTACTTGCACAGCGCAGTATTTATACTCTGGTGTCAGAGAGATGGGATCAAGATGATCAATCGTTAATTCATTACAAGCACCAATCCACCAATGATAAGTCATATAAACAGCCCCTGTATTCACTCGTTCTGTCGAAAGGGCTCTTGCCATGACTTTTCCTCGCCGCGATGATACCCATACAAGCTCCTGATCCTTTATATTCACCTTCGCCAGATCCTCAGGGCTCATTTGGATATAGCCAGGTTCATCAGCTAGCACTTGTAAAGCAGCGCAATTACCAGTCATAGTCCGAACAGAATAATGACCGATTTCTCTGACTGTACATAATATGAATGGATAATCTTTGTCAGGCATTTCTTTTGGAAAGCGATATTCGGATGCAAAGAGAAGTCCTTTACCGCTTGGCGTATCAAATTTATTTCCTTCATAGAGATATTTGGTCCCCATATGTTCTTCACTTGTACACGGCCATTGAACACTTCCTAATTCTTCTAACTTTTTATAGGTTACTCCAGCATAAATTGGACACAAGGCTCTTAATTCTTCCCAAATTTCTTCGGTTTTATTATATTTCATCGGATATCCCATCGCCGTTGACATTAAACAGATGATTTCCCAATCCGGCTTTACATCACCTTTAGGCTCAATGGCCTTATTGAACTTTTGAAAACCTCGATCAGCGGAAGAGTAAACACCTTCATGCTCTCCCCATGAAGTCGCTGGGAAAATAACGTCAGCATGAAGCGCTGTCTTATTCATGAAAATATCCTGAACAATCACAAGTTCCATACTATCGAGGGCTTCTCTAACGCCTGCTGCGTCAGGATCGCTTTGTACAGGGTCTTCGCCAAAGATATAATAGGCTTTTACTTTACCTTCTTTAGCAAGATGCGGAACTTCAGTTAAGCGGTAGCCAGGTTTCGCTGGCAAGGATACACCCCAAGCTTTCTCAAACTTACTTCGCGATGCCTCATCCTCCACCGACTGATAACCTGGGAATAAATTAGGTAATGCACCATGATCACAGGCACCTTGTACATTGTTTTGTCCGCGTACCGGGCCGACTCCCACGTTGGGGCGTCCTAAATTTCCTGTTAATAAAGCTAATGAGGATAACCCTTTAACAACATCAACGGCTTGACCAAATTGAGTCACTCCCATGCCCCAAAGAATGGTAGCACTAGGAGCTTTCGCATACATCCGAATTGCCTCTCGAATGGTATTTGCAGGTATTCCAGTAATGTTTTCCACATATTCTGGTGTATATTTTGCAACATTCTTTTTGTATTCGGCAAAACCTTCTGTAAAGTCCGCTACATACTGTTTATTGTATAAGCCTTCTGCAATCAGTACATTACCAAAGGCATTAACAAGCGCCATATTTGTACCATTCTTAATAGGTAACCATAAATCAGCGATTTTAGCTTGCTCTGTAAAACGAGGATCAGTCACAATGACTTTTGCACCTTTTTCTTTTGCTTTAATAATACGACGCGCCACAATGGGATGTGATTCTGCCGCATTATAACCAAAAATAAATACACATTTTGTATCTTCAATTTCAGGAATAGAATTGGACATTGCACCATTTCCCAGCGTAGCTTGTAATCCTGATACAGAAGATCCATGACAAACACGAGCGCAATGATCAATATTATTGGTTCCTAAAGCCGCTCGAACGAACTTTTGCATAATGTAATTGGCTTCATTTCCCGGTCCACGGGCTGATCCAGTAGCCATAATGGCATCTGCACCATATTTATCTTTAATTGCTTGTAGTCTGGTTGCCGCAAAATTAATTGCTTCTTCCCAAGATACTTCTTCAAATTCATCCGTCCGCTTACGCCGTAGCAAAGGTTTTGTTAACCGTGCTGTCAAGCGTTTAGAATTTTTAAGAAAATCCCAACCATAATATCCTTTTAAACATAATTCACTTTCATTTGTACGGCCATTCCCAGGTTCAGCACCGATGACCTCACCATTTTCTACTGTTAAATAGATTTGACAGCCACTGCCGCAATAAGGACAGATTGTCAATACTTTTGTTGCCATTTGATTCCCTCCACTTTGCCAATATTACTTACTATTCATTGCCCCAAGGGCTGCTCGTTTGCGTTTATTTTGCACTTGCTCCGCTATGTTAGAACCCCCAATCTTATGAAGGGCCTTGGTTGGACAAACTCGAATGCAGGCTGGTCCTTGATCTTGTTGATGGCACAAATCACACTTAAGAGCTTCAACTTTACTGTCACCCTCTGCAAGCGCTGCAGTCAACACAAGATCCATTGCACCATATGGACACGCCAGCAAACAGGCTTTACAGCCAATACACATGCCTTGGATCACTTGTACAGACTGACCTTGTTGTACAATGGCCTTAGAAGCACAAGCATTCGCACAAGGTGCATCTTCACATTGATGACATTGGATAGGCATCGTCACCTTTGCCGTTTTGACCACTCTTAATCGTGGATAAAATTTTTCTACAGTCAGATTTTCAAGTGATTGATCCTTTTCATGAGCCATTACACAGGCAACTTCACAGGTACGGCAGCCAATACATTTTCCTGGGTCTGCTATCACAAAATCATTCATCTTTCTACCTCCTCAGGCGTACTTGTTTTATAAAAATTAATATAAATCATCGTAATCCATTGATTAAACCTCATCAGAAACCTTTATTTTTCTAGGCTTATAATGAGTGTGTAAAAGTTTATGAGATTGATGCCCAAGAGGTTCACCCAAAAATTTTTGATAAATCTCTTGTATTTCTGGGTTTTCATGGGACTTACGATACGTCTGTTCTTCATCATGCTGGTAGGTGCTGGCACTGCGATTTTGATACGCTTTCGGAGTATCCACTGGCAAAAGCATTTTCGGCTGACCACCACCACTAATACACCCTGCCGGACAAGTCATAACCTCCATAAAATGAAAATCAGCTTTTCCTCTTTTTAAGTCTTCTAAAATTGGAACTACATTTTTTAATCCAGAAGCCACAACCGTCTTAATTTTTAATGTACCAGTATCAAATGTTACCTTGCGGACGTCTTGCCCGCCTCGAACGCTTGTTACACTTATATCTTTAAGAGACTCTTTGGTAACCATTTCATAGGCAGTACGAATAGCGGCTTCCATTACACCACCTGTTACGCCAAAAATATTACCCGCTCCTGAATACATTCCTAAGGGTTGATCGAAGCTTTCTTCAGGCAAACTATTAAAATCAATGGATGCTTCTTTGATCAGATAAGCTAATTCCCTTGTCGTTAAGACGGCATCAACATCCTGGTAGCCACTGGATTTCATCTCAGGTCGACCTGCCTCAAATTTTTTACATGTACAAGGCATAATCGCTACGCTGTACACATTTTCAGCATCTACGCCATCTACATTGGCACCATAGGTTTTAAACATCGTCCCAGCCATCTGCTGCGGTGATTTACAGCTTGATAAATGGTCAACAAGTTCAGGATATTCATTTTCTACAAACTTGACCCAGGCTGGACAACAAGAGGTAAACATCGGCAATGGACCACCCTCTGTAATTCTCTTAACCAACTCACTGCTTTCTTCCATGATGGTTAAATCAGCGGCAAAATTGGTGTCATAGACTCTTTTAAATCCTAAACGCCTTAAGGCCGCAGCCATTTTTCCAGGCGCCAAACTACCAAGGGGCATACCAAATTCTTCTGCAAGAGAGACTCTGACTGCAGGAGCGCATTGTACCATAGAGAATTTTTTTTGCTGTGCTAATACTTCTTTTACTTTAGGAAAGTCACCCACATGATAAGCTGCAAATAATGGCTCCTTAAGAGCCGCTGGCATACTTCGTTTTTCAAGTCTTTGACTACGAGAAGTCACATAGCTTTCAAAAGGGGAATCATACGCACTACAAATCTGCACACATTGTCCACACATGACACACTTATCAGCGTTAATGGACTGGGGCTTGCCTTGTTCACCTTCAATAGCATCTACAGGACATACTTCCGAGCATCTCCTACATCCTGTACAAAGTTCAACATCTATTTTGATATGTTCTTTTATTTTCTTAGCCATACTTACCCCTCCTTCACCATGAATTTCTGATTGAATCCAATCATCTTATTGGCTGCTTCAATGCGTCGTTGCCTTCTTTCTTTTGTGATATCAATATATTGAAGAGCTTTACAAGGACAAGCATCTACGCATGCAGGTGATCCTCCACCGCATAAATCACATTTACTGGCAACCACCTCTTGCTCTTTATGTAAGTTTGCCTGCTCATCTTGTCTATGTTCTTGAGGAGAAAGAATCAGTTCAATCGCTCCAAAGGGACAAGCTATCATACAGCTTTTACAGCCAATACAGCCTTTTTCATCAATGATAATCTTATTACCTTGCTCTTTAATCGCCGCAACTGGACAACTCTTCATGCATGGAGCATCTTCACAATGTCGGCATTGAACAGGCATTGTTATCTCAGGGGTTTTAACAAGATACAACCGTGGTTTCATAGAAAAGTCTATATTCCCTACAGTCTTAATTTCTTTATCCATATGAGCAACCGTACAGGCCACTTCGCAAACTCGACAACCAATGCATTTTTTAGGATCAGCTAACACAAATGAATTTAAATGACTACTCAACTGTAAATCCTCCATTCCTTGCTTAAACTATATTTTTAAATGATTGTTTTTTAACATAAAAAACAATCATCAGCTCTTTGCTAAAGAGTATACGCACTACTTCCAAACTCGTTCCAACATAGCAAAGAAAACTTGGCTTACGCCAAGCTTTAGTGATCCTTGCTTAAAATTAAGAAAGGAGTAAACTTTCTGCTTCGTCAAAAAATCACATGATAAAGAAAACTTGACTTCAGTCCCCAGCCCAGACCAAAATCTTAGTTGCCCTTACTTGTAATCGAGAAAGTGTGATACTTTTTGATTACGAAATAAATTTTTGATTTGACTATCAATATCTTTCAGATTACAATTATATCAAAATTTATTCCATACTAATAATACTAATAATATTCTTCTTCCATACTTTTTAAGTATTGTTATAACAAGGAGGATTTGCTCTATGATGAGTTTACGTGAAATAAAATATTTTCTTGCCATTGCCCAAGAAGGCAATATCACAACAGCCGCTCAACAGTTGCACATGGCGCAACCTCCCCTTAGCCGTCAGATGAAAAATCTGGAAGAAAATTTAGGTGCTAAACTTTTTGAACGTGGTCATCGAAAAATTCAACTGACAGAAGCAGGTTGTGTGTTACGTAATCGTGCAGAACAATTACTGAAACTTATGGATACAACGGTGAAAGAAATCAGAGAAATAGAATCAGGGGCTCATGGAACTCTATCGATTGGTACAGCCTCTTCATCTGGAGTTACCATTTTACCAAAAGTCGCACGTATTTTTCGAAGCCACTACCCAGATTTAAAGTTTGAACTATGGGAAGGAGAGTCTATCCGAATTATTGAACTTCTAAATGCAGGGTTAATTGAAATCGGGTTAGTTCGTTTCTCTTTTGATGCAGATACCTATGAGTCCATTCAAATACCCAAAGAACCTTTAGTGGCTGCAATTCACAAGAATAATCCTGATTTTTTAAATGAAAAGCAAGATGTTATTCCACTGCGAAAATTGATTGACCAACCTTTAATGATCCATCGTAAATATGAAGCACTCATTACAGAACATTGTCAACAAGCCGGCTTCAACCCTTATTTACTTTGTAAAAGTGATGACATTATGCCTATTTTAGCTTGGGCTGATGCAGATGTGGGCATTGCAAT
Source organism: Pelosinus sp. sgz500959 (assembly GCF_042610375.1). Classification (NCBI taxonomy): domain Bacteria; kingdom Bacillati; phylum Bacillota; class Negativicutes; order Selenomonadales; family Sporomusaceae; genus Pelosinus; species Pelosinus sp. sgz500959. The sequence goes on from NZ_JBGJZL010000006.1 coordinate 228,607, forward strand.
TGTTCCAAAAGCTGCAATTGGCCTGATCCCGAGTACCAATTTAGTCTTTAAAACTCTTAGTGATCCTTGCATCGATGTCGCATCAGCTGTGATCTGGATGCGCAATCGACACTTATCTGCCGCTGCCCGTCATTTTCTCACTTTATTCACAACCATCAATAAAGATCCTCTCCTCCTCGATCTACCATGAAATCGAAACTAAAATGCCTAATTTCGTTGGACAATGACAATTGATTGAATATATATTAAAAATGTAGGTGATTAAAATGATTTTATTAGAAGATGCCCTTAACCTTTTATTAGACCACATCCCCTCTTGTAATACCCTGAGATTACCACTAGAAAAATGTGTTGGACGTGTTCTAGCCGAAGATATCACTTCGACTATGGATTTTCCGCCCTTTAATCGTTCTCCCTTAGACGGCTATGCCGTACAAATTGCAGATATTATCCATTCATCCCCAGAACATCCTACTCGTTTAACACAAATTGAAGCAGTCCCTGCAGGATCAGTTCCTTGTAAAATTGTTAGCTCAGGACAAGCAACACGCATTATGACAGGCGCAAAAATCCCAGAAGGTGCTGATGCTGTCGTTCGCCTAGAAGATACTTCCTTTGTCAATGGACAAATCGAAATCTTAACTGCAGACAAAGCAGCCACAAATATTTGTTCTCAAGGTGAAGAAATTTCGATCAATGAAAAAGTCTTAACCAAAGGCACCCTCCTCGAAGAAGGCGCACTCGGACTATTAGCTATGTTAGGTTGCCATAACCCACTAGTTTTTGACAAACCTAAAGTGGGTATCCTTGCTACAGGCAGCGAGCTTTTATCACCATCTGATGCTATGGAGCCTGGAAAAATTCGTGATTCCAATAGTTATATGCTGCTCGCACAAGTTCTCAAAGCTGGAGGAGATCCTATTTTGCTTGGTCACGTAAAAGATGATCTTTCTTCAATTATCAACAAGCTTTCCGCGCAACCTGACTTACCTGTCTATATTACAACAGGTGGCGCTTCCGTTGGCGATTATGATTTTATGGAAAGACTATTTCATGAATTAAAAATACCTATTCTTTTTAAAGGAGTGGCGATCAAGCCTGGCATGCCTGTTTTAGCCGGCGTTTGGAATCATTCCCTGCTTATTGCTTTATCTGGTAATCCCGCAGCCAGTAGCGTTTCTTTTGAAGTCTTAGCAAGTCCTGTCATTCGTAAAATTTCTGGATTAAGCCAATGGAAGTATAAAAAATCGACGGTAAAATTATGTGGTGTATTTAAAAAATCTTCACCAACACGACGTTTTATTTGGGCACATTGGTTTATTAAGGAAGGTACAGTGTTTGCAGAACCACTCTCTTATCAAGGGAATGGAATGTTAAAATCCGCTTTAAAATCCAATGCATTACTTGAAATTCCAGCTCACAATCTACCAATTGAAGATGGGGCAGAGTTAGAAGCTATACTTTTGCATCTTTAAATAACAAAGTTAATCGATTCATGATTTTTAAAGGAGCGTTGAAATGAAAACAGTACATGTAACCAATGCTGTCGGTTTAGTCCTTGGTCAAGATCTAACACGAGTCGTACCAGGAGAGTTTAAAGGTGTTGCCTTTCATAAAGGTCACATTATTCAACCAGAAGATATTCCTGTGCTATTGAGTATGGGTAAAGATCATATCTATATTATCGAAATTGGTCCTGAAGATGTTCATGAAAATACTGCAGCACACCAACTTTCCTTACTAACGGCGGGTGAAAATATAATACAAGACGATGCCAGCGAAGGTAAAGTCAACATGCGAGCCAATACTTTTGGATTGCTTGATATCCATGTAGATAAATTATTACAAATCAACGAGATGGTTGGAGTGGCTTTATCGACCTTGCATTCTGGTACACTCGTCCAAAAAAATGAATTAGTAGCTACTGCCAAAATCATTCCATTAACACTGCCTCAGAGTACATTAAATCAGATTGAACAACTCTGCACTGCTGAAAAAATCATTAAGATTCGACCTCTGCCTGAAAAAAAGGCAGGCCTCGTCGTTACTGGGAATGAAGTCTTTTATGGTCGTATAAAAGATAAGTTTGAAGAAGTCATTAAGAAAAAGCTCTCTGCTTTTGGCAGCCACCTCACAAAAACTATTTTTGTGCCCGATGATGCCAATAAAATTTCCGCTGCGATTCAAGAACTTAGCGCTGAAAATGATGTGGTATTTGTCACAGGCGGGATGTCCGTAGATCCTGATGATGTAACTCCACTGGCCGTGCGTCAAACTGGCGCAAATGTGATTGTCTATGGAACACCCGTTATGCCAGGTGCTATGTTTTTATTGGCCTATTTGGAAGGTACCCCTATTTTAGGTATCCCTGCTTGTGGTATGTTTAGTAAAATTACAGTGCTAGATGTTTTATTACCGAAAGTCCTGATCGGAGATGAAATTACCTCTCGCTTTATTGCTTCTCTCGGACATGGAGGATTATGTCGTACTTGTCCTGAAGGGTGTCGCTATCCTAATTGTTCCTTTTGTAAAATGTAAAAATATAGAAATAATATGAGTCGAAAGACAGTCTTTCGACTCATATTAACCAATCAAGTGGGTAAAATATTATTAATTTAGAATCTTAGTTAATTTATTTAATTAAGATTCAGAAAAAACAAGGAATTTCCAACATGAAAATAGAAGTATCTAATCTATGTGCTAAAAAAATTATAATGGAGGAATAACGATGAAACCTTTTATGGATGAAAATTTTTTATTAACCAACAAAACTGCAGAAAAACTTTACCATGATTACGCAAAAGACATGCCTATCTTTGATTACCATTGTCATCTAAGCCCTAAAGAGATTAAAGACAATAAACGTTATCGTAATATCACAGAAATATGGCTTGGTGGCGATCATTATAAATGGCGTGCAATGCGAAGCAATGGCGTTGATGAAAAATTTATTACAGGTGATGCACCTGATAAAGATAAATTCATGAAATGGGCTGAAACAATGCCAAATTGCATTGGTAATCCTTTGTATCATTGGACACATCTCGAATTGAAAAGATTCTTTGGTATCAATGAAATCCTTTCACCAAAAACTGCTGAAACTATCTGGAACAAATGTAATGAAATGCTGGCAACAGATGAGTTTACGGCGCGCGGACTGATCAAAAGTTCCAATGTAAAAGTAATCTGTACAACTGATGATCCTGCAGATTCCCTTGAAGATCATATTGAATTAGCTAAAGATAGTACCTTTGATGTGAAAGTACTCCCCGCCTTTAGACCTGATAAGAGCTTTAATATCGATAAAGATGGTTTCGTAGAATGGATCGAAAAACTTAGCAAAGTTGTTGGTCAAGATGTCCAAACTTTTGCTCATCTTAAAGATGCTTTGAAACAACGATTAGAATTTTTCCACGAAGTTGGTTGCAGAGTTTCTGATCATGCCTTAGATCCAATTGTATTTGAAGAAGGTAGTGACGAGGAAATTACTGTGATTCTTCAAAAAGCATTAAAAGGACAACAACTTACTGAATCTGAAGTAAAAAAATATAAAACACAAGTTATGGTTTTTCTTGGAAAAGAGTATTCACGTTTAAATTGGACCATGCAGATTCATATTGGTACAATTAGAAACAATAGCAAACGAATGATGAGACTGCTTGGACCTGATACCGGTTTTGATGCAATTGCAGATTATACCTTTGCTGAAGCCCTTTCAAAATTCCTTGATAAATTAGATGATACAGACGAATTACCAAGGACAATCTTATATTGTTTGAATCCTCGCGATAATGATGTGTTGGGTACGATCATTGGTTGCTTCCAAGGCGGAGGAATTCCAGGCAAAATTCAGGTTGGTTCCGGCTGGTGGTTTAATGATCAAAAAGATGGCATGACAAAACAACTCATATCCTTATCAAATCTTGGACTTTTAAGTCGCTTCGTAGGTATGTTGACTGATTCAAGAAGTTTTCTTTCCTATACAAGACATGAATATTTCCGCCGAATTCTATGTAACATTATCGGTGAATGGGTAGAAGCAGGCGAAGCACCAAATGATTTTGAACTTCTTGGTACAATGGTACAAAATATTTCTTTCGATAATGCCAAAGAATATTTTGGTATTGAATTTTAATCAATGATATAAAAAATGGAGTGTATTGAAACTAACGTTTCAGTACACTCCATTTTAATTTTTTACTTTAAGATTGGAAACCTTCTGCAGATTCATCTGGTGATAGATTGTTTATTGTTCTATTATGATCATCGAAGATGAAATAACATACCACTCAAAAAAGGTATTAACCATATGATCCAGACCATAAAACTATAACGATGGAACTTTTTTATCCACCCTCTTTTCTTAGTAAAGAGAATAATCGTTGCCCAACATACATGTAGCAACATTAACACAAGAGCAATAAAACCAGTTAAGCTATGAAAATCTTTATAAATCGGCAAAAGATCAAATATATTTTGTATCCCACCACCGATATGATTGTTATTTAGGGATCTCATGGCTGATGTCCCGAGCATATCACAAAATACGCCAAACCAGAATAAAAACAAATGTCCTTTCTTTAATTGACCTTGTATTTTTTCACTCCAAACTCCCACTGTATATAATACAAAGGCCAAATTTATAAATATAATTCCTTGTGACATTTCACCATCCCCTATTCTTTCGAAATGAAAGATGTGTATGTCCTACAGCCAGTGACTGTAAGACATACACGAATGACTAAAACCGTAAGAAAATTAACAGGGTTTATCGTAATCTACCATAACTCCCACACCAAAATGAACATAAACATCTGGATAATCAGTCAGAGGCATCCAATAGCCAATAACCTGTTTCCCCCCTGCTTCACTTTTCGAGTATATTGTTTTTTTCAGTGCAATAGCTTGGTTAGCCAGACAGCCTTTATGCCTTTCTGGTCCACCTAATTCTGAGCATTTAACTCCTATAACTCCTCCAGCATTACGGCAAACATCATTGATAGCCAATATTTCTCGACTTTTGTGTATGAGCATGACTGGCTCCGGAAAATTCCCCCACATCATATGAAAGGCCTCGATTACTTTTTCATTCATTATTTTTACCTCCTATTATTTTCAATCATTTCTTTTTAGTGATTTTTTTAAACAAATTCCTGGTCATCCTTCTTTTTTGGCATATGGTATTTGTCCAAAGCATGTCCGTGATGACCATATCCACGCGTTCCCAGTAGCAATCGACTCAAAACAACAAGGCCAGCCCCCTGCCAAAAGGTAATTTCTTTTAATCCAAAAATATCAGGCATTAAGAAATTCCATAACAGCATGACAAAATAACCAAAAATTAAGCCAAAAGCCACTGCCATACCTATACCTGCGAAAACGTGAATGACAATCAGTTTTCCCTTTGATTTACACGGATTATAATCAGCACTCATGCGTAAACCCTCCTCATACTAGATCTTTGAGTATTTTCTTTAATACCTTTCCCGCCCTACTCTTGCGCGACAATAATGTGCCGATAGGTTCTCCCCATTTCTCAGATAGTTCTTTAAATGTATATCCTTCAATTTCTGTAGCAATCCATACTGCCCGTTGCTTTGGTTCAAGCTTCATAACTGCTGCATAAAGTTGATCGCGCAATTCTGTTTGTTGCAAATTCATTTCAATGTCTGCATGAGTATCAATAAGAGTTTCTAGAATCGTTATACCAGAGGCTTCATCCATCTTATCTAATGATATTTGCTTCGAGGACTGCCGAAGATAATCTGTCATTCTATTTTTTATAGAGCGATACATATAAGCAAGAACATTTTCTATATGATATTGAAGATCTACTTTGTTATATACATTAAATATCACATCAGCGACTATGTCTTCAGCATCCATCTCTGAGATATCTGTTATCTTACGTCGTACATATTGTAAAAATCGATTCCGTTCATTCGTAATGATTTCGACTATATCTTTTTGTTGATTATACATAACATTTGAATTCCCCTTACACATATAGCCAAAGTATTTCGAACACAGTTTTATTACTTACTTTTTATCTTACTATTAATGACGAGTTTATGCCTAGTTTATTGCATAAAATATTTATTTTTACTGAAATATCTTATAAAAAATATAGAGTCAGGGGAGGTTTCTCTGCCATCCCCTGACTCTTAGATAAATTCAGATATCAGTTTTTCCAAAATTTCTTTATCAGGTGTTCTATTTAATTGGGCTAATGGTTGTTTGTTAACATCAATAGTGGTTTGATAGGATCGTTTTTCTTTATTTCGATAAATTAATCCTGTGATTAAACCATCATGAGCCATGCTGACTTCCATGGCCTGTGAGCGATTCATTGAATCATAATTATGAATATCTTGAAGAGAAGTCAGATGGTTTTTATACCATTCATAGGTATTAACTTTATTAAAAGTAACACACGGGCTAAATACATTAATAAAAGAAAAACCTTTATGCCTAATACCTTGTTCAACTAATGATGTTAATTCTTTGATATTTTGGGAAAATCCTTGAGCAACAAAACTTGCTCCACTCGCTAGCGCCAACTCTATAGCAGAAATAGGTGATTCTGTTGCTCCATTTGGTGTGGTCTTTGTTTGAAAACCTAGATCACTTCGTGGAGAAGTTTGCCCTTTTGTTAAGCCATAAACATGGTTATCAAGTACAATATAGGTAATATCCATATTACGTTTCATAGCATGAATCGTATGCCCCAGACCAATGGCAAAACCATCCCCATCCCCACCACAGGCAACAACAGTTAAATCACGATTTCCCATTTTTACTCCCTGGGCAATAGGCAGTGCTCGGCCATGAATTCCATGGACGCCATAAGCATACATATAGCCAGAAAGTCGACCAGAACATCCTATTCCTGATATGACGGCTAATTGATGAGGTTCGATGTTAGCATGAGCAGCAGCTTGTTGTAAGGCATTTTGCAGGGCATAATGGCCGCAACCTGGACACCAATTTGGTTTTATTTGATTACGAAAATCGGCAGAAGTACTCATTTATAAAACCTCCTTACATTTTTCATATAGTGAGGTTAGGTTAAAAATACCACCATCATATTTTAATAGATTGATCATTTTTCCATCATCGACTCTATTCATTCTGATGAGGGCAGCCAGCTGACCAATAGCATTGTGTTCAACAACAAGGACCTTACGCGCTGAAGTATATAAGGGATTTAACTGCTCTATAGGGAATGGATGTAACAAACGAATATGAGCATGATTGACTTTCCAATTTTCTGCCGTCAACTTAGTCATCGTTTCTTCAATGGCACCACGACTTCCTGTCATTCCAATAATCAAAAGATCTGCTTCTTCATAAGGCGCATTGATATAAATAGGTCTAGGATAATGATCGACTAAATGAGTCAATTTACGAATACGTTTATCTGTTTGTCTTATGCGATTTGCAGCAGCCTCAGCTGGTTTCCCCATTTCATCATGTTCAAGTCCTGTAATGAGGTGAATACCATTAGGCATACCTGGTAATACTCGTGGTGAAATTCCATTTTTAGTGACTTGAAAACGCTTAAAGTATTCTCCTTGAGCCAGTGTCGGTAAAATAGACTCTTGCATCAGATTGCCACGGCGGATTTTAATTTTCTCATATTGGAAAAGTTCAACCGTTTGTTTACCTAAAGAAAGTTGTAAATCGGTTAAGATAATCACAGGACATTGATATTCTTCTGCAATATTAAAAGCTTCAATGGTATCATAAAAAGCCTCTTCCACTGTACTTGGTGTTAATACAACCTTGGGAGTATCACCATGGGTATGATAAATGGCAGCCATTACATCTGACTGTTCATTTTTAGTCGGTAAACCAGTGCTTGGTCCACCACGTTGGGTATTGACTACAACGAGAGGAATTTCTGCCATTCCAGCCAGTCCAATTGCTTCTGCCATGAGAGATAATCCAGGCCCTGATGTGGCAGTAAACGCTCTTGCTCCGGCATAATTAGCACCAATCGCCATAGTACAGGCAGCAATCTCATCTTCTGTTTGTATGACATCTCCGCCTAGTGCAGGTGGCTTTTTTATCATATATTCCATAATTTCTGAAGCAGGTGTAATGGGATAGGCAGCCATAAAACGTGATCCAGCTGCAATAGCGCCTAAGGCAATGGCTTCATTTCCCATCATAAACATCCGTTTTACTGGCTGTACTTTGGGTAATACATACTTTTCAATTAAATGAATCCCATTTTCATGAATGAACTGCGCGCCGGCATGAAAAGCACCTAGATTATGGTCAATCACTTCTTTATTTTTTTTAGCGAAATTTTCTTGTATTACAGAAGTAAATGCCATAAGATCGATTCCCAGTAATGCAGCAGTCGCACCAAGGGCAACAATATTTTTCATAATCATCGATCCATAGGATGCAGCGATTTTAGAAAAAGGGACCGGAAAAACTTCCAGTCCTATTATATTTTTTATTGTTGGATTAAACTCTTCATCTGCCAGAATAATTCCCTGACTCTGTAATTCATGACGATTGATATCGATGGTTTCTTGATCAAAGGCAATGAGTATATCTAGTTCATTGGCAATCGTACCTTTAGAAGTTAAGGATATCCTAACATTATAATTAGTATGTCCTCCTTTGATTCTAGAAGAAAAATGGCGATAACCATATAAGTAATAACCTAAACGATTTAGGGCAGTCGATAATATTTCACCACTGCTCTCAATTCCTTCTCCTTGCTGTCCTCCTACCTTCCAGGATACTTCTGACATGTTTTGTTTCATATGTCATTCTCCTTTTTTCAATCAATCGATCAAATTTTATATAATCGACAATCTAATGAAACTATTTTTTATTAACGAAATTTAGGAACACTAAACTTCATCTTAGTTCCAATTCCTAGTTCAGATTCAACCCATACTCGACCACCGAGCTGACGGATCAGTGTCCTGACATAAGCTAGACCTAATCCGTCACCAGGTACATCCTGTTGACCGGTCCTTCGAAAAATTTGGAAGATCTTTTCATAATCATTTTCATCAATGCCTCTTCCATTATCTTCAATAACAAAAATGTGTCTTTCATTTTCATCGCTGCAGGTTATGGAGATTTTACCCAAACGATTAGGCATTTGGTATTTTACAGCATTATCCAACAAATTTCCAATAATTTGTTCCATCGCTACACGATTTGCTTTGACAGTAGGTAGTGGTCCGATCGTTACCTGAATATGATTAGCTTCGATTTGATGCTTTAAGGACTGAATTGCCTGATTGAGAAGAGGCCCCATATCTACATCCTGCAATACTAAATCTTGTCTCCCCATACGAGCCAATCCGAGAAGGGCATTGACCATTCGATCTAGCCGATCAACAGAAGAATAAATAAATTTTAAAGAGTCAGGTACATCTCGATCAAGTAATTGATCTACCTTTTCTTGTAATTCATCTGGCATGTGTACTGAATCAGTTTTTAAAATATGTCTCATGACAAAAAGTGATTCCTTTAGTTCATGAGAAAACCCTTTGAGATTGACCATTGGGCTACGAAAATCATGGGCAATGCCATTTGCAAAAGACGTTAGCTCTTTATTGGTTTCCATAAGTTCTTCTGAATAACTTCTAAGTTGATGTTCATTTTCGATAAGAGTTTTTTCGACTGCTTGACGTTCCATAATTTCTTCTTCTAATGCAGCATTAATATCCTGTAATCCTTGTTCGCTTTCTCTGCGGGATTGTTCTGCAGCTTGCCGCTCCATAATTTCTTCTTCTAAAGTAGCATTGATGTCTTGTAACCGTTGTTCACTTTCTCTAAGAGATTGCTCAGCCCCATGTCGCTCCATGATTTCTTCTTCCATTGCAGCATTAATATCTTGCAGTTCTCGCGTTCGTTCAGCAACCTTAAACTCTAATTCATTGTTAAATCCCTGCAAAAGAGCATTCATATGGATGATCGCTTCTTCGGCCTTTTTCTTTTCCGTAATATCATGATTAATCTCCATCATCGAGATGGGATTACCCGCTGTATCCCGATTAAGAGTTTGATTGCTTTGCACAACAATCGTTACACCATTCTTACAAGTGTGAGTCAATTCGCCTTCCCATTGCCCCCGCGTTAATAACTCAGCTTTTATGGCCTCTGATGACTGAGGGAATTGAGTTTTTAATAATTCATGTGTTATTTCTCCAATAGCCTCGTCAGCGGTGAAACCATATCCTTTCTCGGCCCCTCGATTCCAGTAAATAACCCGACTATCTAAGTCACGTACCATAATATAATCGGCTGCCGCATCAAGGAGTTCAGATTTTGTCGCTAATTCGACCTTAGAATCACGTAATTTGATCTGAGCGCGTTGCATCATTTCACACACAGCTGAAATAATACAACAACTGAGAAAAAATATCCCCACGGCTAGTTGATCACCAAAAGCATCGATTCGAATGGACCCCAAGGGCTCTACCCAAAGTAAGGTTGACAATAAGCCCGAAAGACACGTTGCCAATAAGCCAGGAAAAAATCCCCCATAAGCAGCTACGATTGTCACAGCAGGATAAAGCATCAGGTAAGGAGCACGGTTCCCTAGCTCTGAAAAGAATCCAATCCGTAGACCTACACTGATAGCAACAACCAAAACGGCAACAACATAGCCGCTCCAGCTTCGACGATTATTGAGATCCCAAAACATCTCTTCTCCTCCTCCCTCATGATCAAAGAAATAGCAACTGCCAACTATGTCCTGCTATTATCTCCTAGGGAATTTGTTTCAACTAGAATAGGAAATTCCATAATCGACAACAACATTCCCAATGTTTGGATTGTTATGCAAAATTTATCATATTGAGTTGGCTTGGTAATAAAAATATTACAACCCAACTCATAAGAAATTCTAATATCTTGATGAACGTCTGTCGTTGTCAGAATAATAACGGGAATACTTTTAGTTTTATGGTCAGACTTAAGTTTTTTCAATACTTGATGTCCATCTAATACTGGCAAATTTAAATCCAAAATAATTACAAATTCTGCATGGGCTCTCTCATCAGGAAGAGAATTAAAAAAATCTAAAACACTTTGTCCATTATCAAATACCGTAATTTCATCGGAAATTCCAGAACGACGTAAGTTCTTCATGATGAGAAGGGCATGGCCGGAATCATCTTCGACTAATATAATTCTTATCTGTTTCACGCTTTACTTTCCTCCCGAATCCTTCTATAATCTCCACTTATTTCAATCTATTATTTGATAAATAATTCTATATAAAACTGATATAATCCTTTCGATTTGTCGAAAAAACAGGTGTATATTTTGACCTTTTACCAAAGATCAAAATATACACCTGTTTTTTGATAATTACTTATAAATAAGTTTTTTTTAATGATCATAAGTTTTTTAGTAAATTAACAATTTTTTTTTCTTCAAAAGGTTTTATGACAAAACTATAGGCACCTTCTAAGGCAGCCTTTTTCAATAAATTTTCTTGCNATAAGTTTTTTTTAATGATCATAAGTTTTTTAGTAAATTAACAATTTTTTTTTCTTCAAAAGGTTTTATGACAAAACTATAGGCACCTTCTAAGGCAGCCTTTTTCAATAAATTTTCTTGCCCTCGCGCCGTCACCATCACTACTTTTGCACCCTGATTGATTTCTCGAATACGTCTTAAGGCTTCCACGCCACAAGTTACAGGCATGGTAATATCCATGGTTGTAATATCTGGTTGAAGTTCTTCATACTTTTGTATCGCCGCTTCACCATTTTCCGCCTCTCCAACCACTTCATAGCCATTTTTCTCTAACATATTTCTTAAAGTATTTCTCATAAAAATTGCATCATCAACAATTAATATTTTTTTCATGGTGTTCTCCCTCTCTCCAGTTCGGTAACCCACCATTATTTTCTACTTGATCTTTTATACTAGTATTTTTAATCACCGGTGTGTGATATCTCCTTGCTTTGGTTAGAATTCTTTTTTCCCAGTATTCATATTGTGATTGGTAAGAAACATCCATATTTCGTGTTTCAAATACTAAATAATTAATTGCTATTTCTAGAAGACTTTTGCAATGTTTATCACTAATCATTTGTTTCCTCTCCTCATTGCACATTTTTATCAAGTCTCTTCTTATTTATTTCTCATTAAAATATGCAAAAATCATGCCAAAGTAATTTGACATGATTTTTGCTGATACATTCTATAAAAATTTAATATTTGTTGTACTATTTTTAGTTTATACCATTTTTGGTATATACAAAAATGGTATAGTGTACTATTTTGTATGATTTTCTCCATCGAGACGATAACATAAGGATCTGCGACTCATTTCTAAATAACGAGCTGTCTTACTTTTATTCTGCTGATTTAATAATAAGGCCTCTTCAATAATCCGCATCGTCAAATTTTCAAGTGAAAATGGCGTATTCGGTAGCATGATGCGAACTCCGTTCCATTCAAAAGATTGTTCATGATCCATAGAAGAACTCTGAGATGTATCCCTTGCCATTGCTCCTTTATTCAAAGCAACCAAATGCTCCCTTGTCAATTCTTCTTCATTGAACATCAATGTAACCCATTCCATCAAATTCCGTAATTCTCTCACATTACCTGGCCAAGTATGATTCAAAAGAAGTTTTTCTGCCGCTGGATGAATCGTATGAAATCTTTTTTTTCGTTGTAGCCCAAATTTAATTAAAAACTTTTTAGCTAAGGGTAAAATATCTTCAGTCCGCTCACGAAGTGGTGGTATACGAATATATCCGATATGCAACCGAAAGAATAAGTCTCGACGAAAAGTTCCGCGTTCAACACTATCTTGTAAATTTACATTCGTAGCACCAATAATTCGGGTATTTAATGTTATTTTTTTGATCCCGCCTACTCGATAATATTGTCTTTCTTCCAAAACCCTAAGAAGTTTAGCCTGCAAGAGTAAGGGCATTTCGCCTATTTCATCTAAAAATAGAGATCCAGCATTAGCGAGTTCGAATTTTCCTTTTTGCCCTTTTGCCAGTGCACCAGAGAAAGCCCCTCCCTCATACCCAAATAATTCACTTTCAAATAAAGTTTCTGCAATCGCTGCGCAATTGATATCAATAAAAGGATCAGAGATTTCTTCTGAATGACCATGAATATATCGGGCAATTAGTTCTTTACCAACTCCCGTTTCACCTTCAATCAAAACAGGTACACTCCGATCATTCCGATACACTTCCGCTTGTCTAATGACTTCTTTCATACTATCGGAAAATACAGAGAGAGAGTTGAGTCCCATCTCTTGATAAAGCCTCTCTTGCATTCGTGTAAGCTCATCCTGCTTAGATCGAACAGCTGCATTGACCTGTTGCTCAAACTGATTAGTAAGAAGATGATTCTCCGCTTTTAAACTATAATGTTCCGCAATTCTTTCTACTACAATTTCTAATTCATCAAAATTTAAGGGTTTTCGCAAATAATCGTAAGCTCCAGCGCGAAGAGCTGCGAGAACAGTATCCATATCGCCAAAACCAGTCATTAAAATAATCTCTGGAACTGGAAATACATTAGCCTTAATATAACAAAGCAATTCAAGACCAGACATTCCTGGCAGACTGATATCAGAGATGACTAAAATAAAAGTATGATTTTGAATTGCCTTAATGGCTTCTTGACTGTCACCTACTTCGATGACACTATGCCCAAGCTCAGTCAAAAATTTTGCTAAATATCCTCGAGAGAGAGGTTCATCATCAACTACCAATATATTCATACTCGTTCTCCTTGCATCTTAACATTATGAATCAAGATCCGAATACTTTGATATCCTTCAGATTGTGCTACGCTTACTTTTCCATCTTTTTTGTCCCAATAAGAGCTAAACCTCCATTTAACTAATCTTTGAAAAAATGGATCTTGTACTTTAAACTCTAGCGTAGGCCCCGTTAGCAAGGAAAGTATAATAAATATATTCTCACTGCCTCCTGATAACATATGATTTTCAACTAATTCAAGCAGAGTCAAAATAATAGCTCTTTTAAGTGAGGAAGGTTTGACTTCAATAAAAAGATCTTCACACTCTTGTGTAAATACTATTTCTACTTTATTGCGTATAAAATAGGCATTCAGTAGTTGTAAAATTTCTTGTACAGTTACCTGTAAGTCAATTTTACTATTAGCTTCTTGTCCGGGATTTTGAAAATACCCAACACCGCTGTTAAGTAAACTTTCTATACGTCTTACTTGCCGCCGAACTTCTTCCATTTCGTCAGCATACTCGGCAGCGGACTGCAGTTTTCCTTTTTTTCGGTAATAGGCTGCCATATTAGTAATATTAGAAATAATACTAAGAGGTTGTTTTAACTCATGTACCCACCACCTAGTGACAATTTCCATATAATCAGTATAAATATCTTGGCGTGGAGCCCATTCCTTATGAGACACTTGTTTCTGAAATAAAGAAGGTATAAGATTTGCCTTTGATTTCATGGGACCTTTATATGGAAAATGATCCTGAGTAGTCAAACTTATTTCAATCGCATGAACCATATCTTCCATCGATATTGGTTTATGAAGAAAAGCACTAAAACCAACTTCATAAGCCCGTTCTTCATCAATCAAATAACTATATCCCGTACATAAAATAATCGGTATATTTTCACGAATCGTCCATATACTAAGGGCCAACTCCTCCCCAGTCATATCTTTCATCGTTTGATCTGTAATGATGAGATCAAATTCATTAGGTGCCTTTAGAAAAATTTCTTTTCCCGCTCTTCCACTAGAAGCTCCCGTTACGAAGTACCCAGCTCTACGTAAAGCATCTACATGCAGCTTAACCAAGATCTCCTCGTCATCTACAAATAAAATTCTAGCGTGACTCGTATTTTTCAGTTTTTCAGTCGAAGGGATTACTTCAGCTATTTCTGTAACAATCGGCAAATAGATGGTAAATTTGCTTCCTTCTTCGATTTTACTTTCGACCTCAATAACTCCTCCATAAGATTTCACTAAGCCATGAACGACAGCTAATCCCATACCAGTCCCTTCACCCTGGGGCTTAGTCGTAAAAAATGGTTCGAAAATCCGATTCATAACCTGAGGTTCCATGCCAATTCCTGTATCAGAAACGATGAGTAAGCAATACTCCTCCCCCAATAATTGAAGAAATTGTGCTTCTTCTTTCTCAATCTTTTTCTTACTAAGTCCAATCTGCAATGTCCCACCTGTTCTGCGCATAGCCATTTCCGCATTAATACACAAATTGATGATAATCTGAAAAAGTTGCGTAGGTTCCCCTTTTACATAAAAATCACTATCCCCTACGTCTTGACATATTTTTATATTTGATGGGAGGGTAGCCTTTAGAAAAAGTAATACTTCATGGATAACTTTTTTCAAATCTACCTGTTGAATGTTGTTATCAGTAGGGCGACCAAAGGTCATAATTTGTTTAATGAGAGCCTTAGCTCGATTTCCAGCATGCATGACTTCCTGCAAATGGTTCTGTACACGATCAATCTCTGGTAATTCTCTCAGTGCAAGTTCGGTATAACCCATCATTGCAGATAAAATATTATTAAAGTCATGTGCAATACCACCAGCAAGAGTTCCAACTGCCTCCATTTTTTGTGTATAGCGTGATTTCTCCTCCATCAAGCGTTTCTCAGTAATGTCGGCTATATTCGCCATAACCCACTGATAGTCATCAAAAGAAATATGACTAAAACGAAATTCTAAGACGCGAGTCTGTCCGTTCTCTTGGCAATAATCACATATCATTTGATGCTGGCCAGAGTCATCGGACATTCGTTGATAAGCATCATGCCCACGATCACCCAAGAGAGAAATGAGATTTTTTCCGACTACACCCTCATCCTTTACGTTAAAAATAGATTGAGCCTGCACATTTGCTTCAAGCACTTCCCAGGAATTTAAATTTAATATTAATATTCCATCTGACGATTGCTCCATCAAAGCTCGATAACGCCTTTCGCCGAGTTGGTATTGTTCTAAGGTTTGTCTAAGAGATTCTTCTTTTAGACTAAGGGCTACCTGATCAGTAATCGAAACAGTAAATTCCTGTTCGGGCAGGGACCAACTACGCATCCTTTCCATATTACAATAACTTACCATACCTATGACTTTTCCACGTGAGCTGATTGTTACAAAAGCAGCTGTCTTAATATTTTTAAATAAAGCATCTTCTTTAAAATCAGTAAATAGAGGATTATTTTGAATATCTCCAGATAAAATGACTCTTTGTTTTTCTATTTCCTTTTTAAAAAGAGAATTTGGTGGTAATGTGATTTTATCATTGGCAGGAAACAGCGTAGGTCCTAATTGATACATACCAATTCGAACAAGTTCTGTAATATCTTCGTTAAAAAGAAGAATCGACACTCGATCAACGAGCAAGGTCTGAGCCGCTAACATACAAATTTTTTCAATTTTATCTTCAGTTTTTACAAACTGCTCTTGATAAAGTTCTAATAATACTTTTTGGTGATTAATAATTTGTGCCTGGCGGTCTGCCAATTCTTTCTCGGCTAATTGCCTGGTAATAATATTACAAAACATGTCTCCGGATAACTTCAAAAAAGACCAATCTCTCGTTAACCACTCTTCTGCAATCACATTACATTCAAAAATAATAAAACCATATATTTCATCTCTCACCATGGGAATTAAAATAAAGCCACTATTCTCATTCTCCATAGTAGATTCCTGACGATTGCCAAGAGCAACAACAATATTTTTTTGTTTAGCTAATTCTTTCCAATGATCTGCTATCGTACTCGTTGGTTGAAGATCTATTTCATTAATATTTTTATACCACTCATATAAAATACAAACTTCATCATTGTCACTCAACCAATATAAAAAGGCTTGATCGGCTCCAATTAATTGGCTTATTTTTCCTAAAGTCGTATACATTGTTCTCGAAAATTGGGTAGGCGCTGAAAAAAATGTTTGCGAGGCATTCATTAAAATATTTTCAAAAGCCATTCTCAGGCGCAATGCTTGTTCTGCTTTTTTTTGCTCAGTAATATCCCGTACAATAGCAGAAAAACCACGATGGCGTCCATCATTTTCATAAATGGAAGATAGAGTCACAGAAACATAAATACTGACTCCACCTTTTTGTATATGCTCAGTTTCATAGGCTTCCAATTTATCCCCTGCACTCAATATATCAAAGAAAATCATATCCATCTCTCTATATTGAGGAGAAAGCAAATCTAAATAAAGAGATCCTATCGCCTTTGCGGATGAATAACCATATATTTTTTCAGCAGCATGATTCCAATACTGAATAATCCCTTTTAGATCCATAGCAATAACTGCATCTTCAGAAAAGGTAATAATGGCAGCCTGATTTTTCAATAATGCGAAGGTTTCTTTATCTAAATTTTCTTTTTGAATTTTTTCCACGACTTGTTCAATAACCTGAGGTAATTGCTCTAAAAAGTTAGTGTCTTTTACTAGGTAATCTCTCGCACCATACTTAAACATCTCTGCAACTTTTTTTTCATCACCGTAACCTGTCATCACAACGAATGGAATTTCTCCAAATTTTTCTTGAACCTTTTTGATCAATTGTCCGCCAGTTACTTTTTGTAATTGATAATCTACCAACAACAGCATTGGCTTATTATTTTCAATTTCTTTTAGCGCCTTTATTTCATTCGATGCCTGAAAAGCATCCCAACCATGCCGACAAAGTAATTTCACAATTAACTGGAGCAATCCTTCATCATCATCGACGATTAGAATTTTACCTCTATCCATCTTTCGCTCTCCTTTACAAGGATTTTTTTGAATGATCGACGAGTTTCACAAAATCTCCTCTGGTTGCCCCAATCAGAGTTGTAATGGACATCTTTCCATATGTGGAGTCGCGTCGCCTGGAGTCGTTCATTTCCAACCATATCATATTGCTACATTCGCCATAATTTTCTAAATTCCTACATTATTGTCAATTACATTTTTTACAAGAACTATTCATACTCCAAGAAAAATAGTCATGAAATAAAGAGCCACAACCCACCTTATACGTGAATCATGACTCAAATTTTTTTATTAAAATTCGAACGATCACCTAGCTCGTTTTACTTTGAGTTAAATTTACCTAAAATTCGAATTTGCAGTTGCAAATCCTTACGAGCAAGAATATTTTCAAGAGAATTTTGCTGCTTATGATCGACTACTTCAATAACAAATTGATACTCTCCCATTTTTGTTTTCAATGGTCGATCATGAAGACTTTGTACAGCATAGCCCTTTTTCTCTAATTCGCATAACAATTTTACCACGGAATTGATCGAGCCGTTGACGAGTATTGATGCTTTATTTCCTTCACTCGTATGCTTTGCTTTTAATGTAACAATCCAAAAACGAGTTACGTTAGTATTTGTATACTGCAAATCAGTGGCTAAAATATTTAAATTGTACACTTCTGCAGTACGTGATGCTGCAATGGCTGCCATTGAAGTATCTCCTGACTCCGCCACCTTTTTAGCCGCTTCAGCCGTACTCGACACTTCAACAATAGTTGCATCAGGAGTATTGGCTTTCATCCAAGCCTTGCTTTGAGCAATTCCTTGTGGATGAGACATGATTGTTTTGATTTGCGGTATTGTAGCCCCTGGTAAAGCAAGCAAGGTTTGCCGGATTGGTAAATCCACTTCACCAACAACAGTAAAGGAGTCATCTGCTACAACCCCATCAAGATAATTATACACAGGGCCACCAATTGTATTTTCAATGGGTACGACTGCATACTCACATTTTCCTGATTTCAACATGGCTAAAGATTCTGCAACTGTGGATACGGGTGTTATTGTCTCTCCTTGTCCAAAGAATTGAATAGTAGCCTCTTCAGTATAAGTACCTGCTGGTCCCAAATAACCTACATTCGCGAATGCAGTATTTCCTAACAAACTTAAACATATGAGCATTATTACAAGAATAGCATTACGTTTCATCCTTTACCCTCCTAACATTTATCTTCATTTTACTAGACGAGAAATCTTCTTAAAGTCCTCAGTCCCCGCACTATGGCAAAGTTCGAAGAGTATGGATTCCACAGTCGCAAGAATTGCACCTTCATATTCCATGCGTTTTAATGCGATTTCATAGTCTCGCCTGTCACGAGAGCTAATTGCATCGACAACTACAATCGGTGTAAAGCCTAGAGATTTTAAATCAATAACCGTCTGTAATACACAAACATGAGCCTCTATACCCGTAATAATAATATTTTTTCTACCTGTTTTGTCAAATTCGGCGAGTAGCTCTGCTGAACCACAACAACTAAAGGCCATTTTATCATAGTAATGAGAAAAATATACTCCTAGTTCTTCAATCGTATCGCCCAACCCTTTTGGATACTGTCGTGCGGCCATGATAGGAATAGCGAGAGCTTTCATACCTTCGAGCAAGGTAATCACTTTTTTACGAAGAATTTCTTGATTCTCCATATGGGGAAATAGTTTTTCTTGAACATCAATTAATAACAACTGAGACTTTTCTTTTTCAATACGCATATTTTCTTTCCTCTCCCTTTCAACAATCATCACTTTTGACTTTTTGTTGTCATTTCGACAGGCACTCTAAATACTGATCATATAAAAAAAGACTTGGAACCCTAGAAAGTGTTATATTTTCTGATTCCATAAAAAAATCACCTTGAATGTTTATGTTCGCTCTATCACCATAATCTCCTTGCCAAATCCATATAAAATCTACTTTTTTCTTGATTTATACGATAAACTGATTCACTGCATCTTTTAGTTTATTGGACAAATGAGCTAAATTCTGGCTAGAGGAAGCGATTTCTTCTATGGATGCCAATTGCTCTTGTGTAGCCGCTGATACAGTATGAGTCTGATTCGCCGTTTCCTTCGTAATGGTATCAATGGTCTGAACTGAGGAAATGACTCGTTGGCTTCCGACTACTAACTGTTGTAGCGTCGCAGAAATTCCATTAACCTGTGAAGAAACTTCATTAACCTTTTCCTGTATTTCATTAAATGATTGTCCAGCCATAGTAACGACTTGTGTTCCTATGGCAATCTCTTGTGCACCATGATTCATGGCAAGTACAGCTGCTTTCATATCATCTTGAATAATACCAATGATTCCAGCAATCCTTTTGGTCGCTCCTTGAGATTCTTCAGCTAATTTTCGTACTTCTTCCGCTACAACGGCAAAACCTCTACCTTGCTCACCTGCATGGGCAGCTTCAATGGCAGCATTTAATGCCAATAGGTTTGTTTGTCCTGCAATATTTGCAATATCATCTACAATTTGTCCAATTTCAAGTGAGCTATTACTTAGTTTCGTAACAGCTTCACTGACAATTTGAGAAGATTGATTAACTAAAATCATCTGGTTAACAGCTGTTCCAATCGCATGACTGCCATCCTGCGCTACCTGAGATGTCTTATCAGCTACATTGGCTACACGACTTGCATTGACTGCAACTTTCTGTACACTTATCGTAATTTGCTCTACAACGTCGCAAGCTTCATCGGAAGCCTTTGATTGATTTTCTACTCCCTGAGCTACTTCTGTGATCGTAACGGTCACTTGATTCGCCGCTAATGCTGATTGCTCTGCACTATTAGATAAATCTTCAGAAGAAGAAGTAACTTGTAGAGCTGTATCCGATACAACCGAAACAATATTTTTAAGACTTTCTAACATGGTATTGGTAGCAATACCCAATTCCCCAATTTCATCCTTATCGCCAATCTTTATGGGCGCAACAGATAGATCTCCGTGAGCAACTTTTTGTAAGCAGACTACACATTGATGCAACCGAGTCACAATCATTCGTGAAAGTAACCATGCAATCATACCACTCGTCATAATACTAATTAAAAATATAATTCCCATACTCCACTTTGCCGATAATCCAGCTGATTTGCTACTCATCCATTCACGATTCGTCAATTCACTGATTTCTTTACGCAACTTTTTATGAACATGCCCACATGCATCCATATAAATTTTTCCATCTGCTAATCTTGCTTGTGCCAGTTGCAGTTTACCGTTTTTAATAAGGTCAATTTGACTATCAAAGTGTTTATTAATGACTTCAATATTAGGTTTTGTTTCATTTTCTACGATACTTTCCAAGGCAGGATATACAGAATAATATCCTTCTAATTCTTTCATAATATGATCGATATTTTTGCGACTTGCAGCATAGGATTCCAAAAATCGCTCATCGCCGTTACTAGCAATATAGCCACGAACGCCCGCCTCTTCATTGGATAACTCAGTGCCGATTTCCTCAACCATGCGCGCCAATGGCAAAGAATCATTAGCTACTTTATTTGTAGCGTTTTCCATAATTCTTAAATTATAAAAAGCCGCAATTGTAGTTATTAGCATCATAATTAAAATAATACCAAATCCAACTAATATTTTAGAACCAACCTTTGCATTTTTTAACAAACCTTATACCTCCCCCGAAATCACTTTGCGTCATTGATATTTTCTTTAGTAATTATTTTATAATCAATCCACACGTATTTTCCATCAGTGATTTTATATCCTATATTTTCGTTACTCGGCACTTTCCCTTCCGCAAAAACATTCGCAAGATTAAATATAGCTCTTCCTTGATGCACGGCATCGTTTAAAACAGTACCAAGAAGAGTACCTTCGCTAAGTGCCTTTAACGCTGGAGTTGTAGCATCAACACCAACAACAGGTATGTATTTTCCATTTTGAAAATAACCCTTATTTTTCAGAGCATCAATGGCGCCTAGGGCCATATCATCATTATTGGCAATCACACAATCAATTCCATCGCCGTGTGAGGAAAGGAATAGTTCCATTTTTTCCTGACCTTTGATGCGATCCCACATTCCTGTATCTTCTGCTACTTTTTGTACGTGAAAACCAGCATCTTCCATCGCTTTAATCACATATTTTGTCCGCAATTCAGCATCCTGATGCCCTGGTTCACCTTTGAGCATTGCATAACGAATAACACCATTTGCGGTAGGATGAGTTTTAAAATAATTGACTAAGATTTGTCCTTGTAAAGTCCCAGATTGCTCAGCTTTCGCCCCCACATAATAAGCTTTATCCCATTTTTTAAGTTCTTCTAGCAAGGGTTCACGATTAAAAAAAATAACTGGCAAATTATTTTTTTTAACTTTTTCAATGATTTCACCAGCTGCAGTTGAATCAACAAGGTTGATGGCAAGTGAACTTATTTTATTTTGAATCATCAGATCAATTTTTTCATTTTCTACGGTTTGAGAATTATTTCCATTCCAAATATCAACTTTAATTTTCCCTTCAGCAATTTTGTAGATTTCATTTCGCACACATGTCCTCCAGGTATCATCAAATGTGCCAACAATCACACCAATAACTGCTTTCTTTTGTAGCTCTGTTGATGAGAATCCTGAAGAATAGTAAGTTAAAGCCAAAATACCTAAAAAAAACATGACCGTAATGAACAATTTCATATATTTTTTCATTAGCACCCTCCGTAAAAATAAGTTGTTTTGATTTTACTTCTTCGAATTACCCTTCTCATCTCCTCTCATCAGTGATCCTATCATCGACTAGCGCTAATTATTCTTTTAGATATTTGTTGGTTGATTATATCCTCAAAAGAATGATCAATCACTGTAATTGGGCATAAAAAAAACAAGCTCGCAAAGAATTTTTCTTTGTAGCTTGGCAATCGTAACCAATATCGGTCGTAGACCCACTGCTTTGCGTCCTTGCCTTTCGACAAGTTTGCCCTTTTTATCAATTGCTATAGTCAGCTAATCAACATAATTTTAATTAACTTAGTTCTTTATATTCGCTATATCATAACTAAATTCCTTGTAAAATATTACTTATTTCTACTTTAACTGACACTTAACTATATTTCCGCATCTATATGTTCCTTTTTTTTACAATAAGCCTTCATGATTATTCTATCTTTTTGTATCGTCATTTCGATTTTACTAAGATAAAATAACTTAAAACGGCAGCTGTTTCAGCAACAGCAATGGTAACGCCCATAGGAATGGCGGTATGACTTCCAGCGATACCAACAAGAGGTGCCATAAATCCACCAAAAATAAAGGATAAGAGTCCAATAAGAGCTGATGCACTGCCTGCAGCTTTTGCTTGATCCTGCATGGCTAATGAAAAACTACTGGTACCAACAACTCCAACACTCGATACCACAAAAAACAATGGTACTAAAACAGTGTAAAGTCCTCCCCCTATCAAAGTCATAGCAAGCAAGGAAATCCCTCCAAAAAATGCTATGGCAAGACCTACAATCAAAAGCTTACTTTCATGAACCCGCCCTGCTAATCTCCCAGTCACTTGACCAGCGATAATAATGCCAAGACCATTAATACCAAAAAACAAGCTAAACATCTGAGGTGATACATCAAAAATATTTTGCAAAACAAAGGGAGAACCAGAAATATACGCAAACATCGCTGCCATAACGAATCCTTGTGTTAATGCATACCCCATAAAAGATCGATTACCAATTAATTTATGGAAAGTGCGGAAAGTATTGAGAGCGCCCCCTTGGGAACGTCGCTGAATCGGCAAGGTTTCTTTTAACCCAAAGAAGACAGCCACTAGCATAATCATCCCCATGCCTGACAATACTACAAAAATTCCTCGCCAAGATGTGACTTCTAAAACTTGCCCGCCTAAAATGGGAGCAAGGATAGGAGCAACCCCATTCACCAACATCAATAATGAGAAGAACCGTGTCATCTCCGCCCCTGAGTAAAGGTCCCTTACAATGGCTCGCGAAATAACAATACCTGCAGATCCTGCTAGTCCTTGAATAAATCGCATCAGTACGAATGTCCAAATAGTTGGAACAAACACACACAACAAAGAAGAAATCGCATAGCTCAGTAAACCGACTAACAAAGGTCCTCTTCGCCCCCGTACATCACTAATTGGACCTGCAAATAATTGTCCTGATGCAATTCCTAGCAAACATGCTGTCAAACTAAGCTGCGCTAAGGATGTGCTCGAATGTAGATCATTTGCTAAGTTAGGTAAAGCCGGCAAATACATATCAATGGATAAGGGTCCAAAAGAGGCTAACATTCCTAAAAGTAAAGCGATCCATAGGACCGATGATCGAGATTTTTCTTCAGGAGCAATCGTCTCCTCTTGAATAGAACAATTCATACGTTGAAATCAATCCTTTCAAATATAATCGATAGAAATTCAGAAATAATATCAAATAATAAGAGCACTATTTCTCTTCACGACAAATAGTGCTTGCCTTTTCTACTCATTTCTAATAAAAAATCCATCATTTTCTCGTTGTCATTATTGTAATGGGAAGGTAGTCAATCGTCAAGATTAACGTATGACTTTTTCTACCTAAAAAATGGCCTTTGACTTTTATCGCTAATTTTACTACCGTTAAACAACAACCTTATAATACCTAGAGTTTCAGATGGATTCATTTTATCCTCATAGCCCAATTGCCTAAACTCATTCCATACATCTTTTTGTACTTCTTGTGAAATTTCGATTAGTTTGCGAATTTTAGGAATAATCCTATTGATCTCATCGCTATCCATTAATGCAATGATGCTTTTAGCCTTTTCTAAACCAAGTATAACAAGAAAAATTGCTACCTTTTCTATTGCCTTCAACACTAACTACCTCCTTGGAATCAGGGAATATTTTCTTCATTTTTTCTAACAGTATATGATCAATTACAACCTCACTGATCCTTCTATTTTCCTTAGACAATATCTTTATCTTATTTCTCTGAGAAGTTTTATTGTATTTCAAAAATGAAACTGAGTCAAGAAATCCCTGCTCAGTTCACTACGGACTATTTTATTTTTCGGAACAACTAAGATAACATTTTTAAGTTAAATATGTACATAATATCTCAATAGCGAAAGTTTATGTACAGTGACTGTTGACATTTGTATGTATTCATTTTATAATCTTGATAATAATATATTTCAACAGTAATGATGGAAGAAAGTAATTTTGTGTTTTTCACGCAGAGAGCTAGTGTCTGGTGTAAACTAGTTGAAAATGCAGAATGAAGTTCCTTCCTAAACTGCGGACTGAACATTACAGTAGGTCTTGCCGTATTTGTCTACGTTACAGACTATAAGTAGATCTTATGATCAATAATAGGGTGGTACCGCGGCAATTCGCCCCTTGTAGGTACCATCTTTAGTTTTTTTCATAGGATTTAAATTGGGTGGTACCACGGTCACTATCGTCCCTCTTCTGAGGGACGTTTTTTCTTTTATAGTGAGTATAAAAGAACATCGACAAATTTTTTTATTATTTAAGGAGGTTCACATGAATATTCCGTTTCTCATCGTATGCACATACATCGCTCTACTTTTTTTAATCAGTTATTTTGCCCAACGTCGCTCTGCTGGTAATGCTGCAAACTACATCCTAGCAGGTCGACAACTTAGCACCCCGCTCATTACTGTATCGATTGTAGGACTTGCTGTTGGCGGAGCTTCAACAATTGGCGTGGCTGAACAGGCCTATAAAGTTGGTCTTTCCGCAGGTTGGTATACAACAGCCTGGGGGATCGGAGCCATTGTGATGGGGCTGCTTGTTGCTAAAAGATATCGCGAACTCAACATAACCACCGTACCAGAATTGCTGGGAAGACATTATGATAAAAAAGGTATGATAGCTGGAATCTCATGCCAAATTTTGATTCAACTTGTCGTTATGTCACTTCAGTATATTGCAGGCGGTAGTATACTCAGTGCGTTAATGCCCGAAATATTCACTTTAACTTCAGGTATGCTGACTAGCGCCGCAGTATTTATTGGCGTCACTTTGATTGGTGGCATGTGGTCAGCTAGTTTATCCAATCTTTTAAATGTTTCTCTAAAATATATTGGTATTATTTTGGCTACAATTATTAGCGTTTCACAAGCTGGGGGAATCGAAAAGATCCAAGGTCAGCTCCCCGCTAACAATGTACCTTATCTTAGTTTCTTTGACGGCGTTGGCGTTATCGGTATTTTTACCTGGATCATCGTATTAGTCACTGTCAACTTATCACTGCAAAGTATTATTCAAATTTCCTTAGGAGCCAAAGATATTCAAGCAGCTCGTCGCGGCTTTATCATCGGTGGGTTGATGATGCTGCCGATTGGTTTTGTCAGCGCATTACTTGGCGTCATTGCTAAAACTATGTTTCCCGATGTAAGCCCTGCAATGGCTCTACCTATGACAATCATGTCATTAAATCCTGTTCTAGCAGGAATTACTCTCGCCGCCTTATGGGCCGCAGATGTATCGACGGCCTGTAATTTACTCCTTAGCTCAGCAACTTTATTTTCCCAAGATATTTATAAAAAATTTATGAATCCTAACGTAAGCGATAAAAAATTTCTCATTGTCACAAAAGGATCCGTATTCTTTCTTGGATTATTCACTTTATTATTAGCTATGACGATCAGTGGCATTATCAGTACTCTAATGATTGGTCTCAGTTTGACTGCCTCCTTTAGCATCATTGTACTCTTTACCCTATTTGCTCCAGGACTTTGCCGCAAAAATGCTGCTTTTTACACGATTTTGACAGGTGTCATTGTTCTAATTTTATGGCAGACAGTCCCAGCAACTCATATTTTTCCTCATGTGATCTACCTTGAATGGTTAGCCTGCACCGCAACTTTCTTATTAACCTATCTAATCGATCCAAAACCAATCATGGTTGCAGATTCCATAAAAACAGCATTTTCAAAAGTACAGTAAGCTGAATTGAATTTGGTAGAGGATTATTTTTCCATAGACAATTCCCTATTCGATTATTCGAAACCTAAAATTAACTGTATCATCAACCAAAAAAGAACATGCGAGACATCTTATCTTGTGTCTGCATGTTCTTTTTTGGTTGTTCTAACCACTCCCTAAATCCCCAAAAGATCAAGAGTTTTCCGATCAGTTATACCAGTAGCTTTAAGTCCTTTATCATGTTGAAAGCGCTTTAAGGCTACCTCTGTATCATTGTTAAAAAAACCATCAGCTCGCCCTTCTAGATAACCTAAGCCCCTTAGCTTTCTTTGCAATTGGACCACATCTTGCCCTATCGTCTCCCGCTTAAGCTCACGATGAATGGGAGATATCTCACCTTCAATACGTACTGGAGTCCCCACTGGCACCCATTCAAACAGTTCTTCAATGTCTTTGTTACGTAAGCGAATGCATCCTTGACTAATAAAGTGACCAATACTCCATGGGCGATTAGTACCGTGAATCCCATATCCACCCCAAGGTACATCAATACCAAGAAAACGCGTGCCTAACAAATCAGCAGATCGATGAGCCTTCCAGATGACTCTCCAGTCGCCAATGGGCGTAGGCGTCTCGCTCTGTCCTACAGCAATGCGATATTGTTTATATACTTTTCCGTCATTATGCAGCTCTAAAATCCGAGCTGGAACCTTAATGACTATGGATATACTGCCTGTAGGCGCTTTCTCTACTTGATTAGGAATTGCCGCTAATTCTAATTCATCCCAGTATTCATAACCTATAATACTGATAAAGAGACTCATCATAATGATTGATGTAATTGTAAAATACAACCTAGACTTTTTCATACTAATCCACTCCATCTGTTCACATCCTTGCCTGCCATCCATTCATTGTCACAATGTATGCACGATCAAGTTAGAATATCCCAGAAATAGCTGATGAAAATGTCCGTACTTAAAATCTTCTATGCTATTAGCTCAATTCTTCTGAACATTTTCTCTGACTAACACTGCTTCTTTCTTAAAGTGGCTTAAAAATACTATGATCCCAAGAATCATAAATAAACTTCCAGTAAATACAAAGACAGGTCTAATGCCAATCCAAGAGCTAATCATCCCACCAACTAGCGGCCCTACCATGGAACCAAGTTGATTTGCTGTAGTGGTGAGACCAAAAACACGTCCCTGAGAACTTCGGTCAGTACACCCTACTACAATACTATTGATGGTGGGAAACACACCAACTATAAATAATCCCCAACAAAATTGCAAAAAGGCGAATTGATAAAGATCGTCCACAAGAAATTGCCCAAGATTAAATATACTTGCACCACTAAAAGCGATGATCAATATTTTGCGAAAGCCCCTCTGTTGGCCTAATTTCCCCCATGTGGGAGCAGCAATTGCACCAGCGATACCTGCCAGACTATACACAATTCCTGCTGTTAAAACAGCCCCTTCTATCGTCCCTTGTAATTTTGCAACATAAAGGGTAATAAGAGGTTGCAGCATCATGGTCGCCATCTGAACGGTAAAAAGCAGTAGTAACATCTGCACTAGCTTACGATTACTAAATGCCATTTTTAGATCATCAATCATGCTACCATCACCTGAAGAATGAGATTTTTCTGGTTCTGTGACAAGTAATCGAACTGCAATGGTGCCTATAAATATGACAATACTTGCAATAACAAAAGACAAACGCATCCCAAAAAAATGAGATAACCCTCCTCCTAATAAGGGACCTAAAATTCCACCAATTAATAATGCGGCCTGCATAAATCCGAGACTAGAGCCCATTTTTTCTTTCGGTGTGGACGATGCAACAACAGCCATGGAAGCGGGAACAAAGCCATTAGCAAAACCTTGAAGAATTCTTACAATCAATAATTCAATTGGATTTCTAACTAAGGCCCCTAAAAAATATACGATTGCCAAGCTAAAACCAGCTCGCATGATCATACGACGCTTACCCGTCTTATCTGCACATCGTCCCCAGTAAGGTGCCATTAATGCACCAACCAAAAAAGTCACAGAAAATATAAGACCAGACCACATCGTTACATCATCATGACTGACCCCCATATCAAGAAGATACAATGGTAAAAATGGAATGACCATTGTATAACTTGCACCTGACAACATGACCGCAAAGGATAATGTCCAAAGATTTTTACGCCAATTTAACATTTAACCTCTCCATATCAAAAAAATTTTATCTTTATTTTGATAATTCAACCTTATCTTTTAAGCCTGGAGTAACAACGACTTTACCATCAGTCGTTACAAATATCCCTTCGACACCAGGAAACTTTTTCAATACTTCCATACTTTTTTCCAAACCCAAAACGATAAAACCTGAACTAGCAATATCACCAGTAGTATATACATCCGCATCCTTGTAAACCAAAGTGACACTCGCTATTTCAATTGGTTGTCTACCAGTTTTAGGATTTAGTATATGAGCATAGCGCACCCCATTCTTAATGAAAAAACGCTGATAATCACCAGATGTTTGCACTGTGTTCCAAGGATCTAAAGTAACTTTCGCAATCACTCCCTCAGAATTTCGAGGATCCTGTACGCCAATCCTCCAAGGATTACCATCTGGTTTTGTTCCGATTACCTGAATATCTCCACCGGCATTCAGTAAAGCCGATTTAATGCCATAAGATTTTAATATTTCTATCCCTTTATTAAGGGCATAATCTTTTGCAACACCACCCAAATCTAGTTTCATACCGACCTTGGGCAAATATACAGTCCCATTGTTTGCATTCACTTGAATCATTCGATAATCAACAAGAGGTAATACCCCATTGATTTCTTCTTGAGTCGGTACAAATTCTTCTTTATGACCGATACCCCATAGTTCGGTAAGAGAACCAATCGATATATCAAATGCACCATCCATTTTTTTAGATATCTCTATAGAATAATTGATCATTTTAATCAGATCAGGACTAACCTCGACCGGAGAAATTCCAGCCATTTGATTTATTTTCGATATCTGACTCTCTGGATTATATTTGTCACTTATTTCCTGAATGCGTTTAAATTCATCAAAAGCTGCCTTAACTGCACTTTCATTATTTGATCCATAAGCAGTTATTTCAATGATCGTATCCATTAAAAATTGAGTTTCTTTATAAGGTTTAGGCGATAGAAAACTCATAGGTGAACATCCGATAATAGAAAAAGCCACAATAAAAATTAGTACAACACTTACTAAACTTCGTAATTTTTTCACACTTATTGCTCCTTATATAAATCATAGAGACACGGGGACGGCAAGCTGGGTGAATACTTTTGTGAGGATTTTATTTCCCCAACTTTTCAACCTTTACGTTAAACTATAACCCCCATTCCAGATACGTCTTTTTAAACGCGTCCGAAAGGGGGGTTATAATTTATATACCAAAACAGATCGTTTTGTTCAATCTTTTTCGTTAATGTTCAACCTTTTTTACAACGCTGCAAGAATATGAGCGTTCCACTGGTTACCTATTCAACTGTTACACTTTTTGCCAAATTGCGTGGCTTATCGACGTCGCAGCCTCTAGTCACAGCAGCGTAGTATGATAATAGCTGCAATGGAATGACTGCAAGGATTGGTGCCAAGAATTTGTCGGCAGCTGGGATGAAAATGGTATGATCCACATATTTTTTAATCTGGTCATCACCTTGTTGCGCTATGCCGATAACGACTGCATCACGAGCTTTGACTTCTTTGATATTGCTCAGAGTTTTTTCGTATACATCATGCTGAGTTGCTAGAGCAATGACAGGTACGCCTTCAGTGATGAGAGCAAGTGTACCATGTTTTAATTCACCAGCAGCATACGCTTCAGCATGGATATAGGAAATTTCTTTTAGTTTAAGTGCGCCTTCAAGGGCTACAGCATAGTCTAAAGAACGACCAATGAAAAATACGTCTTCGTTAAAGCCATATTGTTGAGCAAAAGTTTTGATCGGCTCAACATCTTCTAATATTTCATGAATTTGAGCTGGTACATTACGTAGACCAGAAATGAGTTCTTGACTGCGCTCAGCAGTAATCGTTTCACGTAATCCTGCCATGTAGATAGCGAGCATTGCCATGCTAATGAGCTGAGTCGTATATGCTTTAGTAGAAGCTACAGCAATTTCTGGACCAGCCCAAGTGTATACTACTTGGTCTGCTTCACGAGAAATAGAAGAACCTACTACATTGGTAATCGCCATTGTTTTAGCACCAAGTCTCTTGGCTTCTTTGAGTGCTGCCAAGGTATCAAGTGTTTCACCAGATTGACTGATAACAATTGCTAGGGTATTTTCATCAACTAGAGGAGAACGATAACGGAATTCAGAAGCCACATCGACTTCAACCGGAATACGCGCTAAGCTCTCAATATAATATTTACCTACAATACCCGCATGATATGCTGTACCGCAAGCAACGATCATTACTTTTGTGATGGCGGCCATTTCACCTTTGCTCCATTTAAGTTCTTCAAAGGTTACATGGCTATTATCTTTCGCCAAACGACTTGTCATGGTTTCACGAACAGCTTTTGGCTGCTCATAGATTTCTTTACTCATGAAATGCTCATAGCCGCCTTTTTCAGCTGCTTCAGCATCCCAATGAACTTCAAATACTTTTTTCGTGATAGGTACACCTTGACGATTAGTCACCCATACAGAATCTTTTGTAACAACGGCCATTTCACCATCACTCAAAATATAGGTTCTGCGTGTATGATTGATAATAGCTGGAATGTCAGATGCAATAAAATTTTCACCTTCACCTAGACCAATAACTAACGGATTATCTTGCTTGGTGCAGATAATTTTGCCAGGTTCAAATTTAGTCATAAATACCAATGCATAAGAACCTGAAATATCATCTAATACTTTTTTGACAGCGACTTCAAAATCCCCATCATAGTGTTCTTCTAAGAGATGGGCTACGACTTCTGTATCTGTCTCTGATGTAAAGATGTGACCTTTAGCAATGAGTTGTTCTTTAAGGTACATATAATTTTCAATAATACCATTATGAACAACAACAAAATTACCTGTGCAATCACTATGAGGATGAGAATTGACATCTGATGGACGTCCATGGGTAGCCCAACGTGTATGTCCAATTCCTAAACTCCCCTGGAGTTGATGCTTATCAAGTTTTTTTTCTAAATTTGCAAGGCGGCCGATGGTTTTTTCAATGGTAATTTGATTACCATCGTGTACAGCAATCCCCGCTGAGTCATAACCACGATATTCAAGTTTACTTAACCCATCAATTAAAAACGTTGAGGCCTGTTTAGGGCCAATATATCCAACAATACCACACATATGGTAATTCCCCCTAATTTTACTCTATCATTTAGATTAACGATTCA
This sequence comes from Pelosinus sp. sgz500959, assembly GCF_042610375.1. Lineage (NCBI taxonomy): Bacteria > Bacillati > Bacillota > Negativicutes > Selenomonadales > Sporomusaceae > Pelosinus > Pelosinus sp. sgz500959. The sequence goes on from NZ_JBGJZL010000006.1 coordinate 260,732, forward strand.
TTTTTTTCTGCTCTAGACGTTTTGTCCTACAAGTCACCTTGTAGTTTTGTCGCTATCTATCGGTTGCAGAAGTCACCGAGAGGCATCCGCTGATCAATTCGATAAACCTCTCCCTCGTCTACTTGTCATCAATCAACAAGTTCCAGCGCTTAGTATATACTGTATGTTAAAATCGCATTCTCTATCCATATCTCACCCCCATTTTATACTATACATATGCAAAGGAGCACCACTGTGCTCCTTTGCCTTCTTATTGTAATATAATCAAGGACTTTGGTCAACTCATCCTTGTTCTCTTTTAACGATATTTGCAATGTTGTTAACAATTGTCTCAAGTGTAGGCATATCAGGTCCTTCAGCCATCACTCGAATCAGTTGTTCTGTACCTGAAGGACGAACAAGAATGCGCCCCTCTTCACCTAGTTCTTTTTCACCTTGAGCGATGGCATTTGTAATAGCCTCATTTTCTTCCCAACCATTTTTACTCATTACACGTACATTAACCAATAACTGAGGATAGCGAGTCATCACAGCTGCTAGCTCTGACATTTTCTTTCCACTTTTCTTTAAAGCGGCAATGACTTGTAGGGCTGTGAGCACCCCATCCCCTGTAGTGCTATGTTCCGCAAAAATAACATGACCAGACTGTTCTCCACCAAGCATAAATGATTTTTCTAGCATAAGTTCGAGAACATAACGATCACCAACTGCTGCTACTTCTACGCGGCCGCCCGCTTTTTTGATGGCTTGATAAAGACCAATATTACTCATAACAGTGGCAACCAAAGTATTGTCTTTTAATTTATTTTGTTTTAGACGATCTAAGGCACAAATGACCATCATCTGATCACCATCAATTATGTTGCCTTGTTCATCAACAACGAGGCAGCGATCGGCATCCCCATCATGAGCAATACCAAAATCAGCTTTATGTAAGATAACAGTTTCTTGTAATTGTTCCATATGAGTCGAACCACAGTGATCATTAATATTAATGCCTGTCGGCTTATTGTTGATGACGATAACCTCGGCACCGAGACGTTTGTAAACAACAGGTGCTACTTCATAAGATGCACCATGAGCACAGTCAACTACCAGTTTGAGACCTGAAAAATCAACATCCACAGTCTTAACTAAATAATCGATATATTGCTTTACCAAATCATGATGATGGTCAATCGTACCGATTTTTCCATCAATAGGACGCTCCATTTCTTCTTGGTAACTAATAACAAGTTCTTCTAGTTCAGCTTCCACTGCATCAGAAAGTTTGTACCCTGAACCAGCAAAAAACTTAATACCATTATCTGGGTATGGATTATGGGATGCTGAGATGACTACACCTGCCTGAGCATTGAGCTTACCTGCTAGGTAGGCTACGGCTGGTGTTGGCACTACACCGAGTAAGATCGCCTGTCCACCCGCAGAACAAATTCCTGAAGCCAAAGAAGCTTCTAGCATTTGTCCAGAGATTCGAGTATCACGACCAATGGCAATCACAGGTTTCTCATGATCCCTGCCAAAATATGTCGTAGCTGCCCACCCTAGCTTAAAAGCCAGTTCTGGTGTTAGTTCTTTATTGGCTACCCCACGTACTCCATCTGTTCCAAAAAATTTACCCATAATCTATTTCTATACCCCTTTCACTTGGCGATTGTAAAATCGCTCTACGCCTTATATTGTTTTTATAATTGCAATCGCAGAATTAAGACCATCAAGAGCTGCACTCATAATACCACCTGCATAACCTGCACCTTCCCCAATGGGATAGAATCCTTGTACATTGACTGACATATACTCATGATTACGCTTAATGCGTACAGGTGCAGAGGTTCTCGTTTCTACCCCTGTCATAATGGCATCAGGATGGGCAAAACCTTTGATTTTACGGTCAAAATCAGGTAATGCCTCAGCGAGCGTATCGGTGACAAAGTCAGGCAAACACTGGCGCAAATCAGCAGTGCACACCCCTGGCCGATAACTAGGTTTTGTCTGGAAAGCCGTACTACCCACTTTATTTGCTAGAAAATCACCGACAGTCTGCAGTGGAGCATGGTAGTTATTTCCTCCATATTTAAAGGCAAGTTGTTCATATTTACGTTGAAAGTCAATACCAGCAAGTACATCACTGCCAAAATCCTCAGGATTGACATTCACCACCAAAGCGCTGTTACTGACCCCTGAGGCTCGATTATACAGACTCATACCATTAGTGACCACTCCACCGATTTCAGAAGCAGCAGCCACAACTAAGCCCCCTGGACACATACAGAAAGAATAGGCAGTGCGCCGCGTTTCCTTTGCATGATACACCAGACTATAGTCAGCTGCAGACAAATTAGGATGACTAGCTGAGATGCCGTATTGGGATTGATCGATCAACTCTTGTGGATGCTCAATACGCACCCCTATAGCAAAGGGTTTCGCCTCCATATCAATCCCACGATTGTATAGCATCGTATACGTATCACGGGCGCTATGACCAATGGCGAATAAAGCGATTGAACAAGGAATGTATCGATTGTCATTGACAGTGACCCCTTTTATTTTCCCATTTTCAATAGTAACATCTGTCACTTTAGCTTCAAATTCGACTTGACCACCCAGTTCTATAATTTGCTCTCTGATCTTTTTCACAACACCACGAAGTTTATCTGTACCAATATGCGGTTTATGCAGATACATAATTTCAGGTGGCGCACCAGCTTTTACAAAAAGATCTAATACGTGATGCATAAGAGGATCATTGACACGAGTGGTTAATTTTCCATCAGAAAAAGTACCAGCTCCGCCTTCACCAAACTGTACATTGGATGTTTCATCAAATTCTCCTGTATTCCAAAACTTAGCTATATCTTGCGTACGTTTTTCTACATCCCGCCCCCGTTCCAAAACTAAGGGCCGATAACCATGTTGAGCCAAAGTCAGAGCTGCCAGCATCCCTGCTGGGCCTAGTCCAATCACGACGGGTCGATCTTCCAGTTTGATTTCTCTTGGGGTGATTTTCACGGACTCCTGTTCCTTGATGATCGTTACATCCTTATCACCTCGGAGAGAAGATAATAACTGGCCTTCTGGCACAGTTGTCTTCACGTCAAGTGAATAAACAAAGCTGATGTTATTTTTCCGACGTGCATCAAGTGCCTTACGTATAATCACCACCCCAAGCACAGCTTGAGGTGGTATTCTAAGCCTTTTAGCGGCTAAATTATGAATGGATGTATTATCATTGAGAGATACCCGCATGTTTATGACTCGTAACAACTATTTTTCGCTCCTTCATTCTTTATTGTCCTTGCTTTCCGATACTTAGCGCTACACTGACACTATTTTTACTACTGGCTATACCATCTTTTAATTGTAGTTTTACTTCTAGTACTATATCTTTCTCAATTCCTGTCAAATTAATGGGTTCCGTGTAGATAAAATCAGTTTTTGCAATGGCAGCTGATTCACCGCTAATTTCAACCTTTTCAGGTTTTATATTGATTTGATTAAGTACTACACCTTTTGCCAGTATACCGATCACATTTGGTTTTACATCAACGATTTTCTTACTCATCATCGGTGTAATAGCCACGCTAATGGATGCATTTCCTGGAGCCATAGTTAATCCTTCTACTGCTTTGTCCTTATCATCAACAATGGTAAGAGGTACATTTACAGTAAAATCCTTATTTTGATTTGATACATCAACAGTCGCTACAGCTTTGGTAACCCGATTGAGTAATTCACTAGGGCCTTTGACAGTTATATTAGGCAAACTATAGGTGATTTTTTCTATAGCACCACCTTCAGAAGGAGTACCAACTACTTTAGCCTCAATCGGTATCTGGCGACTGGTAATGGTATCGAGTTGAAAATTAATTTTCTCAGGGCTTACTTCAACGAGTTCCATATTGGCCGGAATAGCAGTATTTACTTTAAGAGTATTGGGTCCATCGGATAATCCCCGAAGGTCAACATATGATTTTATATCATTATGGGTTAGCCCAATCACAATTGTCCGCGGCCCTCGTACTTTTACACGTACATATTCTGGAATCCCAGAAGCCATAGCCGAAGTGGAAAGATTTCTCACTTCAAGAGGAACTTCCATATTTGTTTCTACTGGTGGATTTTGTTCATTCATCACATATACCCATAGGATAATAGCCATAATGAGGGCAATTATTTTAGCAGTGAGGTTTTTTTTCGGAAGTCTCTCCATTATAAATGTTGCCTCCAGTTTAAGATATTACCCAAAGGATGAGCTTTATTAGCAAACAGTGGGCGTAATTTATCTTTCAGTAGGTTCGCATCAAGATCACGTACTAATCGACCACTGCGGGCAAGAGAAATAATGCCTGTTTCTTCACTGACCACTACGATCGCTGCATCGGTTTGTTCCGCAAGACCAATGGCGGCACGATGACGTGTACCTAGTTCTTTCTTCAGACTACGGTCTTCTGTTAAAGGCAATAAACACCCTGCTGCCATAATCCGATTACCTCTGAGAATAACAGCTCCATCATGAAGTGGTGTATTAGGAATAAAAATGTTAATTAAAAATTCATTGGATACAAGACCATCCACTTTAATACCTGTCTCAATGTAATCATTAAGACCAGTCTCTCGTTCTAACACAATGAGTGCACCAATTTTGTTTTTTGCTAAAACTGCCACAGCTTTAGCTAACTCATCTAAAAGATTTTCTTGCTCTTCTTCATTTAAAAATACACTCTTTTTAAATAATCCACCTCTGCCTAATTGCTCAAGTGCCCGTCTAAGTTCAGGCTGAAATACCACTGGCAGAGCAACGAGTACGACAGTCATGGTTTTCTGTAGTAACCAATAAATAACATTAAGCCCTAGCCATTTGCTGATGACTGTAGCAATCAGCATGACAATTAACCCCTTTAATAGCGCTAAGGCTCTCGTATCTTTAATCATGACGTATAGCTTATAAAGGACAAAAGCTACAATGACCATATCAAAGATGTCGAGTAAGCTAATCGTTGAAATGATTGCATTAATTTGCGGCATACTACACCAAACTCCTCACCATAAATAAATTATAAATAAATACTAATTTATTCTACCCAATATCAAGCAAAACCTTTATTATTTCTCATAAACAATTAAAAAAAATAATACCTCTTGCAAATGATATGCAAGAGGTACTATTTTTTATGATTTTACAATTTTGTAACTTCTTCCACCCAACCAAATGTATCTTCCACTGTTCCATATTGTATACCCGTTACAGTGTCAAATAATTTTTGTGCAAATTCACCTGTTTTGTTATTATTAATGATGATTTTTTTGCCTTTCCAAGATAATTCACCAACTGGAGAAATAACGGCCGCTGTACCTGTACCAAATACTTCTTCCAACTGTCCTTGTTCATGGGCAGCAAATATTTCATCAATGGAAATCCGACGTTCAGATACTTTTAGTCCCCAAGACTTAGCCAATTCTAATACAGTTCTTCTCGTCATTCCGCCTAATATACTGCCAACTAATTCAGGGGTGATGATTTCACCATTAATCTTGAAGAATATATTCATGGTTCCTACTTCTTCAACATACTTACGTTCAACAGCATCAAGCCATAATACTTGGGCAAACCCTTCTTTTTTGGCTTCGACTTGAGCTTTTAAACTCATAGCATAATTAGCTGGAGTTTTAGCTTCCCCAAGGCCACCAAGAGTAGCGCGAACATACTTATCTTCAACTTTAATGCTGACAGGATCAAATCCTGCTGCATAGTAGGCGCCAACTGGTGATAAGATGATAAATAATTTATATGTATCAGATACTTTTACACCAACATAAGGATCAGTAGCAATAATGAGTGGTCTAATATATAAGGCCGTTCCAACTGTCGATGGAACCCATTTTTTATCAATTTCAATGACTTTTTTTAGGCCTTCCGCCACTACATCAACATCAATGCGTGGTATACACAAGGCATCAGCGGAACGATTGAATCGTTCAAGATAATCTTGGGGACGAAATACAACAACCCGATCATCAGCAGTTCGGAATGCTTTAATACCTTCAAAGATAGCTTGTCCATAGTGAAGAACCATTGCAGCTGGAAATACGCAAAATTCATTATAAGGAGCAATTCGAGGATTATTCCAACCATTTTGAGGGTCATAATCCATAATAAACATATGGTCTGTAAAATGTTCGCCAAACCCTAAATGTTCCTCAGGTGGCATGATCCCTACTCCATCTTTCTTTACAACTTTAATTTCAGTCATGTCAGCGCCTCCTTGTTATTTAAGAAAAGACTTGGCTTGTGCCAAGTCCTTAGACGTAGGCCAAAGCCTTAGTCGTTCTTACTTGAAACCAAGAAAATATTATATTTTCTTGGTTCCGTAAAAAAGCTTTGTATTCAATATATTGTACCACAATTTAGAGGTATTATATATTGCTTTTTGTAAACATGTCAAGTACAGCTTGCTGTTTTGTTAAAATTTGTTCCGCCATTGTAAATTCTTGCTGTACGCCGGTGGACGAAGTTCCACCATAGGAATTACGAGCATCTACACAAGTTTCTACTTTGATTGCCTCTAAAATATCGGCTTCAAACAAAGGTGAGAATTCTTTAAACTCGATGAGAGATAAATCCATTAACCATTTGTTTGCTCCGAGACAGTACGCTACACATTTGCCAACGACTTCGTGAGCTTGACGGAAAGGTAAACCTTTTTTCACCAAATAATCCGCCATATCTGTCGCATTGGAAAAATCATTGCGCACTGCCGCGCCCATAACCTTTTCATTGACTTTCATGCCTCTGAGCATAGAAGCGTAGACAGTTAGACTAAATTTTAAGGTATCGATAGTATCAAACATTCCCTCTTTGTCTTCTTGCAAATCTTTATTATAAGCCAATGGCAATCCTTTTGCAGTGGTTAAAAGTCCCATCAAATGTCCAAATACCCGTCCTGTTTTGCCCCGAACAAGTTCAGCTACATCTGGATTTTTTTTCTGGGGCATAATGCTAGAACCAGTACAATGACCATCATCGAGCTCAATAAAGGAAAACTCCGTAGAAGACCAGAGAATAATTTCCTCACTAATACGACTTAAATGCATCATCATAATGGAAGAGCAAGATAAGAATTCTAAAATATAATCCCGATCACTGACTGCATCCATACTATTTTCATACACTTGACTGAAACCCAGTTCATTGGCTACGAAATGCCGATCAATGGGAAAAGTCGTACCGGCAAGAGCACCTGCCCCAAGAGGCATCATATCAGCGCCTTCCCATACGCCCTGCAAACGACGAAAATCACGAGCTAGCATAAAAAAGTATGCCATCATATGATGAGCAAACAAAATCGGCTGAGCACGTTGAAGATGAGTGTACCCTGGCATAATAACAGTCTTGTACTTATCTGCGACTTCGACAATTGCTTGTTGAAGTTCACTCAGTAATGTACCAATGGTGACAATTTCTCTTTTTAGATACATATGAGTATCTAAAGCCACTTGATCATTACGACTACGGGCAGTATGTAGTTTGCCACCAACTGCTCCGATGCGATCCGTTAAGCGTTTTTCGATATTCATATGAATATCCTCAAGGGCTACTTCAAAACTGAAATTTCCAGCTTCAATATCAGCTAGGATACTCTTGAGACCTTCAATAATGGTATTGGCTTCATCCGTTCCAATAATTTTGCATTTTGCTAGCATAGTCGCATGAGCAATGCTGCCTGCAATATCCTCAGCATACATACGTTGGTCAAAGGAAATGGAGGAGGTAAACTCCTCCACCATTACATCTGTATTTTTGGCAAATCTACCGCCCCACAATTTACTCATTATTTATTCGCCTCTTTCATCATTAACGCACGAACTTTTAATGGAAGTCCAAAGAGGTTGATAAATCCTTCAGCATCTTGTTGGTTATAGACTTCATCACGACCAAAAGTAACAAACCCTTCATGGTACAGTGAATAAGGTGATTTAGTACCTGCACTAATAATATTACCTTTATATAATTTGATACGCACAGTACCAGTTACTGTTTGTTGTGTACTATCAACAAATGCATCTAAGGCATCTTTTAGAGGTGAGAACCACATTCCATCATATACAAGTTCTGCATAGCGAATTCCCACTTGTTCTTTATAATGCATAGTCGCGCGATCTAACGTCAATAATTCTAATTCGCGATGAGCATAATATAAAATAGCTCCGCCTGGATTTTCATAAATACCACGAGACTTCATACCAACGAGACGGTTTTCTACCATATCGGTAATCCCTACACCATGTTCAGCACCAAGAATATTGAGTTTTTCTAATAAGGCAACAGCTTCTAGTTTTTCACCATCAATAGCAACTGGAAGGCCTTTTTCAAAATCAATATTCACATAGGCAGCTTGATCTGGTGCCATTTCTGGAGTGCGAGTCACCATATAAACATCATCAAGTGGTGCATTCGCTGGATCTTCTAGGTCTGCCCCTTCATGGCTTAAATGCCAAATGTTACGATCCATGCTGTATGGACGGGATTTAGCTACTGGAATTGGAATATTGTGTTTTTCTGCATAATCAAAAGCATCTTCACGTGAACGAATATCCCACAGTCTCCAAGGAGCAATCACTTTAAGATGAGGAGCAAGTGCTTTAACAGTGAGTTCAAAGCGTACTTGGTCATTCCCTTTACCTGTTGCACCGTGGGCAATGGCATCAGCCCCTTCGAGTTCAGCAATTCTAACTAAGGCTTTTGCAATGACTGGTCTTGCAAAAGAAGTACCTAATAAGTATTTTCCTTCATAAACAGCACCAGCTTTTAAGGTTGGCCAAATGTAATCTTCAACAAATTCTTTTGTTAGATCTTCAATATATACTTTGCTTGCGCCGGATTTGATCGCTTTATCATACACAGGTGCTAATTCATCACCTTGTCCTACATCAGCACACATGGCAATAACTTCACAATTGTAATTTTCTTTTAACCACGGAATAATAACGGAAGTATCTAGGCCCCCAGAGTAAGCCAGTACAACTTTTTTAATTTCACTCATTTTTATAATCCCCCTTGCATTTTCCTATTTAGGCATTTGAAAAAATAACTCGTCAAAGATGGCTCTTTATTTTTTTGAAGATGCCTCACTACCCATTAATAATACCATAATTGCTTTTTGTATGTGAAGGCGATTTTCAGCTTGATCAAAAACAGCTGACTGTTTGCTCTCCATTACCTCGTCTGTAATTTCTTCTCCACGATGAGCTGGTAAGCAATGTAATACCATGGCATCAGATTTAGCTACATCCATCACTTTTTGATTAATTTGATAACCAGCAAAAGCGATTTTTCGAATGTTTTGTTCTGTTTCTCTTCCCATACTGGCCCATACATCTGTGTAGAGTACATCGGCATCTTGCGCGGCAATTAAAGGGTCATTGCTCAGAGTAATTTTACTGCCAGTGACTTTAGCAACTTCTAATGATTCATTAATAATAGCTGCATCAGGCTCATAGCCCTTTGGCGTAGCGATGGCAATGTCCATCCCCACTTTCGCACACGCTTGCACCAGTGAATGTACCATATTATTACCATCACCAATGTAGGCCATTTTTAATCCTTGTAATTTTCCTTTATACTCCATGACGGTAAAGATATCTGTTAACGCCTGGCATGGATGCATCATTTCTGTCAGAGCGTTAATCACAGGTATACTTGCATACTTGGCCATCTCAATGACTTCATCATGAGAAGATGTACGAATCATAATACCATCTACATAACGTGATAATACCCTCGCCGTATCTTTGACAGGTTCACCGCGACCAATTTGCATGTCATTAGCATTTAAAAATAATGCTGAACCACCTAATTGCCACATACCAACTTCAAAAGATACGCGAGTCCGGGTGGATGATTTTTGAAAAATCATCCCCAACGTTTTCCCTTTTAATAAATGGTGCTGTTCGCCATTTTTAAGCTGGGCTTTCAGCGTTGTAGCCAAATCAAGTATTTGATTGACGTCATTCGTTGACAAATCATGAATTGATAGTAAATCTTTCACCTCTAGCCCCATAGTAAAAACCCCCATAATGAATTCTATCTTTTATATTTTCGACAGTACTTGATCGAGTACTGCTACCATTTCATCCACATGAACGGGCTTAATAATGAGTGGTGGCACAAACCTCAGTACATCACCTGCTGTACAATTAATAATAAGCCCTTTTTCTAAGCAAGAATTTACAATATCCCGCCCTTGAATAGTCAATTGAACGCCAACGATCAGACCTTTACCTCTCACTTCTGTAATCAGTTCAGGATATTTTTCTTTCAGCGTTGCCAAAGATTGGAGTAAATAGGCACCCGTTTCTTTGACATTAGCAAGTAATCCTGCTTCTTCAATCTCTGTCAATACAGCATTAGCTGCTGCAGAGGCCAATGGATTACCACCAAAAGTTGAACCATGGTCACCGCTTGAGAAAGCCGCAGCCACTTTGTTACTGGCAATGAAAGCACCGATCGGTACACCACCACCGAGCCCTTTAGCAAGGGTCACAATATCAGGGGTGACACCATAATGCTGATAGGCAAACATAGTACCAATGCGTCCCATACCTGTTTGAATTTCATCAAAAATCAGTAAGGCGCCTGTTTCATCACATAATTGGCGTACTTGCTTCAGATAATTTTCATCAGGCATATTAATTCCACCTTCTCCTTGAATCGGTTCAAGAAGAATCGCGCAGGTTTTCTCCGATGTAGCAGCTTTGAGTGCTTCAATGTCATTGTAATCTACATGGCGAAACCCTGCTGGCAATGGTTCATAACCATTATAGTATTTACCTGTAGCTGCCAAAGTTGCTAACGTACGTCCATGAAAGCAATGATTTGCAGCAATAATTTCTACTCGATCTGGGTTTAACTTTTTGCCATATTTCCGTGCTAATTTAATAGCTCCTTCATTAGCTTCGGCCCCACTGTTAGCAATAAAAACTTTATCAAGACCACTAACAGCCGCCAACCTTTTAACGAGTCGCGCCTGAACTTCAGTGTAATATAAATTTGAACAATGAATCATTTTTCCAGCTTGTTCAGCAATGGCTGACACTAAACGAGGATGAGCATGACCCAAAAGATTAACAGCAATGCCTGCCAAAAAGTCTAAATATTTTTTACCTTCTTGATCATAAGCGTAAGGACCTTCGCCATGAGAAAGTACTATATTATAACGAGCAAAGACGGGCATATAATACTCGTCAATCATGTCAACTACTTCTTGTTTATTCATATTGATTCCTCCGTTTATCCATTCTTACGAAGCCCACTTCGATGAGTATGATGTTAGCATCCCGATGCTAAGGCCGCGACTCACGAAAATCTTTTAGCAAAGATTTTCGTTCAGCAGGGATATGATGTTAGCATCCCGATGCTAAGGTCGCAACTCACAAAAATCTTTTAGCAAAGATTTTGGTTCGCTGCTTCATTTCACGACCTGTGTACCAATACCTTGAGCGGTGAATATTTCTAACAAGATAGAATGGGGCTGACGTCCATCAATAATATGAGTTTTGCCTGTACCGCCCTCAAGAGCCTTAATGCAGGTCTCTACCTTAGGAATCATTCCACCCCCGATAGTACCATCTTTAATCATTTGCTGGGCGTCAGCGAGGGATAGGGTGGAAATAAAGCTACTTTTATCATTATAGTCTCGGTAGATCCCCTCAACATCCGTGAGCATGATCAATTTTTCAGCTCCAAGAGCACCTGCGACTTCACCAGCTACATAATCTGCATTAATGTTGTAGCTTTCGTTTTCTCGGCCCACGCCAATAGGGGCAATCACTGGAGTATAACCACGATCAAGAAGTGCATTTAAAATATCGGCGTTAATATGTTCAACATCACCAACAAAACCAATATCAACGGTATTGACTTGCCCATTTTCATGAACTTCAGCAAAATGTTTTTTAGCAATAATGAGATCAGCATCTTTTCCACTGAGCCCCACAGCCTTAGCACCATGCCGATTCAGTAAGCTTACTATTTCTGTATTAATTTTTCCGACAAGTACCATTTCTGCTATTGATACAGTCTCAGCATCTGTCACTCTGAGTCCGCTGACAAAAGTCGTCTCTTTGCCAAGCTGTTTTAAAGTCTTAGTAATTTCTGGACCACCCCCGTGTACAACCACAGGACGCATCCCCACATATTTTAAAAGAGTAATATCTTGAATCACACTCTGCTTTAGCTCGTTATTAACCATGGCATTGCCGCCATATTTAATGACAACAGTCTTACCAGCAAACTGTTGCATGTAAGGCAGTGTTTCAATGAGCACTGCTGCAGTTTCCAATGGATTGGTCACTTTATTACCGCCTCTCATGTATGATATTCACCATTAATTTTTACATATTCATAAGAAAAGTCACATGTCCACATGGTCGCTTTTGACTCACCAAGATTTAAATCAACAGTCACGGTGATGTCTTGCTCTGCCATGATGGCTTTCAATGCTTTTTCGTCAACTTCAACGCCCATACCTTCTTTAACAATGGTTACATCACCAATAGCTAGAGAAATCTTTTCTGGATTAACAGCAGCTTCTGAATAACCTACTGCACATAAAATCCGTCCCCAGTTGGCATCCTCACCAAAAAATGCAGTTTTAACCAATGGAGATTTGGCAATAGCCATAACGGCTTTTTTAGCATCGCTAAAGCTTTCAGCACCCTGTACAGTCACTTCTAAGAATTTAGTTGCCCCTTCACCATCACGCACGATTTGTTGGGCTAAGTAAATGCAAACTTCCGTCAATGCAGCTGTAAAAGCTTTATAATCAGCAGAATCTATACTATCAATCAGTGGATTAGCAGCCAGGCCATTAGCCAGAACACTTGCCATATCATTCGTACTGCTATCACCATCAACAGATATCATATTAAACGATAAATTAATAGCTTCGGTTAATGATTTTTGCAAGATTGGCGAAGCAATAGCAGCATCTGTAGTAATCACACACAGCATGGTCGCCATATTAGGATGAATCATGCCTGACCCTTTTGCAATCCCTGCAATTTTGACAGGAACGCCACCTAATTCAAATTCATAAGAGCAGCTCTTAGGAAAAGTATCTGTCGTCATAATAGCAGCCGTGGCATTATCATATCCTTTTTCATCAAGCTGAGATACGGCTTCTTTTATACCTGTATTAATTTTATCCATTTGTAAATTGACTCCAATAATACCTGTCGAACCCACAATGACTTCATGATCTTCAATTTGAAGAAGCTGAGCTGTGATGTGAGCCATATCCTTAGCATCAACAAGCCCTTGAGGTCCTGTGCATGCATTGGCACAACCTGAGTTAATGACTACAGCAGACACAGTGCCTTGTTCAACAGCCTGACGTGAGACAAGAACAGGCGCTGCTGCCATCGTATTCGTAGTAAACACAGCCGCTACGCTAGCAGGTTTTTCACTATAAATAAGAGCTACATCTAATTTCCCACTTTTCTTGAGACCAGCTTTAACCCCCGCTGCTTTATAACCTTTTGGTGCAGTAATTCCGCCTGTAATTTTTTTCAACATATAATAACCTCCTCAAATTTCGACTAAACTCTATGAAAACGTCACTTCTAAATTAGTAGTCAAGCATGACATAGAAAATCATACCCACCCCTATGGAAAAAACTGATCTATTTCTTTAAAAGCAATCTTTTTATGGATATAATGCTATTTTTGCTAATCCAGTATTTTCTGCAAAACCAAACATGACGTTAAAATTTTGCACTGCTTGGCCCGCTGCACCTTTAACTAGATTATCAATGGCAGATACCACAATCACTCGATTCGTACGAGGATCAATGTGCCAACCTAGATCACAAAAGTTAGAACCACGTGTGTTTTTCACAGCTGGGTAACCGCCTCGTCCGAGCAGACGAATAAAATATTCTTGATCGTACATATCATGAAATGCTTGGTCAACATCTTCTGCTGTGACCCCTTCATTAAGATTGCCATAACAAGTGCTTAAAATGCCCCGCGACATAGGAATTAAATGTGGCGTAAAATTAATAAGAGCCTCTTGACCTGAAACATCACTAAGGGCTTGCTCAATTTCAGGTGTATGACGATGACCACCAATATTATATGCTTTAAGATTATCAAACATCTCAGCAAAATGTACACCTAGATTTAAACTGCGTCCTGCGCCTGATACGCCTGATTTTGCATCAACAACAATACTTTTTACATCAATTAAGTGATTTTTAGCCAATGGTGCCAAAGCTAAAATACTGGCCGTTGTATAGCAACCTGCATTACCAACAATGCTCGCCCCTTTGATTTGGTCTCGGTATAATTCAGTCAAGCCGTACACAGCGCCTGATTTCACATGTGTATGAGGAACCTTATACCACTGTTCATAGACACTTTCATCACGGAAACGGTAATCCGCACCTAAATCAATAATTTTAATACCTTGTTCTGCTAATTGCTTACCAATACCCATAGCATGCCCATGAGGCAGGGCAATAAACACAGCCTGACTATCGGCAAATTGACTTATATCTGTCATGCTACTTAATTTTTTATCATAAAATCCGCGCAAATGCGGATACACATCAGCAATCGCCGTACCGGTCTGGCTCTCGGAAGTAATAGGCCCAATCTCCACTTCTGGATGATTAGCTAATATCCCTAATAGCTCTGCTCCTGCATAGCCTGTTGCGCCAATAATACTAATCTTCATTGAACTTCCCCCTTTTCTTCTTTATAATTATACACGACTACTGCATTTTTATGCAATGGTTTTTGCATAAAAAATTCATCAAGATACAACAGTGATTGATAGGTGCCAATTGAATTCGATTATGGGTTGGTAATCGAAAGATGGAACACTCAATAGTATTTACCATTAAAATATAAAATTCCTGCAAAATATACAGAATCAACTTCCTTATCTATATTATTTTTTTATTACGTAAAAAAACAACCTAATCCTTCGTCAACAAAGGATTAGGTTATTTTTATTGCTAGATGAAGATTACATCATGACCTTAACTAAGATATAACCCACGGCACATCCAACTATTACACCAATAAGACCAGGCATAATGAAGCTATGATTAATAATAAATTTACCGATGCGAGTTGTACCAGATCGGTCAAATCCAATACAGGCTAGATCGCTTGGATAAGTTGGTAATATAAAGTAACCATATGAAGCAGAGAAGAAAGCCACCATCATTTTAGGATCGACTCCCAAAGCAACACCCATAGGAGCAATGGCAGCAACTGCAGCTGCTTGGCTATTTACCAGTTTAGAAACTAAAAATAATACAATAGCATACATCCATGGTTTACTAGCAACAACGCCAGCTAAAGTACTTTTGAGTAGCTCAAAATGGGATTGGAAAAAAGTATCACTCATCCAAGCTACACCAAATACAGATACGATAGCAACCATACCAGCTTGGAAAACAGGACCTTTAGAGACTTCACGTGAATTAACTTTACAAACCATCATAATAACAGCACCAGCAATAAGCATAATCATTTGAATGGCTAAAGTCATTGACATGGGCTTTAACTTACCAACAGCACCGAATTTCGGTAATAAACTTGGGAATGACCCTAGTAATACAACACCAAGAATACCTGCAAAGAAAATCCAAGTGGCCCAGTAAGCTTCCTTAGGAAACACTGTGTCTTGCAACGTATTGGTAGCGCCATAAATATATTCTTTTTGCTCTGGATCTTGAAGTTTAGCTTGGAATTCTTGATCCTTATCAAGATCCGTACCACGGTTCATGCTCCATAGAGCAGCTGCCAACACCCCAAAGAATGTTGCTGGAATCGAGATAGAAAGTAAATCAAGAATGCCAACAGCTTTTCCTATACCATGACCTGCCGCTAAAATGGAAACCATAGAGACAACAGAAACAGATACAGGAGATCCACCAATCCCCATTTGGGATGCAATCGAAGCAACTGCCATAGGGCGCTCTGGACGTATTCCTTTTTTAATAGAAATATCATAAATAATTGGGAACATGGTATAAACTACATGACCAGTACCACACAGTATTGTCAATGTCCATGTGGTAATTGGTGCCAGGATGGTGATGTATGCAGGATGACGACGCAGTACACGTTCTGCCACTTTCATCATAACATTCAAACCACCTGCCGTCTGCAGTACAGAAGCACAGGCAATAACGGCTAAAATTGTGAGCATAACATCAATTGGTGGTTTACCAGGTTCTATACCAAAAACAAATGTAAGAATAAAAAGACCGATACCACTAATAAGTCCGAGACCCATACCTCCGAATCGCGTACCTAACAGCAGACATCCAAGAATGACTAAAAATTGTAAACTAAGCATATTTTGTATACTCTCCTTTCTTTTGCAGAAGAGCTAATCATGAAAATTCATCATTAGCTCTCCTGCTAGTAACACCTAACTTTCTACACCTTATTTACTATTTACACACATAATTCCTGTTATAAAAACATATTTAATAGTTAAAAAAGTTAAAAAAGTGAGAATAAGAAAAAACGGCTTAAAATCTAACTTCACCAATCATAGAGATGATATGCCCACAATGTGGACAATGCTTCTTATCTTGCAAATAATTCAGTGATCGAGTGCGATCAATCACGACTTGATTGCATTGAGGACAATTGGTATTCCCTTCATCTCCGTTCATATTACCAAGATACACATAGTTTAAATATTGCTCCGCTTCCTCTTTAGCCATTTTCATTATCTTTTCAGATGTAGGAGGCAAATTCATTTTATAATTGGGAAAGTAGCGGGAAAAATGCAACGGAATATTAGAATTTAATCCTGCCAACCATTGAGCCATTTTAGTAATTTCCTTTTTTTCATCATTAAGTCCCGGTATCAGCAGTGTCGTAATCTCTACATGACAAGATTTTACTGCTAGTTCTACCGTTTCTTTGACCGCCTCAAGCCCTCCAGCACAAATGGTCTGATAAAACTCCTTATTAAATGCTTTGACATCAATATTCATTCCATCAATATAGGGTAATAACTTTTTTAATGGTTCTGGATTAATGAAACCATTAGTCACGAGCACATTTTTAAGTCCAGCCTCTTTGATAAGTTGAGCGGTTTCTAACACATATTCATACCATACACTTGGCTCAGAATAAGTATATGCGATTCCAATATTGCCCTTTGCTTGATACTGTTTAGCGATTTCTACTGCTTTAGGAGGCAATAACTCTGTCGTGCTCGGAAGTTCCTGAGCAATCTGCCAATTTTGGCAAAATGAACAAGAGAAATTACACCCCCATGTACCGAGTGACAAGATTAAACTACCTGGATAAAAATGATAAAGTGGCTTCTTTTCAATCGGATCAAGGGCACATGAAGTACAGCCTGCATAATTTTTTGTATAGAGTTTGTTGCTAATATTCTCACGAGCTCGACAAAACCCTGTCTGCCCTTCATTGATGATACATCCTTTTGGACATAGACTGCAGAGTATACCCTGTCCATAAGACTGATAATACATAGCTTCTCGCATACATAAGCCTCCACTATTTATACCGAGTGACAGTAAAACGGTAAAGTTCGATTTTTTCCTTCGGACCAATTCCTGCTTTCTGCATGGCAATACTAAGTTGCTCATCCACTGTATCAACACCTTCAAGCATAGGCAAGAGCAAACCACTTCGACTGCCATTACGGACAATAATTCCATATTTTTGTGGATCTAAATCATCGATACGATTTACAGGCTCAGGAGTTTCTAGAATATCAACACTAATCGTAAGTTCAGGTAACTCTATAAGCTCTACTGGTTCAAATCTTGGATCAGCAGTACCAGCACTAATAGCATTATAAATAATTTCGCTCCCAATATTCGTTCGAGTCGGTCCAAAGGTTCCAATACATCCTCGCAACTGACCTTGCTTTTTCAAAGATACAAAAACACCAGCCCGCCCCGCTAGCATATCATCTAATTTCTCAGGAGCAGGTAATACGCTCCCCTTGTCCAAAAAATGATGTAAACTAGCTCTCGCCAAAGAAACAGGTGAACTTTCTCTAGTCATGACCCCTACTGCATATCCAACACCAAAAGGTGCTTCATAGGATAATAGATTGGTAGTCATATCCATACCATCCACGACTCCTAACAGGAAGAAAATAGGTCGTAAACCACATTCACCAGCTTCTCTAATTAACTTTTTATCAATGGCAAGTAATGTATCTTTATTTATATCCTGTAACCCTTGCAATACTTGTTTATCAAAGTCAGCAGCCTGAGGGCTATAACCAGCTGGTGCATCAGGTGTTAAACGATGGGACAAATCGCCTGACGCAATGACTGCTACCCTCTTATCCCCTTGGTTTATGGCTATTTGTACCGCCTTGCCAAAAGTATACATTTGTTCATAAGACAGAGTACCAACTGATATATGTATCAATTGTCCTTTAAATCCCGCTTTACTCAAATAATAAAGTGGAACTAAAGCTCCGTGATCAAGTTCCAAATGCAGTCCATAATGCTCAGCAAGATGATCTGTTAATTGTACTAAGTTGATGCCTACGTCATCAGCACTTGCAAAAATATGTTGGGTCAGTAAATCATCTGTTTCAAAAGCTAAAGAGACCTCAGGTGCACCAAATGCTCTAAAATTTCCTTTTAATCTTGGGTCAATGCTAATGCTAGAAGCTTTATCAAATACTGGTCCGTGAGGAGTAATGAGGATAATGGTCTGGGGATCTTGCTGCTGAATAATTGTAGCCGCTTGCTGAGCTGCAGCTACTGTTGCCTTAACTTTATCCAAATCACCTTTACCTATCTCAGGTATCATGATCGGAGGATGAGGCATAAATGCACAAATAATTGGTTTTTTCATATGGTGACTTCTCCTTTCAATATCGATAGAACTCCACCTGAATCAATTCTTCTTTATTTTGTTACGTAATGGTTAAAATGATACGCTAAGCCTTTACCGATTTGCTCGACTAACTTTTGTTGGTAGTGATCATCAACAAGTAAGAGGGCTTCTCGTTGATTGGTAATATATCCTGTTTCAATTAATACTCCAGGAATAGTAGTACCATTCAATAATAAAATACGCAAATCCTCCTTTGCTTGACGTTTATTATTGGGAGGAAATTCTTTAAGAACTTGTTGTAATCTTTCTGCTAGTATTTTATTTTCCGCAAATTTGGGATTATAAAACACTTGCGCTCCTGACAAATTTACAGCACTAAAAGCATTACAATGTACACTGATAAAAATTTCGGCACCTGAATCTTCAATAATTTTGATACGTTGTAATAGGTCATTTCGTTTTCCGCCTTTTCCTTTCGTGTAATAATCAATATCTCCATTCCGAGTAAAGGTGACGATTGCCCCGTTTTTCTCTAAAACTTCAGCCAACTTAAGTGAAATGGCGAATGTGACTTGTTTTTCAATGACATGATTCGCACTCGCACCGCTATCAATACCACCATGCCCTGGATCAATTACAATTTTATGACCAGCAAGTACTGACATATCTACATTTTCTATCTCTTCCTGTGCTACATAGTGAATGGACAAAAAATTAAGTACGACAACTGCAATACTAAGCATCGCAAATCGTTGCAAATTATATTTTCGAATCATAACTAACTTCAATCGACTCCACTCCCCTCGTAAGCTCCCTTATCACTTTATGCCAATTTTTCTATATATATACAGAGGTTTTCTTTAATAGATTCTATATATGGCTAAATACAAGACATTAAGGTAGAATAATGATAAAGAAGACTTAACATTATACGGGGAGGGTGCTCATGCGATTTGGTCGATTGATTATAATTTTACTACTGTTATTCGCCCTATCTTTTGGTTGGGCTGGTGGCACTAGTTTTTTACAAGGATTACTACCTACTATACCGTCATCAAAAATCATAACAAAAGAATTATCGACTTCATGGGAACGCACATATCGCGTCATCGCTTTAAAAAGTGCTGTTAATAGCAAATTAGATCAACGAAATTATATTAAAATACAATACATTCCTCTCACCATGCAGCAAACAATCATTGCTGTCGAGGATAACCGCTTTTATCGTCATATGGGTTTTGATATTGAAGGAATTCTTCGTGCCATGTTAGTGAATATGCAGACTGGTTCTTTTAGCGAAGGTGGTAGTACCATCACGCAACAACTTGTTAAAAATTTATTTTTATCCCAAGAAAAAACGTATGGACGTAAAGTTGAAGAATTTGTCCTCGCCATTGATATGGAACTTCGGTATTCAAAAGAAGAAATCTTAGAAATGTATCTAAATTCCATTTACTTTGGCTCTGGGGCTTACGGCATTGGTGATGCTGCTCGAATTTATTTTGATAAAGCACCAGTTAATCTCAACTTAGCAGAGTCTGCCATGCTGGCAGGATTACCAAATGCTCCTTCTCTGTACTCTCCCTACGTAGATTTTAAGGCCGCTAAACAACGTCAAGCGATTGTATTGTCAGTCATGGCGCGAAATGGCTATATTGGTCCACAATCAGCTGAAGAAGCCAAGTCTGTACCAATAAGATTAGCTAAATAAAAAAAGACTTGGCGCATAAGCCAAGTCTTTTCTTATTTAGCTAAAAATAATTTTTGATACTTTGCCATTCTGGTTTATTCGACTCTAGAGAATCACGCACAACAGTACGAGAAACGCGTTCAATTGTGAACTCTTTAATATATGTATCCTCATTAATCAAGTTAATATCTTTAATGAGACGGCCTTCATCTTGAATATTAAAGGCTATTAGAGAGTAAAAAGCAACTTTTTTATTATCAACTAAGTCTTTAACTACGACACCCATTTTTACAGGTGATTGAAGTTCTTGAAACTGACGACTTAGAGAATGATAGGTAGCAAAAGTTTGTGCTTTAGGCGATTTAATCAAAGCGTATACTTCAGGGAAATAAAGCTTAAATTCTTTTAATTGAATGCCCGTGTCAGGTGTAAATCGTTGTATAAGAACAGCTGAATCCGGTTGATCACCATTATATAATACTTCCATTTGAGTCCGAAGTCCTTGTCGAGTGAAAGAATACATATAGGATGCAGCTTTAGCTTTTTTATATCCTTTACCCTCCCAATCAGCTTTGGTCCATAATTGATTATCAGAATCGATGACTAAACGATAATCTCCATACTGGGTTTGCATACTTGCTTTGTTGTCATTTAAATTAGCAAAAGCCACACTTGACATCATGAGCAGTAAGGAAAGAACTAATGTTGCTATCGACTTTTTCATACATGAACCCCTTCCATTTTTATTTTTACATTTTTACTATTTATAATTATACCTCATTCATTAGATTCCTGCTGATAAAAATATAAAAAATCCAGAAAGATAAACTCTTTCTGGATCTGATATAAAACGATATTAACGTTTTGAGAACTGGGAAGCTTTACGAGCTTTCTTAAGACCGTATTTACGACGCTCTTTTTCGCGTGGATCACGAGTAAGGAAACCAGCTTTTTTCAAAGATGGACGATACTCAGCATCTACAAGAAGTAGTGCACGTGAAATACCATGACGAACTGCGCCTGCTTGACCAGAAGGACCGCCGCCCGCTACCTTAATCAATACATCATATTTGCCAAGAGTTTCTGTCAAATTAAGGGGTTGTTTAACAATTAATTCTAATGTTTTACGACCAAAATATTCTGGTAAAGAACGGCCGTTAACAAGAACATTGCCTTCTCCCGGAACCAGACGAACTCTGGCAACCGAGGTTTTTCTGCGACCGGTGCCGTAGTAAGTAACCAATGCCATAATATGTTCCTCCTTTCCGGATTATCTTACGTTAATTTCTAATACTTCAGGTTGTTGCGCAGCATGCGGGTGCTCAGCACCACGGTATACTTGCAATTTACGATACATTTGGCGACCAAGACTGTTTTTTGGCAACATGCCTCTAACAGCTAATTCAATCACTCGTTCTGGTTTGTCTGCAAGCATTTGGCCTGCAGGAGTGAACGTAGTTCCACCTGGATAACCAGAATGGCGGAAATAAGTTTTTTGTACTAATTTCTTACCAGTTAACGCTACTTTAGCAGCATTGATCACGATAACATGATCACCTGCATCAACATGCGGAGTAAAAGTCGGTTTATTTTTGCCGCGAAGAACTTTTGCTACTTCAGCAGCTAATCTACCCAAAGTTTTACCTTCTGCATCTACAACATACCACTTACGTTCAATGGTGGCAGCATTTGCCATAAATGTTTTCATGCGATTACCTCCTTGTCACAACATTACAGAAAAAATTGATTTTGTATCCTTGAGATTCCGGGGCTAACGGAAGTCATGGCATAAATCTCATAGAAACATTGTATTAAATAAGCTTGTCAATGTCAAGAAGTATCGACAGATAAGCGTATTTTTTTTTAAGTTATCCACATTTTTGTTTATTACGCCTCTTATTTGCTGTATTTCTAGCAAGCCACCATTTTAAAACTGGTGGTAGTACCATTAGAATAAATAGTAACCTAAACAGCTGAAAAGCAACAATCACTGATAAATCAGCCTGTAGCATCATCCCTGTAAGACCCATTTCAGCCATACCACCAGGTGCTGTACTCAAGAAAGCTGTTACCAGTGAAATATGATGAAAATGCATTAAAAGAAAAGCAATGCCAATGGAACAGAAAATAAGCCCGATCACACCGAGCAAAGTGTATGGCAATATTTTACGCCAATTGCTTAAGTTACCTAGATTGATCCTGGCACCAGTATATGCACCAATGCATAGTTGTGCCCCATCAAGCCAATATTGAAGTAAGGATGGCAATTTGAGGCCATATAAACCAATACTGGCAGTGCCGATTACAGCACCTAATAAAAAGGGGGTAGGCATGCCAAGCCTATGGGCAAGGATTGCACTTAAAATGACCAAGCCGGAAATTAATATCTTCTGGCTGACTGGCATCAAGATCGAAGTCGCTGTAGAAATTGTTGAAACCGCTGTTGGTGTAAGGCTGCCATAACCTAAACCATGAATGGCTAAAAAGGGTACGACAAAGATAACAGATAGCAATCGTGCTGTTTGCATCACAGTAACAATCGTAATATCACTGCCAGGCACTTCAGCACATAATACCGCTGTCTGACTAAGTCCACCAGGGATACTGCCAATTAAACCACTCTCGACACTAATACCTGTTCTCTTATGAGTAATATAACCCAACAATAAGCTAAAAATAACTGTCACGATAGTGACGATTAGCATAATTGGCAGTTGCGTCATAATTTGTTGGCATGTTTCTTGAGTAAAAGTTCTCCCAATGGTATAGCCAATAATGATCTGCCCAATGTTAGCAAATTTCCCTGGCCAACAAACTTTCCTTTTAAGTAAGAAATTCCATAACAATACGGTCGTTAAAGCCCCTAACATCCAAGGCAGAGGGGTATGAAGGTAAGAAAATAAAAATCCCCCTAACAAAGCAATGAGTAATGTCTCCAAGACTGATAATAACATCTTACATCACCTCCATATCAAACCTAGTAGAACATTATCTAAATTCGATAACTAAGAATATTTTACTTCTTGTAAATATAAGCCATGGGCTGGTGCTGTAATGCCAGCTTTTTTTCGTTGACGGCTCTCCAGTATGGTCTTAAAATCTTCAATGCGGCGGCATCCTAGACCAATCTCCACTAAGGTACCTGTTAGATTCCGTACCATATGGTACAAAAATCCTGTTCCCCAAAAAGAAAGTTCTAAGATATCATCATTGAATTGACAATTAGCCTCCATAATCGTTCGTATAGGACTATTATTGGCGCTACCTGCTGCACGAAAAGCTGAGAAATCATGGGTTCCTACAACAAATTGTGAGGCCTGATGCATCGCTGCTGTATCCAATTTACGCGTAATATGCCAAGCATAATTGCGTAAAAATGGATTTGGCATATCATGTGGATAAATCTTATATACATAGATCTTACTAATAGCACTATATTGAGCATGAAAATTCTCATTCACTTCTTCAGCCTTAGTAATGACAATATCATGGGGCAATAAACACCGGGAAGCGATTACAATTCGATCAATTGGAATTGTACCATTCGTTTTAAAACTGACAACCTGCCCATAGGCATGTACTCCTGTATCAGTCCGGCCAGCACCATTCATCCTAAGTTCATGACCAAATAGTTTTGCCAGCCTTAGTTCCAATACTTGTTGTATGCCAATACCATTCATTTGACGTTGAAAACCATTATAAGCGGTGCCTTCATATGAAATTGTTAGTTTAATAGTGCGCATCTTTATATACCTCATCACTGTTGTATTATGTGTATTTTTTTAGAAGTGGCGTGATTGTACCACGATATACAATATATAAATAATATAAAGCGCGAGATAAAGCAACATATAATAACTTATGATCAAAGCTATTCTCTTTAAACTCTTTATCGGAAGCATTGCCAATGATGACACCATCAAATTCCAATCCTTTAGCCAAGGTAATGGGCAGTATGGAAATACCTCCTTGGTATGTAACTGTATCATTGGTAATCAAGTTGATATTACTTATATTAAAAGGTTCTCTCTTGAGAGTATGGTAAATAAGTAGACTTTCACGGTCTAATTTTGTAAGGATGCCAATGGACTTACATCCTAATTGTTGAAATTTTTCAATGGCCTCTACAATCGCTGAAATGTTCTCTTGTGTTGTAGTGACTTGCTCAAAAGTTGGTTGATGACCAATTTCATATACAGGTATCGCAGCTGAATAGCCACTCGGCATCACACTGTTAAAACATTCTACAATTTCCCGCGCCGAACGATAACTATAGTTTACTTCTCGATAGATCGATTTTACATCAGCAAACACATCTTTCATCAATATCTGCCAGTTATCAATACTGCGATATGATGTAATGCCTTGTGACATATCACCCATGATGGTAAAAGAACTGTTGCGGGATAGCAGTCTCAATACTGTAAATTCTAAAGCATTTAAATCTTGAGCTTCATCCACTACAATATGCTCAAATCGTGTAATATGATGAAAACCATCAAGTAAATATTTAAGATAACAAAGAGGTGCTAAATCTTCTTTTTCTACCTTACCTTCACCTAAAATATCTAAGCAATACTCAGTAATGAACGTTAAATCATATTTTTTCTGTTTAACTACCTTGAATATGCTTTTATCGCGAAAAACTTCCATGTAGGCTAAAATTAAATCATTCGCAAGCCAATTTGTGAAGTGGCGTCCTAAAAAATCGGCTCCCTGTTTTTTATATTGCTCAAGTTTTTTATCAATCTCACCCTTGGATTTTCTTTGTCGCGCCTCGAGTACTTCTAAGAAATTTCGTACCCGAAATTTAATATAGCCAATGAGTGTCTGAATTCGTTCATTATATGAAATAATAAGCTGATTACCTTCCATCACTTTTGCAATCTGTTCTTCTTTCGTAATGAGTAATTGACCATCAAATAATTTAATCTCTTTTAGTTTTAAACAAAATTTTTCAGTCTTTTTAAATTGCCAAGCTTCAAGCACCTTGATAAACTCTAAGGAACCCTTTAATTTGGCAACAGCACTCAGCTGTTCTCTCCGCTGATCTTTATCTTTATTTTCAAGATATAATTGAGTTTTTTCATCTTTGTGAAGGATTAGCTCAGTTTGAGTCATCATTGTTACTAAATCTATAAATGTTGATTGACCAACATCATTGGCATCAATTTCCGGCAATAATTCACAAATATAATCAAGGAAAATTTTATTGGGGGCAATAACCATCATTTTTTGTGGATCTAATTTTTCATTATAAAGTAGATAAGACAATCGATGCAGGCCAATGGTACTTTTCCCTGATCCAGCAACACCTTGAATGATAATCACTTGATTAAGAGTCTCACGAATAATTTTATTTTGCTCCGCCCTAATGGATGTAACGATATCTTTTAGTTTATTACTCGTTCCTTGTAGTAATCTCTCTGTCAAGAAAGGATCGGCAATGACTGCCTCATGCTGCCGTGCTACGATTTGATCCCAAATATAGTCATCGGATATTTTTTCTAAAATCCCATTCGTAATCTTATATTGACGTTTTAGGTTGACATCGCCATGGTAATAGTACCTTCCTAATACATCATAACTAGCACGTCCATCTTGGCACTCATAAAAGATTGTTGCAACAGGGTCACGCCAGTCAAAAACTAAAATATCTTGAATACCGTTAATTTCTAACCGACTAATTTTAACCCTTCCGATATAGAAGCTTTCGTAGAGAGGGGTATCGTCTTCTCTGAAATCTACACGACCAAAATAGGGGCTGTCAACTGCCCCTTGAATGTCATATATTTTATCAATGTTGTCATTTTTCAGCATGGAATGTACATAGGAACTTACTTGATCTTTATATTCGAGTGACAAACGCATTTGCTGAACACGCTTCTCAATATCAATTTCTAACGAAGATACTATTAATTTCATTTCATTAATAGTGTCATCCAAGTGCTGCTTTTCTAAGGCATAATCCGGATGCTCTTTAACCATAATAACCTCCTGAATCTCTATCTCCAATATTCTATTTTACAGATATGCGAAATAAAATCAATACTCCGAGTAAGAGTACTAAAATGCCATATGCCGCCCAATCACGGCTTGTAATTTTCAGCTGTTTCATACGAGTACGGTGATCACCGCCTCGATAACATCTAGCTTCCATGGCTGTTGCTAATTCATCAGCACGACGAAAAGCACTAATAAATAAAGGTACTAACAAGGGTATCATATTACGTGCACGCCGCAATAAATTTCCTGATGTGAAATCAGCCCCACGTGCCATTTGCGCTTTCATAATTCGATCAGTTTCTTCCAATAAGGTAGGAATAAACCGAAGAGCAATCGTCATCATCATAGCTAATTCATGGACAGGCATCCCAAGTTTTTTAAATGGTTTGAGCAACCTTTCAATTCCATCGGTCAGAGCAACAGGTGAGGTAGTAAAAGTCAATAAAGAAGAAGTGGTAATCAAAAAGACTAATCGAAATGACATGAGCAGACCTTGTCGTAGCCCTTCCTGCGTTACCGCCAAGGGGCCAAAAACATACATAACAGTCCCAGGAGTAGTGAAAACATGAATCAACAGCGTCAAAATAATAATAATCCATAATGGCTTTAAAGATCTTAAAATCATCATCAAAGGTATACCCGCTAATGCGATAATCATACTCACAAAAACAGCTGCAATTGAATAAGACTGATAATTTTCTGCTAAAAAAATACTACTAATTAATAATAAGGTACTTATTATTTTAGTGCGCGGATCTAAGTGATGTATAACAGAATTTCCAGGAAAATATTGTCCAAGCATAATATCTGCAAGCATTTCTAAAGCCCCCTTACGACTGTAAGCACACTGTCGACAGCAGCATCCATGGCTACTACGGTATGATCAACAGCTAAGCCATGTTGATTCAAACGATTCATGAGAACCGTAAGCGGCGGTACATCAACGCCTGCTTCTTTGAGCTGTACCTGGGAATCACGAAAAATATCCGTTGGTGAGCCATCTAAACTAATTTCCCCACCATTCATGACGAGCAGTCGATTGGCCATACGCGCTATATCTTCCATATTATGCGATACTAACACTACTGTAATACCAGTACTCTGATACATTTTAATAATCTGACTAAATATTTCATCACGCCCACGAGGATCAAGGCCAGCAGAAGGTTCATCCAATATTAAATAAGTAGGTTCTAAAGCAATCACTCCAGCAATAGCCACTCGTCGCATTTGCCCACCACTGAGTTGAAAAGGAGTCCGTTTCGCAAACTGGTTATAATCAAGACCGACAAAATCCATCGCTTTTTTGACTCGACGGTCAACTTCTGCTTCGTCAATGCCAATATTACGAGGGCCAAAAGCGATATCATCATACACTGTTTCTTCAAATAATTGGTGTTCGGGATATTGAAATACCATACCGACCTTACGCTTAGCAAGACGTGCTGCATCACCTTTATGATTAATATTTTCCCCTTCTACAGTGATGCTCCCTGTTGTTGGTTTCAATAGACCATTTAAATGTTGTAATAAGGTGGATTTACCAGATCCCGTATGGCCAATAATGCCAAGAAATTCTCCAGGCCTTATTTCAAGATTAATATTTTTAATTGCTGATTTTTCATAAGGCGTCTTTGCCATATATGTATATGTAACATCTTTTAAAATTATGGACATATCGCCACCACCAGTTCTTCATCAGTAATAATTCCCTCTGGTATCTTTAAATTATGTTCACGCAAACGATATGCCATTTCGGCGGCTACGGGTACATCAAGTCCTAATTCTTTTAAGTAAGTGACTTGGCTGAAGATTGCAGCTGGTGAACCTTCCATCACGACTTTACCTTGGTTCATGACAACAACACGATCAGCAACAACGGCCTCTTCCATAAAGTGAGTAATATAAACGATCGTTATCTTCTTTTCTTGATGCAGTTGGCATACAGTAGATAAAACTTCCTGCCGCCCCTTAGGATCTAACATAGCTGTCGGTTCATCTAAAACCAAACAATTAGAATGCATCGCTAATACACCTGCAATTGCTATCCGCTGCTTTTGACCGCCAGATAATAAATGGGGGCTATGGTGACGATAATCTTCCATTCCGACTACTTTTAATGCGGCATCAACTCTTTTTCGAATTTCTCCTGCTTCTACGCCGAGATTTTCTGGACCAAAAGCAACATCTTCTTCTACGACTGTGGCAACAATTTGATTGTCAGGATTTTGAAATACCATACCAACTTTGTGCCTAACATCCCAAATATTATTATGATCAGTTGTATCAAGATTATCGATTAAACATTGACCGCTACTCGGTACTAATAAGGCATTTAAATGTTTTGCTAGGGTTGATTTTCCAGAACCATTTGTACCAATAATGGCGACAAACTCACCACTATCGATGGATAGATTTATATGATCAAGTGCCGATACTTGACTACCATCATGGGCAGTATAATTATGGCACATATCTTTCACAACAATAAACTTTTCCATATAGTTACCCCTTTTTTATCTCTTACGATAAAATAGCCTTTATTAGAAATAACGGCGACCCGTACAGGTCGCCGTTTCCCTATATACCACAATAACCAGGCAACTAGGCCAAGTTATAGCCCTTGTCACCTGGCCCAATTGTAAGATTTAGACCAACTCTAATATTACCATTGGTGCAGCATCTCCACGACGCGGTCCCAATTTCATAATACGAGTATAGCCACCTTGACGATCAGCATATTTAGGAGCAATTGTTTCAAACAATTTTGTAACTACTTCTTCAGCCATGAGGTATGATAACACTTGGCGACGAGCATGCAGATCGCCTCGCTTAGCTAATGTAATCAATTTTTCGGCAAGACCGTTGATTTCTTTAGCTTTTGCTTCTGTTGTTTCAATACGCTCGTATGCAAAGAAGGAAGTTAAAATGCTGCGGAACAACGCTTTACGCGCACTAGAGTCCCGTCCTAACTTTCTATAGCCCATTTTCTTCCCTCCCCCTACTCTTCATCTTCACTAAGCCCAAGGCCTAATTCGATTAGTTTTTTCTTTACTTCTTCCATTGATTTACGACCAAGGTTACGCACCTTCATCATATCATCTTCAGATTTTTGTACCAAATCAGATACATTATTGATTCCAGCACGTTTCAAACAATTATAAGAACGAACGGAAAGATCTAAATCTTCAATCGTCATATCTAATGTCTTAGCGTTACTATCTTCAACGACTTCGGTAAATGTTCCATCAGTAACTTCTTCTTCAGGGAGAATGCCAGCCAAATTCTGAAACAGTTTTAAATGAGCCACCATAATGCTGGCTGATTTACTAACAGCTTCTTCTGGGCGCAAACTACCATCAGTCCATACTTCCAGAGTTAATTTATCGTAATCTGTGACGTTCCCGACACGAGTATCCGTAATCTGATAGTTAACTCTCTGAATTGGCGAGAAAATAGAATCGATCGGAATAATACCAATCACGTGATCAGGTTTTTTGTTCTTATCTGCAGGAACATAGCCCCGACCACGTTCTACGGTTAATTCCATTTTTAGTGAACCACTAGCATCAACAGTTGCTAGATGCAATTCTGGATTAAGAATCTCTACATCTGGATCAGCAATAATATCGCCTGCAGTAACTTCACCTTCAGTAAGAGCTTCAATCCTTAGAATTTTAGGTTCATCAGTGTGCATTTTTAAACACAATGTTTTTAAATTCAAGATAATGTCGGTAACGTCTTCCCGAACACCAGGAATTGTGGAAAATTCATGAAGAACACCATCAATTTTGACAGATGTAATTGCTGCTCCCGTAAGGGAAGACAACAAGATCCGACGCAAACTGTTACCTAGAGTTGTACCATAACCACGATCAAGAGGCTCACATACAAACTTTCCATAACGGTTATTTTCACTTATCTCCACTATCTCAATCTTCGGTTTTTCGATTTCGATCATCTGGAAAAACCCTCCTCTTTACGCACTATTACGTTACGCCATACCCACGGCCGAGGGCATAAATTAGGATTAAATGTTAAAAACATACATTGATTATCTGGAGTACAATTCAACAATAAAGTGTTCTTGGACTGGAGTATCAATTTCCTCACGGGTGGGGTAGCGCAATACTTTACCACTCATCATTTCTTCAGCTGATCTTTCCAACCAAGCTGGTAGTGTTTTATTAGCAAAGTTTTCAGCAACTTCTTTAATAAGTGGTGATTCTTTGCTTGTTTCACGTACCGAGATCACATCATCAGCTTTCAGCAAGTAAGATGGAATATCGACGCGTTTACCATTCACAAGAAAATGTCTATGACGAACCAATTGTCTAGCTTGCATACGGCTTGCTGCAAAACCAAGACGGAACACCACATTATCTAATCTTCTTTCTAACAATACTAGTAAGTTTTCACCAGTAATGCCTTTTTGACGATCAGCTTTACCAAAATAGCCACGGAATTGGCCTTCTAAAATGCCATAAACGCGACGTGTTTTTTGTTTTTCTCTCAGCTGAACACCATATTCGGAAACTTTTTTACGAGTTTGTCCTTGACCATGTTGACCAGGAGCAAAAGCACGTTTAGCGAATGCACACTTATCAGTATAGCATCTTTCGCCTTTAAGATATAATTTTACGCCTTCACGACGACATAATCGACAAACAGGTCCTGTATATTTAGCCATGTATATTTAACACCTCCCGAAACTTTTTATACTCTTCTACGCTTAGGTGGGCGACATCCATTATGAGGTACTGGTGTGCAATCTTTAATGGAACTTACTTCCAAACCAGATGCTTGCAGTGATCTAATGGCTGCTTCCCGGCCTGAGCCTGGTCCTTTTACAAATACTTCAACATGCTTAAGGCCATGTTCCATTGCTGCTTTAGCAGCTGTTTCTGCAGCCATTTGTGCAGCAAATGGAGTACTCTTACGAGAACCTCTGAAACCAAGTCCACCAGCACTCGCCCATGAAAGCGCATTACCTTTTGTATCGGTAATTGTCACGATCGTATTATTAAAAGTAGAACGAATATGAGCTTGACCATATTCAATATTTTTGCGTTCTTTTCTTTTAGGTCTAATAACTTTCTTAGCAACCAATCTTTATCCCTCCTCTACTATTTCTTTTTCTTCGCCCCAACGGTTCTCTTAGGACCTTTGCGAGTCCGAGCATTCGTTTTAGTACGTTGTCCGCGTACAGGAAGACCCATACGATGACGTTTACCACGATAGCAACCGATTTCGATCAGGCGTTTAATGTTGAGTGACTGTTCACGACGTAAATCGCCTTCCACTCTATAGCCTTTATCAATTGTCTCACGTAGTTTTACTACCTCTTCTTCAGTTAAATCACGAGTGCGTGTATCAGGACTAATCCCAGTAGCAGCGATGATTTCTTTGGAAGTCGTAAGACCAATACCAAAAATATATGTTAAAGCGATTTCAATTCTTTTATCACGTGGTAAATCTACTCCGGCAATACGTGCCATGTATAGTACACCTCCTATCCTTGCTTTTGTTTATGTTTAGGATTTTCGCAAATCACCATTACATGTCCATTGCGTTTGATTACCTTACATTTTTCACAAATGGTCTTGACCGACGCTCTTACTTTCATTTGCCAGTCCTCCTTTTCATATATTCACGAACTCGCGCAATCAATATTATATCGAAAGCCAACTTTCTTACGAATCCGCTATTTGAAACGGTAGGTAATGCGGCCACGCTTTAAGTCATAAGGCGTAAGTTCTACAGTGACTTTATCCCCAGGCAAAATCCGGATAAAGTTCATGCGGATCTTACCTGATACATGCGCCAGTACGACATGCTCATTTTCCAGTTTGACCTGGAACATGGCATTAGGCAAGGCTTCAAGAACCGTACCTTCAACCTCAATTGCATCTTGTTTGGACACGAGATATCCCTCCTAGTCCGCTTATCACAGATTATCTGGTTTGTATAAAACCTTAATGGCTTGGCGGATTTCTTCATCCGTAATTTTCATACCAGATTGAAGTTTTTCCGCCACACCTTGGGCAATAGATTTAAGAACATTAACATGTCGGATATTTTTCTGTTTAGGATTTTTAATTTTTCTCTCTCTACCGTTTACCAGTAAAAGATACTGATTTTTAATCCCTACCACCAGATAAATACTTGCTTGATCACGTCCGGCATTGCTTGTAACAAGTTGGCCAATTGATATATTCATTACTGACACCAGAGCTGCCTCCTATAACTTAGTCAGAATCTCCGGCTTACCGTCAGTGATGGCAATAGAATGTTCAAAATGCGCTGAGCGCTTGCCGTCAAGAGTTACAACCGTCCAACCATCGTCAAGTGTCTTTACTTCATATGTGCCCAAATTGACCATTGGCTCAATCGCCAGAGTCATACCAGCCTTTAATCGTGGGCCACGGCCAGGGTTTCCATAATTAGGCACCTGTGGGTCTTCATGCATACTCCGGCCAATACCATGCCCAACATAATCACGAACAACACCAAAACCATATTGTTCAACGTGATTCTGAACGGCATGAGAAATGTCGCTTAACCGATTACCAATGACGGCTTGTTCAATACCTTTATATAAAGATTCTTCTGTAACATCCAGAAGTTTCTGTACTTCAGCATCAACTTCACCGACAGGGACAGTAATCGCAGCATCACCATTGTATCCGTTGATTACCGCTCCGATATCAATACTAATATTATCTCCAGTTTTTAACTTTCTTAATCCTGGAATGCCATGTACAACTTCTTCATTTACTGAAGAACAAATATTCCCCGTAAAGCCGTGATATCCCTTAAAAGCAGGGATAGCACCACGACTTATAATATATTTTTCGGCGATCTGATCCAGATCCAGCGTAGTGACTCCGGGTTTAACAGCTTTTTTCACTTCAGCATGGGTTTCAGCCACTATTCTACCAGCATCACGCAAGTAGTTTATTTCCCGCTCTGATTTAAGGATGATCATACCTATTCGCCTCTCAGGCTAGTTACTATATCAGAAAGTACCTTTTCAATCGACTGACGTCCATCGATTTCACTATAAAGACCTTGATCTTGATAGTAGTCAATCAAAGGCTTAGTCTGATCACTGTATACTGTCAAACGCTTTGTAACCGTTTCGACCGTATCATCAGCACGCTGATATAGTTCCCCGTTGCATTTATCACATTGAACGCCAGTTGTTGAAGGATTAAATGTCACATGGAAAGTAGCGCCACAACCTTTGCAGATACGACGACCAGTCATGCGATTGACTAATTCTTCTACTGGAACATTAATATTGATAACGCGATCAAGCTCTATTCCTAAATCAGTTAACGTACAATCTAAAGCATTCGCTTGCTCAATTGTGCGCGGGAACCCATCCAGAATAAAACCTTTGTGACAATCGGGTTTCGCTAGTCTTTCTTTTACTATCCCGATAGTAATACTATCAGGTACTAATTGCCCAGCATCCATGCAGGCTTTCGCCTGCTTGCCAAGTTCAGTTCCTTCTTTAACGGCTGCCCGAAACATATCACCAGTTGAAATATGAGGGATATGAAACTCTGCAACCAGTTCAGCCGCCTGCGTACCTTTACCAGCCCCAGGCGGTCCCATTAATAGGATGTACATTGCAAGGCCTCCTCCCTACTACTTCATGAAACCTTGATAGTGGCGCATGAGAACAAGTGCCTCTATCTGTTTCATTGTATCAAGTGCCACGCCGACCACAATTAAAAGGGCAGTTCCACCAAAATAAACTCCAGGAATGTTCGTCACTGCTGCTATAAAATTAGGTAATATAGCAATTGCTGCAAGGAACACAGAACCTGCAAGAGTGATTCTAGTCATAACTCGATCCAAATAATCAGCAGTTGGTTTACCCGGGCGCAGTCCTGGAATAAAACCACCGTATTTTTTCATGTTCTCTGCCATATCTGATATGTTCAAAGTAACCGCAGTATAGAAATACGTGAAAAAAATGATAAGCACTGCATACAAGAATGTTTGTAGCGGTGTACCCCACGCAAACCAATCTGCCACGGTTTTTACCCAGGGGATATTAACAAACTGGGCAATGGTTACTGGAAACATCAGCACAGATGACGCAAAGATTATTGGTATTACTCCCGCTTGATTAACTTTTAGCGGAATATGAGTGGAATGACCACCATATGTCTTACGACCAACTACGCGTTTTGCGTATTGGACAGGAATTCTACGTTGACCTTGAGAAATGACGATTACCATAACAATCATCGCCACACCAATCAATAAGAATAGCAATACATTAAATAGGTTAATTGTACCTGCTGCGAGATATTGATAGATGACATAAATGCCATCGGGTAATCTCGATACAATACCGGCAAAGATAATTAGCGAAATGCCATTACCAATACCTTTTTCTGTAATTTGCTCGCCGAGCCACATCAGGAAGGTAGTTCCTGCAGTAAGTGTTAATGCAATCAGTAAAATCGAACCAACACCTTGATTAATAATAGCTGCTTTAAGACCAATAGCCATACCAATTGCTTGAACAAAGCCGAGTAGCACGGTGCCATAACGAGTAACTTGCGTTATTTTCTTACGACCATCCTCGCCTTCTTTAGCCCATTGTTCAAACTTTGGAACAACAACGGTTAAAAGTTGCATAATAATCGAAGCATTAATATACGGGGTAATGCTCATTGCAAACACTGAAAACTTGCTCAATGCTCCACCTGAGAACAAATCCAGCAGACCAAACAGGTTACCACTAGTAAACATTTGTTCAATAACCGAAACATCAACTCCAGGAACTGGAATATGAGTACCGGCTCTAAATACTAAAAACATAGCCAGGGTAAAAACTACCTTTTCTCTAAGCTCAGTAATCTTTAGTATATTGGACAGAGCTGAAAGCACTTATACCACCTCGACTTTTCCGCCAGCAGCAATGATTTTCTCTTCAGCTGATTTGGTAAAGCCGTTAGCGATTACAGTAAGTGATTTAGTGATTTCGCCATTACCTAAAATGCGAATACCATCACGAACATTTTTTAATACGCCAGCTTCAATTAGAGCTACAGGGTCAACCACTGCGCCTTCTTCAAAACGATTAAGTTCAGAAACATTTACTTCTGCGTACTCTTTGCTAAACTTGTTATAAAAACCACGTTTTGGCAATCTACGGTAAAGAGGCATTTGACCGCCTTCAAAACCAGGGCGAGTACCGCCGCCAGCACGAGAATTCTGACCTTTATGACCTTTACCTGAAGTTTTACCAAGGCCAGAACCTAGACCTCGACCTACACGAGTACGAACTTTTCTCGAACCAGGCGCAGGAGCTAATTCATGTAATTTCATCATTAGCACCTCCTCTCAAATTAGTCTTGTATTTCTTCAACTGTCACAAGATGCTCTACTTTACGAACCATTCCACGAATGACCGGAGTATCATCTTGTATCACGAAACTATTTGTTTTTTTCAATCCCAGGGCCTTTACAGTAGCTCTTTGATCCTCTGGTCTGCCGATCAGGCTTCTGGTAAGAGTGATTTTGAGTGTTGCCATTATAATTCCTCCTTAACCCAGAATTTGCTGAACGGTTTTACCACGAAGTGCTGCTACTTGTTCTGCACGTTTCAACTGTTGCAAACCAGTTAGTGTTGCACGTACCATGTTATTAGGGTTATTAGAACCTAAGGATTTAGTCAAAATATCATGAATCCCTGAAAGTTCAAGTACGGCACGAACTGGACCACCAGCGATAACGCCAGTACCTTCTGATGCAGGTTTCATGAATACCTTACCAGCACCAAATACGCCTAAGATTTGATGAGGAATCGTTGTGCCTCTTAAAGGAACAGTGATCAGATTCTTTTTCGCATCTTCAACACCTTTTCTGATTGCCTCAGGTACTTCACCAGCTTTACCCAAACCAGCGCCAACATGGCCGTTCTCGTCACCGACAACTACCAATGCACTGAATGAAAAGCGGCGACCGCCTTTTACTACTTTAGCAACTCGGTTTATGAATACAACTTTCTCTTTTAAATCGAGAGTTGTGTAATCAATCATCTTGGACATTCATTTACCTCCTTTTGCTTAAAATTCCAGCCCAGCTTCACGTGCTGCTTGGGCTAAAGCTGCTACTCTACCATGATAGATATAACCACCACGGTCAAATACCACTTTGCTAATACCTTTAGCCAAAGCACGTGTAGCAACTGCTGCACCTACAACTTTAGCTGCTTCAATATTACCGCCATATCCATTAGCTATACTTAAATCTTTATCCATAGTGCTAGCTGCAACTATTGTAGTTCCAGTAACATCATCAATGATTTGAGCATAAATATGGCTCAGGCTGCGAAATACATTCAAGCGTGGTCTTGCGGCAGTACCTGTTACAGTCTTACGCACGCGCAGATGGCGTTTTTGCCTAGCTTTGTTTTTAATTCCTTTACGAATCAAAGTGGTCACTCCTTCCGCTTAAAATCTTACTTCTTGCCTTTACCGCCGGCTTTACCAGCTTTACGACGAACAACTTCACCTTCATAACGAACGCCTTTACCTTTATACGGTTCTGGCTCTCTATATTTACGGATCTTAGCTGCTAATGCGCCAACATCTTCTTTATTAATACCAGAAACAACAATCCTATTTGGAGCAGGAACGTCAATTCCCATGCCTGTAGGTGGTTCAATTTCTAGTGGATGGGAGAAACCTAAAGTCAAAGCTAATTTACCATTTACTTTTGCCGCTCTGAAACCAACGCCGACAATTTCAAGAGTTTTAGTAAAGCCTTTAGTAACACCCTCAACCATATTGGACAGTAAAGTACGAGTTAATCCGTGCAAAGATCTATGTTCTTTTTCATCAGAAGGTCTTGCTACAACAAGAACACTATCTTCTAATGTAAGTATCATATCTTTATGAATGGCACGAGTCAATTCACCTTTCGGTCCTTTTACAGATACCAAATTGCTTTCATCAATCGTCACAGTTACGTCTGCAGGGATAGCAATCGGCATTCTACCAATTCTTGACATATGTGCACCTCCTTAACAAAAAAATTACCAGACGAAAGCTAATACTTCGCCACCAAGACCATCACGACGTGCTTGTTTATCAGTCATGATTCCTTTGGAAGTTGAAATAATTGCAATCCCAAGTCCACCTAATACACGAGGCATTTGCTCGCTTTTTACATATACACGTAAACCTGGTTTAGAAATACGTTTAATTCCTGTGATTACTTTTTCACGATTAGGACCATATTTTAAGCTCGCTCTCAATACGCCTTGTTTATCATCTTTAATAACTTCGAAATCCTTAATAAAACCTTCAGCTTTTAAAACTTGAGCAATTGCTTGCTTAATTTTTGAAGCAGGGATTTCTACTTTATCATGATAAACCGAGTTTGCATTACGAATACGAGTAAGCATATCTGCAACTGGATCGGTCATTACCATTTAAACATAACCTCCTTCCTGTTAATCTACCAGCTAGCCTTAGTTATTCCAGGAATGACACCTTTATAGCTCAATTCCCTAAAGCAAATACGGCACATTTCAAATTTACGTAAGTAACCATGTGGACGACCACAAACCTTACATCTATTGTACTTACGTACACTAAACTTTGGTTCCAGCTTCCATTTTTCAATCATTGCTTTCTTGGCCACGAGTGTCCCTCCTCTTTACGCACTGAACGGCATGCCCATAAGCTTTAACAGTTCACGTGCTTCTTCATCCGTTTTTGCAGTGGTTACGATGATAATATCCATTCCGCGGATTTTATCAATTTTATCATATTCAATCTCAGGAAAAATCAGTTGTTCTTTGATACCCATAGTATAATTACCACGACCATCAAAAGATTTAGGGCTTACGCCACGGAAGTCACGCACACGCGGCAACGCAATGTTTAACAATTTATCTAAAAATTGATACATACGTTCTCCACGCAGGGTAACTTTAGCGCCGATTGGCATACCTTCACGGATTTTAAATGCTGCGATTGATTTTTTAGCACGAGTTACTACCGGCTTTTGACCGGCAATTGTCATCATGTCATTCACTGCAACATCCAAGATCTTAGGATTGCTGACTGCTTCACCAACACCCATGTTTATAACAACTTTCTCAATCTTAGGGATTTCCATAACGTTTTTGTAGCTAAATTTTTCCATCAAGCCTTTAGCTACTTCATCATTATATTTATCTTTCATTCTGGACAAGTGTAGTTACCTCCTTTCTGCGTGATTATTTATCTTTATCGATGATTTCGCCACATTTTTTACAAGCGCGAGCCATAGCTCCATTTGCAAGTGGGGATTTCTTAATGCGAGTAGGCTGATTGCAAGCTGGACAAACCAACATGACTTTTGCCGAATGCATTAAGGCTTCTTTCACAATAATACCACCTTGTGGCATGTTTTGTGATGGCTTAGTATGACGCTTTACTGTATTAAGGCCTTCCACTAGGACTTTGCCTTTTTTAGGTAATGCTTCAATAATTTTAGCCGATTTACCTTTGTCTTTACCTGTCAAAACAACAACTGTATCGCCTTTTTTGACGTGTAATTTTTTGGCTTCTGACATTCCGGATACCTCCTAACTTAGATTACTTCCGGCGCCAGCGAGATTATCTTCATAAAATCTTTCTCACGCAGTTCTCTCGCTACTGGCCCAAATATACGAGTACCTTTAGGGCTTTTATCTTCTTTAATGATAACTGCAGCATTCTCATCAAAACGGATGTAAGAACCGTCAGGACGACGTAAGCCTTTTTTTGAACGAACAACTACGGCTTTTACTACATCACCTTTTTTAACGGCACCGCCGGGAGAAGCAGATTTTACTGCCGCAACAATAATATCACCAATGTTGGCATATCTACGGAATGAACCGCCGAGTGCCCTGATGCACATGATTTGTTTCGCACCACTATTATCAGCAACAGTAAGGATTGATT
Source organism: Pelosinus sp. sgz500959 (assembly GCF_042610375.1). NCBI lineage: Bacteria > Bacillati > Bacillota > Negativicutes > Selenomonadales > Sporomusaceae > Pelosinus > Pelosinus sp. sgz500959. Next base: position 300,261 of record NZ_JBGJZL010000006.1, read on the forward strand.
GTTGTTGAATCATCCTATTCCCTCCTTATCGAGGCTCTTATTCGAGGTCCTTACGAACTGCGAACTCCAAACCTCACCTATTTAACTCTTTCAAGAACTTCTACAACTCTCCAACGCTTATCTTTAGACAGCGGGCGAGTTTCCATGATGGATACGATATCGCCAGTATGGCTGTCGTTGTTTTCATCATGGGCTTTAAATCTCACTGTTTTTTTAATGGATTTTTTGTAAAGCGGATGCTGTACTAAACGTTCAATTGCTACAACAACAGTTTTATCCATTTTGTCGCTAACGACTTTACCGATCTTTACTTTACGATCATTTCTTTCACTCACGTACAATTAGCCTCCTTCCGTTCTTAATTAAGAACGTCGATTCGAATGCTACCCTTGATTGACTTTGATTTCCTGTTCACGCTGAATTGTCTTCACGCGGGCAATGGTCTTTTTGACTTCTTTGATCCGCATTGGATTTTCCAACTGACCGGTAGCAAGTTGAAATCTAAGGTTAAATAGCTCTTCTTTGAGTACAGATATTTTCTGGTTAAGTTCAGTTGCGTTCATTTCGCGGAAGTCTTTAACCTTCATTTACTTCACCACCCACTTCTTCTTGCGGTTCAGCAACAGCTTCCCGTTTAACAAACTTTGTTTTAATAGGAAGTTTGTGAGCAGCTAAGCGCATAGCTTCTTTAGCCACTTCTTCACTAACGCCGTCCATTTCAAACATTACACGACCAGGTTTTACAACCGCTACCCAGTATTCTGTGGAACCTTTACCACTACCCATGCGAGTTTCGGCTGGTTTAGCTGTGATCGGTTTGTCTGGGAATATTTTGATCCAAACTTTACCACCACGTTTAATGTAACGAGTCATTGCAATACGAGCTGCTTCTATTTGACGATTAGTGATCCAAGCTGGTTCACATGCCGCCAAACCGAACTCGCCATGACTAACGGTACTGCCTCTTTGGGCTTTACCTTTCATACGACCGCGGAATTGTTTACGATGTTTCACTCTTTTTGGCAGTAGCATTATTTTTCGCTCCCTTCAACAGCGGCAGCGACTTTTTTAACTTCTGGCAAAACTTCACCTTTGTAAATCCATACTTTTACGCCGATTAGGCCATAAGTTGTATGTGCTTCAGCTGTGCCATAGTCAATATCAGCTCTAAGAGTGTGAAGTGGAATACTACCATCACGAGCAGATTCACTTCGAGCAATCTCAGCTCCACCTAAACGACCGCCAACCATTACTTTAATACCTTTTGCACCCATACGCATAGTGCGTTGAATTGATTGCTTCATAGCACGACGGAAGGCAATGCGTCTTTCTAATTGAGCCGCAATATTTTCCGCAACTAATTGAGCATCCATATCTGGCTGTCTAACTTCAGCAATATTTATGTCAATTTGCTTACCAGTAAGCTGTTTTAAATTCTTTTTCATTTCTTCAATACCAGCGCCACCACGGCCGATAATCATACCAGGTTTTGCTGTATGAATAATAACTTTAACACGATTAGAAGCCCGCTCAATAACTAGCTTTGATACGCCAGCACTAAAAGCTTTTGTTTTAATAAATTTACGGATTTTCAAATCTTCGTGTAAATTGTCCGCAAAATCTTTACCAGCATACCACTTGGCATCCCAAGTTTTGATGATCCCAAGTCGTAGTCCATGAGGATGAATTTTTTGACCCACTTTGTTTTCCCTCCTTCACCAGTTATCTTTCTTTTACAACAAGTGTCACGTGACTGCTGCGTTTTAAAATTTTAAAAGCTTGACCACGAGACCGCGGATGAATGCGTTTCAAGGTAGGTCCTTGGTCAACATACGCAGCGGCAACAAATAGTTTATCAGAGTTCATATCATAATTATGCTCTGCATTTGCAATAGCTGATTCCAATAGTTTTAAAAGAATTTCAGACCCTATTTTTGGCGTATGTTTTAAAATTGCATACGCATCACCGATGTTTTTCCCACGAATTAGATCGATAACGACTCTAATTTTACGTGGAGCAATGCGAATATGTCTAGCAATTGCTTTAGCTTCCATATACTAGCCCCCTTTCCAGTAACTATCACCCAATTACCGTAATGATGTGGATTTTTCTGAACCTGCATGACCTTTGTACGCGCGAGTAGGTGCAAACTCACCCAGTTTATGACCTACCATATCTTCAGTCATGTAAACAGGAACGTGTTTACGTCCATCATGTACTGCAACAGTATGTCCTACAAAATTGGGAAGAATGGTAGAACTACGCGACCAGGTCTTGAAAACCTTTTTCTCGCCAGCTTCGTTCATAGCGATAATTTTTTTCATTACACTTGCATGAACATAAGGTCCTTTTTTAATTGATCTGGACACTTGATTAGCCTCCCTTCTCTATCCGGTTAGCCTTATGCTAGGCTTTATTTATTTTTTGTACGTCTTTTTACAATCATCTTATCAGATGTTTTATTACGACGTGTTTTAACACCCATTGCATGTTTACCCCAAGGAGTAACAGGATGTTTACGACCAACAGGTGAATGACCTTCACCACCACCATGTGGATGGTCACAAGGATTCATGGCCACACCACGGTTTGCAGGGCGAATTCCGAGCCAACGGGACCGACCAGCTTTACCACTAGTGATGTTTTCATGTTCTAAATTACCAACTTGACCAATTGTCGCTTTACAATTAATATGCACTTTGCGAATTTCGCCAGAAGGTAATCTTAGAAGAGCATGTTCGCCTTCTTTAGCCATAAGTTGTGCTGATCCACCAGCTGAACGAACCAATTGTCCGCCTTTGCCGATTTTAAGCTCAATATTATGAAGGGAAGTACCTACAGGAATATTTTTGATTGGTAACGCATTACCAACTTTGATATCCGCTTCAGGACCACTCATCACTTTATCGTCAACTTTAAGGCCATTTGGAGCCAAAATATAACGTTTTTCGCCATCTACATAATTTAATAATGCAATATTAGCGGAACGATTAGGATCATATTCGATTGTAGCTACACGTGCTACAATTCCATCTTTATTACGTTTGAAGTCAATCACGCGGTATTGACGTTTATGACCGCCGCCTTGATGTCTAACAGTCATGCGACCTTGGTTATTACGACCAGCATGTTGTTGAAGACGCTCAATTAACGAACGTTCTGGTTTATCTGTGGTAATTTCATCGAAACTAGACACAGTCATAAACCTTCTACTTGGAGTATAAGGTTTAAAGCTTTTTACTGCCATTGTTGCCCCTCCTTTTAAAAAATTGTCAGGTTATACACCTTCAAAGAACTCTATCGTCTGACCAGGAGCCAGTTTCACGATTGCTTTTTTATAATCTGGACGCTTACCCTCAGTTTTGCCCATACGTTTGGTTTTACCCATTACACGAATGGTATAAACAGCCAATACTTTTACTTTGAAAATCTGTTCAACGGCTTGACGAATTTGTACTTTATTGGCTTTAAGTGGCACAACGAAAGTATATTTATTGTCTTGCATCATAGCATTGGTTTTCTCGGTAACAAGGGGGCGAATCAGTACATCACGCAAATTTTGCATTAGGCTAGTACCTCCTCAATACGAGTAATTGCATCTTTAGTAACGAACACTTTGTCATGATACAAAAGATCGTATACATTAAGACTACTAGAAGCTGGAATGGCTTTAACGCCAGGAATGTTACGAGCTGATTTTTCTACGTTTTCCAGCATTTCTGCGGTCACGATCAAAACCTTTTTGTTCGAAACATTAAAGTCGCTCATTAATTTTAATACACTTTTAGTTTTAGGTGCATCAAAGTTAATTCCATCCAATACTACTAATTCTCCATCTTGCAATTTAGCTGTTAACGCAGATTTAATCGCTAAGCGACGTTGTTTGCGTGGCATTCTAAATGCATAAGAGCGTGGGTGTGGACCAAATACAGTACCACCACCAACCCACAATGGGGAACGAATACTACCAGCACGAGCACGACCTGTGCCTTTTTGTTTCCATGGCTTTTTACCACCGCCGCGTACAAAACCTCTAGTTTTTGTTGAAGCTGTACCTAAACGTTGGCTAGCCAGTTGCATTACTACAGCTTGGTGTAATACGGCTTCATTAACGTCTACACCAAAAACACTATCATTTAATTCTAATTCACTGGTTTTTGCTCCAGTGATATCATATACTGCTACTATTGGCATATAGCACATCCTCCTTTCGTGGTGCGAGGCTCGAGATCTTGAACTGTGTAACACTAGCCCTAAATCCGCGAACCCTCGCGATTATTTCTTAGGTTTTACAGTACTCTTGATCATCATAAAGTTACCTTTAGGGCCAGGAATACCACCTTTAATCAAGATCAAATTACGCTCAGCATCAACTCTAACGATAGTTAGACGTTGTAGAGTTACTTTTTGACCACCCATACGACCAGGTAATTTTTTACCTTTAAAGACTTTACCGCCGCCACCACTCATACGTGGTCCCATGGAACCAGGCTCACGATGTGATTTAGAACCATGGGCCATTGGTCCACGTCTAAAGTTCCAACGTTTGATAACACCAGCAAAACCTTTACCTTTGGCAACACCAGTTACATCGATTATGTCACCTTCTGCAAATACGTCAACAGCAATTTCTTGCCCAACAACATATTCAGAAGGAGCAGCTAATCTTACTTCGCGGATGAATTTAACAGGTTTAACGCCTGCTTTGTCAAAATGACCTTTCATCGGGCTAGTAACTTTTTTATCTTTAACAGTGCCAAAACCCAATTGCACTGCATTGTAGCCATCATTCTCAACAGTTTTATTTTGCAGTACTACGCCATGTCCCGCTTCTACAACAGTTACAGGAACCATTTTACCATCAGCAGTAAAAATTTGCGTCATACCAAGTTTTTTACCTAAAATTACTTTAGCCATTATTTACACCTCCTCCTACAGCTTGATTTCAATGTCCACGCCAGCCGGAAGATCCAGACGCATTAACGCATCAACGGTCTTGGAAGTCGGCTCAAGAATGTCAATTAGACGTTTGTGGGTACGCATTTCGAATTGCTCCCGGGAGTCTTTATTGACATGTGGTGAACGTAGAACAGTGAAAATATTTTTTTCCGTAGGAAGTGGAATTGGTCCGGAAACCATAGCACCTGTTCTTTTAGCAGTATCTACTATTTTCACCGCGCTTTGATCAAGTGCTTTATGATCATATGCTTTAAGACGAATTCTAATTTTTTGTTGTTTAGCCATTGTATTTCCTCCTATATCGCCCAGTTTCTAGAACGGACATTCTCCGTGAAAATTCCCCCTACAGCGTGTAGGCAACCTTTCACGTCATCGCATTATAATTAAAGACAATTGGTTGTTATTGGGGTGACCAACAACAGTCACCCCAATATTTTTTTTAAAGTTCAACCGAAGTTACTACGCCAGCGCCTACAGTACGGCCACCTTCGCGAATCGCGAAACGTAAACCTTCTTCAATTGCAATTGGAGTAATGAGCTCAATTGACATTTGAATGTTATCACCAGGCATAACCATTTCTACGCCTTCTGGCAGATTTACTACACCAGTAACATCTGTTGTACGGAAGTAGAATTGTGGACGGTAGTTTGTGAAGAATGGAGTGTGACGTCCACCTTCTTCTTTTGAAAGGACATATACTTCAGCTTTATATTTAGTGTGAGGTTTAATTGAACCTGGTTTTGCCAAAACTTGACCGCGTTCAATATCCTTACGTTCAACACCACGAAGAAGTGCACCAATGTTGTCACCAGCTACTGCTGAATCTAACAATTTGCGGAACATTTCTACACCAGTTACAACAACTGATCTAGGTTTTTCAAGCATACCAACGATTTCAACATTCTCGCCAACTTTGATTTCGCCACGTTCTACACGACCTGTAGCAACAGTACCACGGCCAGTAATAGTGAACACGTCCTCAACAGGCATCAAGAAAGGTCTGTCAGTTGCACGAACTGGAGTAGGGATGTATTCATCAACTGCATCCATCAATTCATGAATCTTACCGCACCATTTGCAATCACGAGCTGCGCAACCGCAGTTAAGTGCTTGTACAGCTGAACCAGTTACTACAGGAATGTCATCACCAGGGAATTCATAGCTGGAAAGAAGTTCACGAACTTCCATTTCAACTAATTCGATTAATTCTTCATCATCAACTAAGTCAACTTTGTTCAAGAATACTACCATGGAAGGTACACCTACTTGACGGGACAACAGAATGTGTTCCCGTGTTTGTGGCATAGGGCCATCAGCAGCACTTACTACTAGAATAGCTCCATCCATTTGTGCAGCACCAGTGATCATGTTTTTAACATAGTCAGCATGGCCTGGGCAGTCAACGTGTGCATAGTGACGTTTTTCAGTTTCATATTCAACATGAGCAGTATTGATTGTAATACCGCGTTCTCTTTCTTCAGGTGCTTTATCAATCATGTCATACGCCACGAAAGCTCCGCCGCCATGTTTCGCAAGAGTCATTGTAATAGCAGCTGTTAAGGAAGTTTTACCATGATCGACGTGACCAATTGTACCAATGTTAACATGTGGTTTGTTTCTTTCAAACTTTTTCTTTGCCATTTTATTTTTGCCTCCTTATTTTTTCAAGACTAAACGCCTTTAATTTTGGCGATAATCGCTTCAGCAATGTTTTTAGGTACTTCATCATAATGAGCGAAACTCATTGAATAGTTACCACGACCCTGAGTTTTAGAACGCAAATCAGTTACGTAACCAAACATTTCAGCCAATGGTACATGTGCATTGATGACTTGAACGCCATTACGAGCTTCCATTCCTTCAATACGTCCACGACGTGAATTCAAGTCGCCGATTACATCACCCATATATTCTTCAGGAACAGTTACTTCAACTTTCATGTAAGGTTCCAAAATTACAGCACCAGCTTTAGCACAACCAGCTTTGAAACCCATGGAACCAGCTATTTTAAACGCCATTTCCGAGGAGTCAACATCATGGTATGACCCTTCAATAACTGTTACTTTAATGTCAACCATTGGGTAACCAGCTATAACACCGTTATCCATGGCTTCCTTAGCACCAGCACCGATAGGAGCAATGTACTCTCTTGGTATAGATCCACCAACAACTTTGCTTTCAAAGATAAAACCTTCACCCGGTTTAAGCGGCTCAATATCCAACCAGCAATGACCGTATTGACCACGACCACCAGACTGACGAACAAATTTACCTTCTGCTCTAACTTTTTTGCGAATGGTTTCACGATAAGCAACTTGCGGCTTACCTACGCTACAATCAACTTTGAATTCTCTGAGCATCCGGTCAACAATAATTTCAAGATGCAGTTCACCTACACCAGAAATGATAGTCTGACCAGTTTCTTGGTCAGTATTAACACGGAAAGTCGGATCTTCTTCAGCCAAACGTTGTAACGCAATACCCATTTTTTCTTGGTCAGCTTTGGTTTTAGGCTCAACTGCTACAGAAATAACAGGTTCAGGGAAAACCATTGACTCAAGAATAATAACATTTTTTTCGTCACACAGTGTATCACCAGTTGTTGTATCTTTCAGACCAACAGCAGCAGCAATATCACCAGTGTATACGCGTTCAATTTCTTCACGACGATTAGCATGCATTTGCAGTATACGTCCGATACGTTCTTTCTTACCTTTGGTCGAATTATATACATAAGACCCGGAAGCAAGTTCACCGGAATATACTCTAAAGAATGCTAATTTACCTACATATGGATCAGCCATAATTTTGAAAGCTAAAGCGGAGAACGGTAATTTATCATCAGCCGCACGTTCATCTTCTGCTTCTGTATCTGGGTTGATACCTTTAATTGCAGGAACATCGATTGGAGCTGGCATGAATTCTACAACAGCATCCAGCAAAGGTTGAACACCTTTATTTTTGTAAGAAGAACCGCATAATACTGGTGTCATAGTACATGCAATTGTAGCTTTACGAATACCTTTTTTCAATTCTTCAACAGTGAGTTCTTCACCCTCAAGATATTTCATCATGAGTTCATCATCACTCTCTGCCACGGAATCTAACAGCATCTGGCGGTATTTTGCAACATTTTCCGCCATGTCTGCAGGAATATCAGCAGCTTCACTTGTTTTTCCTAAATCATCAGTATAAACAACAGCCTTCATTTCGATCAAATCAACATAACCTTTAAATTGATCTTCATAACCAATTGGCAGTTGAACCGGCACAGCATTTGCATTCAAACGATCTCTCATCATGTTAACAACGCGATAGAAGTCAGCACCGAGAATATCCATTTTGTTTACATAAGCCATACGTGGTACACCATATTTATCAGCTTGACGCCAAACTGTTTCTGATTGCGGCTCTACGCCACCTTTAGCACAAAATACAGCTACAGCTCCATCTAGTACTCTAAGTGAGCGTTCTACTTCTACAGTAAAGTCCACGTGTCCTGGTGTGTCGATGATGTTAATGCGATGTCCAGACCACTGACAAGTAGTGGCCGCTGAGGTGATTGTAATACCTCTTTCTTGCTCTTGTACCATCCAGTCCATTGTCGCAGCGCCTTCATGCACTTCACCAATCTTGTGTACTTTACCAGTATAAAACAGTATCCGTTCAGTTGTAGTGGTCTTACCAGCATCAATATGTGCCATAATGCCAATATTGCGCGTCTTTTCCAGCGAGAATTCTCTGGCCACTATTATCACTCCTTACTGTCTACCAGTATTAAAATTACCAACGATAATGTGCAAAAGCTTTATTAGCCTCAGCCATTTTATGCGTATCTTCTTTTTTCTTAATTGTAGCGCCAGTATTATTGCAAGCATCCATTAACTCAGCTGCTAATCTTTCGCGCATTGTTTTCTCACCACGAAGTCTGGAGTAGTTTACTAACCAACGAATCCCTAAAGAAAAACGACGGTCAGGACGTACTTCGATCGGAACTTGATAATTAGCACCACCAACACGGCGGGCACGTACTTCCAATACAGGCATAACATTTTTCATTGCTGTTTCAAAAACCTCTAATGGATCTTTGCCGGTCTTAGCCCGGATAATATCAAATGCATCATAGACAATATTCTCAGCAACGCTTTTCTTACCATCTAACATTATTTTATTGACAAATCTAGTAACAACTTTAGAGTTATATACCGGATCTTGCAGAACATCACGTTTAGTAACAGGTCCTTTTCTTGGCATACTATCCCTCCTTTTCCAGGATTATTTAATCATTTTATTTTTTTGCACGTTTCGTACCGTACTTAGATCTACTTTGGCTACGTTTCTGCACACCAGCAGTGTCAAGTGCACCGCGCACAATGTGATAACGCACGCCCGGTAAATCTTTTATTCTACCGCCTCTGATCAGTACAACACTATGCTCTTGCAAATTGTGACCAATACCAGGAATATAAGCAGTAACTTCAATACCATTTGTTAAACGCACCCTTGCAACTTTACGAAGTGCAGAGTTTGGTTTTTTAGGAGTAGTTGTATATACTCTTGTGCACACACCACGCTTTTGTGGACATTCCTTCAAAGCAGGCGCAGTAGATTTTTTTACGATTGACTCTCTACCTTTACGTACTAATTGGTTAATTGTTGGCATTAAATACACCCCCTTCCAAGTTTTCTTGAATGATTATATAAAAATTTCATCTTGACGTCTTAGATTCAAGACAAAACATTTAACGAATTAAACTTATTTTAAAACAGCTACCGCCGCTGCACCAACTTCAATGGAGCAAGCTTTACCCAATTCAGCCATAGTGGGTGTGGCATCCATCGTCACATTTTTTTGACTACACAACGTCCGAAGTGGTTCGATTAGGCGTTGTTCAGCATCGCTTGCAATATAGATTGTTTGTACTAAATCTTTTTCAACCGCTTTGGTTACTTGTTTAACACCAATCGTTTTTTTTGCAGCTTTTAACGTGTCGAGAGACATAGGTTTCACTCCCTTAATTACCAGACAAATGTTTCTTTTTCTTGGGCACTCCAATATTTTATCATTATCATTATATAATGTCAACAAACTTCTCTTAATAAATTCGGTTTTTCTCTATATTTACAGGCTTTTTTTATGTCCACGGATCCTAGAGTGTCTTTTTTGTAATAATTTTGAAGTAAAACTCCTCAAAATAGCTATTTATCAACTAGATAAGCGTAATTATATCACTTTTAAAGCATATGTCAAAGAAATTATACACGATATTTATAAAGAAAACTCAACTTTTGCCAAACTAGCAGATGCAGAAGGGTATTCGTTTGTTAACCCATGGAACAAAACATCACATCGTCCTTAAAGTCTTATATATTTACTTTTTATAATCGCCAAAGTAATGTTTTACCTTAGAGAAAATGCTATTCTTTCTGATTACATAAGAAAAGACTTGGCATGCGCCAAGTCTTTTCTATCTTTGGGATTATTATTTTTATAGACGAATCAGTTTAATGTTACGATAACGACTCATACCTGTACCAGCAGGTATCAGTTTACCAATAATAACATTTTCCTTAAGTCCAAGAAGCGGATCAACTTTACCTTTAATAGCAGCTTCAGTCAATACACGTGTTGTTTCTTGGAAAGATGCTGCTGATAAGAAGGAGTCAGTTGCTAATGAAGCTTTTGTGATACCTAGCAAAATAGGACGTGCTACTGCAGGTTCACCACATGCTTCAATTGCTTTAGCATTTTCTTCCTCAAAAGTATTGGTATCAATGTATTCACCTGGTAAGAGTCCAGTATCACCTGATTCTTCGGTTTTAACCTTGTGCATCATTTGACGGACAATTACTTCAATGTGTTTATCATTAATTTCTACACCCTGAGATTTATATACTTTTTGAACTTCATATACCAAGTAACGTTGTGTCGCTTGGATACCGCATACTCTTAAAATATCATGAGGATTGACCGATCCCTCTGTCAAACGATCGCCTGCCGTAATTTGCTGTCCTTCACGAACAATAATACGTGCACCATATGGAATTGGATAAACAACCTCTTCACCCATGGCTGGCGTTACTGTAATTTTTCGCATGCCTTTGATTTCTTTTAAATCAACTTGAGCAATACCATCAATTTCAGTAATAATAGCTTGACGCTTAGGTTTACGAGCCTCGAATAATTCTTCAACCCTTGGCAAACCTTGGGTAATATCATCACCCGCAACACCACCGGTATGGAAGGTACGCATTGTAAGCTGTGTACCAGGCTCACCAATGGATTGAGCTGCAATAATACCAACAGCTTCACCAATATCTACAGGATCACCAGTTGCTAAGTTACGGCCATAACATTTAATACATACACCATATTGAGATGTACAAGTCAGTACAGAACGAATGGATACAGTTTCGCGAACTGCAACAATACGATCAGCTAATTCTTCATCAATGGTGTCATTTACTTTTACAATAAGCTCACCAGTTTTAGGATCAACAATGTCTTCAGCTACAAAACGACCGATAATACGATCTTTAAGCGCTTCGATAACACCCGATCCCTCAGTAATGGCTTCAACCTCAATACCACGAATATTATTATTGCGTACCTTTACTTCACGAACATCGCTAACCAAGACGGCTTCGATGGCTTCTTCTGTAAGAGGTGTATCCGCAGCAACAATTTCGATGCCTTGACTATCTGTAATCGCATTAGTCGTATTTTTCCCAAGCATTTCCCGAATCATAGCGTTTTTAAGAATTTGACGCATTTTTTCTTCAGGTGCACCTAAGACAATTGTTTCATTGGAAGCCGAAGCATTGATATCTTCTTCTGTTGTTGTTGACACCCCACGCAGAATAATTTCTGGCACAGCATGCTCACCAATAGCCTGTAAATTCTCATCCGTAAGTACAGTTGGACGTGGAACAAGAATTTCACCAGTTTGAGGATCAATGACATCTTCTGCCAATACACGACCTAAGAGGGTTTCGCGTAATACTTCAATTGCACTAGCACTGGATTTTGCCAATCGTGCCCGCTCGCGGACTAGGTTAATCCCAAAAACGTCACAGTCGTCTTCACGAACAATCACATCTTGAGATACGTCAACCAAACGACGTGTCAAATATCCTGAGTCAGCGGTTCTAAGGGCAGTATCCGCCAAACCTTTACGAGCCCCATGAGTCGAAATAAAGTACTCAAGTACTGTTAATCCTTCACGGAAATTCGCTTTAATTGGTCTATCAATGATTTTACCTGATGGATCTGCCATGAGTCCACGCATACCAGCCAACTGACGAATCTGTTGAATGTTACCACGAGCACCAGAGTTAGCCATCATGTAAATTGGATTAAAGCGATCTAAGTTATTCATCATTGCTGTTGTAACATCATCAGTCGCTTTTGTCCAAAGTTCAATGGTTTTCTTATATCGTTCATCTTCGGTAATCAAACCACGACGATATTGTTTATCAACAATATCAACCCGATTTTCCGTAGTACTTAAAATTTCTTTTTTAGCAGGCGGAATATTGATATCAGAAATAGCTACAGTTATACCAGCGCGACATGCAAAGGAATAACCAAGTCGTTTAATATTATCAAGTACTCCAGCCGTTCTCGATGTACCAAACTGACGATATGTCTCACCTACTAATTTACCAAGCTGCTTCTTATCCATCATAATACCTAAGTGCCACTCACCATCTCTTTCAAAGAAATAGCGAATTTCTTCAGGCAGACTTTCATTGAAAATCATGCGCCCCATGGTGGTATTTACCAAACCATATCGAGGAAAACGAACTTTAATTCGAGCATGAAGTGACAATTCTTTTTGATAATAAGCTAGCAAGGCTTCATTAATATCGCACATAATCTTGCCTTCACCAACATCACCTGCTTTTTCCATGGTCAGGTAATAGGCTCCTAGAACCATATCTTGTGTTGGTGTTACGACAGGTTTACCATCTTTAGTTGATAAGATATTATGAGCAGCGAGCATTAACATACGAGCTTCAGCTTGCGCCTCTGCTGATAATGGTACATGGACAGCCATTTGGTCACCATCAAAATCCGCGTTATATGCTGTACATACAAGAGGGTGAAGTTTGATAGCGCGACCTTCAGATAATACAGGTTCGAAAGCCTGAATACCTAATCTATGCAAGGTTGGCGCACGATTTAGAAGAACTGGATGTTCTTTAATGACTTCTTCAAGCACATCCCATACCTCTGGTCGTACTCTTTCCACCATACGTTTTGCACTTTTAATGTTGTGAGCATGCCCTGCATTCACTAATTTTTTCATGACAAAAGGCTTAAATAATTCTAGCGCCATTTCTTTTGGCAAACCACACTGATGTAGTTTGAGTTCAGGACCAACTACGATAACCGAACGACCGGAATAGTCTACCCGTTTACCCAAGAGATTCTGACGGAAACGACCTTGTTTACCTTTCAGCATATCACTTAATGACTTAAGCGGACGATTACCAGGACCAGTAACTGGACGACCACGACGACCATTATCAATAAGAGCGTCAACAGCCTCCTGTAACATCCGTTTTTCATTACGTACGATAATATCTGGTGCACCAAGATCTAATAAGCGCTTCAGACGATTATTACGATTGATAACACGACGATACAAATCATTCAAATCTGATGTCGCAAATCGCCCGCCATCAAGTTGCACCATTGGGCGTAACTCTGGTGGAATAACCGGCACTATATCCATAATCATCCAGTCTGGGTTGTTACCAGATTTACGGAATGCCTCAGTTACTTCTAGACGACGAATTGCTCTAATTTTGCGTTGACCACTTACTTCTTTTAATTCTTGACGAAGTTCTTTACTCATTTTCTCTAAGTCAAGTTCTTCAAGAAGTTTTTTAATGGCTTCAGCACCCATGCCAACTTTAAAGGCACTACCGTATTTATCACGATATTCGCGATACTCATTTTCAGTCAATAACTGACGTTTCATGAGTGGTGTATCACCAGGATCAAGTACTATATAGGAGGCAAAATATAACACCTTTTCTAATGAACGAGGTGATATATCCAAGATGAGTCCCATGCGACTAGGAATACCTTTGAAATACCAAATATGAGATACGGGTGCTGCTAATTGAATATGTCCCATACGGTCACGGCGCACTTTTGAGCGTGTTACTTCTACGCCGCAACGATCACAAACAATACCTTTATACCGAATCCGTTTGTATTTACCACAATGACATTCCCAGTCACGAGTTGGGCCAAATATTTTTTCGCAAAACAGACCGTCACGTTCAGGTTTTAGTGTACGATAGTTGATAGTCTCTGGTTTTTTGACTTCACCATATGACCATTTACGAATCTGTTCTGGAGAAGCCAACCCAATCCTCATTGAATCAAAATTATTTACATCCAACAAAGGGTTATCACTCCCTTCTTTAAATTACTCAATTTCATCATCTATATCTTTTAAAAAGTCACTTTGAGTAAGTTTTTTCTCCTTACTCTTTGGCTTTTTTGCACCTTTGCGTACTAGCGGTAGTTCAAGATCATCAATCGCATCTTTGTCAACTAAACCTAACTTCGTTGGGGTCATTTCACCAATTTCAGCAATGATATCTAACTCTTCTTCTAGTGGCTCAAGATCATCAATGTTTTCAAATTCATCATCGCCATCTGCATCTACGACTTCAGATTCTATATCATCCTTGGTACGTGCAGTAGGATCAGGAGCAGCAATTAGTGAAACACCAATACTACGCTCAAGATCTTTTGCGGCTTGTTGAACATCATCATCAATGTCATCAATCATAATTTCTTGTGCATCTTCATTTAAAATTTTAATATCAAGACCAATACTCTGAAGTTCTTTTATTAAAACTTTAAAGGATTCAGGTACACCAGGTTCAGGTATATTTTCACCTTTAACAATGGCTTCATAGGTTTTTACCCGACCTACCACATCATCTGATTTTACAGTCAGTAATTCTTGAAGAGTGTATGCTGCACCATATGCTTCAAGTGCCCACACTTCCATTTCTCCGAAACGCTGACCACCAAATTGTGCTTTACCACCTAATGGTTGTTGTGTTACTAGGGAGTAAGGTCCTGTAGAACGCGCATGAATTTTATCATCAACTAGATGAGCCAATTTTAACATATACACAAAGCCGACTGTAACTCTGTTATCAAAAGCCTCACCAGTACGTCCATCATACAAGACAGTTTTACCATCATTCGGAAGTCCGGCAGCTTCTAGTGTTTTAAAGACCTCTTCTTCTCGAGCGCCATCAAATACTGGAGTTGCTAGATTTACACCCGCAACACCTGGTTGTGGCATACCATGTAGATCAATATCATAGCCTACTTTTCGGAGACGATCTTCGATATCTGGCGATTTCGCTTTAATCTGCATACCAAAAGCAGCAGCAGCCATCCCCAAATGGGTTTCTAAAGCCTGTCCGATGTTCATACGAGATGGTACACCTAGAGGATTCAGTACAATTTGCACTGGCGTTCCATCTGGCAAGAAAGGCATGTCTTCTTCACGCATAATGCGAGAAACAACCCCTTTATTACCATGACGACCAGCCATTTTGTCACCTTCGGAAATCTTCCGTTTTTGAGCAATATATACACGTACTAAGAAGTTCACACCTGGTGGCAATTCGTCACCATTTTCTCGGCTAAACACTTTGACATCCACAATTTTCCCAGCTTCACCATGAGGTACACGTAGGGAAGTATCGCGGACTTCGCGAGCTTTCTCACCAAAAATGGCACGTAATAAGCGTTCTTCAGCTGTAAGTTCTGTCTCACCTTTCGGTGTTACCTTACCGACCAGAATATCTCCTGGTCTCACTTCAGCACCAATGCGAATAATCCCTCGGTCATCAAGGTCTTTCAAAACCTCTTCAGCAACATTAGGAATGTCTCTGGTGATTTCTTCTGGACCAAGTTTTGTATCCCGAGCATCACATTCATATTCTTCAATATGAATCGACGTATAAATATCATCTCTTACAATTTTTTCACTTAGCAAAATAGCATCTTCGTAGTTGTAACCTTCCCATGGCATAAAAGCAATGAGTACATTAAACCCTAGAGCTAATTCACCTTTATCGGTCGCAGGACCATCAGCTAAGACTTGACCTTTTTCTACGACTTCGCCTTTGTAAACAATTGGTTTTTGATTGATACAAGTTCCCTGATTCGAACGTAAGTATTTTAACAATTTATATGTATCTAAAATACCGCGGTCAGTTCTTACCCTTATTTCAGTGGCAGTAACTTTTTCAATGACACCAGCATTTTTCGCTAAAATAAGAACACCAGAATCTCGAGCTGCTTTATATTCCATACCAGTTCCGATAAGAGGCGCCTGTGTTCTAAGTAGAGGAACCGCTTGACGTTGCATGTTCGCCCCCATCAAAGCACGGTTAGCATCATCGTTTTCTAAGAATGGAATCATCGCCGTTGCAATCGATACAACTTGCTTCGGTGATACGTCCATATAGTCAACTTTTTCTGCAGGAATGACTAAAATTTCACTTCTATGACGAACTGTAATTCGTGGTTCTACAAACCAGTTATTAGAATCAATTGGTTCATTCGCTTGTGCACAAACTACTTCATCTTCTTCATCAGCTGTTAAGTAGCGTACTTCTTCAGTCACTTGGCGCTTTTCTTTATCAATTTTGCGATAAGGAGTCTCAATGAAACCAAACTCATTAATCCGGCCAAACGTTGATAAGGAACCGATCAGACCGATATTTGGACCTTCTGGTGTTTCAATTGGGCACATACGTCCATAGTGAGAATGATGTACGTCACGGACTTCAAAGCCCGCGCGCTCACGACTAAGTCCGCCTGGTCCCAAAGCACTCAAACGACGTTTGTGCGTCAATTCTGCTAATGGATTCGTCTGATCCATAAACTGAGACAATTGGCTCGAACCAAAGAATTCTTTGATTGCTGCCACAACAGGGCGAATATTAATTAAAGCTTGCGGCGTAATTACATCTACATCTTGAATCGTCATACGTTCTTTAACGACACGTTCCATACGCGACAACCCAATTCGGAATTGGTTTTGCAATAGTTCACCAACAGAACGTAATCGACGATTACCTAAATGGTCAATATCATCGACATTACCAAAGCCATCCATTAAATTTAAAAGATAACTTACTGAAGCTAAAATATCTTCCCGAGTAATGGTTCGATAGGTATAAGGACGTGTAGGGTTACACAGCATTTTAGCAGGTGATCCATCTTTTAGTTTGACTTTCACTTCGATCAAACTACCATCATCAAATACACCGCTTTTTTCAATGAGGTCAATTGTTTTTTCCTCAACTAGTGTATCAGCCGGAACAATAACTTCACCTGTTTCTGTATTTATAATGGGTTGATAAAGAGTCTTACCCATTAAACGACGTTGCCAACCTAATTTCTTTGTCAACTTATAACGTCCTACAGTTGCTAAATCATAACGTTTAGAATCAAAAAACAAAGATTCTAACAGTTGGGTGGCATTATCAACTGTTGGTGGTTCACCTGGACGCAATCTTTTATAGATTTCTACTAGTGCCTCTTCACGAGAATTCGTATTGTCTCGCTCTAGAGTCGCCCGAACTCTCACATCATCGTGAAATAATTCCGAAATGGAGGCATTCGATGCATAACCTAAAGCACGAATCAATACAGTAGCGGGCAACTTACGTGTCCGATCAACACGTACTGACATTACATCATTCGCATCAGTCTCTAATTCAAGCCATGCTCCACGATTAGGGATCACAGTAGAATTATAAAGTTTTTTACCACTCGCATCAATGGTTTCATTATAATACGCTCCAGGAGAACGTACTAACTGGCTGACAATAACCCGCTCTGCACCGTTAATGATAAACGTACCATTTTCAGTCATTAGCGGGAAATCACCCATAAACACTTCTTGTTCTTTAATTTCACCAGTCTCACGATTAATCAACCGAACATTGACACGTAAAGGTGCGGAATAAGTAACATCCCGTTCCTTACATTCTTCAACAACATATTTGGGTTCGCCTAGTGTGAAATTTTCAAAAGTCAGCACTAAATTACCTGTAAAGTCCTGAATAGGCGAAATGTCATGAAAAATCTCTCGCAACCCGTCTTTCAGAAACCAGTTGTACGAATTCTTCTGAATTTCAATAAGGTTGGGCATGTCCAGCACTTCTTTAATCTTGGCATAACTATATCTGACCTTTTTGCCAACCTGAACAGGATTAAACATTAAATCCTTCACCCCTTAGCCAAAATTAAACTTTATACCTCAAACGACAAATTAAAAGTTTTGCAACGTTTTATAAACATCTATTATAGAATAATTTTATCAATTAACTTTTTGTCGCCGGTATAAAACCTTTTACATAATACAATACTGCGTAGCGAATACTATAATACCGATAAGATTAGGAACAGAAACAATGCAAGAAAAGACTTGGCTTTTACCAAGTCCTTAGACGCAGGTAAAACCTAAACGTCTTTACTTGGAATTAGAAAACTATACATTTTCTGATTCCGCAAAAAAAGCAAGGCTTATCAAGTGAAATAAATAGACCTTGCATTTTTTTAGCATGATGAAATGTTATTTCATCCTCCATTATATTACTATTTCCTGCCAATCGAGATTTTATACCTTACGCAATGAAAAACATTACTTAAAAATGAACATTTATCGCATTGAAGAATTATATCACAACATTTTTTCTTAGTCAAGTGATAAACCACATTTTATTTAAAGAAAAATATAAAGAGTACCACAATGGGTACTCTTTATATCTTATACAGTTAAACTGAGTAACAATAACTTAGTTATAATTACTTAATTTCTACAGTAGCGCCAGCTTCTACAAGTTTAGCTTTAATTGCTTCTGCATCAGCTTTAGCAATTTTTTCTTTTACAGCTTTAGGTGCGCTATCAACTACATCTTTAGCTTCTTTCAAGCCAAGACCAGTTAATTCACGAACAACTTTGATTACGTTGATTTTGCTAGCACCAGCAGATGTAAGAATAACATCAAATTCTGATTGCTCTTCAACAGCAGCAGCTGCAACAGGAGCAGCAGCAGCAGCAGCAGGAGCAGCTGCGGATACACCAAATTTTTCTTCTAGAGCTTTCACCAATTCGGATAATTCAAGAACAGTCATGTTCTCAATAGCTTGCATAATTTCTTGTTGAGTCATTTTAAAATACCTCCATAAATTCTTTTTTTATTAAAGCTTTAATTACGCGTTTTTTTACGCTGATTCTTTTTGTTTACGCACAGCTTCAAGCGCATAGACAAATTTGCGGATAGAACCTTGAAGAACGTTGACAAAACCAACGATCGGAGTTTGCATACCAGCCAAAACTTTGGCAATAAGCACATCGCGAGATGGCAACTCAGCCAAGGCTTTAACGCCTTCAGCATCAATAACTTTACCTTCTAACAAACCAGCTTTAACTTCCAACGTTTTTAATTTGTTTTCTTTTACGAAATCAGAAATTATACGCGCTGGAGCAACTGGATCAGTATCAGACATTGCAATTGCAGTTGGTCCCTCAAGATAAACATCCAAACCTTCAATGCCTACTTCCTGAGCAGCAATTCGTGTCATAGTATTCTTAACAACACGATATTCTACACCACCTTCGCGCAATTTACGACGAAGTTGGGTATCTTGTGCTACAGTTAGACCACGGTAATTTGTTAATACCGCACCTTTAGTTGCAGAAAGTTTTCCTTTAAGTTCAGAAACGATTGATATTTTTTCTGATGTTACAGCCACTAAAATCCACCTCCTTTAGAAGATTAAAAACAAAACGACCTCCCGGCATTATAAGCCGGAGGTCGTTAATAGCAAAAGCTATTGCATAATCTCCGACCTCGGCAGGCGAACATCTAAAGATTTACATCTTTTCGTTCATTATGATACCTGCTGTCTACAGCCTAAAATAATTTATTTAGTTGTAATAGACGGTCGATTTTACAATAACTTACTAATTCAAATTAGTCTTTTTTATTGCTAGTCGCTTTAAGCGTATTTACCTTCACACCAGGACCCATTGTAGTGCTCATGGTAATGCTACGCATATATTGACCTTTAGCAGCAGCTGGTTTTACTTTATTTAAAGTATCAACCAGAGTATAAAAATTCGCAAGAATTTTTTCATCATCAAATGATGCTTTACCAATTGGCGCATGGATATTACCAGCTTTGTCTGTACGGTACTCAATTTTACCAGCTTTAATTTCATTAATAGCACGAGTAACATCTAAAGTAACAGTACCAACTTTAGGGTTAGGCATTAAGCCTTTAGGCCCTAAAACTTTACCAAGACGACCAACAGTACCCATCATATCAGGAGTAGCAACTGCTACATCAAAATCAGTCCAACCACCCTGAATTTTTGTTACTAAATCTTCAGCACCAACAAAGTCAGCACCAGCAGCTTCAGCCTCTTTTGCCTTTTCGCCCTTAGCAAAAACCAAAACTGTTTTGGTTTTACCAGTGCCGTGTGGCAATACGACTGCACCACGAACTTGCTGATCAGCATGTTTAGGGTCAACCCCTAACTTAAAAGCAACTTCAACGGTTTCATCAAATTTAGCACTAGCTGTCTTTTTTGCAAGCTCAATCGCCTCGGAAGGGTCATATAACTTGTTTGCTTCAATCAGCTTAGCAGCTTCTTCATATTTTTTACCATGTTTAGCCATATCAAAAAACTCCTTCACTTTGTGGTTATACGGATAATCCTCCCACATTAACACCGAGGTTGTCCAAAGACTAGTCTACGATGTCAATACCCATGCTACGGGCAGTACCTTCGATCATACGCATAGCAGCGTCGACGTTGGCAGCGTTAAGATCTTTCATTTTTGCTTCAGCAATCTCACGAACTTTATCGCGAGATACTTTCGCAACTTTTTTCTTATTTGGTTCGCCAGAACCGGATTCAATACCAGCTGCTTTCTTAAGCAGAATAGGAGCCGGCGGAGTTTTGGTTATAAATGTGAAGGATCTATCTTCAAATACGGTAATTTCAACTGGAATAATTAAACCAGCTTGACTAGCCGTTCTTTCATTAAAATCCTTAACAAATGCCATTATATTCACACCAGCTTGGCCGAGCGCAGGGCCGACCGGAGGCGCTGGAGTTGCTTTACCAGCAGGAACTTGCAATTTCACAAGTTTTACAACTTTTTTAGCCATTTTGCTTACACCTCCTTATCTACATGATGTGGTACTACGGGCCACTGGCCCTCCCACGTAATCATAAAGGTTTCAAAAAATTTATGATTTTTGAAAAACTTTATTTAAACTTTCTCTATTTGAGAAAAATCTAATTCTACTGGTGTTTCCCGTCCAAACATATCAACAAGCACTTTCAGTTTGCTACGTTCAGGATATATTTCAAGGACTTTAGCTGTCCAATTTTCAAAGGCCCCAGATGTAATACGTACAATCTGAGAAACTTCAATATCCATCTTCTGTCTAAGTTCTTCAATGCCCATAGATTTAAGAATGTTTTTAATTTCGGCATCAGTTAGTGGGATAGGTTTAGTACCAGAGCCAACAAAACCTGTAACACCTGGTGTATTGCGGACAACATACCAAGATTTGTCATTGACAATCATTTCTACCATTACATAGCCGGGGAAAACTTTTTTCTTGGTAATTTTCTTTTTACCATCTTTAATTTCAACTTCATCTTCCATCGGTACTACGACTCGAAAGATTTCATCTTCCATCCCCATGGAATGAACTTTGCGTTCTAGATTAGCTTTAACTTTGTTTTCATAACCGGAATATGTATGGATTACATACCAATTTTTTTCAGATTCCATTACCTTCAGGGACGTCTAATTACGCCCCCACCCCCTTAGCCTACTTTATGATAAAACGTAACACCTGGGTAAATGCAGCATCGATTGCCCAAATTAAAAAAGATACCACTGCTACAGTAATAAATACTACTCCTGTATTAGAAATAAGTTCTTGTTTACTTGGCCATGATACTTTCTTCAATTCAGCTTTAACTTCTCGTAGAAATTTTTTAAAGCGTGAAGGATTTGTCTTTACAATTGTTTCTTGGGCAACCATTTTTTCACATCCCTGTCAATACTGCCAATTCAAGCATTAAAGACTACTTGGCAGGGGCGGCAGGAATCGAACCCGCAACCAACGGTTTTGGAGACCGCTACTCTACCAATTGAGCTACACCCCTACTGACGTAATTTATTAATAAATTACTTCGTTTCTTTGTGTAAAGTATGTTTTTTGCAAAACTTGCAATACTTATTGAATTCCAATCTATCCGGGTCGTTCTTCTTGTTTTTATTGGTCTGATAATTGCGTTGTTTGCATTCAGTGCAGGCCAACGTTACCGCATTGCGCATCCTGTACACCTCTCTTACCTGTAAATATGACATCATTTCAAAATGCCACTAATATAATTTAGCATACTTATACGATACTGTCAATACTCGTTGACAGTATCGTGAAAAAAAGTCTTGTTATATAAAAATAATCAATCTTGCAATTAGCAATCACTTTTTACTCATTATAAGACTTCTATAATTATATCAAATTAAGTAAGACTTTATACCTTTACTTATTAATTGTCAATACGGAAAATTAATACTTTGACCGTCACTAAAAGATTATGTCACTTCTTAATTATACTAAAAACACCTTCGCCAAAGACGAAGGTGTACTTTTCATTTTGGTGGCGGCGCAGGGATTTGAACCCCGGACCCTTCGGGTATGAACCGAATGCTCTAGCCAGCTGAGCTACGCCGCCGCATTAAAATTTTTGGTTGCGGGAACAGGACTTGAACCTGTGACCTTCGGGTTATGAGCCCGACGAGCTACCAACTGCTCCATCCCGCGATATTTATATGGTGGATAGGGCTGGATTCGAACCAGCGAAGGCGGAG
>NZ_JBGJZL010000060.1:0-406 GCF_042610375.1 Pelosinus sp. sgz500959
CCGCTTTCATAAGCAACGATTTGTTGAGTACGAAGAGCAACACGTACGGAATCTTCTGTTGGAAGAGCTAATGCTTCATCCTTAGAATTCGTGTGCAAAGATTGAGTTCCGCCCATAACAGCAGCAGCTGTTTGCAATGCAACACGTACAATGTTGTTTTCTGGTTGTTGAGCAGTTAGCATGGAACCTGCAGTTTGCGTATGAACACGAAGCATCCAAGACTTAGGATTCTTAGCGCCAAAACGTTCTTTCATGATTTTTGCCCATACACGACGGGAAGCACGGAATTTTGCTACTTCTTCAAGTACATTATTGTGTGCATTCCAGAAGAAAGATAAACGGCCTGCGAAAGCATCAACATCAAGACCTGCTTTAATGGCTGCTTCACAGTATGCAATACCATCAG
>NZ_JBGJZL010000007.1:0-256328 GCF_042610375.1 Pelosinus sp. sgz500959
ATAGTAGTAAACTGAATACCCCATTTACTTCTTTTTTCTGAATTTGCGCTGGTTCTTTTGAATGTTCCAAAATATCAACTCCTAATATACAATTTAATACGAATTTAGACTATCTTCACATGGTTTTACTAGTAGAAAGAGCAACAGTTGCAAGAATGTCCGAATCAGGTGATTTTAAAAGCTCCTGCAAGGCCAGGGCGCAAGAACCGATGACACCTGAATACGCACCGAAGGCGCCGGCAATAATTTTAGTGTCATGAGCCAATTCAGGGAAAGAATGGGATTTAACTGTTTCCTGCAGGATATCAATAAACACCGTCCACCCAGACGCCAGTTTCCCTCCTAAAAAGACAGTCTGCGGATTGTAAAAATTAACTACGTTGGCAACAGCAAGCCCCACATAAACGCCAAACTGGCGCAATAGCTTTTGAGAATAAGACCCTTCGACCTCTGCGGCCCTCATAATATCTTCAATAGTTATAATGCCTTTTTCACGAAAACAGATTGTCAGCGGATCATCACTGCCGATAAGCGGCATTTCTGATTTCACCTTGCGCAGAAGCGCAGGTATACCGCAAATAGATTCAAGACAGCCACGGTTTCCGCAGTTGCACAAAGTTCCTCCTTCCTGCATTACTATATGCCCAATTTGTCCAGTATAACCCTGGTAGCCATTTAGAATTTTATCGTCCACAATAATCCCAGCGCTGATTCCTTCACCTAAATTGATGTACGCCAAATCTCTGTATTTAATGCCACCGCCAAACCAGCGCTCAGCCAACACAGATGCCTTAGAGTTATTTTCCACGCAGACGGGCAGACCTAATTTTTCCTCTAAGAACGCTTTCAGTAAAAAGTTATCCCAACGGTGGCTTAAATTGACTGACCGTTTTACAATTCCACCACGTCCGTCAATCAAGCCTGGAAATGCAATGCCCAAGCTCAGGAAGGTCTTATCAATATTGACCGGATCGTCAATGATGCCTCTAATGGCTTCAACTAGCTCCCGCAAACCACTTTCCGGTTCAGTCATGTCAATCGCTTTTACCTGCATGCTCATCGGGTCATTTTTGAGATCGGCAATACCAAAACTTGTTTCATGCCGCGTTACCTCCACGCCAATCACATACCCTGCCCTACAATTGAATTTCAATTGCAGGGGACGCCGTCCGCCGTGAGATTCTCCTAACCCTATTTCTGTTATAAAACCCAAATCCAACAACTCACGGACAATTCCGGTTATTGCAGCTGGAGTTAAACCGGTATATTCAGATAATTGCTGGCGTGATACCGGTTCTCTTTCTTTGACAATATTCAGCACGGACATGCGGTTAATTTTTTTTACATATTTATTATTGCCCGGAGTTTTGCTCATCCCATCACTTCCTTTCAACCACAGCCAGCCGAGAGACTTATTTAACTTAATTAAGTTAAGCTATTATTATGATAATTAGCTATTTTTTTGAAAATTCCTTCTAAAAATTTTATTCTAAATTTTTTATTTTTTAAAGTGATAGCGAGACAGCGTGGAAGTGGGAGTGAAAGTGGGGATGGTTCTTTTTGTCATATTAGTTTATTTATCACTGGTTGTGAGAAAATCTTCCCGTAAAGGTGTGAAAGAGTCTACCAGAACTGAATCGTCCTCCAATGCCACAACACCATGCCAGACATTCTTGGCAGCATAGTAACAATCACCCTGTTTAGCAATTTTTGTTTCGTTGGCTACAGTAATTTCAAAACTTCCTTTAGCAACATACCCTATTTGCTCATGGTCGTCGTGCTTATGCAGAACGCCGATTCCGCCCTTATCGAAATAGAATTCTACCAGCATAATGTTGTCTCCGGCAACGAGGACCTTTTGTGACGTTTTGTCACCTGTTTTTTTTGTTTGTACATCTTGGTTGGTGATAATCAAGAAAATTCCCCCTTTATAGAACTCTATGCTATATTTCAGCATTTCCAGTTCTTACTATGAATTATATTTCTAGTTTAATATAATCTTCACACTTTGTCTTGATTGCATATTGTGATAAATTATTGTTAAATTGCGATTTCGAAAACTCTCCTCTGTGCTTTTGTGGTAAAAACTGTCTTAAAAAAGAGAACAATTATAGTGATAGCAGTATATGGGTTTAAGTTACATTCAGAATAATCCGATCAAAGCAGGACTAAGTAAAACGGCAGCTGAGTATGAATGAAGTAGTTATAATGATTATATGGGATCAACCAGTTTTATTGATGTAAATTTTGTATGGGGCATGATTACAAAATCTCAATTTATAAATTTACATAGTCAGAATTATCTAGGAGAAATGTTGGAAAGCAATATAAATAGTTTTGGTGTAACTGATACAGAAGCCATGAATATGATTAAAAAGTATGCTGTTTTTAGTAGGAGACAATCCTCCGTCCCCTGCCACCCGTCCTTTGCGTTCCTAAGTGGAGACAAGGTAGCTGCCTGATTGCCCGCAAAAAAATATATAGGAGTAGTGAAAGAAAAAATATTGATATAAGGATGAGATTATTTAATAATTACTATATAGAAATATGTACTGGAAAATGTTATATAGATAAATCGAAAAAGTGGATTTATTGCCGATAAAGGACTGTCATTTGGTAATTTATGAAAGGGGTACAATAAATGCTTAAAAACAAACGACATAATACTCAGAGTCTGTATTTTTCGGAGCAACTTATTGCCGCTTTGAAGCAAATTACTGGTTATCCCCTGACCGTTATTGAAGCACCAATGGGCTATGGAAAAACGACAGCGGTTAAAGAATACATTGCGAATCGTAATTTTGAAGTGCTTTGGCAAACAGTCTATGATAATGTAGACATGCACTTTTGGGGAAGTTTTTGTAAACTGTTTGCCGAATTGGACTTCGCCTGCTCAGTTAAGTTAACGGAAATTGGTATGCCGGAAGACAGTGTAACAAGGCGCGAGGTGGTAGATTGTATTGCTGGCATAGAACGCAAAAATACCACAATCTTGGTTATCGATGACTTCCATCTGATTACCAAGACGGAATTTCACGACTTTATCGTGTATTTGGTTAAGAATGAAATTCCTGATTTTCATGTAGTTATCACGACTCGGATGGCCTCATTTGACAAGTTGGATGAACTGAAAATAAAAGGACTTGCTCAGCATATTACGCAAATGCTCCTAGAATTGCAGCCAACTGAAATTGTGAAATATTATCAGAAGTGCGGTGTTCGGCTAAAGCAAGAAGAAGCCCACATTCTGTATGCCTATACCGAAGGCTGGGTCAGTGCCTTATACTTGTGTTTGCTGGGTTTCTTGCAAGATGGGCGATTAGAAAAGCCGGCTAACCTTCAGGAACTTTTTTCTAAGACTATTTTTCGACCGCTGTCCGGTGAACTTAAGAATTTTATGCTGCACATTTGCCTGTTTGACTATTTTACCTTGCCACAAGCTCAGGCCATGTGGCCGCAGAATAATGCACCAGTTCTATTGAGGCAGCTATTGACGCAAAATGCTTTCATTCAGTTTGATACACGTCGTCAGGTCTATCACCTGCATAATATCTTTATCGGCTACCTACGAGAGCTTTTCGCAGAGCAGGCGGAAGAAACAAAACGGAAAATCTGGCAAGCAGCGGGAGAATGGTATGCCAGTGCGGAAAACTATTTTGCGGCTATGGAAGCTTTCTATCAGGCAGGAGACTTTGATCAGCTGCTTGTTGCTGTGGAACTAGACAAAGGCAATAGTATCAATAGTGAATATAAAGAAACGATTATTCGCTATTTCAGCGAATGTCCAGAAAAAGTTAAGCAAAACCATCCTGTTGCCAGCTTAGTCTATGCTAGGGAATTGCTCATCTTTGGAGAGACAGAGTTGTTTATTCTGCACTGCCGAGAGTTGGAACAGGATATTGCTCAGATTACCGACCAGACAATGAAAAACTGGTTGGGGGGCGAACTGGAACTGGTTTATATGTTTACTAAATATAATGATATATTTGCTATGGCAGAACATGTCCATCGGGCTGATGAACTACTGCCGGGGCGGTCTAAGCTGTGTGATCATAATACGCCTTGGACCCTAGGGGCGCCTTCTGTTCTCTATATGTTTTACCGCAAAAGCGGTGAACTTCAGCAAGAAGTCAAAAGTTTGACTGCCACCATGCCGCTGTATTATAAACTGACTGCTGGTCATGGCTTAGGTGTGGAATATATAATGGAGGCCGAACAATATTATTATACTGGTGATTTAGAAAATACCGAGATTGTTAGTCACAAGGCGTTTCAGATGGCCAAGGCTGGGCGGCAGATTGGCAGTATTGTCGGTGCCTTATTTCTTCAGATCCAAGTGGCCTTTGCCCAGGGCGACTTGGCATTTGCACTGAAACTGTTGGAAGAGATGCGGGCAGAGATTAGAGCTAGCCGGCAAGTGTTGTATTTGCATACTGCTGATTTATGTGAGGCTTTTGTGTTCGCTCATTTAGGTCAACCAGACAAGATTGCCGCCTGGATTGAAGCCGGTGATTTTGCTGCTAGCCGACTTCTCGCTCCTGTCCTTGCGTACTTTAATATAATTTATGGTCGGGTGATGCTAATTAATGGGCAAGAACGGAAGTTGCTAGGTGTGGCGGATCATTTTATGGGTATTGCTGTTTTCTGCCCCAACCTGCTTAGCCAAATATACATTTACATTTATATTGCAGCGGCGAATAAAAAACTTTTCCGTAGGGAAGCGGCGCTTTCGGCACTGAGACGAGGGCTTGACATAGCGGTGTCTGATAATGTGATCATGCCATTTGTGGAAAACATGGATTTGATTGAGCCGTTGTTCGCAGAACTGAGCAGCAAGGGTATCTATCGCGAAGAAACAATGGAGATAATAAAGTTATCAAAGAGTTATCAGCAGGTGATCGCTGCTATGAACAAGACAATTGGTGGCGAGGCAGCAAAACCTAAGTTGACGGATCGAGAACGGGAGATTGCCCTTTTAGTCGTGGACGGATTGACCAATAGGGAGATTGCAGCTGGACTGAGTATTTCTGAAAATACGGTAAAGACACAGCTCAAACGCATTTTTGAAAAGCTAGGCGTCCACTCGCGGGCACTGCTAACAAAATATTTTGAATAAAAGTAATAGTGAAGTGAAAAAAAATCATTTTGTCACCCGATGGGTGATATTACTTGGGTAAAATCCCCTATACAATCATTGGTATAGGGGATTTTTGATTTGGCAGAGAGGAGGATTACATTGCTTCATATCATCAAGGTAAATGCCAGAGAACAGTATCGACTAGAAGTGCTATTAAACAACGATAACACCATCATTCTGAATATGGCTGCTAGACTAAACAGTATCCGCTTTAGTGTACTCAAAGACCAGTCTTTTTTTAAAAGTGCAACTACAGATGGTCAATATATTCGCTGGGGAAAGCAAGTGGAAATTTCGCTTAGTGAAGTATTCCATTTGGCGCAAAAATAAAATTATCAATTGAGATGATATGACGCAGATAGCCAGCGAATTTGTTTAAACCATAGGGTTCCATTACATGAAGAAAATTCAAATAGGATGTACGTTAATAAGAAGCCAGCCAAGATATGCAAGAATTTTTAAGTAATTTTCACGTTGCCGGCTAAAGGGGATTTCATGATGGATGGTATTCCTTGGATTGTAAGCAATAAAATCTATTAATAAATAAAAGATGGAGAGTGAAAAGTATGATAATCAGAATCTTGATGGTGGGAGTACTTGCGTTGTCATTATTACTTTCAGGGTGTTCAAGAAGCCCAGAGGATGCCAAGAAGGAATTATCGGATAAAAAAATTCAATACAATGAACAAAACTTTGTAAAAGCAATAGAGGAAGAAAATGTGGATGTTGTTGAGCTGTTTATTGAGGGAGGAATGAGTCCGAATGTTACGACTGCCAATGGGAGTCCGTTGCCAACCGCAGCTGCAATTGGTAATCTAGAAATAGTTAAACTTTTGGTTGAAAAAGGTGCTGATGTAAATATTAAGAGCAAAGATAAGGGGGATTTGACACCTCTGTTTGCGGCAATTCTCGGGAACGGGAAAGAAAAGCAGGATACGATTAAGTTATTGCTGGAGAAAGGTGCGGATGTGAATGCGCGTTTCATTTCAAAAGGCTTCGAAGCAACACCACTAATGATGGCGGCTGCGCAAAAGGATACTGAGATTGTTCGATTGATATTGGCAAAAAAACCAGATATCCATGCGGTGGATGCTGGTACGGGAATTACTGCTCTAATGATGGCCGTACTCAACAATAATGTTGAAAATGCAAAAGAACTTTTAGCACAGGGGGCAGATGTCAATAAAAAAGCAAAAAATAATGTTACAGCCCTTTCTCTTGCTAAACAAGAAAATAATAAGGAAATGGTGAGTGTCCTAACTAATGCGGGAGCAAAGTAATTTTTATTATGGTGCTTGAACAAAATTACGCTGAAAAAGGATGGTTGTATCAATGAAAAAAATGATTTTTATTGCAACGTTGTGTCTTTTTTTCGTAGGAGTACTGGGGCCGGTCGCCAGCGCAGGAAATCTGGATTGGGAAACAACGGAGGTTTACGAAGACATTGGTTCGATCTATGTAAAAGGGTATTTTACGAACAATATGCCCAACAAGGTGGTCGACAAGATTAATTGGTTTCAACCAAATCTTACGGTAACATTAGCAGATGGTTCGAGGATTTTTCTGGATGAGACCGCTGATTATAAACAAGATTGTTGGATTGAACCAGGCGGCAGCTCAAATATTATGTGGTTCAGAATCGCCGGTACGAATATGGAATGGGTTCGTTGGCATGTCAAGCCCAGATACAATTATCATACAATCGTACCGAAAGGATAATCAGGTTTGACTATGATAAAATAATAGTAGCTCTATACGAATGTTCCGTTGGTATTGGTGACATAAAAAACGATTGGTGTCAGCCATCAAATGGCTTCAACCTGATAGTATACTCTGAGTCTAGAGCAATTAAATCAATGGCATGACAAATTATAATATTGAGTGAGATTGTAAAAACAGCCAAAACCTCTATGAGATGAGAGGATTTAGGCTGTTTTTTTGCTAGAGTAGGGAGTGGAGTGGGTTTTGAAATGCCGGTAATGGATTTTATAAGGTTTCACTTGATAGAAATTGTTTTATCTTTGCTTCTGTATCTGATCCTGGAATGGCGGTGAATATGGACAGTTTTAAATTCGCATCTGATATAATGGCATAACTGGTAAATTCAAAATTCAATTGTCCTAAAACTGGGTGGTTGATAATTTTTACGATCTCCTCATCTTTGTTAACGTCGTGCATTGACCACCATAAAGCGAATTCTTTGCTTTCGTTTCTGAGTTCATTTATAAAATCCTCAATCCATGGATTTCCGACGAATTTTGCATGAAATGTACGAAAACAGGCAATCATCCCTTGTGCTGCGAACTCCCAATCGGCAATTGTCCTTTTATATTCCTCATTTGTAAACATAATTCGCAATAAATTACGTTTAGAAACATTAATCTTACTATAATCGAACAAAATTTTTGCAGTAGCTCTATTCCACGCAATAACATTAAAACGTACATCAAGAATAATTGCTGGAGAAAATTCTAAGTTGTCCAGGACATGCTGTAGCATGGTATTGACAGTATCATTGCAAATTGGAAAATCGACTGGTGGTGTATGTTGAGCAAGCGTGTAAAGATGTCTGGTTTCATGCTTATCAAGTAGTAAGGCTTTGGCTAAACTTTCAAGTATTTGTGAAGAAATTTGTATAGGACGTCCTTGTTCAATCCACGTATACCATGTTAAGCCGATTCCTGACAGAAGAGCGACTTCCTCCCTTCTAAGACCAGGGGTTCGACGGCGCATTCCTTCAGGCAAGCCAACCTGCGACGGCAAAATTTTTGCCCGGCGTGACTTTAAAAAATCCCCTAATTCTTTGTAACGCTGTTTTTCATCATTCATAAACTTTCACCTTTCTTTATCCTAGCAGTAGTAATACTAGTATAAATACATATCTATTACTATGATAAATTAAATGATAGTATAAATAGAATGCTAAGTAAAGATAGGGGGAATTACAAAATGAAAAAAGTGGTTGCTTTTATAGGGAGTCCAAGAAAAGAGGGTAATACAGTCACTCTTATTAAAGAAGTTATTCGAGGAGCACAAGATGCTGGTGCCGAAACAACTATTTTTAACTTGTATGATATGAACATCAAGCCTTGCCAAGGATGTTTTGTTTGTCGAAGGACTGGACAGTGTATTATACAAGATGATTTTCAGAATATGTTTAAGCATATTGTGGAAGCCGATGCTGTAGTTTTCGGCTCGCCCGTATACATGTGGCAAGTTACAGCTCAGATGAAACTGTTATGGGACAGACTTTGTGGCTTGTTCACTGAAGACTTCAAGCCTAGATATGCCGCTAAAAATTTAATCATGGTATATTCTCAAGGCAATCCAAACCCACAAGCTTTTCAAACCGCCTTTCAAACCAATGAAGCTATGTTGAAGATGCTTGGTTTACATGCAGTGAATACCATTTTACTGCCAGGTGGTAGAGAAACTAATGCCGCAGCGAATAATAAAGAGCTTTTATCAAAAGCGTATGAAGCAGGAGCCGCAATTTAAATATCTAATAATCGCGCAATATTTCCACCTAAAACCTCTTTTAAAATCTGCTTGTCATGAACAATCTGTTCTAATATCGTACGGGTGGCAAGCGGTGAAGCGTAGGGAGCATCTGAACTAAAGAGGGTACGTTCGGGATATTCTTGAATAGCAAAGAACGGTGCTATGGTCGTAAAGGTTGCCGACAAATCAAGGTAAATATTGGGCAGACTCCGTACTGCTTTCAGTGTATCTAGCCAATGTATTCCGCCTAAGTGTCCTACGATTAAAGGTACAGTCGAATATTTTTGGGCTAAGTAAAGAAGCTCTTTGATGTCAGCAAAATTTAAAGGAAAAAAAGTATGAACCCAAAGGGGGAGATCGCCGGATTCATGAGATGCCTGAAACAGTGGATCTAGCTTTCCTACTTGTCCTGAACCGGGTGCAAGTTCTCCAATCCCCTTAAAATTATTTGCTAAAATATAGTTATTGATCCACTCCAGATTTTCTTCATAAGACAGTCCAAGCGGAATGGGGCCAAAGCCAATATACTTCTTAGGGTTACTTTTGATTGTTTCTGCCAGTTCTGTGATTGACTCTATTCTTTCTTGGACTGGATTTTTTCTTCCATTTAAAATATCATATAAGTTTTTCAACTCAGTTGAAAAATCATCCATAGTTTGTGCCGTTTCCGGATGAATTGTCGTAGCAAATAAAATAGTACGGTCTATGCCTGCCTGTTTCATCATATCTATTTGCCGATCCTTCGGCAGCATTACATGTGCATGACTATCAATAATCATAAAAGTTCTCCTTTTTAGTTTCTTTCAAGTTCATTAATACGCTCCTTTAGGCGGAGTTTTATATTTTGTAACACGGAAAGCTGCTTATTTACTTCTTCTAGCTTGGTTTTATAGAGTTCATAGGCTGCCTTGCATAATGGTCTGTTTGAGAGTGAAGTTGGACAATCAATAATGTGGGTAATATCCTCTGTCGTTAGTCCAAGACTCAGATATAACTGAATGGTTTTTACTTTTTGGATCGTTGTTTCGTCATAATCACGATAACCATTTTCAAGCCTGTTCGCATTAATTAAATTTTTGGTTTCATAATATCGCAATGAACGAATACTTGCCCCGGTTTTTAAAGATAATTCTTTGATAAGCATCTTTAGTTCCCCTCCATTTTTATTATAAGCTATGACATCAATGTTATAGTCAATCAAAAATTTTGGCTTTGTCTTTTAAAAAATACTGCACTAACTTTCTTAGTGAGACAGACAGGTTTTCGATAATTGCTGAAGAGGATATGCAGAGTCCTGCAGAGGAATTCTTGCCGTTAAAATAAATATCCCCCGATCTGATCGAGGGATATTACTAACGTTATATTCGATATTAAATACTGTCCAGGTTACTTCTCTTCCTTGATGTCTGACGGGCAGTTGGTAAGAGCATCCGGCTTACCGCTAGTTGTAGTTCGAATGGCAGCCGTTATATCTGCTAAAAACCTGCTGGCAAACTCTAATTCACTTTGACTATACGCACTAAAAATTTTTTTGAAAAATTCTTCTGCTTCCTTGTGCAAGGTTTCATGAAAGTCAAAAACCTTTCTCCCCAGCGGCTTTAAGCGGTAGTAGATTTCTTTCTGGTTATCTGTCAGACGATAAGCTTCAATCATATTTTTCTTAATTAATTTGGTTGTTATCTTGGAAATACCGCCTTTAGTGATAGTTAATTTTTTGGCAATCGCCGTTGTGTTGAACAGTTCGTTGCGCTCAATACAATCAATTACATGACATTCCGCCAAAGAGATGCTTACATTACGTAGTTCTTCATGCCCTTGCTCCAGTAGGACAGTGCCTAAGGCTTGCTTCTTATATTCTTCCAGATCATTATAATGGTAGATTAAGACTTGAAACTCGTTAATTAAATTTTCAACTTTTCGTTCTTTGCTTTGCATATTATCAACCTAACTTTTACATATGTTATTTGTAATTAGAAATATTTTTTATTATACAGCATATAAAGATATAAAGCCAAGCGCAAATTGTTTCCTCGTCAACAAAAATATAGTTGACATGGAAACAATAATCTTTTATAATAAAATTGTTTCCATGGAAACTAACGATGCTGCAAGGAGCGATATATAATGAAAATTGATTTGACAGTTACTGTTACCGAAGAAATTAGAAAGTTAATGGAGGATATGACTGCTACTGCTCAAATACCCCCTTATATTCAATTTGGTCATCTCGGCACTCACTTCGATGTTATGGACAAAAAATTTCCGCTGGAGAATACTGAAAGAAGAGGAATACTGTTTGATGTCAGTCACGTGAAAGAAAGAGAAATTGAAGCAGGCGATATCAATATTGACAAAATTACTGAACACGATTTTGTTATATTTTATACTGGATGCCTAAAAGAAAAGAAGTTCGCAACTCCTGAATATCTCCAAACCCATCTCGAATTATCCAATGGGTTAATAACCGATCTTATAAATAAAAAAGTAAGCATGATTGGTATTGACTTTCCTGGTATCCGTAAACCTGCCGAGCATCCCCAGGCTGATCAGTATTGTGCTGATCATGGAATCTTTGTAATTGAGAATCTGGCCAATCTGGATGTATTGCTTGCAGCGGTTAAAGGTCAGGCATTCCTGTTACATACTTATCCAGTCAACTATGAGGGGCTGACAGGATTACCCTGCCGGGTTGTTGCAGAAGTTGAATAGGATATAGACCAGCTAACTTGTACCGCCCCTAAATTTGTCGACTCCAATGGCCGTGTTTGTCCCAAAAGTAATGGCATGCTGCAAAGTAGGCAGCATGCCATTTAAATTTATGAGCCAACTGATCTGATTTCAAGTTTGCTGACTCTTAGTTCAATAAGAGATTAAATAATTTCTAGTCGTCAATGCCTTAAATCAATAGTCACAAGCTTTATTGCTAACCGTAAACTGAAGTTAGTTCGGGGACGCCTTTTTCTCTTTTTCAAAAGAAACCCTTCCTGGCTCTATATATTAATACTTTTTTCGTATATTCTTTTAGGTGCTTTTATTGTAAGTACTATAAGCAACGAAATTGAATATTTTATAACAGTTTTGCAGGATACATCATGCATCATGCAGAAAAGTGGAATAGCCTAATAGTAGGTTGTCGCTTTCTCCATTGCTCGTTTTCTAAATAATGAGAGGCAGGGAGGTGTTCTATTTTGCAAAAACGACTAGGTTTTTTAATCGATCTGGGGAAGTGTGTTGGTTGCAAGAGTTGTGAAATCGCTTGCATGAATGAGCACCAGTTTAGTCGGACAAGATATCGACGCGTGCTCAATATTGGCCCTGGTAATCAGGTATTTGAATTTTTATCATTGTCTTGCAATCATTGTCTGAACCCAGAGTGTATTCGTGTATGCACAGAACGCTGTTACAAAAAACGTCGCGATGGAATCGTATTGAATGATTCAACACGTTGCAATGGTTGCCAGAGATGCGAAGGAGCATGTCCGTTTTCTGTTCCTAAAATGAATCCTCAAACGAAAAAGGTGAGCAAATGTAATTTTTGCAGTGAACTTATTGATCAGGGCTTGGAACCTGCTTGTGTTTCTGTTTGCATTGTTGGTGCTTTGCGTGTAGTTAATTTGATGCAGCCTCTGCCTTTTGGCTCTCAGCAAACATTACCGAACTTCCCAATGATCCAGTTTACTAAGCCGTCTATTCGTTTTTTATTGCCGAAGAATCCAATCTGTTTTGGGAGGATTTCATAGATGGATGAGCGAGAGGGAAAACCGTGCTGTACAGTACAGGAATTATTGGCAATTGAACCGCTGAATAAGTCTGTAATCGCTGCCGGGTGGCTGGGGAAACAGCGAAAAATTTCCAAAGTAGTTGAAATGAGGGCGACAAGCAACATAGCAGGATTAGAGGATACACTGGTTATTGTTTATCCAGATGAAAAAGTATCCGCTTGCGAAAGTGTAATTGAGTTATGTTTGCGCAGTTCTGCAGCTGCTATATTGATTGTCAACCCAAAACAGATATTGTCACAGCGCTTATTAGACGCAGCGGAAACATATCAGATACCGCTCTTATTTCATTATCAGCCTATTGATGAAACCGATGTTGTATTTTCGTTGGAACTTGTAGTAAAGCTAAAAGACAAAGATAAGTTAATCGACTTTGCTGAAAATAGTGGACTTCATCAAGTTACTACTATATTGCAAACCGATTTGCCCACATTTCTAAAAGGGCTCAGCACATATCTGCAAACTACAGTTGCTCTTGTCAATTCGGTCTTTCAAATAGCAGATTATTGCATCAAGGGTGAGAAGATCAAAGAAGATGAATTGAGTAAAATTACCAAAAGGATCTGTCGGCAATATCACCAGCACGAACTAAACCCAAATTTGCAGAATCGCTACCGTGGTGATGTCTGTACGGAAGTTGGGGAACTTATTCATTACTATATTAATAAACTGCAGATTGGTGACCGAATGTTTGGATTTCTATTAGTTTTTAAAACCGGGGATCACCTCAATGGATTGGACTTGTGCAGGATGCGTCAAACAGGCCTGCTGTGCACCAAAGAATTGATGAATCAAAATAATATAAAAAA
This sequence comes from Pelosinus sp. sgz500959, assembly GCF_042610375.1. NCBI lineage: Bacteria > Bacillati > Bacillota > Negativicutes > Selenomonadales > Sporomusaceae > Pelosinus > Pelosinus sp. sgz500959. Next base: position 13,227 of record NZ_JBGJZL010000007.1, read on the forward strand.
AATAGAAATGAAATATAAAGATCAATTTATTTATGATTTACTTTACAACAATTTTGAAAATGAGAAAGTATTAGTGCAGCGTGGCCAGTACTGGGGATGGAATCTGAGGGTTCCGCAGCAACTTTTCATTATTGAGCCTGACGATTACAAAAGGCAAATCAATAAAGAACAGTTACTGGAAGAGCTAATTCTGGTAGCGCAGTCGTTTTTAAAGGGTAAGTTCCAGCAATTTATTATTGCTGAGCAACAGGAGCAGGTTTTAGTCATCGTTCCAGTCATCGCGGAAGATGCTAAGACATGCCGGAAAAATATCAAGAACATAACAACGCTGCTGCAAGAGAATATTCGGGAGGCTCTGCCTGATCTTGGTGTCTCGATCGGCATTGGCAAATTTTATTCAACAGGGGCTGACTTATGCCGCAGTTATCAAGAAGCCAAACAAGCCTTGGAACTGGGGCGATTTATTCGCGACAAAGGGCATATTACCCATTTTGAAGATTTGGGCATCATTCGTCTGTTGGCTCATATCAGTATGGAGCAACTTGATGATTTTTATAAGGAATATCTACAGGCAGTTATTGATTATGATGGGAAAAACAATACAAACTTTTTGGAAATACTACAAACTTATTTTGGAATGAATGGTGATTTTAATCTTACAGCAGAAAAGCTATTTATGCATCCGAATACCCTGCGAAACCGTTTGAAGAAGATCGAGGAAATTCTTGATACTGATTTTCAACAAATGGAGAATTTGCTTACGTTATCCGTTGCTTGCAAAATCAGCAAAATATGCAAAACCGGTCTTTAAGACTGGTTTGTTTTTTTTTCTATAAAATCTGAAAAAATTGATAATTTATTACAAAACAGGCCTCATTGCTGTACGGTATAATGAAAACAGAAGATGATGGAGGTGGGGCGATTGTTACATAACGATTTACGTTACTTTCTTGTATTATCGGTAGTGATGGCTGTGACTCTTACAGCATGTGGGAAAGCTACGGATGGTGTCAAAGTACAACTTGATAGCGGTGTTGTCAATGAAAACTATCAAGGGGTAGCAAAACCTGTTGTTGAAAAGAAGTTAAAACTATCGAGTGAAGAACTGACGAATGGAATACAAAAGGCTCCTATAAAATCCAGTACTAGGCAGCAACTCACTCCGGACGTTCAGGTAACAGACACTACAGGTAAGGATAAAGAGGGGCAGGTGAAGGAGGATAATGCTGCAAAACCACAAGTTTAATATGTTAAAAGAATTAGAAACTCGTTACTGCATATATTCTTTATTCAAGAAGTATTATCAGGGTGATTGGCAAGAAATAGGTCAAGCCTTACAAGCAGCTAGCGGCCACCAGAATGATCATTGGCAAGGTGCAGAGCCAGTGTTCAATCGTTTGCTAAAAAAACTATCAGAGATGAGTCTTGTTATCGATGAAAATTCGGTATATGAATATAACAAATTGTTTGTTGGTCCAGGAAAGTTACTGGCACCGCCATTTGAAAGTTCTTATCGCAATAAGCTCGGCCTTGTCATGCAAGAAGAAACACTTGCTGTACGTAATTTTTATAAAAAGATCGGTGTGGAAGTGAAAGCGAAAAACAGTATACCCGATGATCATTTAGTCTTAGAGTTGGAGTTTATCTGCTACCTATTGGCACAAGCCGCAAAGAAAACAGAAAGCGAGCACATAGAAGCCCCAAATGAGTATTTAATATTGTATAAATTGTTTTTTATTGAGCATATCAAGCCTTGGTTGTATGAGCATTGCAACGATGTTTTGCAGCATGCGGTAAATCCATTCTGTCTTGGAATGGCAGAGATATTTGAGGAGTTTTTACAAGGCGAAGAACGGAAAATCTCAATTTAAGGAGGGCGTAAAATGGATAAAAAATACGCAATAACGAGACGCTCATTTTTGAAGAACTCAGCAGTTGCAGCAGCATCTTTTGGATTTGGCAGTTCAATCTGTGATTTCTTTTTTTCGGGACTTACGCCGGTTACCGCTGCTGAAGTGAGTATTGGCAAAAATTTTTTTAATGCTTGTCCACGCAATTGTTATGATACATGTTCTATTGTGTCAACCGTCAAAGATGGTGTATTAACAAAAGTAGAAGGCAGCACGATTAGTTCTTATACCCGGGGAAAATTGTGTGCCAAAGGATATAGTTACACGCGTAGTGTCTATAGTCCAGATCGGATTAAATATCCTATGAAGCAAAAGGTTCGGGGATCAGGCAATTGGGAAAGAATTAGCTGGGAGCAAGCTTATACAGAGATTGCCCAGAAGATATTAGCAATCAAAAAAGAATATGGCAGTACCCTGCCAATTTGTTTGAATAAGTATTCCGGGAATTTTGATATTATGCATTATGGCATTGAAGGAATGTTAACCAGCATTGGTAACACAACTAGGGCAACAGGAACACCATGCTGGCCAGCAGGCATTGACGCTCAGACGTTTGATTTTGGGACCATTTACTGCAATGATCCTGAAGATATTGTAAATTCAAAGTATCTGATCATCTGGGGCGCCAATCCTTCATGGTGTTCTGTTCACTCCATGTATTTTGTTAAAGAGGCGCAGAAACGTGGTTGTAAATTGATTGTTATTGATCCAATTATGACTCAGACTGCTTCCCAGGCTGATATGTATATTCAAATTAAACCAAGTACTGATGGGGCTTTAGCACTGGGAATGGCGCGTTATATTTTCGATAATGAACTTTATGATGGAGAATGGCTGGCAAAAAACAGCAAAGGGGCTGAAGAGTTTTTCAGTTATTTACAAAAGAATATTACCATCGAATGGGCAGCTGAAAAGACCGGCATACCAATACATGTCATTGAAAGCATGGCTCGTGAGTATGCCACAACGAAACCAGCCAATATCTGGATTGGATATGGCATGCAACGTCATACCAATGGCGGGCAGAATGTGAGGGCCATTGACGCTCTGGCAGCGATTACTGGAAATATTGGCAAGTCAGGCGGCGGGGCTCAGTACGCTCAGTTACAAACATGGGGATTCCAATATCACGCCATGGTGCAAAAGAAACCAGAAAATAGTGGAGGAATAGCGGACAGAGCCATTAATATCAATAACTTTGGCGCTGAAGTGTTAAATGCAAATGAACCTCCGATAAAAATGATGTGGATTGCTTGTCGAAACCCCATATCCCAAGATCCAGAAACAGCTGTGGTAAAAAAGGCATTTGAAGCCATGGATCTTGTTGTAACAGCAGATATGTATATGAACCCTACTGTGGAAATGTCAGATATCGTTTTGCCAGTTACGACCACCTTTGAAACACCAGGGGTCAATGTATCTTACTGGCATTACTGGATGAGCCTCAATGAGCAGGCCATTACGCCCATGTACGAGTCGAAGAATGATGTGACAATCGCGATGGAATTATCAGCAAAACTAAATGAACTGGAAAAAGGATCATGCACATTCCCCGTTTCTGGCAACTTAGAAGAATGGGTTGGGAAAGAGTTTAATGACGGTATTTATAAACAGTTTGGGATTAAAGACTGGAAGGAATTGAAGAAAGGGCCTGTAAAAGCCAAAACAGGCTTGATTGCTTGGCAGGATGGGAAATTTAAGACGCCTTCCGGCAAATATGAACTCTGGTCAGATGAGGCCAAGAAATTTGGGCATTTCCCTTTGCCTGTATATGTAGAAGAAATGCAGCCTGATAACAAATTTCCATTACGATGTATATCTTCCCATTGGAAGTTAAATATTCATAGCCAATTTCAAAATTTAGATTGGATGGCTGCCATCAATAACGAGCCATGTTTAGAAATTCATCCGATTGTAGCCAATAAGTTTGGTATTCAAGACAAGGATCAGGTGAAAATGTACAATGACATTGGTTATATCACTTTGCCGGCCAAGGTAACAGAAACCGTTTCCCCTGATATTGTCGTTGTCTATGAGGCTTGGTATAAAGGTAAAAATTTTAATGTTAACTATACGGTTAAGGCCATCCCTGCCGATATGGGGAAAAAAGCAACTGGGTCGCCAGGTATTGCCTTCCATGATAATTTCGTCGCAATAAAAAAAGTGTAATAAGGAGGATTTAATATGGTCAAAAAGGCATTTGTTGTAAAGAGTGATCGCTGCGCAGGCTGCCATGCCTGTGAGATGGCGTGTAAAAATGAATATCAGCTGGAACCTGCAATCCGCTGGCGTAAAGTATATCCGTTGCCAGAGAGTGAATTTGGAATGCCTGGCAGATATTTTGCCTCTCTTGCTTGTAATCATTGCGAAGATCCTGCGTGCCTTAATGCATGTCCAGCGAAGGCTTATACCAAGCGAAAAGACGGAATCGTTGTTCATCATAAAGAACGGTGTATTGGCTGTAAGATGTGTATGTTAGCTTGTCCATACAAAGTCCCTGCATTTAATGAAAAAACAAAAAAAGTAGAGAAATGTCATATGTGCGCTGCCAAGCAGGATAACGGTGAAATGCCAGCTTGTGTTGCTGGATGTCCGATGGAAGCGCTAGCGATTGTGAACCTAGAAGAAGTTAATTTAGATAAAACCCGCAGCTCTCTTCCAGGCTTTCCCGATATTTCAATCACTAAACCGACTACACGGTTTATAAAGCCAACCCTCGGAATCCAGGTTAGGAGGGATCAATAATGGGTGAGTGGGCATTGGTCTTGTTTACGGTATTGTCACAAATGGCGGCAGGTGCTTTTGTTACTCTCTGGGTACTTGATCAAAGGACAAAAAAAATCGATGCTGCGGTGGGAGCTTTTGCCGCAAAGGGGATTGTGATCATCATCGGCATCGGTTTAGCAGCATCGACTGGCCATCTAGGACATCCACTAGAAGCTTATCGTGCTTTAAGCCATATTGGTACATCCTGGCTTAGTGCAGAAGTATTATTGTTTGGTATGTTTTTTGTGATGGTACTGGTTAATTGCTACCAGTGGCAGCGAGGAATTGACAGGAAATTTACTGGTGCAGTTGGCGCTGCTATTGCTTTATTAGCGGTAATGTCTTCGGGAATGATTTATGTTTTACCAGCAAGGCCTGCGTGGAATCATTTTGGACCTGTGTTGTTCTTTTTGCTAACAGCGGCTGTATTAGGACCATTGTTGATTTCCGTTCTGTTTAAAATGAAAAACTATGTAGTAGGTAAAAATGTATATCTTTTTGAAGGTGCAGTCTTGGTTATCGGTTTAATTAACTTTCTGCTGTACCTGTCTATGTTGATGTCGATGGGCGATGTAGCGACCTTGACGGGCAAGAACATGATCATGAGTGCTGCTTTTTGGCCGCGTATACTAGCAGGTTGGCTGGTGCCGATTGGTGTCATTGCTTATACTGCTTTGCAGAGGGAATGGAATATATCCCGATTAATGATAGCTTTGTTTGTACTAACCTTTATCGGAGAAGTTTTGGGGCGCGGGATGTTTTTTGGTTCAGCAACAGCCTTAACTATATTTGGTTTTTAATAATAAGATAAAGGTTTTTCGAGGGTGAAGCGGGAAGATATTCTACAAATAAGTAAAGTATGTGATGATAATGGCCTATTTAGAAAATGGATACCAAGTAACTCGGCATGTCTGTCCACGCAATTGCTATGACACATGCGGCATGCTGGCTTATGTTCGTAATGGTAAATTAGAAAAGATTACGGGAGACCCGAATCATGGTTATACGAAGGGGAAACTATGTTCGAAAGGGTATAATTATATTCGAAGAGTATACGACCCGGAAAGACTGCAATTTCCCATGCGACAAATCGGACGAGGAAGCGGCAGATGGGAACAGATTACGTGGGATAAGGCTATTGAGATTATCGCACAAAAAATGATAGAGCTTAAAGAACGATATCACTCAACGCTTCCGCTCTGTCTTAATAAATATTCCGGTAACTTTGGGATATTGCATTATGCTGTTGAAGGAATGTTTAACAGCTTTGGCCCAACGACCCAGCTGAAAGGTTCACCTTGTTGGTCAGCTGGGCTGGATGCTCAGTTTTACGATATGGGTGGGAATATAAACTCAGATCCTGAAGAAATTGAGAATGCGAAATTGATACTGTTATGGGGAGGGAACCCGGCTTGGACGGCAATCCATTCCCTTCCTTACATTTATCGGGCCCAGGAAAAGGGGGCAAAGGTAATTGTAATTGATCCGCTATATAGCCAGACTGCAAAAAAAGCCGATTGGTTTGTACAGATTAAGCCTGGTGGAGACGGGGCACTGGCCCTCGCTTTGGCGAAGGTAGTTTTTGAACTCGGTAAATTCGATGGAGAATTTATAAGGCTTAATACGATTGGATGGGAAGAATTTACTGCCTATCTTGAAGAAGTTGAACTCCCTTTTCTCTCTGAGCGATGTGGGCAATCAATAGAATTTATCAAAGAGTTAGGAGAAATGATAGGTTCAGTCAAGCCAATGTTTATTTGGGCGGGCTTCGGTCTGCAACGGCACGTAAACGGTGGGCAAAATTTACGAGCCATTGATGCGTTGGCTGCTATGACTGGTAACATCGGAATGGCAGGCGGCGGCGTCCATTATGCCCATCAGCTGACTTGGAACTTTAATGATCATTTTACGAAAGATCCTGGAGGCAATCGGTATCTTAATATTAATCGATTTGCTGATGAAGTCAGTCGTATAAAGGATGTACCAGTAAAATTATTGTGGCTGGCCTGTCGAAATTTACTGACACAGGATGTGTGCAGAAGCAGTCTTTTTAAGGAACTGGATAAGTTAGAGCTTATCGTAACAGTCGATCAGTTCCTGACTCCCACAGCACAATATTCTGATATCGTATTGCCGACAACGACACAATTTGAAGAAATGGATATTGTCCCTAGCTATTGGCATCATTGGGTAGCCCTAAATGAACAAGCCATTCCACCTTATTTTGAGGCTAAAAGCGATTTAGAGATTGCACGGCTGTTATGTAAGAAATTAAATGACCTTCGCCCAGGGACGAGTACGTTTTCTAGTGATAAGTCCCCCGAAGATTTTCTTGATCATGAGTGTACCGAAACATTATATGCAATGTTAGGTATAGAGCATTGGTCGGAACTTGCTAGCGGGGCGCGTAGGGCCAATGTTGGCCAAATTGCTTGGGAAGATAAAAAGTTTGCTACTGCATCGGGTAAATTTGAATTTTTTTCTAAAAATGCAGAAGAACATCAAAATCCTGCACTGCCAGAATATATAGAAGGTATACAGCCTGATGTGAGATATCCTTATTGGTTAATTACAGCACATAACCAGCAGGGCCTTAATTCCCAATTTCAAAACATTGCTTCGAAAATTCATAACTATGAAGCGATTATATTGATTCACCCCCAAACGGCACAGAAGAAAGGAATCCAAGGGGGAAAGTTAGTAAGAGTGTATAATGATTTAGGTAGTATTACTCTAAAAGCCTGCATGTCTGCTGATACACCACTGGATATATTGGTATGTTATCAGGGATGGCTGCCTGGTTATGAAGTACAGTTGAATGACTTGAATGCAGGGTTACCCACCGATATGGGTGAATTGCGTACCGGAAGTAAGGGGGTAGCCTTTTACGATGTTTTTGTCAATTTTGAGTTAGCTTGAATGGGCTACTTATAAGGATAAACTCCTGCAAAAAGTTAATTAGTCTCAAAAGCAATTTAATAATATACTTATGAATTTATATGAGAGGGGGGTATATATGCTAAATTTCAGTATGCCTGAATTGGCATTGGTTCTAGTAATTGCTTTGGTAGTTTTTGGTCCTGGCAAGTTGCCTGAAGTGGGTAAAGCACTGGGAAAGGGAATCCAAGAATTTAAAAGAGCAACAACTGGCGAGGCTATTAAAGATGAATTAGTGAAAGTTGAACAAGTGCCTGTAGAGAAAAGGTGAGGTTGTACAGTTTTCAATGTCCGTACACTATAAATAAAAAAGGATTTTTTGTAAGAGTATAGAATTGTATTAGAATCAAAAGGCTGACTAAAAATTAAAACAAGTTTAACGCCCAAAAGCATCTTTTCCTGTTTCTTTATCAAACAGGAGAAGATGCTTTTTAATTTACTGTTAATAGTGCAAGGGTAGTAGTTGAATTCATTTTGTAAAAAGATAAAGAAAGGTTGAGGTAATATGGAAAACATCAATTTTGTAGAGTGTTTAGGGTATTTGGCTTCAGTTCTAGTGGCTATTTCTTTCTTAATGAAATCTATGAACAAACTGCGTTTTATGAACATGGTAGGTGGCATATGTTTTGTCATCTATGCTGTTGCTATAAATGCAATACCAGTGGCCTTGATTAATTTATTCACAGTCTGTATAAATGTATATTATTTGACTAAAAAAAATACTTCTAAGCAGGCTGAATAAACGATATATCGTCTGAGATACTTCCTGGAGATCCCTCCGTAATCTCTTCAATCTTTGAGAGATCCTTTGACAGATTTTTGTTAATTCGTGAATCCATCTGACATTGGTCTGACGTCCCAGTGTCATAATGTAGAATTAACAATTATCTTGAAGTAATTGTTAATTTTTCTACAAAAACAGGGGGACAGGCACAGTTTCTCAAAATACTACACCTGTCTCCTCTAATGGTGCAAAAGATTTGTACAGTAGTTCATTTCAAAAAATACTGTGATTATAGAAGGAATTGGTAAAAAATTGACGAAAAATATTGATAAATGCAAAATATAATGGGAGGGTTTATTATGCAATGGATAGCAAACTTAAAAATGACCTTCAAATTAGGAATCCTTATCATAGTCGGACTTGTTTCTTTAGGGGCTGTAGATTATACGGGTTATCATTATCTGAAAGAGTCAAACAGCTATATGGGCATTATGTATGATGATCAACTAATGCCAATAAAAATACTAAATGAAACGAGATCTCATATTGTATCATCAAATGGTGCGGTTCTGGAATTGATGTTAACCGACGATGATCGGAAAAATGTAGCGCTTAAGGGCTTTATTGAGCAGAGAGGAAAGGAAATCGACGAAAATTTTGCAAAAGTGAATAAAATACAGCTTGACCCTAAAGCGAAAGAGCTGTTAGAAAAAGTTATAGTGGCAAGACAAAAATATCTTGTTGCACGAGAGCCCGTTATCGCTTTGGCACTGGAGAACAAAAATGCTGAAGCATATGCACTTTATACGGTACAAGTTGATCCATTTAGTAATGCATATATTAAAACTATCGAAGATATTACTGACTATTTTGCTAAATCATCAGAGGAAGTTAAGCGTAATAATGAGATTTCGTTTCAACGCGCTGTGATGATTATGCATGGAATTGCATTAATCTCATTAATCATACTTGTTATTTCTGGTTTGATGATCACCAAAGTAATCACCAAAGCACTAAAAGCTTTGACGATTACTTGTGAAGAATTAGCTGATGGAGACTTTTGTGAAAAGCCACAACGTGTTGTACAAAAGGATGAAATAGGACATTTAGCGGATGCCTTGCTTATGACGCGAAAAAAGGTAAATGATTTGATGGTGAAGATCAATGTAGCAGCGCACCACGTTGCATCTTCTAGCGAAGAGTTAACTGCTAGTGCTGAGCAATCTTCCCAGGCGACCAATCAAATAGCGATATCAATAACTGATGTGGCAAATGGTGCAGATAAGCAATTGGCTGCTGCCAATGAGGCATCCGCAGTAGTGGCAACGATGACAAATAATGTTCAACAGGTCGCCAAAAATACCAATCATGTTGCAGAACAGTCAGCGCAAGCTGCTTATAAGGCCCAAGAGGGAGGCAAAGCTGTTAATAAAGCCATTACACAGATGGGGAATATTGAAAATACAGTTAACACGTCTGCTGGAGTAGTCTCAAAGTTAGGTGATCGCTCCAAAGAAATTGGAGCGATCATTGATACGATTTCTGGAATTGCTGGGCAGACCAATCTTTTGGCTCTTAACGCTGCTATTGAGGCCGCCAGGGCTGGTGAGCAAGGGCGAGGTTTCGCTGTAGTAGCGGAAGAGGTGCGAAAATTAGCTGAGCAGTCTCAGGAGGCGACCAAAAAGATTGCTGAATTGATTGGTGAAATTCAAAAAGATACACAAGATGCGGTTAGCGCTATGAATGATGGCACTCGTGAAGTGAAGACTGGGGCTGAAGTGGTCAATGCTGCAGGGGTCGCATTCCAGGAGATTGCGGAATTAGTAACACAAGTTTCATCTCAAGTCAAAGAAATTTCAAATTCTCTTCAGGAAGTAGTATCGGGAAGTCAGAAAATTGTTAATTCTATGATGAAGATTGATGAACTCAGTAAAAAGTCATCAGCTGAATCCCAAAGTGTCTCGGCAGCCACCGAAGAGCAAACGGCATCAATGCAAGAAGTTGCTTATGCAAGTGAGTCATTGTCAAAAATGGCGTTAGAATTGCAAGCGACCGTAGACAGATTCTGTGTATATACATATGAAGAGTGGAAAAAATAAAAGGATGGATTTGTAAATTTAGTTATCCGGGAAATTGGCAAAGAGGAAAATAGGGTATTCATACTTTTGGATATCGGCAATTTGTTCAGAAGGTAAGAAAAGAAGGTTCTGCCGGGACTGGCAGAACCTTCTTTTAGTGCGCCTAGCATGAGTCCTTACTTGTCGCTAGAAGTCCGAGGGGTTGATCGTGCCAACGTTTAAGAAAAAGGTGTCCACCGTGAGGTGGAATCTAAAGAACATCGACGGAAAAACTCTGGTTTGAGGAACAGCGAATGATTCAGGTGATGGTTCTTTGACACGTCACATCGATTTATAAAATTATTTTAGATACTATATCTTAAAAACAAATACACACTTACCTTGCTGTGGTTTACACAAGGTGATGCAGGAGGACGCTATGCAGAATTTTGAAATCGTATTACAGAGTGATCGGCTATTATTACGAAAAATTACATATGCTGATTTTAACGATCTTTCCAGAATGCTTACCGATCCAACTGTGATGTATGCCTGGGAGCATACCTTTTCGGAACGGCAAATCAAGGATTGGATTGAGAGACAACTAGAATATTATCGTTATGATGGCGTCGGATATTTTGCGGCTATCTCAAAAGAAAGTGGCGATTTTGTAGGGCAAATGGGCTTGCATTGGAGTGACATGAAGGGGACGTGCATTTTAGAAGTATGTTACATGCTAAAAAAGGAATACTGGCACAAAGGCTTTGCATCAGAAGGTAGTAAAGCGTTGATTAGCTATGCCTTTGGAGAGATGCATGTAGATAAAGTGTATGCATGCATACGGACAAATAACTTTGCTTCACTTAGAGTCGCTGAAAATGTGGAAATGAAATATGAAAGCTCGTTTATCAAACATTACAATGGTAGGGATATGGAGCATTTACTTTATTCTAAAGTAAGAGACGATTGGGATGCGTGACGAAGAAATAAGTTATACCTAGGGACAGGTGTATTATTTCTCAAAGATATAGAATTGGTTGTTTTTATTGTGGGATAAGAGATCATAGGATTATTCTAAGTTTTTCAAGAGCAATGAGGGCGACTCATTACCATGTTTCTCTGTTATAACTGATACACAGAACCGTAGCATCTATAACGGCGAAAAAAGACATCAACTCTTTTATAATAAAGGCTGATGTCTTTTATTTTGGTTGGGTAATAAGTGATTCAATTTGCAAAATAATGAGAAAATGTTGCCGAGGAAAGACTGTATATAGATTGAATAAAATAGGATAAAAATAAAAATGCAGGAAAAGGATATATTATGTAGAAATATATGGATTATAATGTTCTCATATATGAAAAAAATTCACATATGAGAACATTATAATTCTGCATGTGCTGATATCACTGGAGGGTGAGGGAAGAAGGACTTCTAGTTCTCGTGGATAGGCTTGGTAAGGGATAGGGAGGCGATAGGAAAGAGAGAACCTAGTACTTACATTTATTGTACAGCAAAGTGCAAAGGAATATTCACTTGGAGGTAAAACATGAAAAAACGGATTATTATGATACTTTTAATTGTTAGCTGTCTACCTTTAATATTATCTTCATTTTATTACTACAATTTAATCTATAATCAAACGATACAAGAATATAATGAAAAAAATATGGAAATATTATCTGCCGTACGCAATGATGTTAGCCATTATCTTGATATGCACTTTGTGGTGTTAAAGGTACTTGCTCAGAATCCTAGCATTATTAGTTTGGATCCTAATGGAAAATCATATTTAGTAGATGCTAGGAAACTCTATCCAAAGTTAGAGCTGGTTGTAGATGATAAAGTGGGGAACCAACGTTTTCGTGATGATAATCAAAAACTTGGGAATGCAGCTCATCGACAGTTTTTTCAAGATTCAATAAGTGGTAAGGAAGTGGTATCTGATGTTATCATTAGTATGTCAGATGGAAAGCCAATAGTAGTATTAGCCGTGCCACTTAAAAATCCAGAAACTATTACGGGTGTCATCCAAGGAGCCCTGCCGCTATCTGTCTTAGATGACTTTTTGCGAGAAAGAGCGGGGCGGCAGTCTATAGCTTATATAGTGGATCGTTCAGGGAAAATCTTGGCTCATACTGATTCTAACATTGCAGCCGAGCATAAAGATGTAAACCAGGAAAGTTATATACAAGATGGATTCACAGGTAAGAATGGTACTACAACGATTACAGATGATCAAGGGAATATTAAATTTGTCTATTACACCTATGATGCTAAGACTGGTTGGATTATTTGTTCTGAAGTCCCCAAGGATGTAGTAATGGCGCCTATAAAAATTGTGCAGAAACGATTTGTTATAGTTCTTACTTTATTGATCCTTATCATAGGCACGTTAGGATACTTCATATCAAATAAATTTGTCCGGCCTATAAAAATGGTATGTAATCACGCCAGAGAAATTGCAAACGGCAACTTAGCAGTCGATAAAGTTGATATAACAACACGAGATGAAATGGGTGATCTTGCTAGCAGTTTTAATGAGATGGTAAATGACCTAAGAAAACTGGTATCTAATATCTCCCAATCGGCTGAACAACTTGCAGCGTCCTCCGAGGAACTGACAGCCGGTGCAGAGCAATCCTCTCAGGTTACAAGTCAGATTGCTATCGCTATTACTGAAGTTGCACAGGGAGCAGAAAATCAGGTCAATGCTGTTAGGGAGGCAACTGTGGTTATCGAGCAAATGTCAGCAGGTATTCAGCAAGTGGCTTTAAACGCTAGCGCCGCATCTGTAATATCTGAGAAAACATCGGTGGCAGCTGAAGACGGTTCGAAGTCAATTGCTACGGCTATCTCCCAGATGGTAAATATTGAAAGGGCGGTTACTCATTCAGCAAATATAGTGGTGCAGCTAGGCGATCGGTCTAAGGAGATTGGACAAATTGTAGATGTTATCTCCGGTATTGCAGGACAGACGAATCTCCTTGCCTTAAACGCTGCTATTGAGGCAGCTCGCGCAGGTGAGCAAGGAAGGGGGTTTGCTGTAGTGGCTGAGGAAGTACGTAGGCTTGCCGAACAATCCCAGGAGGCAACGAAGCAAATTGCCAATCTTATTGGCGAAATTCAAAATGACACAGATCAAGCTGTTGTTGCAATGAATGAAGGTACGCAAGAGGTTAAGATTGGAACTGAAGTTGTAAGCAGTACAGGAGAAGGCTTTAATAACATCATGAAACTTGTTAATGAGGTATCAAGCCAAGTGAAAGAAATTTCGGCTGCAATTCAACAATTGGCAAGTGGAAGTGACCAGGTTGTTGCTTCTGTGGAAATTATTCATAAGATCAGTAAAGAAACAGCGGGACAAACCCATACTGTATCGGCATCTACTGAAGAACAGTCGGCTTCTATGGAAGAAATAGGATCTTCTAGTCAGAGTCTTGCAAAAATGGCTCAAGATTTGCAAGGTGCTATTCAAAGGTTTAGAATATAAGCATATATGAAAAGTGAGTAAGACATAGGTTGCTCTAAGCAGTCTATGTCTTATTTATTTTTGAGTGAGTTTGATGAAGTTTGATATCTTTAGCGAAAAAACCTTTAGAAGTATACAAACTGTAATTGGGAGACTGATTTTTTTTATGGCGAAAATAAGAGAGAATTTGCGTATTTCCTATAGTTTAGTCAAATTATATCAATAAATGGCATCTTTTTTTATTATTCGATACATTGCGCAGGAATTGCATAATCTATCTTGAACATAGTACTTATTGATTATAAATTAGATATTCTTTATATGTATTATACCGTTAATTGAGATAAAAGTGGGGATCGTGTACCTTCTATTTTTACTGTAAAAACGATGCCGAAAACATAGCTAGATAGAGTATCTGAGCAAAGGATACATCAAATTGTGTAGTGGAAAATTTGATTGGGATGGTGGTTTTTATGAAAGATACAATAGGCAGGCATAATCAGCAACAATTACAGAAATGCCTTACAGGTATACAGGGTTTGGACGAGATTACTAATGGTGGATTGCCACAATCCCGCACCTCGCTGATATGTGGTTCCGCTGGTTGTGGTAAAACATTATTAGCGATGCAGTTTTTAGTGAATGGCGCCACTTTCTACAATGAACCCGGTGTCTTTATGTCCTTTGAGGAAAATGAAAGTGAACTGGTCGAAAATTTTTCTTCACTCGGTATTGATCTGAAAGGGCTGGTGGCTGAGAAAAAGATATGCATGGATTATGTGTATTTCGATAAGAGTGAAATTACTGAAACTGGTGAATATGATTTGGAAGGGCTCTTTGTACGATTGGACTATGCCATCAGTTCAATTGGTGCAAAACGTGTAGTGTTAGATACCATCGAGGCATTGTTCGCTGGCTTGAACAATGATGCTATCATCCGGGGGGAGCTGCGCCGACTCTTTCGTTGGCTGAAGGATAGAGGCGTTACTGCTATCGTAACTGGTGAAAAAGGTGACGGCACCATAACTCGCCATGGTATTGAGGAATACGTTTCTGATTGTGTGATCCAGCTTGACCACAAAGTACTGGATCAGATCTCCACCCGTAGGCTGCGGATTATAAAGTATCGAGGCAGCGCTCACGGGACAAACGAATACCCCTTTCTCATCGACGAGGAAGGAATCTGTATTATGCCGATTACGTCGGTGGGGCTCACGGCACAGGCTTCGACTAAACGGATCTCTTCAGGTATCGATCGTTTAGATACCATGCTGGGTGGTGAAGGTTTTTATGACGGTAGCAGTCTTTTAATTTCCGGTACGTCCGGCACAGGAAAATCGACCTTAGCCGCTTTTGTGGCCGATGCCGCTTGTCATCGAGGCGACCGTTGCCTGTATTTTGCGTTTGAAGAATCCAAGCACCAGATCATCCGCAACATGGAGAGTGTTGGTCTTCAGCTTCAGCAATGGGAAGATCAGGGACTGCTACGTTTCATTGCGGCTCGGCCTACCCTTTTGGGACTGGAAATGCATTTGGTCAAGATCTACAAGCAGGTAAATGAGTTCAAACCACGGATGGTAGTTCTTGATCCCATTTCCAATTTAACCGCAGCCGGCGAAAATCCTGAAGTGAAAATCATGCTGACACGGCTTCTAGATTTTCTAAAACTGCAGGGAATTACTACTGTTTTTACCAATTTATCTTCGCCGGAACAAGTCGAAGAGACCGAAGTAAAGACCTCTTCCCTGATCGATACTTGGCTTGCGTTAAGGGACATCGAAATCAACGGCGAACGGAACCGGGGACTGTATATTATTAAATCACGCGGTATGGCCCATTCCAACCAAATTCGTGAGTTTATCCTGACAGATCATGGCATCGAACTTGTCGATGTATACAGGGGGACAGAGGGTATCCTTACTGGTTCGGCCCGATTCGCCCAGGAGGAAAAGGATGTGGCACGGCGTCTGTTAAATCAGCAAGGAATCGAGCGGAAACAGCGTGAAGTAGAGCGTAAACGCGAGAAGATGGAGGCAGAGATTAACGCACTAAAACTGGTCTTTGAAGCTGAGCTGGAAGAACTAGAGAAACGGATTACAGAAGAAAAGATGGAGGCTGCCGCTCTTTCACAAACCCGGCAGGACATTGCAGTTTTGCGTAAAGGGGATAAATAGATTTTGGGAGGGCGACAATGAGTATAGATGAAGAGTTAGGCCAGGGCCCAGCAGAGCCAGAACTATGGTTGCTGCGTTTATATATCGCCGGCCAGACGCCGAAATCGGTGCGGGCGATTAACAACTTACGTGAGATTTGCCAAACTCACTTAGAGGGTAAGTACAGTATCGAAGTAGTCGATTTAATGATAAATCCGGAGGTGGGAAGGACTGATCAAATCTTAGCAATTCCAACTCTTGTACGACGACTTCCTCCTCCGCTCACCAAAATTATCGGGGATTTGTCCAATGTGGAGCGTGTACTGGTAGGATTGAACATTATTCGGAACTGAGGAGTTGGATAGAGATGATACGACAGATTGAGTACAATAGACAAGGTGAAGCGACTGGCTCCGCCCCAATAACCTATGAACTTCGTCTGTACATAGCTGGCTCTTCCCCACGATCACAACACGCAGTCGCCAACGTAAGAAATCTATGTGAGAATTTGCTACTAGGAAATTGTGATCTCAAAGTAGTCGATATTTTCCAACAACCCCAAGCCGCTAAAGACGACCAGATTATCGCTGTTCCAACTTTGATAAAAAAATCACCAAAGCCTGTACGAATTTTTATCGGTGACATGTCAAATAAACATGAGATTCTGCTGGCACTGGGGGGAGATAGGTGACGATAGTGGGTAACGAATCCAAGACACGAAAAGAATTGATGGCTGAAATTAATGAACTTCATTGGCAACTGAAAGAGACTAATAGTATTATAAATGCTATCCGTGAGGGTGAGGTAGACGCTCTACTAATCTCCGCAAAAGAAGGAGAACAGGTTTATATTTTACATGGTGCAGACTATGTTTACCGCGAAATCGTCGAAGAAATGCAAGACGGTTATATTACCCTCAGTAAAGACGGAGTGATTCTCTTCAGCAATAGAAATTTCGCCCAGATGCTACATAAGCCTCTTGAGAAAGTGATCGGAATATCAATTTATGAACTACTTTCCCCAGTAGAGGCGGAGGTCTTTCGACGATTAGTGACAAGTAATAGGAAACGTTTTAAAAGAGAGTTCAGTCTTAAAGCAATGAGCGGCATATCAATTCCAGTATTGGTCTCAGTGAATTATTGCTTTGAGGAACAACAATTTGCTTACATGATAGTAACCGACCTTACAGAGCAAAAACGTAATGAGCAAAGATTCATGTACCGAGTATTCGATCAGGCAGCTGAGGCGTTTATCGTTTGCGATGTGACTGGTCAGATTGTTCGGGTTAACAGAGTTGCGACAATGTTATTTGGGACAGAAATTTTGGATGGTATTTTTGAGCAGGCCATACCACTCTATTGGGAGAAGGATGGAAGACCGTTCTCAATTAAAGATGCTATACGGGAGGGCAATATCAAGGGTATTGAAGCTGGTTACACGAACCATGTTGGCAAGACTTTTACTTTATCGGTTAGCGTTGGCCTTTTAACAGGAATGAAACCTACGGAACCCATGGGATTTTTAGTCACACTTGCAGATATTACAGAGAGCAAAAAGATACAGGCCCAAATGATCCTTGCCATGGAAAGAGCAGAAGTAGCAAATGCTGCAAAAAGTCAATTTCTTGCCAATATGTCCCATGAGATTAGAACGCCGATGAATGGAATTATTGGAATGACAGATATAACTCTCATGACAGACTTGCAAGAAGAACAACGAAAATGTCTAAATATTGTGAAGACATCAACAATGGCACTGCTTCGAGTATTAAACGATATTTTGGATTATTCGAAAATTGAAGCTGGTAAAATTACTTTGGAAAAAGCTCCCTTTAACCTTCAAAACACAATGCATGAAGTCCTAGAATTATTTGATACAGGTGCCAAGCAAAAAGGGTTAAGTGTTACATTACATGTTGATCGGTCAATACCAGATCAGATCATTGGCGATTCCGTTCGACTACGGCAAGTGCTTTCTAATTTAGTAGGGAATGGAATTAAATTTACAAATCAGGGTGAAATAGTGATTAATGTTGGTATTGAGGAGAGACTTAGCCAAAAAATAAAATTGAAGTTCACTATAAGAGATACAGGAATTGGAATTCCAGAAGAAAAATTGGATAAACTTTTTAAACGGTTTAGCCAGGTAGATGATTCTCATACAAGAAAATTTGGTGGGACGGGGCTTGGACTTGCAATTTCAAAAAAAATCATTGAAATATTGGATGGTGAAATTGGTGTAGAAAGTAAAGAAAATATTGGAAGTACTTTCTTTTTTACTGCTGTATTTGAACTGCAAGAAGAAACAATAAAAAAAATAGACAATATTGATAATGAATCCACTCAACATAAAAATCCAAAATATGGAAAAATATTAGTTGTCGAAGATGATCTAGTCAGTAGGAATATGGTAACTCTTATTTTAAAGAGAAATGGATTTGAGGTTGTTGCAGTAGAAAACGGAAAGCAAGCTGTTACTGCCTTTGAGCAGGAAAAGTTTGACTTGATATTAATGGATATTAATATGCCATATTTGGATGGTTATGCTGCTACTGAAATGATTCGAGTAAAAGAAAAAAATATGAAGTTCTCCACGCCAATTATTGCAATGACGGCATATGCTCTAAAGGGAGATCAGGAAAAATGCTTGGCAGCAGGTATGAATGGTTATGTTTCAAAACCAATTGATCTAAAGGAATTTATTGACGTAATTAATAAATGGCTATCAAAATAAATGATAAAAATACTAGTATCCGTTAGAGGTGATACGCAAAACCGTATCATTTATAATGGTTAAAAAGCATTAACTCTGTGCCCATCACGCTTTTACGAAAAGATGGAGCTACCGCCATACGGTGGACAATCATAGCAGTTTTCTGTATCGACCAGGGTAAACTGGTGTATTCGGCGGGTTCAATTTTGTTAATGCAAGCAAAACCTACTAAATTTCCGTTTCGTTTACTTACATAAAGATCGCCTTTTTGAATGTCCTTCAAAAAATCCTTAATAGAGTTGATCAAGTTTTACGTTAATAGGATTAGTATAATTAGTTTTGTTAAGTAGGAGAAATAAAATGAATGAGAAATGGGCTATTGGTGAAGTAGCGAAACTATTTGGTGTGTCGACTGATACACTTCGATACTATGAAAAGGCAGGCTTGCTTTCAGCGAATAAAAATAAGGAAAACGGATATCGATATTACTCCTATGATGAAATTGTTAAAATTATGGATATATTATTTTTTAGAAACATGGAGCTACCTATTAAAGAAATCAAGCGGATTATAACAAGATTGGATATTAATGATATTAAAAACATACTCTATCAAAATCAAGATATAATTGAAAATCGGATACAAAATTTAATGAAACTACAGAAGTTGATCAATCAAGCTACTTCTCAATACAAACTATGCGAAGAACTAGTGGGTAAGTTCAAAATTGTTACTGCCCCCACCTTTAAATATAAGCTAATAAGTGGGCAAACCAAAGATCTAGTTACCATGATTCGCAAATATAAAAAAGAAGATTGGATGAATGACCGTATACAATATACTCTTTTCGTTTCGCAGGAAGAACTTTTAACAAATCCTAACTTTTGTTCGGCTCAAATAGGAATAAGTGTTGAGGAGCAAAATGTTTTTGTACTGAGTAAATCAGAACAAAATGAACTTTCGTCTCTCAGCGAGGCAGAATATTTATATACTGTAATAGGAACAAGCTATTTAGAAGAAAGAAATGAAATGTTGAATAACGCTTTAAATTTTCTAAAGGCAACAGGTAGAAAGGTAAACGGACCAATGATTGGGAGATATATAGCAAGCGCACATAAAGATCGCCTTGACTACTATGAAGTTTGGCTTAAAATAGACAATAACCCTTGACCTTTGAGTTACTCCAAGGTTTATCATCTTATAGAGGTGATAAACTTTGGAGGAAAATATACTGGGAAAAGAGAAAATTTCTACGCTGTTTCTGAAATATAGCATTCCTTCCATTGCGGGGATGCTATTTTTGGGACTAAATACAATTGTTGATGGCTTTTTTATTGGCAACTATATTGGGATGAATGCTTTAGCAAGCGTAAATATTGCTATGCCTTTTATGAGTGTAATGATTGCGGTTGGTGTTGTAATAGGCATCGGTACACAGAGTATTATAGGACGAAGATTAGGAGAAGGAGATATTGAGGCGGCAAACGATACCTTTAAGACATCTCTTCTTATAATGGCAAGCATTTCGATATTACTTTTATTAATTGCTGTAGGTTTTACAAAACAAATAGCAGTTTTTTTGGGAACGAACGAGCAATTAATGCCACAGGTAACCACGTATGTAAGCTGTGTAGGATTATTTTTACCATTATTAGGATTAATGTTTGTATTAGACTACGTGTTAAAGATCATGGGGAAACCTATCTATTCTATGATGGTTTTGCTGGTTGCTATTATTAGCCACATTATATTTAATTACCTATTTATTAAACAATTAGGAATGGGAATTAAAGGAGCTGCTTTTGCTACAGGATTAAGTTATTGTATTGCATTTGCTATGGCTTTACTTCCTTTTATAACAGGGAGAACCACTGTAAAATTATTTAGAGGCAGTTTTAAGAAAACGATAGCTTGTAACATTATGTATAATGGATCTGCAGAAGGATTAACAGAGGTATGTGCTGGTATTACGACGTTTTTATTCAATATTACGCTGATGTGTTATGTTGGAGAGATAGGTATAGCGGCCTTTACAGCTATTAGCTATTTATCGTTTATTGGAAATAATATTTTGATAGGATTAGCAGATGGCGTTGGTGCCATAATTAGTTATAACTATGGGAGAGGTAATGTAGAACGTGTGAGAAAAGCATTAAAACTTACTGTTTTTTCAGCATTTTTTATTGGAGTGGGAATTTTTATAATTATTTCAAATTTTTCCAGAGAAATAATTATGATTTTTTTTGATGCGAATAATGATCGTGTTCTTAATTTTGCTGTATATGGTGCTAAAATATATGCATTTGCATTTTTAGTTAGTGGATTGAATATTGTCGCCTCAGGTTATTTTACTGCTATTTGTGATCCAAAGAGCTCTGCTTTGATTGCTATAAGTAAAGGTATGGTAGGTATAGGTATCTGTCTGACCGTACTGCCGAGCATATTAGGTATAAAAGGCATATGGCTAACTGTGCCAGTTGCTGAAATATTAACGTTAATATTAACCGTGTCATTGATGTATAAGCAGTTTAAATATCAAGAAAGCAACATGAATGGCAGGGATGGTGAAAAATAGGCATTACGTCTAAATGCCCTTTTCACCACATAACGGTGCTACTATTTCACAGCGCAAGATCTTTCGGTTTGATTGGGTGGGACTTATTGCTTCAGCAGACGGTTATTATGATCATTGGATTTTACGTTATACAATGGAATAGTGGGATTGCGCTCAAATTTATATTTATTTCTAGTACGACGTTAATAGCAATAATGGGATTTATTTAGCACTGATAAGGCCGTTGGCATGGGTGCGAGTTTTATTTGGAATGAAACAAAAGAGACTACAGGAAGTGCTCTAAAGACTTGAACCTTTCTTTAAACTTTAAAAATATTAAAAAAGATCAATATAAATGATTAAATTTATCACTGTGCAATGGGGAAGATCTATGTTACTATTCAATTAAGGATTAGAAGTTCTATAAAAATGTTAAGATAACTATTGAAATGAATTACCTTGTTGGATAATTTAATAAATGATTTGATATGAAAAGCTATGAAAAGGAATAGTATCCACAAATTGATTTCAGAAAGCTGTTGGGTGATGCGAAACAGTATGACAAATGTGGTGAACTCGCCTTGGAGCTTCTGACTGAAATATAGTAAGTCATGACGGAGTCCTCCGTTAGCGGGAGCGGCATTAGTAGTGCCTATGAGTGTATGTTGATCATGAAATAGAGTGGTACCGCGAGAGCATTGTCTTTCGTCTCTATAATTCGTTGTTATGGATTATAGAGATGAAAGATTTTTTTTGCGTGGTATGAGATGAAAGGATGGAGGATAACATGAAGAATTTTGAAAAATATGAAAGGGCATATTTTATGCCACCTAAAGTTTCTTATGACTGGGTTAAGAGAGATCATATAGAGAAAGCCCCAATCTGGTGTAGTGTTGATTTAAGAGATGGAAACCAAGCACTTATTGAACCAATGAGCTTAGAGGAAAAAATTGATTTTTTCCAGATGCTAGTGGATATTGGTTTCAAGGAAATTGAGGTAGGTTTCCCAGCAGCATCAGATACGGAATATAACTTTTTACGAGCATTAATAGAAAGGAACATGATACCTGAAGATGTAACTATTCAAGTACTAACACAGGCCCGGGAGCAT
The DNA here is from genome assembly GCF_042610375.1 of Pelosinus sp. sgz500959. Lineage (NCBI taxonomy): Bacteria > Bacillati > Bacillota > Negativicutes > Selenomonadales > Sporomusaceae > Pelosinus > Pelosinus sp. sgz500959. The sequence continues at coordinate 35,624 of NZ_JBGJZL010000007.1, forward strand.
ATCATCAAAAAGACATTTGAAGCTGTTAAAGGAGCACCCCATGCCGTAATTCATTTGTATAATTCTACATCTGTTGCTCAAAGAGAGCAGGTATTTAGAAAGAGCAAGGAAGAAATCAAGCAGATCGCTATTGATGGAGCAGAATTATTGAAAAAATTGGCAGAAGAGACAGCAGGCAATTTTTCATTCCAATATAGCCCAGAGAGTTTTCCAGGAACGGAAGTGGATTATGCATTGGAGATCTGTAATGCGGTACTCGATGTATGGAAACCGACTCCTGATAAGAAGGCAATTATTAATCTGCCAACAACGGTAGAAAATGCAATGCCTCATGTATTTGCAAGTCAGGTAGAGTTTATGAGCAAAAATATGAAATACAGGGAGTCTGTAATTTTGTGTTTGCATCCTCACAATGATAGAGGCAGCGGTGTTTCTGATGCGGAACTTGGAATACTTGCGGGCGCTGATCGAATTGAAGGAACATTATTTGGCAATGGAGAGAGAACAGGAAATGTTGATATTATTACCTTAGCAATGAATCTCTTTTCCCATGGTGTTGATCCTAAACTTGACTTTAGCAATATGTCTGAAATATGCGAGAAATATGAGGTTTTAACCAGAATGCAAGTCCATGCTCGCCAGCCTTATGCAGGCGAATTAGTATTTACTGCCTTCTCTGGATCTCATCAAGATGCGATTGCTAAAGGAATGGATTACAGGCAAGAAAAGAAAGCAGATAAATGGTCAGTTCCATACCTTCCTATTGATCCCAAAGATGTGGGAAGACAATATGAGTCAGATGTGATCAGAATTAATAGTCAGTCAGGCAAAGGTGGTATTGGTTACATCTTAAAAGAAAATTATGGGATGTCTATTCCTACTAAGATGAAGGAAGAAGTCGGTTATACCGTCAAAGGAATCTCTGACAAAGAACATAAAGAATTGTCGCCAGAGTGGGTACATCAAATATTTGAAGATAAATATGTAAATAATACTCCCCATTTCCAAATCGAAGAATTTCACTTTAAGCAAATCGACGGCATTATAGCCCAAGTAACGATCTTTCATAAGGGGCAGACTCGAATGATTATCGGAAATGGAAATGGACGCTTAGATGCTGTCAACAATGCGATTAAACAATATTTTGATATTCAGTATGAATTAGCGATTTATGAAGAACATGCACTTTCCCAAGGATCATCTTCTAAGGCGGTTTCCTATGTGGGAATCAACTGTCAAAACAAATTTTACTGGGGTGTTGGAATTGACGACGACATTATTACCTCCTCGATAGATGCCCTTGTAGTAGCTGTCAATCAATTGGAGGAAATACAAGAAGATAAATGCAAAGATGAAAGAATTAATGAAATCATAAATTATATCCAAACTAATTATTTAACTGTTACTTTAGAAGAACTTTCAGAACAGATGCATCTGTCGATCCCGTATTTATCCAAATACATCAAAGAAAAATCAGGAGAGACATTTGGCGAAATCGTTAGAAATATTCGCATGAAAAAAGCTTGTACTCTTTTAAAAAATAAAAGTATGACAGTTGAAAAGATTGCCGATTGTGTAGGTTATCAGAATGTAGAACATTTCAATAGATTATTTAAGAAGAAATATGAAATGACGCCAGTTCAATTTCGCAACAAGAAGTAGTTGCAGCGATGGCAGTAATGACTAGGTGGCCCATTGATTGTTTAAATTAATTGAAGTATGATCTACTCGGTAAATTGCAAGGATAATAGAAAATTAATCAAAGTGTACTTGAAAGGGCATAAAGTGATAGTATATTAGACTCAACTGAATAGTTAGTAATGCGGGGAACCTTACCATTTATAATGACGACAGAACTCCTGCCAAATTTTTTAGAAATAAAATTTGGCAGGAGTTCTGTACTATGTAGGAAAGAAAAGACTCGAGGGGACGTTCTTTTGAGGCATATTTCGATAATTACTATCAAGTAATATTACAAGTTGACAATTGCTTACAGTAAATGTACTATTTAGCTATAATTAGTTATTTTATGCAATTGAGAATATAAAATAACAAGAACGTATCGGTCGTTCTTGGAGAATAAAATGTAGTGAACCAATGCGGAGGGATAGCAGTGCATGATACGAAGGATGAACATGAGAAAGTAATGGAAAGTTTAGTTCCCGCTGCATTTACATACATAGCAGAGCAAGTACATGATGCTATTCTCGTTTTTGATGTTCGCGGTAAAGTGATGTATGCGAATCAGGCGGCTTCTAATGTTTACGGTCATTCTGCAGATGAGTTTCAGAGCCTCTGCGCTCACGATCTATATTCTCCTAAAGAGCAATATCGTATTAGCGAGCAAATGAAAACAGCTCAACAAGAGGTTACTCTACACAATGTTGTTCACCTAAGACGAGATGGGATGGACTTTCCAGTAGAAATAAGTTTTTGTAAAGCTGTTTTTGGGGAAATGGAAATGTTAGTCAGCATTGTCCAGCCGCTTGATGGGGAAAAGAAAGAGATTCTAATAACAACTAACGAAAAAAAATATCAATCGCTACATGAAGAACTTTTGGCTGCATATGAGGAACTTACCGCTTCGGAAGAAGAGCTAAGGCAGCAATTTGACGAATTATTAGCGAAAGAAGAAAAAATTTATCATCAAAATGCGGTACTTAATTTATTGCATGATACAGCGATAAGTCTCATGACTGACTTCGATCATAACGATGTATTTAAAAAAATTATTGATAGCATTAGGGAACTTTTTGATGCGCCCAATAGTTTTGTACATTTTGTGAACGAAGAAACAAAGACATATACGGTAAAAATAGGAACAGGTCTTTTTGACAAGTTTGTGGAGACGGGAGACATTAGGGAAGGAATTATCGGACAAGCGTATAGAACAGGAAAAATTGCCGTTGTTGAGAACTATAGTACATGGCAGCATCGCTTATCCAATCCAATATTTGACGAATTATACTACTTCATCCTAGTTCCGCTAAAAAACAAAGATAAAATGATTGGTGCAATCGGACTTGCCTTTTCCGAGATAGGCAGGATTCTTACTGAAGATGAACTTTCTTTGTTGCAGCGATTTGCCGATCTCGCGGCGCTTGCTCTAAGTAATACCTTATTGGTAACCTCGTTACAGAATGAAATAGAAGAGCGTAAGCAGGCAGAAAAAGAAGTTCGACAATCTGAAGAAAGATTTTCCAAAGCTTTTCAGATGAGCCCAAGTGCCAACGCAATTGCACGCATGGATGGTACATATGTGGATGTGAATGAGAGTTTTTGTAGAAGCACGGGTTACAGTAAAGAAGAATTGATTAGTAGAACAAGAGAGCAAGTAGGTCTTTGGGCGGATATGCAAGATCTGGACTTCTTACTTAACGAACTCAAAAAACACAGGGAAGTTAATAATCTAGAATCATGGTTTTGCTGTAAGGATGGTAGAAAAATCTGTGGTTTAATGTCAGCGCGAGTGGTTACGATTAACGGTGAACAGTGCATTATATCGATCACTCATGATATAACGAAGCTTAAAAAAATCGAGGAAAAGCTCAAATTATCGGAGGAAAAATTTTCCCAAGCTTTTTATTTGAGCCCAGATATTATAACCATCAGTCGGATGAATGGAACCTATGTGGACGTGAATGAAGGTTTTGTCCGTGTTAGTGGCTTTTCTAAAGAAGAAGCTATCGGGAAAAGGCCTACAGATTTAGGGCTTTGGCAGAATCAATGGATGCGTGATCATATAGTGGAGGCTCAAAAAAAGCATCGTGAAATTCGCAATATGGAAGTTCCGTTCCGTTGCAAAGACGGACATATTGTATATGGACAATTGTCGGCGAGCATGCTTAACTTTGATGGGGAACCATGTTATATGGTAGTTGTTCGTGATATTACCCTACAGGTACAGGTGGAGAAGGAGCGGCACCAGCAGAAAGAAATCTTATTAGCCAACAGAAACAAGCTATCCTTAGCGGTGGGATTGGCTAAATTAGGTCCATGGGAATATAATTTAGAGACAGGACTTTATGAATTCAGCGATGAGTTTTACACAGTATATGGTACTGACGTAGCACGAGAAGGAAGATTTATGTCGCTGGATACCTATATCAGAGAGTTTGTGCATCCAGAAGATGTCTTGATTTTTGAGAAAGAAAAAAAACTTCTTTCGTCCAGTGGAGAATTCAACTTTTGTGATATAGGGCATCGAATCATCCGGCGGGACGGTGAGATACGCAATATTCTTGTACGTCGAAGTATTTTCAAAGATGCGGATGGGAAAATTATAAAGAAATACGGCATGAATCAGGATATTACCGAGCTAGTACGGGTAGAAGAAGAACGGCGAAAGCAGGCGGAAACGATCAAGCATATGGCCTATTTTGATTTGTTGACGGGGCTTGCAAATCGGTATCATTTAAATGAATGGCTAAATGGCGAAATGGAACGGGCTCGCGCAGGAAAAACGTCGGGCGTTATTCTGTTTATTGATTTAGATGATCTAAAGATGGTCAACGATACCTATGGTCACTCTTGTGGGGATCAGATTATAAGTGCGGCTGGGGATAGAATTGTCGACGGAGTAGGTGAAAAGGCGTTTGTGGCTCGTATTGGCGGAGATGAGTTTGTCGTAATCTTATCTGGTACGTATGACCGAGGGCAAATCGAAGAAATTGCTCGTAAGATAAATAAGTCACTAGGAAAGAAGCAAGAATTTTTTGGACGACTCTTTCATATGACAGCAAGTATTGGTATTGCTTCTTACCCCGCCGATGGCGACACAGTAGAAGAAATTATTAAAAACGCCGATAATGCCATGTATGCGGCCAAAAAAGATAGCAAGAATTGCTGGCGTTTCTATACGAGGGAGATGCAAACGGAGGCATATAAAAAAATACAGCTGACTGCTAGTTTGCGTTATGCCCTGACGTGGGGAGAACTTTCCCTTGTATATCAACCTCAGGTAGTTACTGCCGAAAGAACTGTGATTGGATTTGAGGCCCTTTTGCGTTGGAATAGTTCTGAATATGGGGCTGTGCCGCCAATACAATTCATTCCACTTGCTGAGCAATCTGGTCTTATCCACGGTATTGGGCAATGGGTTTTGTATCAGGCTTGTCAATTTGCTCGGCGTTTGGCTGACCAGGGATGGGGGAGAATACATGTCGCCGTGAATATATCGTCAAAACAAATAGCTGCGGATGATTTTATCTCTGTTGTCCGCAGTGCTGTTAATACGGCTGGCATCCAGCCAGAGCAACTTGAACTTGAGATTACCGAGAGTTTACTGATGACGTCAATTGAGGATGCTACTAGCAAACTTGTCGAGCTTAAAGAGTTTGGGGTGCATCTATCGCTAGACGATTTTGGCACAGGTTTCTCGTCCTTGACCTATTTGCGTAGATTACCGGTCGAAACGCTTAAAATAGACAAGTCTTTTATTGATATGATAACAACTGATGCTCAAGGGGCAAAAATCATTGGCTCCATTATAAATATGGCGCACACGATTAATATGAACGTTGTCGCTGAAGGGGTGGAAACTCCAGAGCAATTAGAATATTTGGCCGATAATGGCTGTGATCTTATCCAAGGTTATCTATTCAGTCGCCCACTGCCTGAATCAGAGGCGATAAAATTACTGTCTGATAAGGGGGGGATAAACTGCTTTAAGCAAAATGAAAATACTGAGATACTTTCTTTATAGTAGACAGGATGCAGTTTATGTAATCAAGATCCCAAACATAATGCTGGCAATAAGATGTTGACAACCGGATGAGGCTGTACTGGACAGAGTAACTTCTTGAAAAATTTACTTATTTGACTCGGAGATATTCCATAACTTCGGTAGTGATATCCACGGCGGATGTGGACAGTTGAAACAGACGATGGTAGTATAAAATGTTTTTGAGCTTCTGATAATTTGGTAAAAATAGGAGAAGGTATAGATGAATAAAGTTATTTGCGTATATAGTTCTTCCAGTTGGGCTATCGATCCCGTTTATTTTGATGCAGCCTCAGATCTGGGACGTCAAATCGCAGAGAAAGAGGATCTATTTCTTTTTGGCGGCGGGCTTACCGGTCTGATGGGGGCCTGCGCCCGAGCGGTGCACCAGCACCATGGGCAGGTTATAGGGATTATTCCGGAGGCATTAAATATTAAGGGAATTGTCTATGATAGGTGTGATGAACTTGTTGTAACAAAATGCATGCGGGAGAGAAAGGCAATCATGGACGAACGCTCCGATGCGTTTATTGCATTACCCGGAGGATACGGTACCCTGGAAGAAATACTGGAGATCATAACATTAAAGCAGCTGCGATATCATAACAAACCGATTGTCATTCTGAATATCAACCATTTCTATGACAAACTCCTAGAACAGTTTGAGACGTTCATCAGCCAGCAATTTGCAAAACCGGAATGTAATGAACTATACTTTGTGACTGAGGATATTTCTTCGGCTCTAGATTACATTGATTCATATGAGCCACCTGTGTTTGAAAAACGGTGGCTTACAAACGTAGAGGATTAAACGCGCATCTGGTTTTATTTTGTACAAGAATGGCCTCAACCTTTTGTGAAGGTTGAGGCCATTTGAATTGGATGAATTAAGAGGTTATAAGAGCATTTACTCGGTATATGATGGTACAGAACAGGGAGTCAAAACATAGCAGCTACTAGTTAGTATCAATCAATGTCTCGATTGCTTGTTTCGCCCACTCAGAATTTTTGAATACTGCCCGACCGACACCGATGAGATCTGCTTTACCTTCAGCTAAGAGTTGCTCGGCGATCTTAGCATCCGTAATTCCACCAGTAAGAATAACTGGAATGGATACGACCTTTTTGATTGCAGCAGTTAATGGTGCAAAATAGCCTTGCTCATCGCTGCCATCTGGTATAATATAGCCGCAAAATCCGCCAGAAATATCAAGAATATCCACTCCTGCCTTTTCAAATTCTTTGGCTGCAAGTAGGCTGTCTTCGATAGTTGTTCCTCCTGGAGTAAAGTCTGATGCCCCTAAGCGCAACAGAATAGGAAAGTCTTCTCCTACGGCTGTACGTACTGCAGAGATAACTTCAAGGTGAATACGAATGCGGTTAAGTACAGTTCCACCATATTCATCTTTTCGTTGATTCGTCAAAGGCGAGAAAAATTGATTAAGAAAATATCCGTGAGCTGAATGGATTTCTACTCCGTCAAAGCCAGCTTCTTTCACACGAAGAGCAGCTTTTTGAAAATCAGTTACAATCTCGGTAATTTGTTGTGTGGTAAGTTCATGAGGCATTGATCCTTTACGTGGGTTAATTACTGCTGACGGTCCCACTGGGGTTGTACCGATAACTTTCGGATCGGCTGCACTACCGGCATGATTAATTTGCATTATGACCTTGGAACCGTTATTGTGGATAATCTCTGCTAACTTCTTACAGCCTGCTACTACACTATCATCGGCAATGGATAATTGATGTTCACTGGCCTTCCCTGCCAATTGGATAAAGCTATGCTCAATAATAATGAGAGAGAGATAACCACCCTCTGATTTTTCTTTATAATAATCTAATACACCTTGACTTACTTTTCCATCCGATCCTGCTTTCGCAGTAGCCATGGGCGGCATAATGAGACGGTTGTGCAGGGTTAATGAGCCTGATTGTAAAGGTTCTAGTAAATGTGCCATGAGGAGCCTCCTTAAATTTTAAACTTCATTCCAATTGAGTAGGCTGGTTCTACCTGAAAACTCATTATATATATTATTATATAAATATGTATCAGATGATAGTATGCACTTATTCGTGAGTTACTAACTAAAAGGAGAGTAATAGTATGATTCAAGAAGATGAAGTATTGTTCTTAGCATTTGAATATATATATTTAATAATTGGTGAAAAATGATTATAATATTTTGGTTATCTGAACGTAAAATAATGTGATATGGAAAATTAATGAACAAAATGAACTACTTGCGATTGTATAGTAGTTGTAATAAAATATCAGCATAGAAAGTAAAAAATGGAAAATAAGGAGAATTTGGTATATGAATGAAGCGATACAACATAGAAGAAGCATTAGAAAATATGATGGCAAATTGGTAGAAAAAGAAAAAATTGAAAAACTATTAAGAGCTGGGATGCAAGCACCGTCGGCGGCTAATCAACAGCCATGGGAGTTTATCGTTGTTGAAAATAAAGAGACTCTTCAAAAATTATCAAATGCATCTATATATGCCACACCTATTAAAAATGCCCCTTTAGGAATTGTTGTACTCGTTAAGGAAGAACTCCTTAAATTTCCGAGCTGTTGGCAACAAGATCTAGCTGCTGCGACGGAAAATATTTTACTTGAAGCTGTAGAACTTGGATTGGGCGCTGTTTGGTTGGGTGTTGCACCAGAGGAAGACCGAATGGCATATATTAAGGATTTGTTTAAGCTTCCAAAAGGAGTGGAAGCGTTTGCATTGTTAGCAGTAGGTTATTCTTCTGATAATAAATTTGAAGACCGATTTGATGCAAATAGAATACACTATGAAAGATATTAATTGAGCAAGACACGGTGAGTTTATAGATAAATAATGATGAATTGATAAATATTTATTGTCCAAATACGTCTGGGGGTAGCTGGAATGCAAGTTCATCTAATTTTAGCTTTTGTAGCCTTTTTGTGGGGATTAAATCCACCAGCAATGAAAATTGGTCTTCTATATGTTGATCCTATGCCTTATAATGCAATTCGTATGTTGGTTGCGTTGGTAGTCGGTTGGGGAGTGTTAAGGCGCATGGCGAGTTGGCAACCGCTTAGGCGAGAAGATTGGAAAGTATTACTCATTTCCAGTCTGGGTTTTTTCTTCTTCCAGCTTTTCTTTACTGCAGGCGTGCAGATGACTACAGCAGGTAATGCATCACTCATTCTTGGCTGCCTGCCAGTCAGTGTCGCCATTATTAATCACTTTCATCGACTTGAACGCATTAGCGTGATGGTGATGGTCGGTATACTGATTTCAATTGCTGGAGTAGTGATTATGGTGGCTGGGACTGGTAAAGAAATCAGTCTGAGTGAAGGACATATTATTGGAACACTGATACTACTGGCCGCTCAAATGAGCTACGGCTACTACACCGTTTTTTCCCGTCTACTGATACATGGTTATTCGGCATATCAGATAACCGCATATATACTTCTAATTTCTACTGGACTCTTCCTAATTGTATCACTTCCCTCCGTGCTGGCAACTGATTGGCAATCTGTACCCTGGGCAGGTTGGATTAGCATCTTATATTCTGGCTTATTTCCTCTCTGCTTGGGCAATTGCCTGTGGATTTGGGGTACAGGAATATTAGGCAGTACCAAGGCATCGCTATATAATAACCTGCCACCAGTCTTTGCTGTTGCAATCGGTTACCTATTTCTTGGAGAAAGTTTTGGGTGGCTACAGTTTATGGGTGCCGTCATTATATTTGCAGGTCTTTATATCGCTAAGGGGAGAGGGATAAAACCGACTACGAAAAAAGGCATTTCTAACTGTAGTAATTAATTAGAAGGGGTAATTTATTTTATATATAGTAGTGAGGAAAAAAAGTTGGATATTATAAGGGTGAATAATAGTAATATCGATACAGAACATATTTGTTGCGCACTATCGGATAAAAAAGGAGAGGGAGGCGCCGCAGCAAAGAAAAATTGGATGAAAGATCGCTTTGAGGACGGTCTTGTCTTTAAAAAACTTAATGCCAGAGGAAAAGCTTTTATTGAATACATACCAGTTGAACAGGCATGGTGTCCACTTGCAGCAAAAGAATATATGTTTATTAATTGTTTTTGGATTTCAGGAAAATTTAAAGGGCAAGGTTATGCAAATTTGCTTTTAGAAGAGTGTATCTCTGATGCAAAGGCGCAAGGAAAGATAGGTCTAGTAGTCCTCTCATCTAAGTCTAAAATGCCTTTTCTATCAGATCCTGCCTACTTGAAACATAAAGGTTTTCAAGTGTGTGATATGGTCAAACCATATTATGAGTTACTTGTATTACCTTTTTATGAACAGGCGGAAAAACCTACATTTAAAGAGTGTTGTAGACAGGGAGTGATAGAGCATAAAGGAATTGTTTTATACTATTCTGATCAATGCCCGCATACAGAAAAATATGCCACTATTACTGCAAATATCGCTCATACCAGAGGTGTGGCATTGACTCTGATAAAATATCAAACAAAAGAACAGGCACAGAATGGACCTGCTCCTTTTACAACCTATAGTCTTTTTTGGGATGGGGCATTTGTAACCCATGAAATATTATCGGAAAAAAAGTTTGTCAAACTCCTTGATCGAATTCAATTATAATGAATGCTCGACAATGAGGACAGGTTGATTCTCAAGAGTAGAAAAAAGGATGAACTAGACAGTTGTTGCTCCAATAGAAACAGCCCTTTTATGATATTTACCTATCAATAGGTATCATCATGAAAGGGCTGTTTAATTTGGCATAGTGACCTCTAGACTTTAAATTCTTCTGCTAATGCTTTAAAAGCAGGAATGGAATTTTTAATGCTATTGAAATCCACGCAATAAGCCAATCTAAAGTGTCCAGGACAACCAAATCCAGTTCCAGGTACAATGAGGAGATTGTATTTCAGTGCGCGTTTGGCAAATTCAATATCATCGGGAATGAGAGACTGAGGGAAAAGATAAAATGCTCCTTGGGGTTTTACGCAGGAATATCCGAGCTCAATGAGATTATTGTATAAAAAATCACGTCTTTTTTTATACTCATCTGTATTTACAACTGTATCCAAAGAGTCGGCAATTACTTTCTGGAAGAGAGAAGGTGCATTTACGAAACCTAGCGTCCGATTGCAAAAAATCATACCATTAATTAATAAATCCACATCAGTAATACTAGGATTTATTGCAATATAGCCAACTCGCTCTCCTGGAATAGCTAAGGATTTGCTATAGGAATTCACAATAGCTGAATGCTTAAATAACTTCAAAATACTGGGTACTTCTACTTGGTCATAGACTATTTTGCTGTAAGGTTCATCGGATATAACAAGTATTTTAGAATTAAACTCTGCTTCTTTAGCTTCTAGTAAAGCAGCGATCTTTTTAAGTGTTTCTTCGCTGTATACTACGCCTGTTGGATTATTGGGTGAATTGATAATGATTGCTTTGCATTTAGGTGTGATACTTTTGGCGAGCAAATCCAGAGAAGGTTCAAAGGTTTTTGTATCTGCTGGGACAACTACTGGTTTACCGCTACAGTTTTCAATATAAAATAGGTATTCAACAAAGTATGGTGAAAAAACGATGACTTCATCTTCAGGATTTAAGATACTTTTTAAGACAACATTCAGTCCTCCAGCAGCTCCGCAGGTCATAATGATATGATTTTGCGTTATCGGTAAGCCGCTTTCTTCAGAAGCCTTTGCGGCAATTTTTTCTCGTACTTCTGGGTGCCCTGCATTGCTCATATAACGGTGAAGGCCAGCGCATTCCTCAGAAGTATATCTTTTGATGGCATTTTTTACTTCTGCTGGTGGTTCGTAATCAGGATTACCCAAACTAAAATCGTATACATTTTCTGGACCATGAATCTGCCGAAGCTTTGCTCCTTCCTCGAACATAGCACGTATCCACGAAGATTTATTAATTTTGTTGTAAATATTTTGTGAAAGCATAGTGATTCCTCCTGAAATTTGTAAATAGAATCTATTAAGAGACTTCTTTTATACTTTCTGGATGGATTGATGAAAATCCTTTTAAGTGAAAAAAGAATCAATAATGGATAGAACGATATTGAGTACGGTTTATGGATGGACCGCATTCAAATAGTGTCTCCGGTTTCCTTCCTCGATAAGTTCCAAGAATAAGGCTGATTCTTATTGCAGGAGCTTTGTATGTTGATGGTAAATATAATTATAGGTAGTTAGATTTCAATATAAAAATCGATCATTACATGTGGCGGAAGGAGAATAATTAAATGAAAATATATCAGGTATATCAAGTTGATTCATTCACTACCGAAAAATTTAAAGGTAATCCTGCTGGTGTGGTGTTAAATGCGGATGGACTTTCTGAAAAACAGATGCTATCCATTGCCAGAGAATTGAATAATTCGGAGACCGCATTTGTTTTTTCACCCCAAGGACCTGATCATGATCTTTATATTCGATACTTTACCCCAACTGTAGAGGTCCCTATTTGCGGACATGCTACGATTGCCACTCATTATGTTAGGGCTATCGTAAATCATGCAGTTTCTTCAAAGGTACTTCATAAAGTTGGTATTGGTATTTTACCAGTGGAAATTACTAAGGAAGAAAATGACTATTTAATTATGATGACTCAGGGGAAAATAGAATTTTCTGAGCCGTTTATAGGGGAAGAACGTCACAATATAATGGTAGCATTAGGATTGGAGCAGGACGAACTTGATCAACGTTGTCCTATGCAAGTTGTATCAACAGGACATTCTAAAGTGATGATTGGGATTAAATCTAGAAAAAAATTAGATTCTTTAGCGCCAGATATGATTTCACTAAGTAGGCTGAGTCAGTTAATCGGATGTAATGGTTACTTTGTTTTTACGCTAGATAGTGAAATGCCTGGTGTTTTAACGCATGGAAGAATGTTTGCTCCAGGGATTGGCATTACAGAGGATCCGGTAACCGGAAATGCTAACGGTCCCCTTGGAGCATATCTTGTGAAACATAATTTGGTTACATATAATGAAGGAATTTTTTCATTTAGAGGGGAACAAGGGACGGCCATTGGTCGTAGTGGAATTGTAGAAGTAGAAGTGCAAATCGAAAAAGGTGAGCCAATCGAGGTCAAGATTGGTGGACGGGCAGTCATTGTTTTTCAAACTACAATTGAATTATAACTTATCATAGTAAAAAGGCTTGTGCAAAATTTTGTGAAATAAAAATATTCTCAACTGAACTATCAGCATGATAACTCGTTTCTGAGAAGAAATAACATGAGTGATATTGAAAGGAGTTTTATAATTTGAAGACAATTGCAGTATTAACTGGCGGCGGAGATTGTCCAGGATTAAATGCAGTAATGAGGGCGGTTTACAAGACTGCGCACTCAAATGGAATAGAGGTCTATGGGGTAAAAAATGGATTTAAAGGTTTAGTTGATAATGACCTATCTTTACTTGGTCCTGAAAATATTTCTGGTATATTACCTCGCGGAGGAACCATTTTAGGTACTACAAATCGAGATAATCCTTTTAAATATCAATGCAACGATCATGGAGAAATTGTTTATAAGGATATGTCCCAGCAAGTTTTATTCAATCTTAAAGAGCGAGATATAGAAGCGTTAATTGTAATTGGCGGTGATGGTACACTGAACATTGCAAGTAAAATTGCAGAGCTTGGATTTCCCGTAGTCGGCATTCCAAAAACAATTGATAATGATTTGCCAAAAACAGAGAGAACCTTTGGTTTCGATACAGCCGTTAGTATTGCCACAGAAGCATTAGATCGATTGCATACAACAGCCGAATCCCATCATAGGGTAATGATTCTAGAAGTCATGGGACGCTATGCAGGGTGGATTGCTCTTCATAGTGGTATTGCTGGCGGAGCGGATTGCATTATCATTCCTGAGATTCCTTTTAATTGGGATTCCATTACAGCTAAAATTAAGCTCAGACAACAAAAAGGGACTTTGTTCAGTATTATTGTAGTGGCCGAAGGAGCTAAACCCATCAATGGAGAGTTATCAGTAGCAAGGATAATCAATAATAGTCCTGAAAAAATACGACTAGGTGGCATAGGCGATAAAATTGCTCACGAATTAGAAAATTTATTAGCGGTAGAATGCAGATCTACAGTATTAGGACATCTTCAACGTGGCGGTAGTCCGACTGCGTATGATAGGGTATTGTCTACCAGGTATGGTGAGGCTGCAGTCAATGCAATCATTAATAAAAAATTCAAGACAATGGTGGCATTACAGAATAACGAAATTGTCCCAGTTGATTTAAATGAGGTTGTTGGAACTCCATATTTAGTTCCAGCAACACATGATTTGATTAAAACGGGACGTTCTCTTGGAATTTCTTTTGGTGATTAGTGTGAGCTATAACGATTAAAGAATTCCTGCTCAAAGTTGCGGATTTGGCAGGAATTCTGTATGTTTATGGGAAATAGAGTAATGCTAAATATTGCCTGTAGCAAATAAGTTGGATGAAGGCGAGTCGAAGTACCATCATATGACTCTCGAATAGAGTAAAGAGGAGTGATCCATAGAGTGAAATTTATTAATAATGCTGATTTGACGATGCTAACGAATTTGCTAATAGAGACTTATAGAAAGAATGAAAATAATCGATTTTTATTAGCTATTACAGGAGTTCCAGGCGCGGGGAAAAGCACATTAGCAGATTTGTTAATGAAAAAAACTAATGAAATTTTACAAGAAGAGAGTGCAATCGTCATTCCAATGGACGGGTATCATTATCATAATGATATATTAGTAGAAAAAGGCTTACTACCATTAAAAGGAATCCCCCAAACCTTTGATTCTCAGAGATTCGTAACGCTGATAAAGGAAATAGCAACGGAAAAAGCAGAGGAAATATATTGTCCATCTTATGATAGAAGTCTTCACAATCCAGTTGAAGGTTCAATCGTAATTGAGAATAAACATAGAATTATCATTGTTGAAGGTAATTACTTACTATTAGATACGTACCCTTGGAATGAACTTGCGGATTTGTTTAGTGAAAGTTGGTTTATTGAGACTCCGCTCGCTACGACAAAAGAACGCCTGATCAGTCGGCATGTACTCACAGGCCGTTCCTTGGAAGAAGCGTTAGATAAAATTAGCTCTACAGATGCACCAAATGCAGAATTGATTATTCAAACTCGCCATAGAGCCACTAAAGTAATTACGGTAGCAACTATGGAGGGGTGATGAGGATGCAGACTTTGAATGCCGTTCGCTTAGCACAAGAACTGTTATTGCCTAAAGTTTCTCACGCTAGGTGTATTGTTGATGCTACGGCTGGAAATGGGAAAGATACTTTATTTTTGGCAAAAAATAGTCCTGAACATGGAACTATATATGCCTTTGATATTCAGGAGAATGCGATTGAAACATCAAAAAAAAGATTGATGGAGCATAATCTTGATGGCAAAGTTCAGTTGATTTTAGACAGTCATGCCAATATTCGGTCGTATATCAATAAACCAATCGATGTCGCTATGTTTAATTTGGGCTATCTTCCAGGGAAGTGCCACGAAACTATGACGATGGTTGAGTCAACTATTCGTGCTTTAACTGATGTAGTCAGTCAATTGTCAGTTGGGGGGATTATTTCAGTTGTTGCTTATCCTGGGCATCATCATGGGAAAGAGGAAAATGATGCTGTTCGCAACTATACAATGACATTACAGCCTAAGGAATTTACTGTACTATGTATTGATATGATCAACCATCTCAATCATCCACCGATATTGTATATGATTGAGAAAATTAAGAGTGAATCGGAAAGATCAGAAGAAATATTGAAAAAAACGTAGTTTTTTAAATGAGAGACAGTGAGGACGGCACTTAGTACCGACCTCCTGACAGCATGTTTTTCTTATATTAGTATTCGCCAACTTTTGAAAAATCGCGCTTGATTCCCGGCATACCAGGGACCCAACCTGCGGGCACGCCTTGACCGGTTGCCTCACCATATTGGATTCCTTCTAAAGTACGCACGACTTCTTCTACGTTTCGTGCTACTTCACGTGGATATACGGAATAGTAGCGGATTCGCCCTTTTGGGTCAATGATAAAGGTGGCTCGATAGGCGGCACCTGTGCTAGAACCGTAGACCCCGTAGGCTTTTACCACATTGCCAGTACGATCGGATAACAGAGGGTATTGAACTTTACTTGCATTTGGCGATATTTCATGGAAGACTTTATGGGAGTAGACACTATCAGTACTGATTGCGATGGCATCAGCGCAGAGACTGCGGATGTATGGATACATGTCGGCAACTGCCGCTAATTCTGTTGGTCAGACAAAGGTAAAATCACTAGAATAGAAAAAAAGCAATAACCATCTCTCGCGGAAATCTTTTAGGCAGACTTCAATTTCCTTGCCACGATAATAAGCAGGGAGGCAAAAATCTGGTGCTTGTTCTTCTAACTTAAAACATTGGCGTGGCTCAAGCATGGTCTTTGCAGACATTTCCAAAGTAGAAGACCTCCTTGTTTCATAAGATATAGTATTTTATGAAAAGTTGAGATCAAGGGTGTATAGGCAAAACAGGGTGATACATATACAGGATGGAAACGAATTTTAACTGAAGCAATTAATTTTACGTTGAAAATCGTTTATCAAAGAAAGAGTACTGTCTAGAATCGGCAAGGCTAATTATTGAAAATACTAATGTAATCCATAAGATATTCTGAATATACTTAGTGTTATTTTTACGGTAAGATTAGATCAATGATTATCGAGTTGGATATCTCCTAATTAATATCTTAACTTTATTATAAAAATACACCGAGGAGGATTTTAAACATGAATAATGCTTATTTTCAAATTATGCTTCCCAAGAATGAGCCTGTAAAAGCTTATATGCCAGGATCTCCAGAAAAGGAAGCTTTAAATGCGGAGCTTCAAAGACAATTGGCAAACCCAGTTGAAATACCAATGATTATTGGCGGAAAAGAAGTTCGTTCAGGAAAAAAAGAAAAAATGATTTGTCCTCATGACCATCAAAAAGTACTTGGTGAATATTATGTAGCAGGTGAAAAAGAGTTGCTCATGGCCATTGAAGCTGCAGAAGCGGCAAAGGAAGAATGGGAAAACATGGCGTGGGAGCATCGTGCTACGATTTTCTTAAAAGCAGCGGATTTATTGACAGGAAAATATAGAGCAAAAATAGCAGCCTCTTGCATGCTTGTACAAAGCAAAAATCTTTATCAGGCAGAAATTGATATTATTTGTGAATTGGCGGATTTCCTTCGCTTTAATCCATATTATGTACAAGAAATTTATAAACAACAACCTAGCAATACCGATGGAGTATGGAACCGTGTCGAATATCGCGCTTTGGATGGCTTTGTGGCAGCCATCACTCCTTTCAATTTTACATCGATCGGTGGAAATCTTTCGACAGCTCCTGCGATGGTTGGTAACACTGTTTTGTGGAAGCCATCTTCTACAGCAGTTCTATCGAACTACTATTTCATGCAAATTCTTATAGAAGCAGGTTTACCTGCAGGCGTTATTAACTTTGTTCCATGTAGAGGTGTTGATTTTGGCAACGTTGTAATCGGTCATCCCAATATGGCTGGTGTCCACTTTACAGGTTCAACGGCTGTATTCAATGGTATATGGAAACAGGTCGGTGAAAATATTAATAACTATGTATCATATCCTCGCCTTGTTGGGGAGACAGGGGGTAAAGATTTTATTTTTGCTCATGAATCAGCAGATGCTCAGGCCCTTACATGTGCCATGGTCTTAGGTGCTTTTGAATATCAAGGACAAAAATGTTCGGCAGCGTCCCGTGCTTACATTCCTGAAAGTCTTTGGGGTACAGTAAAAGATCTTCTTGAAAAAGAAATTGGAAAGGTTAAGATGGGGGATGTTTCTGACGCTACCAACTTGATGAATGCGGTTATTGATCAAAAATCATTTAAGAACATTCAAAGTTACCTCGATTATGCCAACGAATCGAAGGATGCAGAAATTATTATTGGCGGTAAATGCGATGATAGTGTGGGATACTTTGTAGAACCTACAGTAATCTTAGCAAAGACACCTACCTTTAAAACAATGGTAGAGGAAATATTTGGGCCAGTTCTAACTATTTATGTGTATCCGAATGATAAACTTGATGAGACATTAGAACTATGTGATACAACAACGAGCTATGCATTGACTGGCGCTGTGTTTGCACAGGATAGAACGGCAATTATCAAGATGGCAAAAAAATTGGATCATGCTGCAGGTAATTTCTATATCAATGACAAACCAACTGGTGCGGTAGTTGGGCAACAACCATTTGGTGGTAGCCGTGGATCAGGTACAAATGATAAAGCTGGTAGTGCAATTAATTTATATCGTTGGATGAGTCAACGTGCCATCAAAGAGACGATGGTTCTCCGTACTGTGGTCAATTATCCTTATATGTCAGAGAAATAATCTTTGATATAAGCAAGATTATTTTTAAAAATTTCAATAGTTGGTGCTTTCTCTCTCTCTTTTTCTCTCTATAGAAAAGCCGATTAGTCTAACGTGATGATACGCTAGACTAGTCGGCTTTTTATTTTTTATGGTATGGAAAGTGAAACAATAAGATTTTAGAAAAAAATAAAATGACAGACTGAGTTTTTATATAGTATAGTGTGAATAGGATATAATACTGATACGTGAGGAGTTGGTTATTTGTCACTTTCGAAATATGAAATATTCAACATGATTGTTGAAGTTGGCAGTTTAACCAAAGCCGCCGAAAAACTTCATTTGACCCAATCAGGCGTCAGTTATGCAGTGTCTACGTTAGAAGCTGAGCTCGGAATTTCGTTGCTCAAACGTGCCCATTCAGGTGTCAGTCTAACCAGTAATGGAGCTCGAATTCTTAAACATATCAAAAAAATTTTACATGAAGAAGAACTTTTGCGGCAAGAAATTGCGGCAATTAAAAGTTTTGATACCGGAACAGTTCGCCTGGGCACATTATCCAGCGTTTCTGTTCAATGGTTGCCGGGAATCTTAGCTTACTTTAATGAAAAGTATCCTCATATTGAAGTCAAAACATATTTGGGCTGCTATGATGAAATGAATACCTGGATATCTAACGGTACGATTGATTTTGGTTTTGTTTCT
Organism: Pelosinus sp. sgz500959; assembly: GCF_042610375.1. Classification (NCBI taxonomy): domain Bacteria; kingdom Bacillati; phylum Bacillota; class Negativicutes; order Selenomonadales; family Sporomusaceae; genus Pelosinus; species Pelosinus sp. sgz500959. The sequence goes on from NZ_JBGJZL010000007.1 coordinate 54,473, forward strand.
TTACCAACATCGAAACCCTTTGATACGATCCCATTAAAAAGAGATAAATTGATGGTTATCCTGCCGCCCGATCATCCGTTACGGCATCAAAAGGAAATCTCTTATTCTCAAATAAAAGATGAATGTTTTATCATGCCACAATGGGGTAGTGATGATAATATAAGACGTATATTGAACGAACATAATTTAAATCTCCGCGTTAAATATGAATTAATGGAAGAAAGAACTATATTGGCGATGGTTCAGAAGAATTTAGGTATCAGTATTCTTCCCGAGCTGATTTTATCTCATGTACCTGACGATATTCACATCGTTGATTTAAAAGAAGCAGATTATCGTCTTGTAGGAATCGCAGCCCTCTCCTTGAAAGAGCTCCCTCCCGCCGCCAAGAAATTTCTTGATTGTATCTGTTCTTGGTTACATGAGAATCATATAACTGATTTTTGAATCGATAAGATGCTCTTGTAAACTTGACCTTTGAACTGATGAAGAATATCATATTCCATTAGAAAAGAGTATGCTCAATCACACAGATGAATCGAAGAATTGTTTCAAAGGACTATTTTTTTGGACTGCCTACTTAATAGAAGGCAGTCCAATTTTTTAGGGAATGAGAAGGTATAACACTTTCTAGGGTTTCAAGTAAGAACGACTAAGGCTTTTCTTATATCGAGCTTTTTTTTATTTCATCTAGATAACTGTAAACAGTGACTTTAGAAATATCCAATTTTTCAGCAACTTTTTCAATGGCACCTTTAATTAAAAATAGGCCTTTTTTTTCCATAAATGAAATTAATTCAATTTTATCTTTTCTTTTTAAATGCTCGATTTTATTAGTACCAATAATTTTATCTATTAAATCATCGACTATTTCCATCACATTGTCAAAAGGTTCTACCGTCGTCTCAATCTTCTCCTGATCGGCAGCCATGAATTCATCTAAAAAAATTCTGATGTTATTTAGATTTTCTAAGTCATAATTTATACACAATGCCCCAATGACTTTATCTTCAGAATCTCTAATAAGTGCAGTAGAAGACTTTATTTTTCGACCATCTTCAGCAGTGGTTATATAATTTGCATGATAGTCGCTATCAAACTTTTTAGATAATAGAACGTCTTTAACTAGATGCTCAAATGATTGTCCAACTTTACGTCCGGTCACATGATTATTTATGGTATAAACCACTGAATTTTGAGGGATGGATAAATCGTGGATTACCACTTCGCAGTTTTTACCAAAAGTTTTAGCTATCAAATTTGCTATAGGTATATATTTTTCTAATTTTTTATTTGTATAAATCAATCTAATCATTCTCCGTTTATATAAAAATTTATTTAAATAACTTGATTTTATATAAAAAAATATATATTATATAAAATATAAGGTAAATTATATGACTATTATATAATTTTTTATATAATAGTCAACTGTTTTACCTGAATATATAAAATTGATGTATGGATTATTTGTGAAAAATATGTTGAATAGGGTGGTGTATTTTATGCATTTTTACTGTTCTGTATGCGAAAAAGATTATCCGATTGAGGGGCTTAATTATCAGTGTGAGTGTGGTGGGCTTTTTAAATTATATAAAGAAAAAGAAGAAGGTATTACGACAACCGTATCCTTAGGAGAAGTTAAAACACCAATATTGAAGCGGAAACTACAAGAGCGAGAAGTCTATTTAAAGTTGGATTATATGCAACCAACAGGTTCTTTTAAAGATCGTGGGGCATTTACCATGGTGAATAAATTGAAAGAACTAGGTATTACAGAAGTTGTTGAAGATTCTTCTGGTAACGCAGGGGCGGCATTTGCAGGATACTGTGCTGCTGCAGGAATAAAGTGTAATATTTATTTGCCGGAGAGTACTTCACCAGGGAAAATTAAACAAATTAGTGCCTATAAAGCAAATGTAGTAAAAGTTCCAGGGACACGTGACGATACAGCTAAAGCAATATTAAAAGCTGCTGAAACTACTTATTATGCTTCACATGTATATAATCCTTTATTCTTTGAAGGTACTAAGTCTCTTGCTTATGAGATTTATGAACAAATCGGCATTCCTGATTATATAGTAGTACCTGCTGGTAATGGGACAATGCTGCTCGGAGTTTATAAAGGGTTTAAGGAAATCGGAAAAATTCCTCGAATTATTGTTGTTCAAAGCAAGAATTGTGCTCCTATATTCAGCAAATTTAAAAATCAGCCGGTTGGTGAAATGAAATCAACTGCAGCAGAAGGAATTGCGATTCAAGAGCCAAAAAGAATAGACGAAATGATAGAGGCTGTAAAAGATAGCAAGGGTGATATTGTTATAGTAGACGATGCAGAGGTAATAAAGGCTCAGGAAATGCTTGGTGAAATGGGAATTTATATAGAGGTAACTTCAGGGGCAGCTGTCGCAGGAATGCTACAATATTTTGATAAAGAGTATGATAATAAGCTGACTATTGTTGTTCCTCTCACAGGAATGGGACTAAAAAAATAGTGATAGTGGATGTTATGATGAAAGTTAGCAGTGGAAATATAGGGGGTCTTCTATATGCAGTTAGTTAATACGCTCTATTCAGTTCAATCAAAGGGGCATTATTCTCCTGCGGTCATACATGGCGATCTTGTATATGTGTCAGGTCAATTACCAATTAACTATGATGAGGGTGAAATGCTACCTGTTGGTGGACTTGAAGAACAGACGCAGCAAGTGTTAAAAAATCTTGATGAGATATTGAAACAATGCGGAAGTTCTAAACAAAAAGTACTTAAGACTACGGTATACATTCCAGATATCACTTATTGGGCAGTTGTTAATAAAATATATGGAGAATTTTTTGGAAAGCATAAACCAGCTCGAACAATAGTACCAACCAGCAGGCTTCATTTCAATGCAATGATTGAAGTGGAAGCAATCGCTTATATTTAATTGGTATGATTATAAGATCATTGAGAAGTTCCATATTTAAAACTTTGTCGCCCTCGAAATGTTATATTAACTTTGCAAGATTACAATTGACCAGTGGAATTTCTATGAAGTAGTTAAGAAAAAATAATAGAGAAAGAACTCCTGCCAAATTTTTGTGGAAATAATCTGGCAGGAGTTCTTTGGTTATAGAGTAAATATAGATGCTATAAGATATAGTCTAAAAATATTAAAAATCATTAATTAGTGTAAAACATCCCAAAGCTGCTTTCCTATGAGAAAGGTTGTCACCGAAATAAATAGTGGTTTTACATAAGCAGCGCCTTTGCTAATGGCAAATCTCGAACCTACAATAGCACCAATGATCATTGCAATGCCCATGCTAATACCATAAACATAATTGACTGAATCAGCTAACAGAAATGTTGCAACAGCACCTAGGTTACTTGCTAAATTCAGTGCCTTAGCATTTCCAGCAGCTACGACAAAATCAAAACCAAGCATCAAAAATACAAAGATTAAAAAAGATCCTGCTCCTGGTCCGAAAAAACCGTCATAAAAACCCAATATAAAAGCAGCACAACCTCCTAAGATGCCCACTCGTTTATCAATACCTTTATAAGTAGACTTATCGCCCCAATCCTTTTTGAAAACTGTATAAATGGCGACTAAAACCAACATGACTACAACTAAAGGTTTTAGAAATTCAGGAGGAATCAGCCGTACTGTATACGCTCCCAGTATGGAACCGATTAAGGATAAAGGAAAAAGATATTTGACTAATCCGAGATCCATCTTTCCTGAACGCAAAAAAGAGATGCTGCTCGTACTGGAACAGCAGATTGAAGCAAGTTTATTAGTCCCTAATACAATGTTGGGAGGTAATCCTGTCATTAGTAATGCTGGCATGGAAATTAAACCACCGCCCCCAACAACAGAGTCTATAAAAGCTGCGACAAAACCAGCCCCCAATAAAAAACTAAGCATTTCCATACTAATGTGATCCATAACTATTATCCTCCTACTTTTAAAATTCATATCCTGCATTTACTCATTAAGTGCCAGCTCTTGAATTTATTATAGATAACGCTGATACTTAAAGTAAAATATATTAAATACATTAATAATATGAAAAAAATTAATATTTAAATAGAGGGGCAATCAGAATGAATATTGATGACATACAAGCATTTTTAGCGGTTGTCTCTAATCAGAGTTTAACAAAAGCTGCCGAGGTTCTTCACTTATCTCAGTCTTCTGTAAGTCATCGTCTCAAAAATCTTGAACAAGAGCTTGGGCTAATTCTTGTTCAACGGGGAAAAGGGCTAAAAACGATTGCGCTTACTCCTGCTGGTGAAGATTTTATTCTAGTTGCTGAAAAATGGATTCAATTATTACTTGAGACACAATCATTAAAATCACGTACGAGATTGTCCTTATCAATAGGGGCAGTTGACAGTGTAAACACCTATTTACTGCCAAATGTTTATCAGCAAATCATTTGCCAACGACCTACCATGCGCTTACACATCTATACCCAAAATTCAACTGAACTTTATAATTTAATTGAGCAACGAACTATTGATATTGCTTTTGTCTTACATGAAAGAATTATAAAAAATATCGAAGTATCTCCATTCTTTGCAGAGCCTATGGTTGTTATCCGTTTGGCTTTGCCAGAACATCTATCTGTTCCAAACATTCATCCACAGCAACTAAATTCCCAGGATGAATTATACCATGGCTGGTTTCCGACCTATGAAATCTGGCATAATAAGTGGTGGGATCCTTTTCAGTCATCTCATATTCAGGTAAGCAATGGTCCGATGGTTTTGCCGCTACTGAGAACGCCGCAACAGTGGGCCATTGTTCCCTTATCAATCGCTCAATATAAGTCAGCAACTAACGAGTATACCATTCAAAAACTGATTGATCCTCCCCCTGACCGAATCTGTTATAAACTTACTCATAAATTTTCTAAATCTAGGACGAAGGAAGCAGTGGCTATTTTTGATACATTTGCTGCAGAACTCCTTGAACAAATTGATTACCTAACAAATTTAGTTCATTACAATGACTGAATTGTAAAAGAGTAATGTTGAATTTGATTTAGATGATAGAACTGACTTAATTAAGTAGGTTAAGGTCTATATTGCATACTCTTGTAAAGCTCTATATAATTTGTAGAGTATTATCTTTTTTAGATGTAAAGGGTTTTATGAAAGTCCATTTGGTAAATCATATAGGTAAGTAAAATAGGTAATAGGTAAATTGTTATGGAGCATAAAACATTATCAATAAAGTTGAGTGTAATATACAGTATCATCTATGGGGCGCTGGCTTGTATTTATCCATTTCTGATTTATTACTTTCAAGAGAAAGGACTCAGTTATATGGAAATGGGTATAGCTTTTGCAGTTATTTCCATAACGGGTGTCATTGTTCAGCCAATCTGGGGATTTATCACCGATAAGTATTCCAACCAGCGCACGGTCATCATTATAGCCATGTGTTTTAGTGCATTGTTTGTGTACTCATTAATCCTTGCGAATGGTTTCTATGTTATTATCTTGAGTATAATCCTATTAATGAGTTTTCAGAGTCCAATTGTACCGATTGCAGATGCCTATAGTTATGAGATTATCGAACAATATAAAAAATTACAGTACGGTAAAATTCGACTTATGGGGTCATTTGGTTATGCAGTAGTTGCATTGTTGATGGGGTACATTGTAAAAAAAACGGGGATAAACACTTCCTATGTGATTTATTCCATTCTGATGTTTTTCGGAGTGTTGCTGTTGGCTAGTATTGACTATAAAGGTAAAGGCATGCGAAAGAATATTAGTTTCGCTGATATAGTCGATTTGATCCGTTATAAGAAATTTATACTTTTGATGATTTCAGTCATTCTTACTAATATTGCAAATGGCAGCAACTCTAGTTATATGCCTGTTCTAATTGGGAAGACGGGAGGCGATGTTACCCAACTGGGTATTGTATGGTTCATTATCGCCATAAGTGAATTGCCTGCATTCTATTTCGGAGCAAAATTGATATATAAATATGGTGAACTTAATTTATATATCTTTGGAGTGGGATTATTTGCTCTACGTTATTTCTTAGATTCTTTATGTGATGATTATGTCCCAGTGCTCGTGATTCAAATGATGCAAGGTGTTACGTATACATTCTATTTGATGACGTCTTTGCAATATCTGAATAAAATTAGTCCTGCCAAAATGAGAACATCAGCTATCACTCTGCATGCAGCAGCAATCGGTATTGGTGCTGCCGTCGGAAATATAGGAGGCGGAATACTCTTAGAATATATCAGCATATTTACCCTATATCAAATACTCGCTTTCACTTGCGTAATATGCCTGTACATTCTGATTGTGTTAAAAAAAGTAGAGTAAAGCAAAAGTTCTATATGAACTCAATCTTTTTGTGCTCCGAGATTGAGATTTGTTTAGTGAATTTGATATAAGAACACAACAGATAAACAAATACAAAATAGTTAAGGACTTAACTATGATTAGGCGAATTGCGAACAACTTTAGGAGATGTTCGCAATTTGTATGTTGTAGCTAAGTCCTTTTTGGCTATTTTATTCTAATAAAAAGTCATTTATCTGAAGCTATCATAAATTCTATAAAAATAATGAATACTGCCGATTTATAAAGGTATTATCAAAAAAAAGTAGAATATTCTTAATAAAAATCTACTATATACAAATAGAAAATACTTGTAGCCTAATTGACAATTGATGTCCTATGTACAACTTCAAAAGAGGAGAAGTGAGAGCATGAAATGGTTTCATAATTTGAAAATGGTGCAAAAAATTGTTAGTCTTGTTGGTATTATGAGTATTTTTATCATGATTGTTGGGGTGACTAGTTATTACATTCAGAAAAATACAGAGACTCATTTAGACTATATGTATAAGGATTGTCTATTGCCTGTCAAATGGCTTAACAGTATAAAGTCTAATTTGAATGAGTCGGAATTATTTGTGTTAAAAACTGTTGTCACACAAGATCCTATACAGCAGAGGGAATATATAAAGGAAGTTGAAATCAATATCAAGGAAAATGATGAATTTCTTTCTTTATATGCAGAAAATCTAGATGAAGTAGAAAAAGTAAAGTTTAATGTAATCGCTCGTAAAATAACTGTATTTAGCGAAAGTAATGCTAAAATCATTACCTTGGCTACAACGGGTAAACAAAAAGAAGCAATGGAACTTTTTTATGCAACGGAAAAATCCAATAGGGAATTAATTTCTTTGATTGATGAATTAGCTACATATAATGAAAATATTGCAGATGATACGAATAAGGCGAACGATCAAGAATCTGCCCTTGCCGCGAACGTGATGGTTGGAATGATTGTTCTAATAATAATTGGCGCCTTTGTTATTGGGATAGTCATCGCTCGTAGGATTGCGAACCCAATAAAAGTGGTAGTAAGGCAAATTAAAGAAGTCGCCAGTGGGAACCTTGCTGTCAAGGATATTGAAATTAGTTCGAAGGATGAAGTTGGAGAACTTGCCAATGAATTAAATACTATGACAACTCATCTGCGTGATTTAGTAAAACATGTGACCCATACAAGCCAACAGGTGGCTACTTCAGCTGAAGAACTGACTGTTAACGCAGGACAATCCGCTCAGGCAACCAATCAAGTAGCAGGAACCATTAGTGAGCTTGCGCAAGGAGCTGAAAAACAAGTGAATGTCGTTGGTGCTACTGTTACAGTTGTAGAACAAATGTCAGTAGGTATTCAGCAAGTCTCTACCAATGCAAACGCAGTGTCGAGTGTAGCAGAGAAGACGGCTAGTGCAGCTATTCAAGGGGACAAGGCCGTAAATGCTGCGATGAATCAAATGAAAAGCATTGAAAAGTCTGTTTCTAGCTCTGCACAGGTGGTTGCGAAACTCGGTGAACGATCAAAAGAGATTGGACAAATTGTCGATACCATTTCAGGGATAGCAGGTCAGACCAATTTATTAGCACTAAATGCGGCTATTGAAGCTGCTCGCGCAGGGGAACAGGGTAGAGGATTCGCTGTAGTCGCAGAAGAGGTACGAAAGTTGGCAGAGCAATCCCAAGAAGCTGCTAAGCAAATAGCTGGTTTAATTTCCGAAATTCAGTTGGATACGGGTAACGCTGTTCTTGCCATGAATGAGGGTACTCGTGAGGTCAAGGTTGGCGCTGATGTAGTGAATAATGCAGGGCAGGCATTTAATGAAATTGTTTCTCTCATTGGTGAAGTTTCGTCCCAAGTCAGGGAAATTTCTGCTGCCATTCAACAGATCGCTTCAGGAAGTCAGCAAATTGTCATATCGATACGGGATGTAGACAGAATCGGTAAAGAAGCTGCTAGACAAAATCAGACTGTTTCAGCTACCACTGAAGAACAATCAGCTTCAATAGAAGAAATCGCTGCAGCAAGTCAAGCTCTAGCACGAATGGCTGAGGAGCTACAAGGTACTGTTAGGAAGTTCAAGGTTTAAGGTAAAGAAATGAAAGAATAAGAACTATATCATATAGAAAAATCTTGAACCTTTGCGAAATGCGATGTTCAGGATTTTTTTGTTCCCATTATTATTGAAGGAGGAATATCCTTAACCAGTGAATAATAGATAGGTATAAACGGCTCAAAATGGAGGGAATGACATTTATGTCGGATAAGCAAAGTTGGCGAACTGCTTTCTTACCAGCAACTCCAAGGTTGATTGAACAATATGAGACTAATGAAAGAAGATTATTTGATGATTTATTTATTAAAATTTTTTTCAGTAAGATGACTCTGTTTATGATGCAGTTTAGAATCATCAGAGATATTGAAAAAATGATGTCAGACATTCTTTCAGTAGGTGGTTCGGGGTTAATACTGTGTAGGACGAGGTATATTGATGATTTACTTCAGACCTCAATTGATCACGGTATTGAGCAAGTGGTTATATTAGGTGCAGGGTTAGACACAAGGCCATATCGAATAGCAGGTATTCATCATACCAAGATATTTGAAGTTGATTTACCTATGATGCAAGACATTAAAAAAGAAAAGATCAGAAAATGTCTTGGAACATTACCAAACCATATAAAGTATGTATCAATTGATTTTAATCAACAAAGATTGGACGAAGTATTGGAAGATGCGGAATTAGACATTGGAAAACCCATTTTCTTTATATGTGAGGCAGTAACTCAATATATCATGGAAGAAGCCATAGAGAGTATATTTAGATTTATTTCCAAGACCGTAACTGGCAGTACTGTGGTCTTTACATACATTTTAAAAAGTGTAATCGATAAAACTTCTAGTATAGAGGGAGCAAACAACGTAATGGATTATTTTGAGACAAAGGACCAAGAGTGGAAATTTGGACTTGAATCATCAAAGATTGAGGAGTTTCTAAAACAATTTAAACTTACACTGATAGAAGATGTGGGAGCTTCTTACTATCAAGAAAGATATTTAAAGCCTATGGGCCGGAAGTTGGATGTATCAGAAATAGAGAGAGTCGTTTATGCTAAAAGAATGGAGTGGTAAAGTGAAGAAAAGATTTTGTTTGTTAATTACTTATATGGTTCTAGGAATTAGTTTAAATGGGTTTAATATAGTTTTTGCAGCGGGTACAGATAAGGCTGAGATGATTGGGGAAAGCCATACGATTCCATATCCTTCTGGTTATAACATAACCAGTGAAGGTGCATCCTCGTATAATGGTGTAAGTAATGTTAAAAATTCTCTTTATTACTCAAATTTGGATTTTTACAATATGAAATCAACTGAGACCTTAGCAATTTTACCAAGGTATAAAACATATCAGCAAACAACAGAAGTGACTTGCGGTCCTGCTGCAGCTTTAACTGTTCTTTATTATTCAGGAAATACAAGTTGGGATGAACTTAAGATTGCTAAAATAATGGGAACGAAGCAAGGAACAGGTACGGATACTCGTGGAATGGTTAAGTTCTTTAAGGCCATTGGATGGGATGTTAAATCAAGTCTGACTACTGCTAAGAAAGATGGTACAACATTCGCAAGCGTTAAAGATTTTAAAGACTTTATTATCTCCAATTTGAAAAATAATACTCCGATCATGGTTGAAAATATTGATTGGGGTGGACATTGGAGAGTTATCATTGGGTATGATGATATGGGGACAGAGACGGTATCTGATGATGTTCTTATTCTGGCAGATTCTTACGATACGGCAGATCATTCCCAGGATGGATATAGTATGAGTCCGGTGGAGAAATTTTACTATATGTGGTTTGACGCTCATATGTTGCCCAAAGATCAACAGACGCAACAGTGGTTGACAGCAACATCGCCACAATCATAATGGATTAAAACCTTATCATTACGCTTTACTTCATTAGGATATACACAGCATGAGTAGAATATAGAATTTTAGATTGCTGACAATCAAAAATGCGTAAGAAAAATAGTTGACATAGAATTCTATAAAATATAATATTAAACAATGAAAAATAAATTTAGGGCAAACCTATTGAAAGGTAGGGACGCAAAGCTATGGGTCTGTTGGCAAAATGATGCCTATGATCGCCAGGTTGCCTAATTCTGCTGAAAAGCAGTAGGCACCTGTTTTTTTTATGTATTTTCGCTAAGACTCAAGCTAAAAGCTAGAATTACAGAGAATGTGAGGAGGTAAATATGGAAAGAAAAAATGTTGAGTTTGAATTGACCGAAGAGGAATTCACTAAATTAATGCAGGATTTACCGCAAATTCTTGCAGATCTGATGAGAGAAGTTGGTGAAAATGATTTAGAAATTTCGCGAGTTAGATAGTGTATATATTTTGATGACAAATAGAATAAAAAGAATAACTACTATCCTAATATTATAACTAGCCGCAACCTTAGCAAAAAGGCATGCGGCTAGTTATGATTCGTATTATTAATATAGCACTAGATATTTCATCGGATCGATAGGAGTGTTGTTGACGCGCACTTCATAATGTACATGGGGACCAGTGCTATAGCCAGTGCTGCCAGCATAGGAAATAACCTGTCCTTTTTTGACTTGTTGTCCGACAGCAACGGCCAGTTGAGAGTTGTGACCGTACAGTGTGGCAATGCCATTTCCATGATCAATTTGTACTAAATTGCCATAACCACCAGCCGGGCCGCTCACTACGACTTCTCCATCAGCAGTGGCTACTACTGGTGCACCCATGGCATAGGCAATATCGATACCAGGATGCAACTCATTGCCCCCACCAAATGGCCCAACACGCCAACCAAACCCTGAACTAACGGTTCCGCGGGCGGGCCAAATCGAAGGTGTCGCTGCTAGATTAGCAGTTGGTTTAGAGGTGGTCGGGGGTGGTGTTGGTAAACTGGCAGTGGTCGGCAGATCAGTTTTAGTTGCTGTTATACCCTGTGCGGCAATGGCTGGCGACTGATGTAATGGGAGAATGAGTATGGCGGTGGATAAGAGTAGCGCACAGAGCAGGAAAACCCGCCATGGTGTGAAGGGGATTAACCTTTTTATAATGGTTGCTTTTTTGGCAACTGGAGCTTTTGTGGAATCGGTCATAACTAAGTTTCCTCCTTGAGAACAGTTCGTTTGTCTACCATTTTATATTATAACGGAAATGGAGAAATTTTGCCTGCTTAATTTAAAAAACTACTAATCATAAGAATACTTGACGGCACTTTCGAAACATGAGAACATAGTAACGGTTAAGCTTTCATATTGGAGATGACAATTATGCAGGTATCTATACCTCAATTTCGTAAGTCCATGATCGTAATTATAGCACTGGCACTTATCGGCTTTCTCGCCAGTACAATTCCTTCTTCTCGGCAGCGACCGCTAGTTAACGTTACTGTTGCACCGTTCAGTACTGTTAATAAACCATTGTACATTGAACGAGCCGGGTCATCTGTGCATGCAACGATGGTTCCTGTTTATAGTGAAGGGGCGGGGCGTGTCAGCGATGTCTATGTAACCGCAGGGCAGGCAGTAAAAGCAGGTCAACCTTTGGTTAAGCTGGAGATCACTAGCGGGGGCGGTGAAACTATGACAGCGTCTACTCCTGCGCCGATAGACGTTTCTCCGGTAACGAAGGATGCATATGAAAATGCACTAAAAGATTATAATCGGTATAAAACACTCTATGAACAAGGTGCAATCCCTCGTAAACAGTTAGAAGCTGCAGAAGCGCGTATGCAGGCAGCAGAGCCAAGCACCCAGAGTCAGCAGAGCGTGGCAGCTGCTCCTGTAAGGAAAAGTACCATTGTGAGCGGTCCAGTTACGATTCAGGCATCGATTGATGGAACGATTACTGGAAGTGTAGTAACCGTCGGCAGTGGGGTTCAGGAAGGCCAAGAACTTATGGCCCTTGGCAGTGGGCAAGAGGTTGAAATTGCCGTAGCGCTAGAACAAAACGAATTATATTTTATTCAGCTTGGCTCACAGGCCGTTATAGAGGTAGCGGGACAGAAACTTTCAGGACAGATTTCTGGTATTTATCCTGAAGTTAAAGATAAGCAAATCGTATCTTTTATGGCCCACATAAAACTAATACAGTCACCAGGAAATCTGTTAACACCAGGAATGTCTGTCATCGTACGTATTCCTACTGGACAAGAGGTTGCTGCGATCGCGGTTCCTAGCCAAGCCGTGCTTCGTGATGAAGAAGGCCAGTATTTTGTTTTCTTTGCTAGTGAAGGAAAAGCAGTTCGTCAACAAGTAACTATCGGTGAAGCTATCGGAGAGTTTTTGGAAGTCACAACAGCGATACCACAAGGCAGTCTAGTAATTACAAGTCATCTTGATCAGCTTAAGAATGGGGATACAATTACTGTTGTAGAATAAAATTTTATATAACATAAGGAGTCCTGCTAAATGTAGAAAATTTGGCAGGACTCCTTATGTTATATAGTAAATATAGATGTTATCGCAGGTGATTTTAAATAATGGATAATTTGTTTGCTACGGCGGATGTTCCATTCATCATTTTGACTAACATCGTTGTACTACATGTTATAGGGGATGTAGTACAATATTACTTTTCACCAGAGGAGGATAATATAACGATATTGACGGAATAATCTTATAAATCTATAATGAATCATAAGTCAGTAAGGATTCAAACTTCGGATCTAGCAATGCACGCTGTGAGCAAGAGAGAGTCCTTTTTTGCTTTGAGCGAAGTTTTAAGGAGGGCTGAAAATTGGATTTTACTATTATTGCTGAATATGGTTGGATGTTAGTGATTCTTATCTTCTTGGAGGGGATTTTAGCAGCTGATAATGCTTGCGTCTTGGGGGTCATGGTTAAGCATTTGCCAGTGGAAGAGCGTAAGCGAGCTCTTATGTACGGGCTAGCAGGCGCATTTGTTTTTCGAGGAGTGTCTTTGTTCGCAATATCAATGCTGATTGAATGGTGGCAACTGCAAGCGGTGGGAGCGTTTTATTTGATTTTTTTGAGTCTTCATCATGTTTATAAATCATATTTGCACCAAAATGAGGCTGCTGGCAAACCGGTTTTTGCCGAGGGCTCGAGTTTTTGGAGTACCGTGATAAAAGTTGAAATCGCAGATATCGCTTTTGCGGCGGATTCGATTTTGGCGGCCGTCGCACTGGCAGTTAGTTTGCCAAGAACTTCGCTACCCCATATTGGAGGACTCGATGGTGGGCATTTCCTAGTTGTTTTTTCCGGTGGATTTATTGGTCTGGTGTTTATGCGTTTTGCTGCTCAGTGGTTCGTTGATATTCTGTTACGTAAGCCAGGATTGGAAACAGCAGCATATCTTTTAGTTGGCTGGGTAGGCGTTAAGCTTGGGATTTATACTCTCTCTCACCCAGGCGTTGGGTGGTTGGAGGCTGAATTTTCTGGCTCTGTAGAGTGGAAACTTATTTTCTGGATCGGATTCTTTCTAATTTGTAGCGGTGGGTGGTTTCTCTCAAAACCTGTAACCATCAACAAAGATCAAGAATAATAGAATTGAAATGATAGAGGTTAAGATAAAAATTATATTCACTTATTGGCATGGGGAAAGTCGACTAATCTTTAAATCACAGCGCTGTGATAGATCAACAATCTGTCCATCTTCAGTTCTAACGATCGGTGAACAATAATTCTCTCGATTAAAGAATACAATCTCAGCCTCTTGTCCACTTGAGAGAATAATTTTATTAAAAAGGAGACTGTCACGTACACGATCAATCAAATGTTGACATACATCTGGATCGAAATTAATGTACATTTCACGAGTGAGTACATCTAGTATTGGAAAAGGATTTGCGTGTTCATCGTTGTACGCCAAATTATGAAAAAGATCGGCAACCGCAATGATTTTAGCATAAGGGTGGATTTTCGACCCCGGCGTTCCATTGGGAAATCCGCTGCCATTACTACGCTCACGATGCTGCATAATTCCCAAAAGGACTTTACTAGAAAGCCCCTTTGTCTCTCTAAGTAAACGACCAGTTTCTGACATATTTGCCTGAGCATGTGGAACAGTAGTTTTATTGGTTGCCAAACTTCCAATGTCATGTAGAAGGCTGGCAAATACTACCTCTGAGATGTCATCTTCGTTCCACTTCATCTGACGGGCAATGATACCTGCGAAATAAGCTACCATTACAGAATGACGAGGAATGAAGTCAGCTAATTTGTGATCACTAATCAGCAAATGATTCATAACTTCAAATTTATTATTTGAAACGGATGAGAAAATGTTCCCAGCCGTATTCTTTAAATGAGAAACAGGTATCATCATCTGTTTTCGAATCATATCAAAAGATTGGGCTGTATCGGTAACAATTGAATCATATTCTTGCACGAATTGAAGATATTCTGTAGGTTGAGATAGCGGAGGTATTTCCAGTGAAGACGTATCAGTTTCTTCCGTATCGGTATGAATAAAAACACTTTGGATATCCCAAGTATCTAATAAGGAAATGTGTCTTGATGTTAATACCGTATCTTTACCGAGAAGTACTTTACCACTGATGGAATGGACTGCATCCGATGTAATATTTCCTTCGATTAACTCTTTAACAGCTACTATTTTTACCATAGTATTGATCCTCCTTCGTTCCAAATGAGTCTGCGACAGCTCGCTTTATCATACTTATAATAAGAGATTTATAGCAAATGACATGATCGTTACTAATTCAAATAATTCTAATCAACGATTCTCACAGTATTCTAGATTACATGATATATTCCATATAGATCATGATAAATCCCACAAACTAAAGCCCTATTTACATTAGGCATAAAGTCCTTGTATTTCCAGAAAGAGCTTGTAGGAAGGTTTGTCAATATGAGAAAACTATGATAATATAGTAGCGTATCAGAAAGCCACGAAATATTTTTTTATGAAATTGTAAAAAAGAAATTGAAAATAATTTTTATATCGTAGAATAAACAATAATGAATGGAGAATTTTAAATTATGCTTGAGTTGCCCAATTGCCCAAAATGTAATTCAGAATATACTTATGAAGATGGAAATCTTTTAGTTTGCCCAGAATGTAGTCATGAGTGGACTTTAGGATCAGAGGCTGAAAATAGTGATGATAAAAAAATTATCAAAGATGCAAATGGAAATGTCTTAAATGATGGTGATTCTGTAACCGTAATCAAAGACCTTAAAGTAAAAGGCAGTTCTTCAACCTTGAAAGTAGGTACAAAAGTAAAAAATATACGTTTAGTTGATGGAGACCATAATATTGATTGCCAAATTGATGGCTTTGGGGCAATGAAATTAAAATCTGAATTTGTGAAAAAAGCGTAAAATAAATCATTTTCCCTATAAAAAAACTCCTATCAAATTTTTGTCAAAAAATTTGATAGGAGTTTTTTCTATTATAACAAAGATGCATAGGGAAGGCGTTATCCTCTTATCATAGGGAATAGCTGTCTTCTTCAAGAGTTTGTTCTGCCGTATTAGCATAATTAAGTCCCCATTGGCACAGAGTACCTAATATAGGTAAGAGGCTTCTTCCCGTTTCTGTCAATGAATATTCTACTTTCGGTGGAATCTGTGTATATATAAATCGGGTTACAAGTCCACTGGCTTCTAATTCTCTTAGTTGTTGCGTTAACATTTTTTGCGTGATTTTGGGTAAGGTTTTCTTTAATGCACTAAACCGGAGGGTATTTTCTCCTAGATGCCAAAGAATTAATGCTTTCCACTTACCGCCGATCAGGTCTAATGTTAATTCCATAGAGCACTGATATTCGATATTTTTAAATGTAATCATGTGCGGTCACTCCAATTATTTTTAGTCATGAAATAGTAATACTATATATAGTATGAAAATAGATACTATGGCACAATAAAGTGCGTACTTGATGAAAAGTATCCTATGATTTACTATTATATCAGATCAGACATTTTTTGGAAAGCTGTTAATCTGTGGTGATTTGGTATTCTGCAATCAGTAGAAATTTTTAAGAGTGAGAGGAAGTGCAGTTCATTTGAAAGTGATTGCTTTTTAATGGGAGTCCAAGAGTGAATGGTACATGTGTAAAATAATAAATGGGGGAATTATAATGATTATTAACAGCCAAGAAATTGAAGAACGTGCAGTAGAGCGAATTGCTGACCTAATGTGTGTGGCAGCAAGGACAGCTCCCAAAGCTAAGGGAGTTGATAATCTGGTGACGTTGATCGTTAATGGACAAGACAAAGAACAACTATCAGCAGAGATGCGACGTATTGCTCAAGAGTCAGGTATGGACTTCTTTCAGCGTGATGCCAATTGTATTGATAAAGCAGCATTGGTGGTATTATTAGGACAGAAAGTGAAACCTATGGGCGTGAAGCCTTGTGGATTCTGTGGTTATGCTGATTGCAGCGAATGTGCACAAGGTACTGGACGATGTGCGATCAGCATTGGAGATCTAGGGATAGCTTTAGGTTCGGCAGTTGATGCTGCTGCTTCTTATCATGCTGATAATAGAGTCATGTTTAGCATCGGTAAAGCAGCCGTCAATCTCGGTCTTTTGGGAGCAGAAGTTAACGTGGCCTATGGGATACCACTCAGTATTACTGGTAAAAGCCCATTTTTTGATCGCTAATCGACAAGGCAAGTAAGATAGTCCTTGTTTTGAATAAGATGATACTAAGTGAAAAACTATTGTTGATTTTGTAAAAAAATTAACAATGGTTTTTCTATTTATTGAGTGTTATATTTTACGAAAGTTTTATAGAAGTTTATAAAAATTTTATAAAAGATTTAAAACCAGTTTAACATCTTTTCTTATAATAAACTCATAACAAATCAAGGAGGCTTATAAATAAGATGAATAAACTTAAACTGTTGTATGACGTGGTCAAAAATTTACGGGATAAAGAGATGATTAATGGTGCACTAACAGCACAAGTACAAAAAGATCAGGGGAAGATCTTTTATCTAAAAAACCAATTTGAAAAAAATCTGGTGACAATGCAGACGACTGCAACTGTAACTTCTGAAGTCGATTATGAAGGAAAACAAGTCAAACATCAAAGTACTACGGAATTTAAGCATCATTGCTCCGATAAGAGCATGCGTCATAAATTATTTAACCATATGCATCATGGCAGAAAATGCGGAGGACTCAAAGCAAAACTTACAAAATTCGCCTTTGTATTAGGTCTCTTAGATCGCATGAAAGCAGAACAACAAGAAAATAAAACAACTCTCGTTACACTCGAGATCACAGAACTACCCGAAGATATTAAGAGTTTAATCCAGGAAAAAATGAATCATATGGAATCGCGCCAAGATCACGATCGCTGCTGCTTTATGAAAGAGTTGCATTACATAGAAAAAGGCAATTTTTCATTAGCCATGTCCGTCAGTAAAGATGATGAAATTGAAAAAATCGTGATAACTTTTGATGGCGTACAACACGACGAAGAAAATAAAGAGCATGTTTTGGCAATCGTCGTTGAGTTAGAATTAAATACATAATCATGATGTGAGTTACGATCGTACTGGGTGCAAACTAAAAGAATGGTTTGCGCCTTTTTCTATACTTACAATATAATAATGTCATAAGAGAGAAAGTGTAGGTGATAGAGATGTTTAGGTGTGATAAACCTTACCCTCATTGTGATCGAGAAAATCAATATAAAGAAAAATTTTTTGCGACCTTTCCGAATATGCATCGACATCATCATCGAGAATTTCGAAAATATCATCAATATTTTCGTTATTTTCGACCGGTGATTGTGCTGTTCAATATTTTGATTTTATATCTATTATTTACTTGGGGAGGATTTAAAGGGGTCGGTATTTTTTTGGCAGTCATCATTAGCTTAAAAGAAATTGCTCAGTTTATTTTTATCCTACGTTTAGAGAAACGGATATTTACGCCAATTGAAAAACTCAGGCTTGGTGTAGATGAAATTGCTAAGGGAAACTATAATGTAAAAGTCGAATGTGATGTCCCTAATGATCTTGGTTTATTAATTTTTTCTTTTAATGAAATGGCACAAAAATTATATGAGGGTGAACGAATACAAAATGAGTATGAAGAAAATAGGAAGACCTTAATCGCTAATATTTCTCATGATTTAAAGACACCCATAACGGCTATTCAGGGCTATATTGAGGCGTTACTCGATGAGAATAACAAATTTGAAGGAGACAAGGAGAAGTATCTAAAAACCATCCATCATAATACACTTTATATCAATAAATTGATTGATGATCTATTTCTTTTCTCAAAACTAGATATGCAAAAATTAGATTTTAATTATGAAAGGATAGAAATTTGTTCTTTCATGGATGATTTCATGGAAGAATATAAGTTTCACCTTGAAGAAAAAAATATCCAATTTCAATATATTTCAGAGCTAGAAGAGAACTATCACATCAATCTTGATCGAAAAAGATTTCATCAGGCTTTTAACAATATTATTAGCAATGCCGTTCAGCATGGACCGGAGACGGATTTATCGATAAAAATTAGGCTATATCAAGAAAAAGATTGCATTTGTCTTGGAATTCAAGATAATGGATATGGGATTGCCCCGGATAAGCTACCGTATATTTTTGATCGCTTTTATCGTATTGATGCGGAACGTAAGAAAGATTATATGTGTACTGGCCTTGGCCTTGCAATCGCGAAAGAACTGATCGAAGCTCACTGCGGGGAAATTACTGTTTCTAGCAAGGAAAAGGAAGGCACTTGTTTTACGATGGTACTTCCGATTTTGCAAAGTATGAGGATGGGATGATAACATGAAACGCATATTAATTATTGAAGATGATATGGACATTGCTGAATTGGAAAGGGACTACCTTCAATTGAATGGCTATACTGCTGAAATCGTTCAAGATGGAGTGTTAGGACTAAAGAAAGCAATGACGGGCATGTATGATGTCATTGTTGTTGATTTGATGCTGCCCCAAAAGGATGGCTTTGAAATTATCAGAGAGGTTCGAAAAAAACTGGAGATACCGATCATCGTTGTCTCAGCTCGTAATGATGACATTGATAAAATCAGGGGACTTGACTTTGGGGCTGATGATTATTTGACAAAACCCTTTAGTCCTGCAGAGTTAATCGCTAGAATTAAGTCTCATATCAAACGTTATGAACGTTTAAAAGGTCATACTTTTTCTGAAATTATCCAGCATAAAGGTTTGGAAATAAACATGGCGTCTCATAAAGTCATGGTCAATAGCATACAGGTTCAATTGACAACCAAGGAATATGAGTTATTATTATTTTTAGCGACTAATCCTAATATTGTTTTTACTAAAGCCCATATTTTTGATACCATATGGGGCGATGAGTGTTATGGCGATAATGCAACCGTTGCTGTCCACATTCAAAAAATCCGCAAAAAAATTGAGAAAGATCCTTCCAATCCAGAATTTATTGAAACTCTCTGGGGAACGGGCTACCGTTTTAATCCCATATAAAAAATTGGAGCTTACAAGCTATGAAAAAATATAAAAAAGTTTATTTAGAAATAACCAATGTATGTAATTTAACATGTAATTTCTGTCCTGAAACCAAAAGAAAAGCTGAATTTATGTCAGAAGCTACATTTAAACAAATGTTAGATCAAATTAAACCCTTTACCGATTATATATACTTACATGTGAAGGGAGAACCTTTATTACATCCTCAGTTAGGGAGCTTTCTAGACATCAGTTATGAAAAAGGCTTTAAAGTAAACATAACAACAAATGGTACTTTAATCGATAGAGTGGGAGATACTTTACTTGGAAAACCTGCAGTGAGGCAAATTAATTTTTCCCTTCATAGTTTTGATGGAAATGAGAAAGTCATATCGAAAGATGAGTATATTGACAAGATTCTTAGCTTTGCTAATCAAGCAATGATTGAGTCAAAGCTCATTATATCCTTACGGTTATGGAACTTAGATGAAGCTTTATTAACAGAGGATCAAAGAAAAAGAAATATAGATGTTATTTGTAAAATTGAAGAGAACTTTAAACTACCTTATAAAATACAGGGTAATTTATCTGAAAGTAAATCATTAAAAATAGGGGATAGAATCTACTTAAATCAAGATTATGAGTTTAAATGGCCTGATTTAAAGGAAGAAGAGGATTTTGCTAAAGGATCCTGTTATGGCCTGAGAAATCAAGTTGCTATTTTAGTTGATGGTACAGTCGTACCTTGCTGCCTTGATGGAGAAGGGGTTATTCAGTTAGGTAATATCCATGAATACAAATTCGCTGATATTATAAGTACAACAAGAGCTGAAAAGATAAGACTTGGTTTTTGTAATTATGATGTCGTCGAAGAACTTTGCCGAAAATGTGGATATCGAAAAAGATTTGGACAAGGTATATAATTCCCGAGTAGAGATGATACAGTTAGCTGTGTCATCTCTACTGGTGAAATGTTGTAGAACGAAGGAGTATAATGTAATTATTTAGCAGGAATTAGTAATTTAAAAAGAGAATATAGCCATGAGGGACTTCACCAAGAACTTTTGAATCAACCTGTAACTACGGCCGAAAAAAAGGAGGGTGTAGCGAATAGCATATTTTTAAAGATGTTTAAAAAACTGAACATTCCGACGATAAGGTGTAGATTATTGGCAAAAGAAAGATTCACTGGTAGAACAACCATACAAAGATCATCTTGTTATGCTAGAACTAAAAATATCGGGTAATGAACTGTTTATTATATAAAAGAATAAGAAACTATTTGTAAGGAATAATAAAGCGTGGATGCAAATTAGCTATAAAATGATCATTATCTCGTAATTTTCCAATATGAAATCAAGAAAATTTTATAAAAACTATAAAAAAGAGGAGAGACTAATATGGAAAATGCAATGTTTTGCTATCAGTGTGAACAAACTTTCGGTGGAAAAGGCTGTACCAAAAGTGGTGTTTGTGGAAAAACACCTGAGATCGCAAATTTACAAGATTTATTACTATATCAGTTAAAAGGGATTTCTTGTTACGCAAAACCTTTAATTGAACAAGGAAAAATGATTGATAAAGAAATTGTAAAGTTTGTAGAGAATGGTCTATTTACAACATTAACAAATGTAAACTTTGATGCTGAAAATCATGTAAAATTAATCAAAGAATCACAAAAAATAAAGGAAACATTAAGAGAACAAGCACCAAAAGGACAATATCCAGATGCAGCTACTTATAATGCAAGTGATACAAAAGAAGCGATGCTAAAGGATGCAGTTAAAGCTGGAATTATGTATGACCAAAATCTCGACGCTGATATTCGATCCTTAAGATCAACTGTATTATTTGGTTTAAAAGGTATCAGTGCGTATGGTCATCAAGCAAGGTTTATAGATTATCATAGTGATCAAGTAGATCATTTTTATTTCCAAGGATTAGAATCGACGACTAATGATAATTTAACCCTTGATGAGATGATACGTATGGTAATGAGAACAGGAAATATGAGTGTAGAAGTCATGAAGGTACTCGATGAAGCAAATACTACAACATATGAAAATCCTTCTCCTCATAAAGTAAATATGAATATTAAAAAAGGTCCTTTTATCATTATATCAGGACATGATCTAAGAGATTTAGAAATGCTACTTGAACAAACAGAAGGTAAGGGAATTAATATTTATACTCATGGTGAGATGCTGCCAGCCCACGGCTATCCAGCACTAAAAAAATATAAACATTTAGTAGGTAACTATGGATCTGCTTGGCAAAATCAACAGAAAGAATTTGATGGCATACCAGGCTGTATATTAATGACAACCAACTGTTTAATGAGACCAAGAGAAACATATAAGGATAGAATCTTTACGACGAATGTTGTTGGTTGGGACGGAGTAAAAAATATCGAAGTGAATGCAGATGGGACAAAGGATTTTAGTGAGATCATAAATAAAGCACTGGAACTTGGTGGCTTTACAGAAGATCAGGAAGCAAAAGAAATCTTAGTTGGCTTTGGACATCATGCAACATTATCCCATGCGGAAACAATCGTTAGTGCTGTCAAAGAAGGAAAAATAAGACATTTCTTCTTAATTGGTGGTTGTGATGGAGCTCGACCAGGAAGAAGTTATTATACAGAGTTTGCTAAAATGGTTCCTGAGGATTGTATCATTCTTACCTTAGCTTGTGGTAAGTACAGATTTAACAATTTGGACTTTGGGACAGTCGCTGGATTACCAAGATTATTAGACATTGGTCAATGTAATGATGCTTATTCAGCAGTTAGAATTGCTACGGCACTCGCCGATGCCTTTGATACTGATGTAAATTCGCTACCACTCTCTATTGTACTTTCTTGGTATGAACAAAAGGCCGTTGCAGATTTATTGGCACTGTTGTCCCTTGGAATAAAAGGAATGTATCTAGGACCTAGTTTACCAGCATTTATATCTCCTAATGTATTACAATATCTAGTGGAAACATTTGATATAAAACCAATCAGTACCCCCGAGGATGATTTAAGAAGTTCACTTAAACAAGCAAACTAATAGAGACGTAACGTGAAAAACACTACTATAGATTGCTATAATCTATAGTAGTGGGAAAAGGTATAAATATAAACCATAGTAGATTCCTTATTTTAAGGGACTACTATGGTTTTTACTATTCATTCTGCTGTTTTGTAGATTTACTGAAATTTAATTATCTAATTTGATGCATGTCACTTTTTTTTTTAGCTATAGAGGATAGTATTAGACCATGATATAAAGAAAAAAATATTCTTCATCCACGACTAGGCGGCAGTAATCAAAAGCATTAAAGGGGTGGCGTTATGTATCGATTAGGTGTAGATATAGGCTATTCTACATTAAAATATACCATATTAGATGACAAAGAACGAGAAATCGGTAGTGAATATTTATTTCATAAAGGTAATATTGAAGCAGTATTTATTGAGATGTTGAAAAAAATAGAAACTGATTATAAAATTAAAGAATTTTATTTTGGTATTACTGGGGATCAAGCAGAGCGTATGCCTACATTAAAAAACTATCATCTTAATGAAGTTACAGTTTTGATTGAAGGAGCTTTTGCTAGCAATCCTTCCTTGCAGACTATTATTGAACTAGGAGCACAGAAAGCAAAGTTTATCACCAATCTTTCGGCACAAGACAAAACACACATCAAATTTTCCATGAATTCAAGCTGCTCGGCGGGAACAGGCTCTTTTTTAGAAGAACAGGTTTCTCGGTTAGGGATTAGTTTGTATGAGTATTCAAATTACACGGAAAAAGCGACAACTATACCTCGAATAGCGGGACGATGTAGTGTGTTTTCAAAAACAGATATGATTCATCATCAACAAGAAGGTGTGAAAACGGAAGATATATTATTGGGGCTTGCTTATGCTCTGGTAAGGAATTTTAAAGCCAATGTGGTGCAAAAAAGTACAGTTGTACCACCGGTTATGCTTGTTGGTGGTGTGGTTCATAACAAAGGGGTTATAAAAGCCTTAAAAGATGTATTTCATTTAAAGGACGGAGATATCTTAATACCGGAAAATTTTGATCGGGTGAGTGCTTTGGGCGCAGCTCAACTGGGGAGTGCAAAAAAGCATGTAGTGACCCTTGAAGAACTTAAAAGTGCAGTTGGTTTATCACATAAAAGTAGCACACAAGAGGATGGTTATCCTGCCTTGTACCCCTTCGGGAAAAATGAAAGCAGCAATAAACATAATTGCAAAACGAGTACGAAGATTTATGAAGGTTACTTAGGGATTGATATTGGCTCTACCAGTACAAATTTGGTATTGATTGATGATGAGAAGAATGTAGTAGCCTATCGATATTTGCGTACCAAGGGTAATCCACGGCAGGTCGTTCGCGATGGAATTGACTCTTTGCAAGAGGAGTTTGAGCATCGTCTCACGATAAAGGGAATGGGTACTACAGGGTCGGGGCGCTATCTTGTTGGTAATGAGTTGGGGGCAGCCCTTATTGTTGATGAAATTACGGCACAAGCAAAAGGTGCGGTAGAGGACGATCCAGAGATAGATACGATCTTTGAAATCGGTGGACAAGATTCAAAATATATTAGCATACAAAATGGTATGGTTGTGGATTTTGAGATGAACAAAATCTGTGCCGCAGGAACGGGATCGTTTATTGAAGAACAGGCGAAAAAGCTAGATATAGCAATTGAGGATTTTTCTGCCTTAGCACTGGGCAGCGAGAAACCTTTGAATTTGGGAGATCGATGTACGGTTTTTATTGAAGGAAATATTAGTAAAGCCTTGGCGAGTTATGAAAGTAAGGAAGATATCGCTGCCGGTCTAGCTTATTCTATTGTAAGTAACTATCTAAACCGTGTGGTGGGTAATCGGCCAATTGGTAAAAAAGTATTTTTGCAAGGGGGAATTGCTTATAATCAAGCAGTCATTAACGCATTTCGAGCTGTACTTAAACGTGATATTGTCTTGCCACGGTTTTTCAGTGTAACAGGTGCCTTAGGTACTGCACTTTTAGTTAAAGAAAAGTTAGGGAAAAGTGATGAGATCATTGAGAAAAAAGTCAGTGATTCGATTCCTCAAGACGTTGGGCTAGAAATGGAAAAGTTATTTCTAAAGGGCTATACTGGTGAAATTGATGATAAAAAAGCTACGATTGGTATTCCCAGAGTGTTATTTTTGCACAAATTATTTCCGATGTTTCATGAAGTATTTAAAACACTGGGTTTTAATGTGATATTATCGAAAGCAACAGATGAGGAAATTGTGGCTCTTAGCCAAGAATATTCTTTAGATGAAACCTGCTATCCTATTAAGCTGATTAATGGTCATGTAGCCTCTTTGTTAAATCAAGGTGTAGATTATATTTTTCTGCCAACTCTGTATACCATGAAACATGATGTTTCAAAAACCAGAGAGGATTATGCTTGTGTATATATGCAGACCACATCGCAAATTGTCTCCCATGTGATGGATTTAGAGAAAAGAGGCGTGAAATTATTATCTCCAGCTCTTTCTTTTAAATTTGGTAAAGCTTATATGCTAAAGACATTATTAGGTATGGGAAAAGAACTGGGAAAAAATAAAGCCCAGATGGCATTTGCTGTTATGAAAGGTATGGCGAGATTGCAAGAATATAGCCGAGATGTGGAAGTCTTAAGCCAGGAGTTGGTACAGAGTCTACAAGATGAGGAAAAGGCCTTTGTGATCATGACGAGAAGCTATAATGTGGCTGATCCTATACTCAATATGAAGATTCCTCAGAAATTAAGAGCGATGGGGTATAAGGTGCTAACTCTCGCTAACATTCCGGCATTTGACTATGACGTATCTGAAGATTATCCTAATATGTATTGGCCCTTTGGACAGCATATTTTGGCAGGGGCAAAGATTGTAAGGAATATGCCTAATCTTTATCCTATTTATATTACAAACCATGGCTGCGGGCCAGATACGGTGCTGAGTCATTATTTCAACGCTGAGATGAAAGGGAAACCCTATTTGCATATTGAAGTTGACGAACATTCGTCAAGTGTGGGTATTATTACTAGATTAGAGGCTTTCGTTAATAGTTTGGATAATTATGATGGAAACATAGAGACCGGAAAAGTACTCGAGAATATAACCGACAGTACAGAAGACATAATCCAGCCCAAAATCTTATTGCCCAATATTTATCCCTATAGTCAAGTCTTATGTGAATGGTTTAACCATAAGGGGATTTCAGCAGAACTTTTACCGCAAACAAAACAGCGATCACTAGAAATCGGAAAAAGATTTACTAAGTCGAAAGAATATTTATCTATGTTTTCCTTACTAGGAGATATTTTTTATCATTTGGAAAATACGGGTAAAAAGGCTATTAAATTATGGTTGCCACAAACTGAAGGTAGTGAGGTAAATGGTCAATATGGGAAATTGGTTCATGAGAAGATAAAAGAGGAGGGCTACCTAGGAGAAGTAATTTCTCCATTTATCGAAGATTTGTTAGAAGACGAGGAGTATGGCTTTGACTTTGCCTTAGGGGCGATCGTGGCTGATTTAGTGATGGTTTCTGATCCGCAAGATCGAGAAACTGTTTTGATGAAGGGATTGGATTTGATCAAAACAGACCAGCTAAATGAAGAAAATATTGTTCAGCTCTCCCGATATGTTTATGATCAGTTGGAAAAAAAGACATATGATAAACAGATCTATGTACTTGGAGAATTTAGCGTTGTATTTAATGGGTATCTAACTAATTTCCAATTAGAAGCTTTGGAAAAAAAACATAAAATTATGTATCAACCCCTGTCTGAAATACTGCTCTTTGTATGGCACGATCATCTAAAGAAAGACTCAAAGAATAGCAGAGAGTTTAAAGAAAAACTGAAGAATTTAAAGAATTTGATGAAAAGAGTTTCGGGTAGTTTATCAAAATATAGTTCCTTTGATGAAGATTTTGATGAGTTATTGAGAGAAGCTGATCGAAGATTACCCCTATATGCTGGAGGGGCTGGACGCTACCGATTAGCTAAGATGTTCCGTTGCCCAGAATATGTAGATGGTATTTTAACAGTGAGTTCAATGTATGAAAATACTGCCACAATCCAGAGGATACTGAGGGATCGTGACAAAGGAGAGCTAAAACATCCTGTGCTGGACTTGGCCTTTGATGGATCTAGTCATAGCAATAATAAAGAATTACTTGATACATTTATGCACTATCTATAAGACCTCAATTATAAGTTGGGCAGACATAGCTAGGAATCTTATTCCTTGTCATGTCTGCCAAATCATTATAAAACTTAGGTGAAACGCCATACATTTTTTTAAAGGCTCGGTTAAAATTAGAATAGTCATGAAATCCACTATCCAGGCACGCCGTAGTGATCGGTTGACCTGCCCGAATCAATTGATTAGCAGCAATTAATCTTTTTTGCAATGTATAATTATGTATGGTATGGCCTGTATGTTGTTTAAAC
This sequence comes from Pelosinus sp. sgz500959, assembly GCF_042610375.1. NCBI lineage: Bacteria > Bacillati > Bacillota > Negativicutes > Selenomonadales > Sporomusaceae > Pelosinus > Pelosinus sp. sgz500959. Next base: position 81,776 of record NZ_JBGJZL010000007.1, read on the forward strand.
TTGCGCATTAAATGGTATTTGCTTAAGAAAAAGACCGCAGATATCTTTTCAATTGATAGATCATGTGCGATATTTTGGTCAATATATTTTAATACTTCACAGATCATTTCATCACGTTCAATACCAGTGGACATCACATCTGTTGCTAAAGCCATTCGATTTATATGTATAATCAATTGCAAAAAAAGTGAGTTTCGAAGTACTTTGTCACCAAATTGTTCATTTTGACAAGTGTTATGGATTTGTTCAAGGATGGATTTGATTAGGATTAATAGCTCTGGAGAAGTGCGTAATAAATTGGACTTTTGTTGATAAGCTAATTCAAAACAGGTTAATAAATTAATTTCGTCATCTCTATTTTTTTGCAGAAAAGAAGGTTTAACCCATAAAATCATTCGTTTATAAGGAACTACCATATTAATGACCGGCTTATGGATTGTATCCTGATGAATGAGCAAAATATCCCATGGCTTTAATTGATAGCCTATTCCTTCAACATAATATGTTACCTCACCTGAAAGAAAAATAACAATTTTGTGAAAGTCATGATAATGGGATTCGATTTTCAGTTCTTTTGTATCACTTAAATTAAAAAAACTAAAATCATTAGAAAGATATCCTCTTTTGACATTTTCAAAGTCCACATCTCTTCTCATATCATATACCTCATATAAAAAATCTTGACGATCATTTATTGTCTATTCGTCATAGCATCTTTTGCAACCTTCTTAGCAGGTTAAGCAATGTTATAAGCAAAGATATTGCTTATAATTAAGTTGAAAGCAGCAGAAGATTATAATATGACAATCAATATGAGATTGCACGATCATCTGCTAAGCAAGGAGGATTTTAAATGAATTTTGATTTTTATAAATATCACGCTTTAGGTAATGATTATATTGTGATTGATCCGAATAAAGTTAATATCAATTTAACAAAAGAAAATATTCAGTTACTATGTCATCGTAATTTTGGGATTGGTTCAGATGGTATTTTATATGGACCGTTTTTTCAAGAAGATGCAATCTATTTTAGAATATTAAATCCAGATGGCAGTGAAGCTGAAAAAAGCGGTAATGGCATTCGAATTTTTTCGCGCTATTTGTTTGATGCTGGTTATCTGAAATCCAATCAGTTTTATCTTGAAACATTAGGCGGTAAAGTGCATGTTGAACTGCTGGATTCGAAAGCTCATCTCATTAAAGTGGATATGGGAAAAGTCACATTTATGAGTTCACAAATACCAATGACTGGTCCAGAACGGGAAGTGATCAATGAAGAATTAATCATCAAAGAAAAAAAGCTGACTATCAATTGTCTTTCCATCGGAAATCCTCATTGTGTTATTCCTCTTACTACAATCTCTAAAGAACTAGTGGAAGAGTTAGGTCCTATGATTGAAAATCATGAAATTTTTCCAAACCGCATCAATCTTCAACTGCTTAAAGTACTTGATCGTAATCATATACAAATCGAGATTTGGGAACGTGGTGCAGGTTATACCTTGGCTTCAGGAAGTAGCAGTTGCGCGGCCGCCAGTGTTGCCTATAAAATGGGACTGGTCAATGAAAATATTACCGTTTCCATGCCTGGTGGACAGATTGAAATAAAAATGGCTCCTACTGGACATGTATATATGACTGGTTCCGTCACTGAAGTTTATAAAGGATATATAGCTGACCAATTTTTAAAATGAAATACGCTGGAAATACGTGTCGATAACCCCGTCCCCACGACAATCAAGTAGAAAAGAAAAAAATGTTAGTCCTAACATGATAAAATCCTGCAAGATAAATTGGTCTTGCAGGATTTCTATTTTGTATAGTTAATATCTTATGAATAGGTAGTAGTGTTTTACAGTAAACTGATAAATCGATTACATGATCTCTTTCCTGCTCCAATTTACTTGTGAGTAAATTACACCGCATAATACGAGCAGTGCACCAATCCAACCTTGCATCGAAAGGATTTCCCCTAAAAATAAAAAGGCAAATACTGCAGCGAAGACAGGCTCTAAGGAAAAAATAAGACCTGTATTTGTAGGAGTTGTATGCTGTTGCGCAACGGTTTGTACGATAAATCCTATGGCACTGCACAAAATGCTTAATACTAAAATCGGTATCCATTCCTCAGTTGCAACTGGGAATCTGGGTACTTCGAGAAATAAAGAAAAAATAAGCCCTAATGCTCCAGCAAATCCCAGTTGTATGGTGCCAAGAAGAATTGAATCCACGGCCTTTGTTAGTTTCTCGGTGACAACGATATGAGTTGCATAAAAAAGCGCACCAGCAATGCATAATACATCACCGAAATTAATACTTAGCTGACTGTCGAGAGTTAATAAACCGACTCCGAGTAAGGCAAAGATAACTCCAATCATAACTTTACTTTCAGGAACTTTCTTGCTGATGAGGGCTGTGATGATCGGGACGAATATCACTGTGAGACTGACTAGAAATGCTGCATGGGAGGTTGAAGTAAATTTTATTCCGAAGAGTATACAAGAAAACACCAAAAATAAGATAAAACCTAATACAAAAGCATAACGAATTGTTTGTAGATTTGCTTTTCGTAATCGAGCCGAAAAGATGACCGCTGCTAAACAAAATGCGATACCAAATCGTAAGGCGATCAGATTATATTCCTGTACAAAATTTAATCCCATTTTCATAAATAAATAAGAAAATCCCCAGAATAATGTGACTAACAGTAACATTGCATTGGCTGTGAACTTAGTTTGCATATAGAATCTCTCCAATTCGTACAATCATGCTTAACATGATTTAGATTGTTTGCTTATTAGTATAAATAGATAGTTGGCATTAGAAAAGAGAATGTTTTTAATGTTATTCATGAGAAAAATTCATATAAAAGGATGGGACGATCAGTATGACAATTTCTAAATATGAAGTGTTCTATTCGGTTGTTGAATTAGGAAGTTTGACAAAAGCAGCCGAAAGCTTAAATTTGACTCAGTCCGGTGTAAGTCATTCCATTGCCAGCCTAGAAGCAGAGTTAGGATTTTCCCTACTCACACGAGATCGAGCGGGTGTAACCTTAACCAGTAATGGTGAATTAATATTAAAATATGTTAGGGAAACTTTGCAGTGTAATGATCGCCTAAGACAAAAAGTAGCTGAAATTAAAGGATTAGAAATTGGAACCGTACGGGTTGGAACCTTTACCAGCGTGTCTTCCCAATGGCTTCCTAGTATGATCAAAGAATTTAAAAGTCAGCATCCGGGGATTGAAATCAAGTTAGCAGAAGGGGATTATGATGATATCAATCAATGGATACTGAATGGAACTGTTGATTTTGGATTCGTGTCTTTACCTGTGACCCAATCCTTTGAATTTATACCATTAAAAAAAGACAAAATGCTTTGTATTTTACCAAATGAGCATCCCTTGAAACATCAAGATCAAATTTCTTTTGCTCAAATCAAAGAAGAAGAATTTATTATGCCCAAATGGGGCAATACGGGTGATGTGCGACGAATTTTGCTTGAGAATAATTTACAACCCAAAATCAAGTATGAAGTGGTAGAAGATCAAGCGATCATTGCCATGGTGCAAAATGGTCTGGGGATCAGTATTCTTCCTGAAATGGTGTTACTTCACAATGCTCATCATGTACATATTGTAAATCTCGAAAAACCTGCATACCGCACGATTGGTATTGCTCTAAACTCCATGAAGAATACGTCTCCTGCTGCAAGAAAATTTTTGTCTTGCATACGATCTTGGCTAGATCGTCAAGGATTATTAGATTGTTAAGACGGAAGGGGGACAAATTAGTAACAATAAAAAAATTAGTAGACAACTGTCTCAAAATGAGATATTCTTATTCCAAGAGATTACAAATATATTTTTGCATATGATCATAAGAACGAGCAGTGGCGCTCTAAGAAAAGAAATAACTTTCTTTTCTTAGAGCGCTTTTTTTACTTAGCAAGAAGAAAAATAGCATAATCAATAAATCAATTTAATAAGATAGGATACTACAAATACGGTTACTTACTCACCTAGCCATAGATATCTATAGCTAGGTGTCGCTATATAGAAAATGATGGGTAGAAATTATAATTTTTATTTAATCGATGAAATCAAAAAGAAAGAGGGGCTATCAATGCATGAGATCAGTAAATCAGTCAGGAAAAAAGATCATGCCGAGAAGATGAACGGTTCGGCAGTCTATATTGCCGATTTGAAACTGGAGAATATGCTTTATGCAAAGGTGTGCAGGTCGGAAAAAGCCCACGCGACGATTACTGCGATTAAAATTCCTCATCTTGAAAAGGGCTATTACGCTGTGGATTACAGAGATGTTCCAGGGGAAAATCTCTTAAAAGTAGTCACGAGCGAACAGCCGATCTTTGCAGAGCATGAGGTAAAATTTATTGGTGAGCCCATTCTCATTATTGCAGGACCCGATGAGAGAAAAGTTGCCGATCTAATCAAAAGGGTTGAGATCACTTATATAGAAAAAGAATCGGTTTTTAGTATGGCGCACTCTGTGGACATGGCTGCTGAGTATTCCTATAAAAAAGGAGAACCAGACAAAATATTTTCCCAAGGGCTAGAAGTGATTGAGGAAACCTTTGAAACAGGTTATCAAGAACAAGCATATATTGAGCCCCAAGGCGTGATTGGTGTTTATGAGCAGGGAAAGGTAACGGTTTATGGTTCATTGCAGTGCCCTTATTATGTCAAAGGCGCGGTGATGCAGTGTATGGGCCTAAAGGATGATGAAGTTCGTATTGTGCAAACAACGACAGGTGGTGGATTTGGTGGTAAGGAAGATTATCCATCGCTTCTTGCCTGTCAAGTCGCTGTGATTGCTCGTAAGGCTGGAAAACCTGTCCGTCTGATTCTCAAGCGACGCGAAGATATGGCTGTGACTCCCAAACGTCATCCGGCACGGCTTACCTATCGCGCTACATTGGATAAGGAAAAATTAATTATCGGCCTAGATGTGGACATCACTCTAGATGCTGGAGCATATGCAGGCTTATCAAGCGTTGTCTTGCAACGGTCCCTCATTGCCGCAATCGGCGTTTACAATATTCCTCATATCAAGGTCCACGGCAGAGCCATGTTGACGAATACTGTCCCAAATGGCGCATTTCGCGGTTTTGGTGCACCACAGAGTATCTTTGCCATTGAATCTTTGATGAATCATATAGCAGAGAGGATGGGCATGTCGCCACTAGAACTCAAAAAGAAGTATCTAGTCAAACAAGGCGATGCAACCTCGACAAATGGAATTTTTCATGATCCAGTTAAAATGGAAGAGATGCTTGGAAAAATCGAAAAGATTTCTGGCTACAGTGAGAAACACCATCGTTATCGAAAACAGACGGGTAGATATCGCACAGGCATTGGCCTTTCAATGTTCCTCCATGGCTGTGGTTTTACTGGCTCGGCTGAGCGAGATTTTATTAAATCCGTAGTCCGGCTAGTAAAACGGCAAGATGATATGGTGGAAATTCTAGTCAGCAATGTAGACATTGGGCAGGGGCTAAAAACAACCCTTAGCAAGGTGGTGGCAACAGTATTAGAATTACCCCTTGACCAGATTATATTGGAAAATCCTGATACAGACCGAGTTCCCGATTCTGGACCAACCGTTGCTTCAAGGTCTTTGATGATTGTAGGCAGGCTGCTAGAAAAGGCTGCGATTCGCATGAAAGCCGATTGGAAGGTCGGAGAATATCAGATGGTAGAGGAGCATTATGTGCATTCTGATTTAATTCCTTGGGATGGGAACAGTTTTTCTGGAGATGCATATCCTACCTATTCATGGGGGGTAAATGTGGTAGAAGTCTATGTGGATACACTGCTTGCGACTACGGAGGTACGCAATGTCTGGGGTGCTTTTGATATAGGCACTGCCATTGATGTAACAATTGTAAAAGGACAGATGGAAGGCGGCATGTTACAAGGGCTTGGCTACGGGTCCATGGAAAATATGAAGCAATCTGGTGGCATCATTCGGCAAGCCAGTATAACTGATTATATGATTCCAACAGCAAAAGATACGGTAAACTTTAAAACGGTTCTTGTGGATAATCCCTATAAAGAAGGACCCTTCGGGGCAAAAGGTGCAGGGGAGTTGACTTTGATCGGAACTGCACCTGCATATACAGCAGCCGTTGAAAATGCAATTGGAGCAGCCGTATATCAGATTCCATTGACTCCTGAAAAAATAATGGAGGTGTTGTCATAAATGGTACAATTTGAACTCAACGGCAAGCTAGTCACGGTAGAGTGTAGTCCGTCTGAGCGTTTGCTCGATATCTTGCGGAGCCAGTTTTTCTTGAACGGACCCAAAGAAGGTTGTGGGGAAGGAGAATGCGGAGCCTGTTCTGTACTCATTAACAGCAGGTTGGTCAATGCTTGCCTAGTCGCAGTAGGTAGCCTACAAGATGCAAAAGTGATGACCATCGAAGGTTTTTGCCATACTGAACGCTATCAGATGATGGAAGATGCTTTTGCCGAAGCGGGCGCGGTACAGTGCGGCTTTTGCACTCCTGGCATGATCATGGCGGCAGAATCTTTGCTTTCAAATAATCCTCACCCATCTGAGGAAGACATTCGCGAAGCTATTTCAGGCAACCTATGCCGCTGCACAGGATACAACATGATCATTCATGGAATTCAAATGGCGGCAGAAAAGGGGACGGGATTATGGTAAAGGCATGGAATCCTATCACTTTGGAGGAAGCACTCTACATTAAAAAAGAACATCCAGGCGCAGTGCCCTATGCAGGAGGAACTGACTGGATGGTGAATCCTAAAGCCAACGTGCCATTACTGTTTCTTAATCAAATTCCATCATTAAAAGAAGTGTTAGAGGGTGATATCACCCTAGCGATTGGTGCATGTAGCGTCTATGCGGATTTGTTACAGACAATAGCAGTACCAGAGATTTTAAAGTCCGCAATCCGTGGAATTGCCGCTCCTGCAATCCGCAATATAGGTACGCTAGGAGGAAATATTTGCAATGCTTCTCCAGCAGGGGACAGCTTGCCTGCATTGTATGTACTTGATGCACAGGTCGTACTAGCTGCCATCAGTGACGGAGGAAATGTTAAAAGACGTAAAATGCCAGTTTGGGAATTTATTCAGGGTGTACGCAAAACGGCACTGAGACCTGATGAATTATTAATAAAAATCTTAATTCCAAAACATAGCTTTTCTCATAGCTATTACCAAAAAGTAGGCGCGAGAAAGGCGCAAGCAATATCCAAACTCTCTTTTGCGGCACTGGCAAATGTAGAGCAAAGCAGAATTACAGAATTTCGTGTAGCCTTTGGATCAGTGGGTGCTACTGTGGTGCGTGATCAAAAACTAGAAAACATAGTATCACAACAGTCCTTAGACGTAGAAAAAGTTGCGCAGGTGTATGGGGATATCCTAAAACCAATCGACGATCAGCGCTCCAACACTGTTTACCGAAAAAAAGTATGTATTAATTTATTAAAAGATTTCATACTATCGATCAAATAAAGAAAAAGAACAATATAAAGAAACTATCTTTTGGAAAAAGAATCTATCAAAATTTACAGACATTTGTGTGAAATGAATATTGACAATATTAGAATTATCGAATAATATAAATGCGTGGAGTGTTTATTGGTTTCAGAAACCGGTTAACATGTATATAATAGGGAGATCATATGATAGAAAAAGGCAAAACAAATATTACAATAACGGATGTAGCTAAACGAGCAGGCGTTTCTAAAACGACGATATCTAGGTACTTGAATGGAAAGTTTGAATTTATGTCAGGCGAATCTCAAAAAAGAATTAAAGATATTATTGAGGAGCTAAATTTTCGCCCAAACAAATTAGCACGAAGTCTCAAATCAAGTAAAAGTGGTTTAATTGGTGTACTGATTGCTGACATCAGTAACCCATTTTCTTCTGTATTGGTAAAAGGCATTACGGATTGTTGTAAAGAATATGGATATAATGTTGTCATTGCCAATACGGATAATGATAGTGAAAAAGAACGAGAGTATATCTTGTCTATGATCGATCAAAGAGTAGAAGGATTGATTGTTAATACAGCGGGAGAAAATAATGAATTTTTGCAAAGTATTGACAATAATCATGTTCCGATTATTTTAGCTGATAGACCGGTTTTTCCCACTATGTTTGATACAGTTAAGACCAATGATTATCAAGCTACGATTGATACTTTGCAGTATCTTGCTCGCGAGGGATTTACTAGAGTCGGATTTTTTACTGAGCCGATCAATAATATTGGGACTCGGAATATTAGACAACAGGCATATCGACAGGTCTGTAGCGAAGTACTTGATAGTGAGCCACAAGAATATATGATTGACAGTAAAGATGAATGTGGTATTGAAAACCTTGTTCAGACTTTTTTATCGACTAATGTTGGACAGCAGAATGTTATATTTACTGCTAATGGTGTGACAATGTTAAGCGTATTGGGAGCCATTCATCGGCTGGGTCTTAGTATTCCCAAAGACATAGCTATCTGTGGTTTTGATAATTGGCCATGGATGGAATTAATTGGTTCGGGGATTACTGCAATATCACAACCTTTTTATGATATTGGTACTGAGTGTGTAAAACGTGTTATGTTTCGTTTACAAGACAATTCAAAATCAATTCCTGAGATTATCGAATTGTCAAATCAATTGATTATTAGAGGATCGACGCAATTAATCAAATTATAAATTTTTTTGCTATAGAAACCGATAAACTAAACCGATAAACTTTAGATTAGACATAATTATCTGTAAGAGACTAGAATGAATGTAGTCTAAGGAAACACATATTTTTTTATTTGTTTTAGAAACCGGTAAACGGAATCGATAAACTTTACTATATAAATTATTAATAAAAGAAAAAGAGAGTGAAGAAGATGAGGGAAAATATTGTAGTTAATACTATTGTTTTTGAAGATCTTATTAATAGTGGAGTAAAGCAGTGGCAACTATTTGAATCAGTGAAGTCCTTGGGAGTCTCTAAGATTGAAATTCGTCGGGAATGGATTGCGGATTTTCAAGAAGAAATAAAAAAAATGACATTAGAAGCACAAAAACACAACATAGAATTGTTATATTCTGTTCCAGCATCACTTTTTGTAGAAAAGCATCTTAATAAAGATCGACTTCTTCAATATCTAGATGAGGCTGATCGCATGCACGTCAAGATGATAAAGTTTGTAGTTGGTGATTTTGAGGTCACTAATGTAAGGGATGTCATTGAGCTTAAGAAAATTTTGCACAATAAAAACCTGATTGTTACTGTGGAAAACGATCAAACGGTTCAAAGTGGAAAATTTAAATCGTTGAAACTCTTTTTAGATTGTTGCAAGGAGCATGATGTTCCTATTTACTGCACATATGATGTTGGCAACTGGCACTGGGTTCAAGAAGATCCAGCAAGTAATGCTTTCCATCTTGCTGAATCTGTAAAATATATTCACTTGAAGGATGTTGCTCATGAGAACGGTCAACCACGTGTTCGAGTTTTAGATGCGGGAGAAATGGATTGGCGAACAGTAGTAAAAATATTGCCTCCTAACATTCCTTTAGGAATTGAGCATCCATGTGGTACTGAGCCACTTAAAGTACTAAAAGAAGTGATTAAAAAACTTGCAGATGGAAATACGATAAAAATTTAATTTATGTAAATGGTGGGAGGAAAATATATGTGTGAAATTCTAACTCTTGGAGAACCCATGGCTCTTTTTCTGGCCGATCAAGAAGGAGCACTTGATCAGATTGAAAACTTTACAAAGCTCGTTGCGGGGGCAGAAGTAAACTTCGCGATTGGTATGGCTCGATTAGGACATAATGTGGCTTATATTACCAAATTAGGTGAAGATCCTTTTGGGAAATATATCAATAATTTTCTTTTGCAAAACAAGATCGATACCCGTTATGTGACCTTTGATACAGGACATTTTACCGGATTTCAAATGAAATCAAAAGTTCAAGTGGGCGATCCAGAAGTTTTTTACTTCCGAAGGCATTCCGCAGCATCTCATTTACAGCCAGAAGATATTAACACCATATCATGGGATAGTGTAAAACATCTTCACGTAACAGGGATACCGCCTGCATTATCCTTAGATTGTCGAGATGTCATTTATGAATTGACAGCGATTGCAAGGAAGAAAGGTATTTGTATTTCTTTTGATACGAATTTGCGACCACAGTTATGGAAAAGTAAAGAAGAGATGATACGTGTTATTAATGACTTAGCTTTTCGCAGTGATATTGTATTACCTGGAATTAACGAAGGAAAAATCTTAACTGGTAGTGATGATCCAAATGTTATTGCAGATTTCTATCTAACTAAAGGAGTAAAAACCGTCATTATTAAGCTTGGAGATAAGGGCGCGTTTGTTAAGACGCAGGATACATCTTTTTTCGTTGATGGTTTTAAAGTTGAAACGGTGATCGATACTGTTGGTGCAGGGGATGGATTTGCCGTAGGTGTAGTGAGCGGATTGCGCGCAGGACTCTCTCTAAAAGAGGCTGTTGTGAGAGGAAATGCCATTGGTGCGTTAGCAGTTATGTCACCAGGTGATAATGATGGGTTACCGAATAAACAAGAGCTGGACAAGTATCTAAAAGATAATTTTCCGTCACATTGTTAGACGGAGATTAAATAAAAAACAGTCATGATAAGGGAGATGAGTGATATGGTAAAAGTTTTAGTAACAGCAAGGTCTTTTGCTTTGTGTGCTGAGGCAAAGACAATCTTAGAGTCTAAAGGATATTCCATTACTTGGAATCCAGTTGGAAGACCATTAAAGGAACAAGAACTATTAGAATTAATACCAGGCATGGATGCTCTAATTACAGGCACAGATGAAGTCTCAGAGAAGGTCATTGCAGCAGGATTACCAAGTCTTAAAGTCATCGCGAAATATGGTGTAGGATATGACAATATTGATGTTGCTGCTGCAAAACGTCATGGGGTACAAGTTACCTTTACACCAGGTGTTTTGACTAAAGCAGTCGCCGAATTGGCGATGGGACTATTGATGTCTGCTGCTCGTAATATTGCTGCAATGGATCGATTGGTACGGCAGGGTAAATGGGAGCGAATTACAGGAACTGAGCTATCAGGCAAAACAATTGGGATTGTAGGAACAGGCAATATTGGCAGGGAAGTTGCTAAAAGAGCAGCTGCGTTTGAGATGAATGTTATTGCTTATGATGTTTGGCCTAACAGCGATTTTGCTGCCCAGTATGGAGTTAGCTATGTTCCACTAAGCGAACTATTTGAAAAAGCTGATTTTATTTCCCTGCATACCCCTTCTACACCTGAGACTGTTGGTATGGTTAATATAGAAAGCTTGCAGAATATGAAGAATACGGCTGTACTGATCAATACAGCGCGTGGAGATCTTATTGTTGAAGAAGATCTGATTAAGGCTCTGCAGGAAGGTATCATTGCTGGTGCAGGTATGGATACTTTTGCAGTGGAGCCCCTTCAAGATGAAAGATTTTCTAAAATGAACAATGTTGTTCTTTCTCCACATGCTGGATCAAATACTCGTGAAACAGTAGCTAGAATGAGTGTAATGGCTGCAACTGATGTAGTTGCCGTTTTAACCGGTAAGCCACCCCACTATCCTGTGAGGTAATATAATAAACTTTTGGGAGTGGTCTCGTTCTGCAGTTACATACAGAGTTTTTGGTTACTGAGTGTGATGTAGCTGCAGTCGGGAAGATCGAGGCTTTTTATTAGGAAAGGAGTGAGTAAAGCAAATAAGATGTAAAGTCTAATTCAATAGTAAGAGTCAGAGGGAAATTCAATTGCTAATGATCGAATATTCGAAAGTATATAAAAAAGGGAGAGTAAGATGGAAATGAAACAATTAGCTCAATCACGTTGGATGAAACTGATTCCATTGGCGTTTATCACTTATAGTTTAGCTTACCTTGACCGGGCCAATTACAGTTTTGGGGCAGCATCTGGTCTTGCTAGAGATTTGAATATTACTGCGTCGGCATCCTCATTACTCGGTGCGTTATTTTTCTTAGGATATTTCTTTTTTCAAATTCCAGGTGCTCTCTATGCTGAAAATCGAAGTGCTAAAAAATTAGTTTTTTGGACTTTAATTTTGTGGGGCGGTCTGGCGACAGCAACAGGTATGGTTAATGACATTTCTGTATTATATGTGATTCGCTTTATGTTAGGAGTCGTTGAAAGTGTTGTTATGCCCGCTATGCTGGTCTTTTTAAGTCACTGGTTCACTAAAAAAGAACGTTCACGGGCTAATACTTTCCTTATTTTAGGAAATCCAATTACTGTGTTATGGATGTCTATTGTATCGGGATATCTTGTTAATTCTTTTGGATGGCGCATGATGTTTATTATTGAAGGTCTTCCGTCGATCATTTGGGCCGGTATTTGGTGGATGATGGTAACCGATCATCCTAAAGATGCAAAATGGCTTACTACAACAGAGAAAAAAGACCTTGAAGAAGCTTTGCTAGAAGAACAAAAAGGTTTAAAACCAGTGAAAAACTACAAAGAAGCATTCAAATCTCCTAAAGTCATTACTCTTGCTTTTCAATATTTCTTTTGGAGTATTGGTGTTTATGGATTTGTCATGTGGCTGCCTTCTATTATAAAATCAGCGTCCAATATGGACATTGTTGCTGCAGGTTGGCTTTCGTCAGTACCTTATGCGTTAGCTGCCCTATTGATGGTAATCGTATCTTATTATTCTGACCGGACACAAAATCGTAAAGGTTTTGTTTGGGTATCCTTATTAATTGGCGCAATTGCTTTTTTTGGATCTTATATAATTGGATCATCTAATTTTTGGTTATCGTATAGTCTGCTTGTTATTGCTGGTGGTGCGATGTATGCTCCCTATGGCCCATTTTTTGCAATCATTCCAGAAATTTTACCTAGGAATGTGGCAGGGGGAGCTATGGCGTTAATTAACAGTTTTGGGGCTTTGGGTTCTTTCATAGGAGCATATATTGTAGGCTACTTGAATTCTGCCACTGGTAGTCCAAGTGCATCTTATATCTTTATGTCAAGCTCATTAGTGATTGCCGTTATATTAACATTGATCACTAAAACTTCATCATCCGATGAGGCGACAAACAAGGTTGCTTGCTAATTTATTTGCAATATTTATAATGTTCGGTATAGTGAAATGATGAATATCAGGGAGGTTATACTCATATGAAAAAAAGTTTATTTATAACTCTACTACTATTGATCGCATTTTCTTCTATTGCTTTGGCAGCTCCAGTTGCTAAAGCATTGGTGGATTCAACTCCAGAGTCTGCAGTGTTAGAAAATATCGATCAATGGGTTATTGCTCATCCGGTTCAAGAGGGCGCTATTTCTCGTGCGGATACGATTTTCAAGTCACCACGTGGTCAAGTCCGTTTAGTAGTCAATAAGCCAGGACCAGGAGATGGTCGTCATATTCATATGAGTGCTGATGAAATCGTAGTTGTTTATAAAGGGAAAGGCGAGGTATATTTAAATGGTGAATGGACACCTATTAAAGAAGGAGATGTTCATATTTGCCCCCGTGGTGTAACACATGCTTTTCGCAGTAATGAAGATATGTGGTTAGTTTCTATCCATACTCCACCTCAAGTTGGTGGCGATGATAAAATTTGGATTGATCGATAATATAGTTATTGGCATTGTATGTTGCACTTCAAGGTTATGTAGAATGTATTAAAAATAGTACATCTATGTTGTTAGCTTGTCAGGAATGGGTATATTCCATTCCTGACGATTGGAATTTATAAATATTGTATTGTAAAAAAATAAAAAAATTTACATTTGTGAAAAACAAGGAAAAGCCCTTGTTTTATGTATGTTCCCTCGGGGTATAGACAAGAGAGTACAGAACGCGTAAGGGGGCAACTGATAATGAGTGCAATTTTGAGAGTATTAGTATCTGCGGGAGGACAGGCGACCGCAGATGAACATGCCCATGCAGTGCGAGAATTGCTTGGAGATGTTAAAATCATAACAACGATCAATAGTGAACTAAAGGATCGAAAGGACATTGATTTAGTTGTTTGTCCTGCCACTTTTTATGAGCAGGCCCAAAGTCTTGTGGCGAAAGAAAAACTTGTAGCACTTTTCTTGGAACCACCCGTTGAATTTTATTTTACAGTTAATCGCATTCCAGCGCATTCAATTGTAGTTGTTTATAATAACAATCAGGCAGGTTGTCAGGAAATCGTGAATAAGTGCCTATATTATGGCATCAAACATCTGGACTATCATCATATCGGTTTCAAAGAGATGGACGATGCTGAAATTAGAAATAGATTAAGTCGTGCGGATTATATCATTGGATCAAAATTATTTATTGATAAAAATGCGCACCTTTATACTCAATATAGTAAATATTTAAAAGAAAACGTAAAAGTTATCCCCTATGATAATCGTTTACCTAACATCCAATCCTCATGTAAACTGATTCAACGGGTGACATTGTTAAAACAGCAAAATAGAAATAAAATCCTCTTAGATCAAGTCAAACGTTTAAGCGATTCAATCACTCATATTGCTGCGATAGTAGAAGAATTGAATGCCTCTCAAGAAGAATTAGCATCCTCTATGCAAGAAGTAACAAAAAATTCAGAGCAGGCATCAGTTGACGTCAATAATACTACTCAAATCGTAGATACTGTTCGGCGGATTGCTACTCAGACTAATCTTTTGGGCCTCAATGCCGCTATTGAAGCAGCACGAGCTGGTGAACAAGGTCGTGGATTTGCTGTAGTAGCTGAAGAAGTTCGGAAGTTGTCCGATCAAAGTACAACAGCGGTCAAGAGCATCGGTAAGATGCTGGAACAGATGAAGTCATCCATGGACTTGGCAATCGATAATACTCAACAGACAGCAATAAATACCCAAGAACAAGCGAATGCCACCCAATCCATCACTACGATGATTAATGAGTTAAAACTTGTCAGTGAAGAAATGATCCATGCCGCGCAGTTAAAATAACATAAATGGTAAAAAAAATTATAAGATTATCTTTTTCTGATCGTTGTTTATGATTTCAAAATGCTTAAAGGTGCTGTTGTTAAAAGAAATGGCATTGAGTTTGTAATGAAAAGGTATAGAGAACAAGGGGGCAGCATGAATTTTCTTAAAAAATAAAGACTAGAAAACCACAAAATTATGGTTTTTCTAGTCTTTATCTATAAGTTGATTATTGATTTTATACGACTTTTTTTAGTACAGCTTTGTTAGATTTTTGTAAAGTACTATTGTGGTAACCATATGCAAAGTAAATGACCAAACCAATAGCCAGCCAAGCAGAATAACGAATCCATGTTTGAATTGGCAGGCTATACATTAGATAAGCACAACAGATAATGGCTGCCGGAGCAACAAAGTTAACAGCTGGGCAGCGGAATGGGCGATGGGCATCAGGAGCTGTTTTACGCAATACGAGTACGCCGACAGCCGTTGCAAGAAAAGCAAAAAGAGTACCAATGTTCACAAGTTCTGCTAAAATATCAACTGGAGTGAGGCCTGCAATTACTGCGACGATGATTCCAGAGATGATAGTAATAACGTGTGGAGTACCATATTTTGGATGTATTTTACAGATGCTGGCAGGAATTAATCCATCGCGAGACATAGCGAAGAATACGCGAGACTGTCCATACATGACTGCTAATAATACGGTAGTGAGGCCTGCGATCGCACCAGTGCCAACCAAAGCAGAACCCATATTATAACCAATTTGTCGTAAGGCGAAAGCCACTGGTTCTGCATTGTTCAATTCTTGATAGGGTATGACTCCAGTGAGCACAGCGGCAACGGAGATATAGAGAACTGCACAGATAAATAGAGAACCGATGATGCCAATGGGCAAATCACGATTAGGATTTTTGCATTCTTCAGCGGCTGTTGCCACACAGTCAAAGCCGATATAAGCTAAAAACATAGTAGCAGCCCCAGTCATTACCCCAGAAAAGCCGAAGGGCATGAAGGGAGACCAATTTGCAGTGTTAACTTTAGGACCAGCCAAAAATAAAAAGATAAATACTGCTAATAGTTTGACTGCAACGAGTATTTTGTTCATGGTCGCGCTTTCTTTCGTACCGCGCACCAGTAATATCGTTAGAAAGAGCAAGATTAACATGGCGGGTACGTTCATGATTCCGCCGTCGGCGGCAACTGCAGTAAAAGCTTTAGGAAGGTCGATGCCAGCAGATTTAAAAAGTCCAGTCGTATAAGCTGACCAACCAGCAGCGACTAAACTCGCAGCAAGGGAGTACTCGAGAACTAGACTCCATCCGACGATCCAGGCCATGAATTCACCTAGTGTTGCATAGGAATAAGTGTACGCGCTTCCGGAAAATGGTACGGTAGAGGCCATTTC
Organism: Pelosinus sp. sgz500959; assembly: GCF_042610375.1. NCBI lineage: Bacteria > Bacillati > Bacillota > Negativicutes > Selenomonadales > Sporomusaceae > Pelosinus > Pelosinus sp. sgz500959. Next base: position 98,172 of record NZ_JBGJZL010000007.1, read on the forward strand.
GGAATAACATAATGCACAAAATACACAGGCTATTGCGGATAGTAAGAGTGAAATTACAATACCAGGGCCAGCATATTTGGCAGCGACAACACCTGTGAATACGAAGATTCCAGTCCCCATGATGCATCCGACTCCGAGGAGAAGCATATCCATGGCTCCCATATTTTTCTTCAAAGTTTGTTTGTTCGCGTCTTTTTGGAACGAGGAAAGGCTTTTGGTTCTAAATAGGCTCATCAGATTCCCTTCTTTCGGTAATAATAATTGACGGTGATATCCGAAAAAAGGATTTCATCAGTCGATGATGTATTCCAATTGCACGATAAACCGTTTACACGGGTATCAATATAACACATGTGCAAGAAAATTTCAAATATAGATACCCGCTTTTTTCTAAAAAATACGAAAAAAGTAGTAAAAAAATAATAATATTTAATGAAAGTTCGCGATGAAAGAACAAAAGTTTTTATTAATAATACTTTGTTTGGATGCTTCGATTAAGAAAATCGTTGCTATAACTGTTAAAAAGACTTGCCACAGGCTAAGTCTTTTTTTATGGTTACACTTCTTTTCAGCCATTAAGATTCAATTCTGTTTTGGAAATTTTTAAATAAAGTTGAGTTGCAAAATATTGCCCCCAAATAGCTGAGACCACAATATATTTAAGGCGTTACAGATACCTTAGTTTTTGGTAATTTTGGAATCGATCTTTCACAAGGAACCTTAGTTTGGCAAAGTCCACAGCTTGGTGTCGTAACCCCATAGACATCATTGACTGCTGGCATCACCTTTTCGCGTGTGTAGGCAAAACATAAATCTTTATTGTGTCCTTTGAGGGAGATAGCACCAGCTGGACAACGGTGGATGCATGCCCCACAACGATTTGAATTATAATGCAGACAATTATCGTACACTCCTTTATAGGGAATAGGGGAAGGAGCGAGTACCAATTCTGTGATTACGCTGCCAACACGCATTGCCATGCCATATTCAGTTATTAATGCATCAGTTAAACTGAATGTTCCTAGACCGGCAGCATATGCAGCATGTCTTTCAGACCAGGTTGATGCATGTCCGATATGATCGGAATAAATTCTTTTCCAGTGTGAACTCAAAGATGGGGCAATTGTACGATACCCCATTTTAGTGATTAGGCTAACGGCAAATTGTCTAAGTATATCATTAAACTGTTCCCCATAGAATCTGCCCTGAGCCCATTCTTTTGACGGAAGTTCCTTTTCTAAATAATTGCTTTTTAAGATGGTCTCACTAAATGGTAGTATCCAGCATATGACTGTTCCATCAGATAGAGAGCTATTCTCAAATTCTGCAGTAAACCATTCTTGTGGTGTCATGTGAAAGGGACCTATCTTTTGTTGATAGTTTTCAAAAAGATTATTGTTTACATCGGCAAATCCTATTAGGGGAGAATCATATATTTTTATTTCTGTATTCGGTAACTTATTAAATTCGGAGGTACTGATAAATTCCATTATTTTAGAAATAATCTCATTTTTCACTGATGTCACTCCTTTACTATATAATACGGTATTTTTACTTTCCCAAAACATTCTACTCCGCTTTTATCTTGCTAGTTCTTTTAATGCGAAAAGCATATGTTGGGACAATATATACTCATTTCTTTACTCTGTTAGCTGAGTCCTGCTTTATGTTGGAGTTATACTTATGAAATATAGAGTAAACAAGAAAGTAAGTTTTTATAGAATAGGTAGTAAGCTTTTAGGATAACTTAATAAATATAAAAGTTATAAAATGAAGAACTAAAGATCTTAAAGAGCGGGTAATATCTCCTAGGAGGTATGTAATCATGAATTTCGGTCTAGAAGAAATGATTAGTATGGTAGCGGCAGTCATTAGCTTATTGTTATTTATTTTTGTTGTGGATTGGAAGTATTTTCGAGAGTGGGTCGTAGTTTTTTTATTTAAGGCCCTTTTAGATTTAATTTGGGGCAGTCCAGTTGTTAGCCTAAATTTAATAAAATATCCTATCCGGTTATTGCCCCATTATTATGAAACTAGTATACTCTTTGAATTATGGGTATTTCCCATCTTATGTATTTTGTATAATCAAGTGACTAGGCAACGAGGCTTATGGCCGATTGTCTATTATGCTCTGCTGTTCAGCGCAGGTATAACGGCAATCGAATATCCCTTAGAGCGATATACTGACTTAATTGAATACATAGAATGGAGTTGGCTGACTACTTTTTATACGTTAACAATTACATTTTTAATTTCTCGTAGTTTCATTGCTTTCTACCGTTGGGGATGTGATTATTTCAGATACAAATGAGAAAACTCGTCTTTTTCTTATTAGTGGTAGAACCAAAATCGCTGATACTTGGTGAGTCAATAGTGATACATATGAAATAAATAAAGTGGTTGAGAAGAAAGTGTTCTCAATCACTTTATTTATATTAAACCTAGCTTGCCATGGCTTGAATTTTTTAGACTGGATTTTTAATAAGATGGAATTGTATTTGTGAGCTTTTGACTACACGAAAGCAAGAGTTGTTCATTTTTAAATAATATATATGATACAGTTAGTAAGGTATTATATATTATTGTTGGAAAATTATCCTGTGCAACGGGAAAAATAATAAATGAACATGGAGGGCTCTAAGATGAATAGACGTGTAGTTATTACAGGCATGGGAACTGTATCTTCTTTAGGGTGTGGTGCAGATCAACTCTGGCAGTCAATTAAGCAGGGGAAATCTGGAATCCATAGAATTGAGAGAATTGACGTATCTGATTTACCCACACAAGTAGGGGCTGAGGTAAGAGAGTTTGATCCCAATCAGTTTTTGGAAAAGAAAGAAATTAAGCGGATGGATCGATTTGCACAATATGCGATGGCTGCCACGCAAATGGCTGTTGAACAGGCAAATATTGATTTTGCTAAAGTCAATAAAGAGCGTATTGGTGTGATGATTGGAACAGGGATTGGTGGTATCGAAACCATTGAAAATCAACATAGTGTGCTTTTAGAAAAAGGCACTAGTAGAATTAGTCCTTTTTTGGTGCCTATGATGTTGCCTAATATAGCTGCGGGACTTATTGCGATTAAATATGGAGTCAAAGGATTTACAGAATGTACTGTCTCAGCTTGCGCTTCCTCGACGAATGCCATTGGTGATGCTTATAAGATTATTCAAAGAAATGCTGCTGATATGATGATTGCTGGTGGGACGGAAGCGGCCATTACAAGATTAGCATTAGCTGGTTTTTGTGCAATGAAAGCCATGACTACTAATTTGGATGCTGCGACTGCTTCTAGGCCTTTTGATTTAAAGCGAGATGGATTTGTACTTGGAGAAGGGGCAGGTACCCTTATTATTGAAGAACTGAATCATGCTTTGCAACGAGGGGCAAAGATTATTGCAGAAATTGTGGGTTATGGTTGCACCAATGATGCCTATCATATTACTGCTCCTGCTGAAGGGGGAGATGGGGCGGCTCAGTGTATGAAATTAGCGATTGAAGATGCAGGAATAAAACCTTATGATATTAGTTATATCAATGCTCATGGTACATCAACTCAATTGAATGATAAAAATGAAACAGATGCAATAAAAGCTGTTTTTCAAAAGTATGCATATGATCTTCCGATCAGTTCAACGAAATCGATGACAGGTCATTTATTAGGAGCTGCGGGAGCCATCGAGGCTATCATAACCGCATCTGCTCTTCAAGATGGGTTCTTACCACCAACGATTAATTATAATACTCCAGATCAGGGATGTGACTTATATTATGTTCCAAATGAAGGGAAAAAGGCAACTCTATCCTATGCTTTAAGTAATTCCTTTGGTTTTGGCGGACATAATGCAACACTAGTTTTAAAAGCTTTTTAAAGTTTGGGGGCTGGTCAAAGGTTATGGTCGATATGAAAGAAATTGTAGCAGCATGTGTTCATTATATTGAAAATAATATCTATAATAAAATTACGTTGGATGATATTGCTCACCAGTCAGGAATCTCAAAATATCATTTGCATAGGGTATTTAAGTCATTAACGGGTGAATCTTTAATGGAGTATGTCCAGTCACGAAAACTTTCATCAAGTATTAATGAGCTGATTCATACCAATATGAGAATTATTGATATTGCGTTAGATTATGGTTTTGATTATGAACAGTCTTATATAAGGGCTTTTCGCAAAAAATTTGGTCATACCCCTTTAAAAGTACGTTTAGAGAATTTATCAGTTATCATTAAGGAAAAATTAAATATACATGATATTTTATCTGTAAATAATTCAATTATATATAAGCCATTTTTTGTTTATAAACCGAAGATTTATTTAATTGGCAATCAGCATAAAATAGTGAGTAAATCAGGAGATAAAACTGCCAATGCTTATGGGAATGATTTTTACTATAATCATAAACATAAAATAATAAATGCAATCAATCCAGCAGTATATTTTGGTTATACAGATTGGAGCCAGAATGATGAGGGATATATTTATTATATCCCTTCTCTTCAAGTCTCCGATTTATCTCAGATACCAGAAGGCATGAAGGGGATTTCAATACCGGCGCATAAATATGTGGCCTTTCGTTTTATTGGTTTTTTTCATCCTAATGATATTAATGGCAGACAAGTCGGTCGATTGTTAGTTCATATGTATTCCAAATGGATTTTTAAGTCAGGTTTCAAATTTGCAGATACTTTTCGATTTGAATACATCGATACTTCCTTATCAAAAGATAACTATTGTGAACTGGATATCTATCAACCTATTATGGAGAATGATAGGAATGGTATCATGAGTCCTATAAATTATATTGACGAGTAGGTGACCATACTGAGTGCACCGAAACAAGTATCTTATTCTTAAACACTGCTAAGGTTTAATGATAAGATACTTGTTTTTTTTGGAAAATAAAGATAACATGTGAATAGGCATTTTATTCATTAGAGTAAAATCAATGAAAGGGTAGGTTGGTAAGATGAAAAACATAAATTGGGGTATTCTTTCAACAGGTACAATTGCCAAAAAGTTTGCAACAACCATTGCACAATTAGCAGATTGTGGAAATATCATTGCTATTGCATCACGTAACGAAGAAAGTGCAAAACAATTTGCAACTGATTATCATATTTCAAAAGCATATAGTACCTATAAGGAGTTAGCCCAAGATCCAGAGATTGATGTAGTCTATATTGGGACTCCTCATTCCTCCCATTATGAAAATGCAAAATTATGTTTAGAAAATGGTAAAAATGTATTGTGCGAAAAATCATTCACTACGAATGCTGCACAAGCCAAGGAGCTGATACAGCTAGCAAGAGAAAAGAACCTTTTCATCATGGAGGCTTTTTGGACAAAGTTTTTACCTGCTTATCAAGAATTACATGAAATTATAAAAAGTGGTATCATTGGTAAGATCACTCATTTTAGAGCGCAATATGGATTTGCTCCACCGGGTGCAAGGTATATAAGAAAAATGGACCCACAACTAGCTGGTGGAGCACTTTTAGATATTGGAGTTTATACGATTGGTGTTGCGGCCATGATTTTAGGATATGATCCTAAGAACGTATATTCCAGCGGAATTATTGGCGAATATGGAACAGATCAATTTAATAACATTATGCTAGAATATGAAGATGGTGTAACGGCAAATTTGATTGCAACGATTGGTTCTATTATTAACCAAGAGGCTATTATTTTTGGTACAAAAGGTCACCTAATACTACCTGAATTCTCTGCATTGCAAAGCTTTAAAGTCGTATTAGATGATGGTACTCAGTATGTTAAAGAGTTCCCTTTTATCGTAAATGGTTTTGAATATCAAATCAGAGAAACGGAAAAATGCTTGAGAGCTCAAGTTACAGAAAGTAATATTATGACGCATGAAAATACGATTGCGATTATGACTTTAATGGATAAAGTTCGTTCAGATTTGGGGCTCATTTTCCCTTGGGAATAAGAAAGTTTTGAGAATATCATTTCTCATAATGGCAAAACTCCTACAAAAGTTTGAACAAAAATTTTGTAGGAGTTTTGTCTTTTATATATAAATCATACCAAAATATCAGGAGGGACTATGTTTCTAGATAAAATTTCAATTTTCAAATCCGCGACGAGCTTACGCTTACGTCTTATTCTACTGTTGGTGCTGTTTGCATTATTACCTACTTGCGTTGTAGGTAGCGTTAATGCTTATCGGACGATTGGAGAAAAAAAAGCGGCCATTGTCCAAAATAATGTAGTAATCACCAGTCAATTAGTTAATCAAATTGAACGTCTTTTAGATGATTCTCGCGCTTCGTTGATAACAACAGCTACTGCTATTGGTGCATCCACTACGAATAATACACTCGATACTGCAGCCATTAAAACTGCAATCATAGAAATGAAAAAACAAAATCCACAATTTGAATTGATCATTGCTAATGACAGCACGGGAATGCAGATTATCAGAACTTCAGGTGAATTAAAAAATCAAGCAGGTAAACCAAGCTTTGTAAATGCTATACAAGGAAATGTTTATTTTTCAGATGTTTATATTTCAGTATCAACCCAGGCGCCATGTGTTACTATATCGACTCCGATTAAAGATAAAGCCGGAATTGTGATTGGAACAATGTCAGCTGATATCAGTTTGAATGCCATTCAAGAGATTGCCAATAGCGCTAAAATCGGAAATACGGGATACATTGATATCGTTGATAAACAAGGTGTATTGATTGCTCATCCTGATAAAGAACGGGTTTTAAAAAAAGAGAGTGTTAAGGAACTTAGCTATATTAATAAGGTCTTGAGTGGTCAGTCGGGTAATATGACGGCTCTTAACACTGATGGTATAGAGGCTCTAACCGTATTTGCTCCTATCTCTAAGTATAACTGGGGTATTGCTGCCTATATGCCCGTAAAAGAATTGCAAAGCACAATCATTTCATCCTTAATCATTACTGTATTACTCAGCTTGCTAGCCGTATTGTGCGCAGGAGTCACAGCGTTTTTTATTGGTAGAGGTATTGCAAAGCCTTTACAGCAACTTGCTCTCAATGCTGGGCAACTTGCAGAAGGTGATTTAACTGGAAAAATTACAGCACAAGGTGCTCTAGAAATCAATCAATTATCAGAAGCTCTTACTAAGATGCAGATCAACTTCAAGCAGATTATCCAAAATATTGTTATTACTTCAGAACAGGTTGCTGCCTCCTCTGAAGAGTTAATGGCAGGTTCTGAGCAGTCATCACGCGCTGCCGATCAAGTAGCAAACTCTATTACCGTAGTAGCAACGGATACAGATAGGCAACTGGCCGCGACGAGTGAAGCTACTGTAATCGTGAGTCAAATGTCATCTAATATTAAGCAAATTGCTGAGCAGGCGAATATCGTTTCAGCGGCCTCAGATCAAACAGCTCATACTGCTAAAGATGGTGGCAAAGCAATCGATACTGCGATTGCACAAATGATCCATATTGAAAAAGCCGTTGTAAGCTCTGGCCAAGTTGTAGCCGTTCTTGGCGAACGTTCCAAAGAAATCGGTCAAATTATTGATACTATTGCTGGGATTGCTAGTCAGACAAATCTTCTAGCTTTAAATGCTGCGATCGAAGCCGCTCGTGCCGGCGAGCAAGGCCGTGGTTTTGCCGTGGTAGCTGAGGAAGTACGCAAATTAGCCGAACAATCCCAGAGCGCTGCAAAGCAGATTGCCACTTTGATTAGTGATATACAAATCGAAACAGCTAGAGCCGTTGAAGGGATGAATAATGGTACACAAGAAGTTCGGATCGGTACAGAAGTTGTCAATAATGCTGGTCAAGCTTTTCATAACATTACCATTTCAGTAGAGCAAATGTCTGGTCAAATTAGACAAATATCAGGTGCCATTCAGCAAATTGCTAGTGGCAGCCAAAAAATAGTTACAACTGTCCAAGATATTAATCGTATCGGTACAGATACTGCGTTAGAAACACAAACAGTATCTGCAGCGACTCAAGAGCAATCAGCTTCCATGGAAGAAATCGCTCATTCCAGTCAAGCATTGGCCCAAATGGCCGAAGAATTACAAAATGCTGTACATAAATTTAAAATGTAGCGATTCTATCGTCACTTTTTTGAGCCGTAAGGCTCTTTTTTTTATGGATTTACAAGGGCGAAGTATTATTTTGAAGAGGGGATTATAAATGGTAATTTTAATTGGAAACAGTATAAAGTAAACTCATCAATTCCTTTTTTTATGATTTTAGGCTATAATTATAATATTAATGATTTTGATATATGAAATATAAGTAAAAGGCGGCTATACAATGAAAAAACCATTATTTATCGGCTCTGCAGTAGCTATTGTAACTCCATTTACTGAAGAGGGTGTTGATTATCAAACATTAGAAAAGCTGATTGAGTTTCAAATTGAAGGTGGCTCAGATGCGATTGTGGTCTGTGGGACTACAGGAGAAGCTTCTACTATGCCAGATGATGAGCATATTGCTGTGATCAAGTTTGCAGTAGAAAAAATTAACAAACGTGTGCCAGTCATTGCTGGTACTGGCAGTAATGATACTCGTCATGCTATCGAATTATCGAAAGCAGCGGAAGATGTTGGTGCAGACGCAATTTTATCAGTTACTCCATATTATAACAAAGCGACACAAAAAGGATTATATGGGCATTTTAAACTCATTGCTGACAATATTAAAATACCAATGATTCTTTATAACGTACCGAGTAGAACCAATTTAAACTTGAATCCTGATACAATAAAAGCATTATCTGAGATTGATAATATTGTTGGGATCAAAGAATGCAATCTTGGGCAAGTTGGCGATGTGGTAAATTTATGCGGTGAAGATTTTTCGATATACTCAGGTGATGACAATGCAATTTTACCTATGCTGTCACTAGGGAGTAAAGGAGTCATTTCCGTTATGGCTAATATCATCCCACAAGATACCCATGACATGGTTTCGAATTTTTTTCAAGGTGATGTTAATGGTGCCATTAAGCTGCAGCTTCAGACGCTGAATCTGATTAAAGCATTATTTAGTGAGGTAAACCCTATTCCGATTAAGGCTGCTGTAAAGTTACTAGGTTTTCAAGCTGGTCAATGTCGTATGCCTTTAACTGAACTCAGTGACAATAATCTTGAACTTCTTCGTACTGAAATGAAAGCGTATGGATTGATCTAATTAATCGAATCATCTCTTATACACTGTATGTGAGATCACTCTAGAAGAAATGTATCTTTAACATCATATATCACTCTTAATTCGAAAAAATAAGCTTGAACCTTTATCAAAGGGTTCAGGCTTATTTTTTTGCTCTAAGTAGAAAGATAAAAAAATTGACAAACTTAATTTTATAACATATTATTAGTTTGAAGATCAAACAATATTAAATTCAAATTATATGGATATCAAAGGAGATGCTGATAATGGATTCTTTAGATGAATTAACTCATGAATTATTTACTTTTTTTAATGGCTTTTCTTCTTGGGAAAACTCAGTCATTAAAACGAGTGATTTGACTGTTTCGGAAGCTCATGCCATTGAAATACTGGGTCAATATGGCCAAATGAATATGAAAAAACTTTCGCAGCATCTAGGGGTAACGACCGGTACGACTACCGTTACAGTTGATCGATTGGAAAAGAAAGAATATGCCAAACGAGGGGCGGTTAAGGAAGATCGACGCGTTCATTTAATTACGTTAACTGAAAAAGGTCAGCAAGCCTTCTCGGAACATCATCAATATCATTACAATTTAACTGAGCAAATATCTTCAGTTCTCTCAAATGAAGAAAATGAACAATTACTAAAAATACTTAAAAAAATTAATGTGGAGGCGTTTTAGGTATGGAAAGCCGGGGAAGTCATATCGAACAAACAGAGATAAATGACTGCGGTGGTCATGAAGGACATGGAGAAGGAAGTCATATACAAGACTATCTTGTAATCGCCCTTACATCCTTTTTATTGCTTACTTATTGGTTTGAATGGTTACCGATGATCTTAGGGATAAATACGGCACTTATTGCAGCGGTCATTGGTGGTTTACCCATCATAAAAGAAGCAGTGATTGCTATTTATAAACGTGGAGATACCAAAGTTGGCTTACTCGTTAGTATCGCAATAATTGCTTCAATTGCCATTGGAGAATATTTTGCAGCGGCTGAAGTGGCTTTGATTATGACCATCGGAGAAATGCTAGAACATGTTACTTTAGAAAAATCAAATACTGCATTGAAAAAACTTGCGGAGCTGGCTCCCTTAAAAGCCCGTATTATTGAGGATGGAAGGGAACGGGAAATTGCTGCTGAATTGGTCAAGTTAGGCGATCAATTACTAGTCAAGCCAGGAGAAAAGATTCCCGTGGATGGAATGGTGATAGGGGGTTATGCGACAGTTGATCAGGCGACGATCACAGGAGAGTCAATCCCAGTTGAATGCCGTAATGGGGCTAATGTTTTTGGCGGCACGATCGTTACGATGGGAAGTATTGAAATTGTCGCAACAAAGGTTGGTCAAGATACGGCTTTAGGTCATATCATTAAAATGGTTAAAGAAGCGCAAGCAAGTAAGGCTCCGAGTGCTAGAATTATTGACCGTTGGGCAAATTGGTTTGTACCCTTAAGCTTGTTAATTGCCGTACTTGTCTATTTAGTGACAGGCGATATTGTAAGAGGAGTCACTATTTTAATTGTATTTTGTCCATGTGCCATGTTACTAAGTACTCCCACTGCTGTAGCTGCTGCGATTGGGGCTGCTGCTCGCCGTGGGATTTTGATAAAAGGAGGGGAAATATTAGAAAAAATAGGTTCCTTAGATGCTATTTTATTTGATAAGACTGGCACAATAACCTTAGGAAAGCCGTCCTTAAAGGATATTCGTTGTTACAATGGCTGGCAAAGAGATGAATTGTTGGCGATTGCAGCTGGTATAGAAAAAAGATCAGAGCATCACTTGGCAAAAGCCATTATTCAGGCCGCAGAAAAAGAGAATGTGTCTTTGGTTGAACCAACATACTGGGAACCTATCGTGGGGCAAGGCATAGTAGCCAAAAAAGATGATCATGATTTCTTATTAGGGAATCAATTATTAATCGAAAGTCAACATATCGCTCTCACGCAAGAACAACAAGAATATTCTATGGAAAATCAAAAAGCTGGTGGAACAGTTGTTTTTATTGCGGCTAATCGTGTGTTGATAGGGATTTTGACGATACAAGATCTCATACGCAAAGATTCTAAAGCTGCTATTGCATCATTAGTTGATGAAAAAATTAAAAAAATCGTATTGCTAACAGGAGATGGGGTAGCGGTAGGAAATGCGATTGGAGGGCAAGTTAATATTCCAATTATACATGGTGATTTATTACCGGCTGATAAAGTCGAATATGTTGAGACATATCAACGTTTAGGTTTTAAGGTCGCAATGATTGGAGATGGAATAAACGATGCTCCAGCTTTAGCTAAGGCCGATATTGGAATTGCCATGGGATATTCAGGAACCGATGTAGCTGTTGAGGCTGCCGATGTTGTTTTATTGTCAGATGACTTAAAAAAGATACCTGAAACCATACGAAAAAGTCGAAAGGCCATTCGTACAATTTGGCAAAATATTGCGGTTGCAAATATAATCAATTTTGCTGCGATTATTTTAGCCGCTTTAGGTTTATTGGGACCTGTGGCAGCAGCTATTGTACATAATGTTGGAGCGATTATTGTTGTATTGAACTCTGCACGTTTATTACGAACTGAATGATATCTGATAAAATAAAGAAAACTCATGTAAGGATTCTCGTAAGAATTCCTACATGAGCTTTTCTTATTTAAAAGTGGATGAGCGGACTCTTTTTTCGATCGCATTTTTCCAGCGCGTTAGGGCTTCTGCGATGATGCTACGCGGACAAGCTGCATTTAAGCGCATGTAACCTTCATAGGCATCACCAAACCAAAAACCGTCATCCAAGGCAATTCCTACTTCATCAATCATAAAGGAGTGAAGTTCATCCTTATTCATTCCTAAATCTCGGCAATCAATCCATAATAGATAGGTACCTTCAGGAAAATTAGGTTGAATCTGTGGGATATTTTTTTGGCAGTAGTCTTGAATAAAAGTAAAGTTACCTTCAATATACTCCTTTACTTGCTCAAGCCATTCCTCTCCGTAGCGATAAGCGGCTTCCGTTGCCACGACGCTAAAACAATTATTTCTTCTGATATCTAGATCTCCAAGTATCTGGTCAAACTTATTTCGATCTTCTTCATTAGGGAAAATGGTAATTGATGCTTGTAGACCTGCTAAATTAAAGGTTTTACTAGGGGCAATGCACGTAAAGGTATTCTTTGCGAATTCTTCAGAAAGCATGGAGAAAGGGACATGTTTATGTCCAGAGAAGACTAAGTCACCATGAATTTCATCGGCAATGACACGAATGCCATGAGCTAGGCAAATATTTCCCAAACGGAGGAGTTCTTCTTTTTTCCATACTCGTCCGATTGGATTATGAGGACTGCATAAAATAAGGAATTTAGCACCTTTTTTCGCAACTTCTTCTAAATGATCATAATCCATTTCATAGTGTCCGTTCACTAGTTTTAAAGGATTTTCTACTAATGTTCGCCCATTGCTTTTAACCACATCAAAAAAAGGATAATAGACTGGGGACTGAATAATAATACGATCGCCAGGTTGTGTAAAGTATTGGATCATCATGCTCAAGAAAGGGACAACTCCTGGACAATGAAGCATTAATTTAGTATCTGTTGTCCAACCATGTTGTTTAGTAAGCCATTCTTGGATAGATTGAAAGTAAGAATCAGGTCTAGAGGTATAACCAAAAATTCCTTGTTCTGCACGTTTTTGAATCGCTTCTGTAATTGGCTGCGCTACTTTAAAATCCATATCTGCTACCCATAACGGGATAAGGTCATCGCGGCCAAATTTTTTACCAACCTCATCATACTTGGCAGCAAAGTTCTTAGTTCTGTCGAGTACAGCATCAAAATCATATTTCATACTTAAATTACCACCTAACTTATCAATGTATTATTCATTATTCTTCGTAATTCCTATAATTCCTTTTGCAGATGGTGAAGAAAAGATTCTCTACAAGTAAAACAGCCTGTCCCCTTTTAAATAAAGCGGACAGGCTGTCTAACGTATGGATTAAACTTCTTCGTCCGCGAGGACGGCACTCGTTGTACCTTTTATAAAAGGCAAAAGACCGATGACTACGAGGGAACATGAAATTAAATAAGGGTATGTAGCACCAATATGTTCTGAGATGAGTCCAGAGGCAATTGGTGCAATGCCGGCACCTAACCAACGTACTAAATTATAGGCACTTGAAGTAATTCCCCTTTCATAGGGGGAAATTTCCATTACATAGGTGGTAAATAAAGCATTCGTTAACCCACAAACCAAACCAGATAAGATAATAAGAAGTAAGCGGATGATATGATGATCGACTAGAAAAATAGCAAGAAGAATAAGGGCAAAAGCCAATAGGCTAGCAGTTAATGCAATCTTTGGCTGTATTTGACTTTCTAATTGATGTGCAAGTTTAGCTGAACCATAGGCTAACATTAATCCCCAGCCAAAGAAAACATAACCCAATTCGATAGCTGATAAATTAAGTAACAGTGGCGAGTAGGCTAGTACTGTGAAAAATCCGAAAAAATATAACATGGCAGATAAAGCAACAGTTAAAAAGGGCATATATTGTATTAATTCTACCAATTCACTGAGGCCGTGACTCTTTCTGTGAAGTTGTTTTGGCTGTTGAATGAAAAAAGCAGCTAATAAAAAGGCGATAAAGACTAAAATACTAGTCGTTGCAAATGGATACCGCCAGTTTATTTGACCTAGAAATCCACCAACTAATGGACCTGTTGCTAAACCGAGGCCAATTGCTGTCTCGAAAGCTCCTACGCCAGCACTCACATCGGGTGCCATGGAAATAAGTAACGTAATAGCAGTAGCAAAAAACATAGCATTACCTAACCCCCAAATGGATCGAAAGATTGAGAGTTGGGGGATTGTGTTGGAAAAAGCACATAACATAGCCGATATTGCTACCACAAATAATCCTACAACCATTACTTTTTTTTCGCCAAAGCGGTTTGAAGCCATTCCAGCTGGAATCATAATAAACGCCATTGTGAAAATATAAGCTGAGAAAAGCATTTCTACTTCCCAATGTTTAGCTCCTATTTGTTTGGCGATTACAGGAAGGATTGGATCGACAACTCCCATTCCCATAAATGCAAGAAAAGCAGCGAATACGGTGATATACATTGATTTTTTATCATTCTTGACCATTAGTTAACACCTCGTTATGTAATTGTTGTTTCTTTTTAGCTATTCTTTCAAGTTTCTCGTTGAAAACTTCTACAATTTGATTCATGCTTTTAATCTTTTGTAATAAAAACAAACGTTGCTGATTGATTGCTTGCTCTAAGCGTTCGAGTGCCTGGGTTTGTTCCTTATTATCCGTTCGCCAATAATCGCGCCTCAAAATTTCGGTTTGTTTTTCAAGGTCAATGTATTCTTTTAATTCTCCTAAGGAAACACCAAGTAGTTCTCTGCTCATTTTTACATACTTAATTTGGGTAATATCTTCCTCACTATAAAGTCTATAGCCACCATCGGTTCGCGTCGATGGTTGAATTAATCCGAGTTCTTCATAATAACGAAGAGCTCGTTTTGTAAGGCCAGTTTGTTTGGCAACTTCTTCAATTTTATAGGTCAATTGATTTCCCCCTCCTATTTTTCATGAATTTATTATATATAACGTTAACGTTAATGTCAATGTTGGCGATGTTTAAAGATTTAATAAAATATATTCTATAAAAAATATCGGATATTGTCGGGATAGAGCAGGTTTTTTGTGTTTTATGGCTAAATATTATTTATCTGAATTTACTATTTTTTATCTTTGCCGATTCGATTTCTTGAGTTTTACTTGCCATTCAATAAAAAATATGAAAAATGGGAATGAGGAGTTTGGATATGAAGAATCAAACATTGCAACGCCAATTTAGAATATGGGCAGTGTTATTAATTGTAGTTCCCAGCCTGCTGATTATGGCGATTTACACCGTTGGACAAATTTCAGTAGCGAAGCAACAAAACTTGGAATTGATTGGGCAGCGAGTCCGTTCCCAGGAGAGGCTGATTGGCTTTTGGCTGGGAGAACGGGCTTCAACAGTTCGCGAATTGAGCTGGACAGATGATTTTCGAAAATTAGATGAGCAGAAAATGAAAGATGCTCTCTATTTAAAGCAACAGGCAGATGAAAACTTTGATTCTCTATCATACATCACGAAAGATGGATTGTTTAAAATGTCAACTCTAAGTTTAGGGATACAATATCCGTCGGTAACTGATAGGCCTTATTTCCAAGCAGCTTTATTAGGGAAAGAGTACATTTCTGATGTAGTTATTGGGCGCAATAGTGGTTTACCTCTCATAAACTTTTCTTCCCCAATTTATGATTACACTGGGAATTTTCAAGGATTGATCTTAGGTTCGATAAAAACGACAACCTTAGAAAAGATCTTCCATGATAATTGGGTTGGTGAAACGGAGGATACATACCTTGTAAATCGCCAAGGGACATTGGTTACTGAGCCTAGATCTATCAATGCATTGAATGAGAAAGGTATCATTAAAGGCAGCGCAGTTTTAAAATTGAAATTACCAGATGAGGCTTTGACTAATATCCATTTTGGCGAAACGGGTATCGCCACTTGGACTACTTACTCGGGTGATAAAGCGGTGGGGGCTTACCAGGACATTCCAGGGCGGGGGTGGACGATTATTGGTAAGATCGATGAAAAAGAAGTCCTTGCGCCTATTTATAAACAAGTAACGATGATGGCTGTTGGAACGATTTTTTTATTGTTATTAATTCTACCTCTAGGCACATTAATAACCAATCGACTTAAAAGACCAATTGATTGGTTGATCGGACAGTCAAACTTGATTGCGGAAGAAAAATATGAAATGGTTGGTCGTGATAAAAAGGTAGGCACGACAATCTATGAATTAGGCATTTTATGTGAAACTTTCATTCAAATGAGCCGTAAGATCGAAAATACTGTCAGTTTACTCAAGGAAAATGAGGTCAAACTAGAGAGTAAAGTCATTGAGATCGAAAAGATCAATTATCAACTTGAAGAAACCAATGCGACGCTTGAGGAAGAAATTTTTGAACGACAAAAAGTCGAAAAGGAAATAAAAAACTTAAATGACAAGCTCGAAGATAAGGTTAAAGAGCGCACGAGTCAGTTAGATGAATTAAATAATATACTCAAAAAGAGTGAAGAACGATTTAGAATCATGTTTGAGCAAGCACCTTTAGGAATTGCCTTAATTGACTCATTAACGGGATGTATTTATGAAGTCAATTCGAGATTTGCTGAGATCATTGGTAAAACGAAGGAAGAACTGTTCAATACGGATTGGATGAGCATCACTCATCCAGATGATTTGCAAAAAGACTTAGAGAATATGGACTTATTGAATTGTCATGGAATCATATGTTCCAATATAAATAAACGATATATTCATCCAGATGGCTCTGAAATTTGGATGAATGTGACGATTGCTCCTCTAAGAGTTCAGGGACAAGGAAATCCTCGTCATCTATGTATGGTGGAGGATATTACGGAGCAAAAAAAGGCACAGGAAAAAATCATTCTTGCTATGGAAAAGGCTGAAGCTGCCAATGCTGCAAAGAGTCAATTTCTTGCGAATATGTCTCATGAAATCAGAACACCAATGAATGGAATTATTGGGATGACAGATATCACTCTGATGACGGAGTTAGCAGCGGAACAAAGAGAATATCTAACAACCGTGAAGGCGTCGACCATATCATTACTAAGAGTACTTAATGATATTTTAGACTACTCAAAAATTGAATCTGGTAAAATTGATTTAGAAAAAAGACCTTTTGAACTTCGAAATACAATGCATGAAGTGATGACTTTATTTGATGTTGGTGCCAAACAAAAGGGTCTACGTATGACCTTAGAAATTGATCAGAAGATACCAAATCATATTATTGGTGATTCCGTTCGATTACGACAAGTGCTTTCCAATTTAGTAGGGAATGCAGTTAAATTTACAGCACAAGGTGAAATTATAGTCAATGTTTATAGCGAAGAAATTACTCAGGATACTGTCAAGTTGAGGTTTGTTGTAACGGATACAGGGGTTGGAATCGCTGATAATAAATTAGATAAACTTTTTAAACGCTTTAGCCAAGTGGATGATTCTCATACGAGACAATTTGGCGGTACAGGACTTGGTCTCGCCATTTCAAAAAAATTGATTGAGATAATGGATGGAGAAATAGGTGTAGAAAGCAAAGAAAATGTAGGAAGTCGTTTCTTTTTTACTGCTGTCTTTGGGTTTGGAGAAGAAAAAAATGTAAGAGAGGTTGTTCATAATGAGCTTATTGAACATCAAGTTCTAGAGAATAAAAAAATTCTACTTGCTGAAGATGATTTAGTGAGTCGGGATATTATGACAATTCTTCTAAAGCGAAAAGGTTTTGAGATTATTGCAGTGGAAAATGGAAAAGAAGCGATCACTGCTTTTGAAAAAGAGTCCTTTGATCTCATTTTCATGGATATTAATATGCCTTATTTAGACGGTTACGCTGCAACGAGTATCCTACGATTAAAAGAGAAGAATACACAGTTCTCCACACCAATTATTGCGATGACAGCCTACGCTTTGAAAGGAGATCGAGAAAAATGTTTGCAGGCTGGTATGGATGATTATATTTCAAAACCTATTGAGATTAATGAACTGAATCAGGTGATGAGTAAGTGGTTAGGTATTAAATAATTGTTTAAAATCTACAGCATTCAATAAAAGATCATTTCCCAATAATCTAACATATTGCATTTTGACCAGTAATGATATAATATCAATTCTTAGGTAATATCCCTCAGTCTTTAAAGAATGATTGTTATTGATTGTAATCAATGAGAAGATATCTAATAAATAGAGGGACTTTTGAATAGAGAAATAAATAAGATAGGGAGCGTTGGGATGAAAATAGGAACAAAAATCAGACTTGGTTTAGGGATTATTTTATTGTTGATATCAGTATTAGGGGGGAGTTTCTATTATACAGCCCATGAAAATGCAGTGAGTCTTACTGCCATTGAAGAGGCAAATGCAAAAGCCCTTCTTGCATCAAAAGCTGAAAATGTCTATACGGGAGCAGTGCTTGAGATTAGACGGTTTATTGCCGATGGCAATGAAAATAACCGTCAGGGTTTTATTGATCGCATGAATACTGTATTAGAACTAGAAAAACAGATTCTTGCTAAAGCAAAACCTGACCAAAAGCCAGCAATTGAAAAATTAATCGGTGATACAAATACATATTATACAGGTGTTAAGGACAGGCTTATTCCTAGCCTCAACGATGGACATACTGCGCGGAAAAGTGGCGATGGAATTAAACAGGCTCAAGCTGAAGCGGTAAGTAGTGCGACCACGAAAGAATTGACTCCTTTTGCACAAGAACTTCAAAAAGCATTATCAAAGATCGTAGATGAAAATTCTAAAATTGTAAATGAGCAAGTTCTACAATCTGAAAAAAATGCTTCAGTTGCTCGAAACTTGTCCATGACCTTGTCTAGTATTATACTTTTGATCGGTATAGCTCTAAGTTTATTCTTAACCAAGGTGATTACTGCACCGATAAAAAGAACAATTATCTCTCTTGATCGTATGGCGGAGGGGGATTATTGTGCAGTGATTGATCAGACGCTTATTTCTCGCAAAGATGAGTTCGGCGCAATCGGCCAATCGTTAGCCAGCTTGCGAAACAGTATGAGAACTTTGATTGGTAAAATATTGGAAGAATCAGAGCAACTGGCTGCATCAAGTGAAGAATTGACAGCGAGTGCAGAACAATCTTCCCAAGTTGCTAACCAAGTCGCGGCATCAATTAGTGATGTAGCTACCAGTGCAGAAGAACAATTGACTGCTGCCAATGAGACGACTATTGTTGTAGAGCAGATGTCAACTCGTATTCAGCAAGTCGTGGACACTACGAATGAAGTCGCTAAGCAATCGGAGCAGACTGCCAATAAAGCAAATGATGGTAGTGCGTCAATCAATCAAGCAGTTAGTCAAATGAACCAGATTGAAGAGACTGTTAATACTTCCGCTCAAGTCGTAGCTGAATTAGGTCAGAGATCGAAGGAAATTGGTCAGATTATTGATACGATATCAGGTATTGCTGGACAGACTAATCTATTAGCACTCAATGCTGCCATTGAAGCTGCGCGTGCTGGTGAGCAAGGGCGTGGATTTGCTGTGGTAGCAGAAGAAGTGCGTAAATTAGCTGAGCAATCTCAAGAAGCTGCAAAACAAATTGCCCTATTGATTGGTGAGATTCAAGGTGATACTGATAAAGCTGTATTGGCGATGAATCATGGTACGCGTGAAGTGAAACTTGGAGCAGAAGTTGTTACGATTGCTGGACAGGCTTTTAAAGAAATCGTAGCCTTAGTCAATCAAGTATCGCTACAGGGGAAGGAAATTTCAACTACTGTTGGTCAGATTTCAGTTGGTAATCAACAAATTGTAGCATCTGTACAACGTATTGATAATTTGAGTAAAACGACTGCTGGAGAAGCTCAAAACGTATCGGCAGCCACAGAAGAACAATCAGCATCTATGGAAGAAATTGCTATTTCAAGTCAAAGTCTTGCTAAATTAGCAGCAGATCTTCGAGAAATAGTTGGTCAGTTTAGCCTTTAGTGATTGTTTAGCTTCATTTCAATAGTATAATCCATCATAAAAAGGACGGTTAAAACATAAGGTTTTAACCGTCCTTTTTCGAAAGACAAAAATAGGATATATTTTTATACGACTCCTTGACGTAGTAAGTCAGTCAAATGAATCATACCAATGACATGCTCATGATGATCAACGACGGGGAGTACAGTGATAGGTTTTGGCTTATTACTTTCCATCATGTTTAGAGCTTGCGCTGCTAATTTATCGGCGCTGATGGTACGGGGACTTGTAGTCATTAATTTATCTACTTTTTCATTAAGGAAATCATGGCCTTTTTCTAAACTGCGCCGAATGTCACCATCGGTAATTAGTCCTAATAAACGATTATTTTCATCTACGATGGAAGTCGCGCCTAAGCCTTTCGCGGTGATAACAAATAAGGCTTCTTTGACAGTTTGATGTAAGGTAACTGTTGGATTTTCTTGTCCAGCATGCATAATATCTTCAACTTTGAGTAGTAACTTTCTGCCAAGAGCGCCGCCAGGATGAAAAACAGCAAAATCTTCAGGAGTAAATTTACGGGCAGACATTAAAACGACTGCTAAGGCATCTCCTAGCGCCAATTCAACAGTCGTACTTGTTGTTGGTGCAAGTCCGAGAGGACATGCTTCTTTTTCTACGAAAGCATCAAGAAAAATATCTGCATTTTGAGCCAATGTAGAATGTTCTCGACCGCAGATCGCAATGATTTTGGCTCCGATCCGACGAATGGGTGCTAAAATATTAACAATTTCAGTAGTTTCTCCGCTATTGGAGATAGCCAAGACAATATCGTCCTTCGTGACCATGCCCAAATCTCCGTGGATACCTTCTGCTGGATGTAAGAAAAAAGCTGGTGTACCAGTACTGAGTAATGTGGCGGTGATTTTTTGACCAATATGCCCAGGTTTACCCATACCTGTTACGATAACCCGACCTTTTCCTTCGAGGATCATATTAACAGCTTTGACAAACTGTTCATCAATGCGAGATATAAGGGTTTCTATAGCATCTGCTTCTATTCTTAATACTTGCTTTGCTTGTTCAATCATTAAGAAAACCTCCATCATACATGTTTATTTCTTCTCATCTATAGTATATAAAGTATTTACAAATTACAAGGTTTTTTACATAAAAACTCAACAAAGTTAAGAAGAAGTAGTTAAAAAAAGTATTACATTTACTATTGTTTATTTAAGGGAATGTATATAAAATGATCATTGAGAACATGAAAAGTAATATAATCTAGATTTAGTTGCAATGAAGGTGATGAATGGATTGGAAATTCGGCAATTAAAAACATTTATGAGTATTGTAAAATTAGGGAATTTCTCGCAAGCAGCCCAATACTTATCTTATACTCAATCGACAGTGACAACTCATATTCAACTGTTAGAAAAAGATTTGAATACTCTTCTTTTTGAACGATTTGGACAGCAATTGATGCTGACAACAGATGGGGAAAGATTGTATAATTATGCGGAAAAAATTATTAAATTAGCTGAAGATGCGAAAAATGAACTAGATACCTGTGTTGTACCAAAGGGGCCTATTATCATTGGAATGCCAGAGTCTTTGTGTATATCATCCTTAAATAATTTATTAGAAGAATATATATCGTTATATCCGGAAGTTGAGTTAAAGATTAAATTTAGTGTCGATCATGATTTTCGTAATTTATTGCGTAAGAATATGATGGACTTAGCTTTTTTTCTTGATCCTAACATGACGGATAAAGATTTAGTGAGTCAATTTTTGTGGTCGGAGCCCATTGCCATGGTTGCTTCACCAAACCATGTTTTGTCTAAACTTGGCAGTATAGAAATAAAGGATTTACAAGAACAAAGGCTTATTTTTAGTGATTCAGGAACCAGTTATCAACGGATCTTGATCGAAAGTTTGTCCAAAGCTGCTATTCAGCCAAAAGCTATTTTAGAAATATGTCATAGTGAGACCATCAAAAAATTTGTGATGAGTAATTTAGGGATTAGTTTATTACCAGTTTCTGTTGTAAAAGAAGAACTAAAAATCGGAGCGTTGATTGCATTGCCATGGAAGGGGCCTGATTTTCAAACCAATGCATATGTGGTTTATCATAAAGATAAGTGGATTTCTCATGCCATACGAGCATTTATCAAATTAATAGAAGATCGATTGCTTAAATAAGTTGTACCCCTTTTTTAAATGATTTTCTGCCAAAAATAAGGGATTGTTTTTGGGCGAAGGATATGTTAGAGTAATCTATAATTTTAAATAATGATATAGTAAAGAAGTTGACAGTTATAGTGTTAATTTGCCGAAGACATGGAATCAGGTTTAGATCGATCTTCCGTGTTTACTGTTCAAAATCTTTCATTTAGCATAGTTAGCAATGGGGCTATAGATGTGATGCATCTATATGCCTCTTTTTGGTTTATTTTAACTTATTTTTTAGTAGGGAAAATTTAATGAATCGAGTTGAAGTATACAATGAATCAGGATATCAATGGAGTGAAGCTGCTAGTTGCAGGTGAACATGGATTAATCCTTGAATTTGGGGCGACTATTTCCCCTGAAATCAATGCACTTGTTCAGCAATGTACTAGATTATTGAATAGGAAGAAGATCGCGGGGATTATTGAATTGGTACCGACCTATCGATCACTAGCCGTCTATTTTAACCCATTAGTCGTGACACGTCAGGAGTTATCACAGATTATTACAGAAATGATTAGTGAACTTCATCAACTCGATAAGGAGTGCTTAGGAGCTAAGATTGTTCAGATTCCTGTTTGCTATGGAGGTGTTTTAGGCCCAGATTTAGAATTCGTAGCTCGATCAGTTGGTTTATCAGCTCAGGAAGTCATTAAAATTCACACTTCAAAACCATATTTGGTTTATATGTTAGGTTTTACACCTGGATTTCCTTATCTAGGAGGGCTTCCAGATCAAATTGCCGTGCCACGGCAGGAAAAATTACGGATTAATATTCCAGCAGGATCTGTCGGGATTGGTGGTAATCAAACGGGCTTCTACCCGACGGAAAGTAAAGGAGAATGGTGGCTCATTGGGCGTACCCCTATTAAAGCTTTTAACTCTAAGGATAACAATCCTTTTTTAGTTTCCTCAGGTGATTATTTACATTTTGTTCATGTTGGAATTGATGAGTATTTTGCCATTCGCCAGGAAGTAGAAAAAGGAAACTACAAGCCTAAAATCAGTCAAATATAAGGGCGGTGACTAAGGATGATTACAACCATTCAACAAGGGGATTCTACAACCATTCAAGACCGAGGGCGTTTTGGGTATCAGGCTTATGGTATGCCTGTTGCTGGAGCAATGGATCAATATGCTTATGCTGTTGCCAATTTATTGGTTGGCAATCGAGACGATGCTGCCATGTTCGAGATGACTGGATTTGGAGGCGCATTCAAATTTGATGAGAAGCAATTTGTCGCTGTATGCGGTGCTGATATGCAAGGAGAATTAAACGGCGTTTCTATAAAAAATTGGTCATCCTTTATCATTCCTAAAGGCGGGGAAATTCGCTTTAATCGAACGATCATTGGCTATCGTACATATTTAGCTGTGGGCGGAGGGCTTGAGATTCCCATGATTTTAGGTAGCCGATCTACTTATGCACGGGCAAAGGTGGGAGGATATGAAGGCAGAACTTTGCGGCAAGGAGATGTATTTTATGTTGGAAATGATCAGGCTGGTCAGGTACAGCCACGTAATTTAGAAGTCGAATTTATTCCTCAATATACAGAGGAAATTAGGCTCAGAGTTTTATTAGGCCCTCAAGATGATCTGTTCACTGAAAGCATGATTCAGACTTTTTTACAAAGTGTTTATGTTGTATCAGAGCAAGCAGGGAGAACAGGTTACCGTCTTAAAGGTCCAATGATTAAGCCTAAAGGGAAAGCTGATATTGTATCTGATGCCATATGGCAAGGTGCGATTCAAATATCGGATAATGGTATGCCGTTTATTATGACAGCTGATCATCAAACGACAGGAGGGTTTGCCAAAATTGGATCAGTCATTCGTGTAGATTTATCAAAGTTAGCGCAGGCACGACCAGGTGATCGTATTTCTTTTATGCTAGTGACTGAGGAAGAAGCCATTCATGCATTACGCTATGAAAAACAGTCCTACTTGCGTATTGCAGCATCAATGAATTATTTATCCTAAAAAATCAGGAGAAAATATGCTCAATAGGGTACTTCAATAAAATTGAAGTACCCTATTGTTTTTTTCAAATTTACATCTGAAACCTTGGATGGTATTATGAGTTCAAGGTTCACACAACCATATAATAATAGGAAGCAAAGGCGCTTCAGGCAAAGAGAAATCTTTGTTTGAAGCGCCTTTTTACTGTAGGTACTAAACAAGGAGAAAAGAGGGATTTATATGTATCGGGTAGATTTGAACTGTGATTTGGGAGAAAGTTTTGGTGCTTATACCATCGGAGTCGATGAAGACATCCTACCTTTTTTGACGTCAGCAAATATTGCCTGTGGATTTCATGGAGGAGATCCCAGTGTTATGCGTAAAACTGTACAACTTGCTCTTCAAAATAAAGTGGCAATTGGAGCTCATCCAGGCTTTCCTGATCTCATTGGTTTTGGTCGGCGAAATATGGATGTTTCTCCTCAAGAGGTCTATGACATGGTTGTCTATCAAATTGGTGCCCTTGCTGGTTTTGTTAAATCTGAAGGGGGAACAATGCAACATGTAAAACCCCATGGTGCTCTCTATAATATGGCAGCCAAGAAACAAGATTTTGCTGAAGCCATTGCGCGAGCCGTTTATAAGGTTGATCCGAGTCTGATTTTATTTGGTCTTTCGGGAAGTGAACTCGTTTCTGCAGGAGAAAAAATCGGACTCACAACAGCTCATGAAGTATTTGCTGATCGTACCTATCAAATGGATGGAACCCTCACGCCGAGAACTCAATCAAATGCACTGATTACTGATGATGAACAAGCCGTTTCCCAAGTTGTTCGCATGATTAAAGAAGGCAAAGTCTTGTCTCAGCAAGGAAAAGATATTGTAATACAAGCAGATACAGTTTGTATTCATGGTGATGGTTCTCATGCCCTCATATTTGCTCGTCTCATTCGGCAATTTCTTGAGAAATCTAACATCGATCTTCAGGCAGTAGGTGCTAAATAAGAGAGAACTTTAAATTTTAATAGAATGAGGTAATGAAATTGAGCCAAATAAGTATTAATTTTGATTCTGATATAGAGATCATTCCCTTTGGTGAATCGGCTATTTTAATTGAATTCGGAAAAGGTATTGACCCGAAAATACACCAAAAAGTTAATGCATTAACCGAGTATCTTGACCGCCATCCCTTGCCGGGAATGATTGAATATATAGCAGCATTCTCAAGTGTAACCATCGTTTACGATCCAATTCAAGTTAAAAAGTTACAAGTTGATGCCGTTTTAGGTAAAGATCAACTTTCTTATACGATCCTTTCGACTAGCGTAAGGGAAATACTTGCTAAGCTCAGTCATAAAGTTGATCATACACCAAGAATTGTCGAGATTCCAGTCTGTTATGGTGGGGAATTTGGACCCGATTTAGAATATGTGGCCGAATATAATCAACTGCCTATCGATGAAGTCATTAAGATCCATACAAATGGTCAATATTTAGTGTATATGATTGGATTTGCTCCTGGATTTCCTTATGTAGGTGGTATGTCTGAAAAAATTTCGACTCCGAGGCGTCAATCACCTCGTATGTCAATTCCGGCGGGATCAGTAGGGATTGCTGGAATGCAAACAGGTGTCTATCCTATCGAAACGCCAGGTGGATGGCAGTTGATCGGTCGCACCCCTTTAGAGCTTTTTCGTCCCAATGATAATCCGCCAAGTCTTTTGCAATCAGGAGATGTCATTCGATTTTATCCCATTTCCCAGAAAGAATATACAGAATATAAGGGGGAAGAGCAATGAGCATAACCGTTCTTAGGCCAGGTCTTCTTACCAGTATTCAAGATTTAGGGAGATATGGATATCAAAAATACGGAGTAATCGTTAGTGGTGCTATGGATTCTTACGCTCTGCGTGTTGCCAATCTTTTAGTGGGTAATAAAGAGGGAGAGGCCACCCTGGAGATGACTTTAATGGGACCTTCGCTGCTTGTAGAAAAAGATATTCTCATTGCCATTACTGGGGGAGACTTATCGCCAACAATCAATGGAGAGCCAGTTCCCATGTGGAGACCAGTTTATGTAAAGAAAGGAACTATTCTGCAATTTGGAGCTTGTCAATCTGGTTGTCGTTCTTATTTGTCTGTTGCAGGTGGATATGAAATTCCTGAAGTGATGGGGAGTAAAAGTACCTATCTGCGGGCTGGAATCGGAGGCTTTCAAGGGCGGGCTATGGCGAAGGACGATGTCTTGAAATTGGGATCACCCCAAGAAATATCTCTTCGAATAGTGGAATCTCTTATGAAAAAATTGTCATCCCATTCATTTGCTTCAACAGCCTGGCATGCAGAAAAGATATCCATCCCTCATCATTCTCAGCCTAGTAAGATCCGGGTAACGGTGGGGAGTCAGTTTGAACATTTTACATCAGAGAGTAAAAGTCAATTTTTTCAATGTCCTTTTCAAGTCACAAACCAATCGGATCGAATGGGCTATCGCTTAACAGGGCCAAACTTACAGTTGGCAAAACCACTAGAAATGGTTTCTGAAGCCGTTACTCTTGGGACAATTCAAGTGCCGCCAGATGGAAATCCGATTCTATTACTCGCTGATCGACAAACCGTAGGTGGATATCCTAAGTTTGCTCAGGTGATTACAGTGGATAGTTCTATCGTTGCCCAAACTAAACCAGGAGGCACGATCCTCTTTCAAGAAATTTCTTTGGCAGAGGCTGAGCAGTTATATATTGCAAGAGAAAAAGAAATTAAAAACTTGGGAATTGCAATTCGTTTCAAAATGTCATAGTGAAGATTCAGCGTTAATCGAAGACTGTTTTTAAAGAGAAAAAGGAGTGGAAATGTCATGCTTACATTTGAAGAAATCAGAGAGATTATCAATCTAATCAATCAGTCATCGATACAACATTTTGAACTGGAACAGGAAGAAACCAAGATTGTTATCTCAAAAACGGCAAATCATCTTGGTCAAGAAGGATCACAGCAAAAAAAGAGTGCTAGTGATTTGAAAGTTGATTCTCTAACAACTGTTCCTTCAGTAGGAAAGGGGGAGCAAGTGATTGAAAAAATTGCTAACGATAATAAAAATTTACATGAAATCGTATCTCCAACAGTAGGCACCTTTTATTCGACTCCTGAGCCAGGAGCAGATGGGTTTGTCAAAATTGGTGAGCAGATTCAGCCAAATACCATTGTATGTGTATTAGAAGCCATGAAATTATTTAATGAAGTTGAAGCGGGCGTATGTGGAGAAGTGGTGGAGATGCTCGCCCACGATGGAGATTTTATTGAATATGGTCAACCTCTATTTCTGGTAAAAGTTAAATTATAAATAAAAATAGGTAAAGGGGGAATTGAATATGTTAACACTACTTGGTATTGCGGTCGTTATTGTTGGCTTTGTATTGAGGTTTAATCCATTACTTGTTGTGGTTGTAGCTGGAATTGTAACTGGTTTAGCAGGAAATATGCCAATGGAAAAAATACTGACCATTTTTGGTGAAGCATTTATTAAAAATCGTTATCTTTCTTTATTTATTCTGACTCTACCCGTTATTGGACTTTTAGAAAGAAATGGCTTAAAGGAACAAGCCCAGGAGTTAATTGGAAAAATAAAAGTTGCAACGACTGGACGTCTTTTGATTCTCTATCTTTTTATTCGTGAATTTGCAGCGGCGATCGGTTTAACGGCCTTAGGAGGCCATGCGCAAATGGTTCGACCACTCATTGCTCCGATGGCAGAAGCGGCGGCAGAAAATAGGCATGGAACCTTGCCAGAAAGTACACGTAATAAAATTAAAGCTTTTGCGGCATCAGCCGATAATGTAGGAGTATTTTTTGGTGAAGATATTTTTATTGCCTTTGGTGCAGTTTTACTCATGAAAGGTTTCTTTGAACAAAATGGAATTATACTTGAACCATTACAAATTGCCGTATGGGGTATTCCGACTGCAATTGCTGCCTTTATCATTCATGGTGTGAGATTATATTTACTTGATCGTATGATTGCTCGTGAAGTGCAGGGCGGAGTCGCTGAGCATGTACACGTAAAGGAGATGAAATAATATGATTGTCAGCTTAAATTATATTTATTACATTGCAGGTATTTTTATCGCACTGATTGCTTTGTTAGCATTTAGAGATAAAGGCAATCCAAAACGAATATTAACAGGAGCCTTTTGGGGATTTTATGCTATTTCATTTTTATTTGGTACGTCGATCGATCCTAAATATATGGGGATCATTGTAATCTTAATGGCTATCATTGCTGGATTTGGCGGTGTATGTATTGGTAAACATGATGAAGCAACGGTAAAACAACGTTTGGAAAAATCGAAAAAAATGGGAAACTGGTTATTCCTCCCTGCGCTCTTAATTCCCATCATTACTGTATTTGGAACAATTGGGCTCAAGGATATTAAGATTGCAGGCTTGGATTTATTAGATAAAGGAAATATCACTCTTGTTAGTTTAGGTGTTGCATGTATCATTGCATTAATAGCAGCAATGGTGTTGACCAAGGAAAAAGGAATACGTCCGATTAAAGAGTCTAGACGCTTGATTGATGCAATTGGTTGGGCGGCTGTTTTACCTCAATTATTAGCAACATTAGGAGCGTTATTCGCAGCTGCAGGTGTAGGGCAGGTCGTTTCTGATTTGGTCAGTGCAGCCATTCCTGTTGATAATCGATTTATGGTTGTTTTTGCTTATACTGTAGGCATGGCCTTATTTACCATGATTATGGGTAATGCTTTTGCGGCTTTTCCTGTGATGACTGCTGGAATTGGTTTACCTTTGATTGTTAAATTACATGGAGGAGATCCTGCCATTTTATCGGCCATTGGTATGTTTTCTGGTTATTGTGGTACGCTGATGACACCAATGGCTGCAAATTATAATATTGTACCTGCGGCATTGCTCGATTTACCTGATAAAAATGGTGTTATCAAAGCCCAAGTGCCGACGGCAATTATGTTGCTCATTGTAAATGTATTTTTAATGTACTTTCTTGTATTCTAAAAAATTCTTGATTCCAAGCAAGGACGTAGAAAGCTTGGCGTAAGCCAAGTTTTCTTTGATCCTAATTGGAATCACAAAGGGGAATAAAAAAATGTTTAAAAAAGTGCTGATTGCCAATCGAGGAGAAATTGCGGTAAGAATTATCAGAGCTTGTCGTGAAATGGGAATTGCAACAGTTGCTATTTATTCAGAAGCAGATCAGCATGCATTACACGTAAAAATGGCAGATGAATCTTATTGCATTGGACCTACGCCTTCTAAAGATAGCTATTTAAATGTAATCAATATACTAAGTGTTGCTCAAAAGACGCAAGCAGATGCCATTCATCCAGGGTATGGATTTCTTGCTGAAAATGCAGATTTTGCAGCAACTTGTGCTGAGTATGATATCACATATATTGGACCAACAGCTGATGCTATTAGTAAAATGGGTGCGAAAGCGATTGCCAGAGAAACCATGAAAAAAGCGGGCGTTCCCATTGTTCCTGGCACTGATGGACTTATTGATGATGTAGAAGTTGCAATCAAAGTTGCCCACCAAATTGGTTATCCCGTCATTGTAAAGGCAACAGCTGGTGGTGGCGGTAAAGGCATGCGGGTTGCAGTCGATGAAGGAGAACTGTTAAAAGCCATTCGTCAGGCACAGAAAGAAGCTGAACTTACTTTTGGTAATGCTGGCGTCTATTTAGAAAAATATTTAGAAGAGCCGAGGCATGTTGAGATTCAGCTTATGGCTGATCAACATGGACATGTCGTCTATCTTGGTGAAAGAGATTGCTCGATTCAACGTCGTCACCAAAAACTTGTGGAAGAAGCACCATCTCCTGCTCTTAATCAAGAATTGCGGGATAAGATGGGGCGTGCAGCAGTACTCGCTGCTCATGCTGTAACTTATCATGGAGCAGGAACGGTAGAATTTCTTCTCGATAAACATAATGAATTTTATTTCATGGAAATGAATACTCGAATCCAAGTTGAACATGGTGTCACTGAAATGGTAACAGGGATTGATTTGATCCAAGAGCAAATTTCTGTCGCCGCAGGAAACCCTCTATCCTTTGCACAAGATGATGTAAAAATGAATGGCTGGGCTATAGAATGTCGAATTAATGCAGAAAATCCAGCAATGAATTTTATGCCTTCACCAGGAAAAGTGGAAAAGTATCTTCCACCAGGTGGTTTTGGAGTAAGAATTGATAGTGCAGTTTATTCTGGATATGAGATTTTACCTTTTTATGATTCCATGGTGACAAAAGTCATTGTCTGGGGAAAAAATCGCCATGAAGCCATTCAAAAAATGAAACGAGTCCTAGATGAGTTTGTGATTGATGGAATCCATACGACCATCCCTTTTCACAAAAAATTATTTCTTCATGAAAATTTTAAAAGTGGAGACTTTAATACTGGTTTTTTAGATAAATATAGTCATATGTTTGATGAGAAAAAAGATCAGAGATAGGCTAGGGAGTAGAAAAATATGAACAAAAGTTCTGGACAGGAAATCATAAAGATGTTTACGGAACTGGCCCCTTATATTAATGAAATATTTGTGGAAGATGTCGGTATATCAGTTATCGAGAATGGGCTATATACAGCCTATGTACCAGGTAAGTCTTTTGATCTGGGCGTTAAGGCAGGAGAGCCGATGAAAGGCCAAGTTTGTGAACAATGCATAACGACGGGTAGCCGAGTTGTCCGTATGATATCAAAGAAAGAATCAGCCTTTGATATTCCATACATCGCCTGTGCACTTCCCATCAAAGAGGGAAATAAAGCAATTGGTTGTCTTATCACGACTCAGGCAGTGATGAATCAAGAAAAAGTTCATAGTATAGCTGGGAATCTTGCAGCTTCTTCTGAAGAGTTTACTGCGAGTATGGAGGAATTGGCAGCGAGCGCAAATGAGCTATCAACAATTTGTGCTGATTTAGGTGCACTGAGTAACGAATTAGCTGATACGATTCAACAGACAGATGAAATTGTTACTTTTATAAAAACCATATCGAATCAGACAAATTTGCTAGGCCTTAATGCTGCAATTGAAGCAGCCCGAGTAGGTGAGGCAGGTAGAGGTTTTGGCGTAGTCGCAGAAGAAATCCGAAAACTGGCAGCTGTAAGTGCTCAATCAGTAAAAAATATTAATTCTTCTTTGAAAAAAACTCAAGATTCTATTGGCAATATGAACAAAAAAGTAGTTACGATTGATAATACCGTTCAAAACCAAGAACACTCTATACAAGAAATGACAAAGGTAAGTCAAGAATTGGCAACGATGGCTGGAGAACTATCCAGCGTTTCTGACAGTATGATAAATGGCGCAAATGAAAAATAGTAAAAAAGTCCTGTTCAGATTTCTTCAGGAAATCTGGCAGGACTTTTGTCTGTCCGCACGGAAATTATAAGTAAGTACATGGACAGAAGAGGATTTTCTCATCAATGGATGGGGAAAATGCTTACGAGGTGAAAAATGATAAATCAATTTCTCAGAATTACGCAAACTAGAGTAAGGGCTCTAGGGTTAGACATGAGGTGCTATAGTGATTTTGAATGATGGAGTTGAAGGAAGTATGAAAAAAAATCAACGATGCTATTTAAAACTGTTATCAGGACAATATCCTTCGATTCAGGCAGCATCAAACGCAATTATTAGTTTATCGGCACAACTTGAGTTGCCAAAGGGAACCGAACATTTTCTCTCTGATTTGCATGGTGAATATGAAGCTTTTCAACATGTTGTAAAAAATGGTGCAGGATCAATTTGGCTTAAAATTAAAGAATTATTTGGGAGTACGCTCACAAAGCAAGAGCAACGCAACTTAGCGACTCTTATTTACTATCCTGAACAAAAAGTATCTTTGATGCTGCAAACTGTACCTGACCAAGGTGAATGGTGTCGTTTAACGTTGATGCGCCTGATCAAGCTTTGTCGTATGCTAACTTCCAAATATCAGCGTACAAAAGTTCAAACTTTTTTACCACCTGATGTAGCACCGATTATTGAAGCATTATTATATGAACGAGAAAACATTGCCAATAAGTCGGAATATTATCAAAATATGATTGAGACCATTGTTTCAACGGATAGTGCTCAAATTTTTATTATTACCCTCTCTGAACTCATCCAACGTTTAGCCATATCAAGACTTCATGTGATTGGCGATATCTATGACCGTGGTTATGGTTCACATTTGATTATGGATGCGTTGATGGAATATCACCAAGTTGATATACAATGGGGTAACCATGATATTCTATGGATGGGCGCAGCAACAGGGAGTGAAGCTTGTATTGCCAATGTTATTCGTATTTGTTTGCGTTATGGTAATATGGAAACCTTAGAAAATGGATATGGCGTTAGCCTACTCCCTTTGGCTTCATTCGCTCTTGAAACCTATGAAAATGATCCTTGCGACTGCTTTACACCGAAAGTGATGAATAAAGAAGATTTTACCGATCGTGAAATTCAGTTAATGGCTCAGATGCATAAAGCGATGGCGATTATACAATTTAAACTTGAAGGGCAGATGATCAAAAGGCGACCTCATTATCAGATGGAAGATCGATTATTGCTTGACAAGATCAACTATGAAAAAGGTACGATCATACTCGACAATATAGAATATCCTTTGATTGATCATCATTTTCCAACGATTGATCCAAATGAACCTTATGAGTTAAGCCCTGCGGAGCAGGTAGTGATGGAAAAGTTAAGAATATCCTTCATTAATAGTGAGAAACTGCAACAACATGTTCGTTTTCTCTATTCTAAAGGTAGTATTTATCTGATTCATGATGGTAATCTCCTCTATCATGGTTGCATTGCCATGAACGAAGATGGTTCTTTTCAATCTTTTAATGTAGATGGGCAAGCATACGCTGGGAAAGCCTTTATGGATCGCGTTGATCGTTTAGCTCGTCAAGCTTATTTTACTAAGGATAATATAGAAAAAAAACAATATGGTATGGATGCCATTTGGTACTTATGGTGCGCTGCTCAATCGCCACTGTTTGGTAAAGAAAAAATGGCGACCTTTGAACGTTATTTTCTTGCTGATCCAGCTACCCACAAGGAAAAACGCAATCCATACTATGTTTTTCAAGATAGAGAAGAAACAGCATGCAAAGTATTAGAAGAATTCGGTCTTGATCCAAGGACCGGTCACATCATCAATGGACATGTACCTGTAAAAGTCAAAAAAGGTGAACGACCAGTCAAAGCGAATGGCAAATTAATTGTTATTGATGGTGGCTTTTCTAGAGCTTATCAAAGGCAAACTGGGATTGCAGGATATACTTTGATTTCCAATTCTAAGTGTCTATTATTAGCATCTCATCATCCTTTTGAATCTATGAGCAATGCTCTATTAGAAGAAAGTAATCTTGATTCTGAAACGGAAATTATTGAGACCCATCCGATTCGAATGCGAGTAAAGGATACTGATCGTGGTCGTGAGATTCAACAACAGATTGATGCCTTACAAGACTTATTACAAGCTTATCGTGAGGGAATGATTAAAGAAGAGTAAATAGGATCACCACTCTTACAAGGCCTTCAAAATCCTACAGATTGTTATATCTGTAGGATTTATATATTGTCCGAATTTTGACAATATAATGCAGGAATCGCTCTACCGATCTAGAAATATTGTTTTAATATCCAAATAGCAAAGAGAGAGGTATATGCGATGAAAATTAGTACCAAGATTTATGGTGGTTTCAGCCTGATGCTAGTGATTATGCTTGTGATTGTTGGAACCTTTTATTATCAATATCAAATTGTTGAAAAACTTAATTCGAATATGATCAATTATCGCGCACCACTACAAAGTCATGCTCAAGACTTAGCTTTAGGAGCAGCGCGAGAAGCCGCCGCTATACGAGGATACTTAGCGACTGGTAATCCCAAGTTTAAAAAAGATCTTGATCAAGCAATGCAAGAAGTAGAGGCTAATCTTAGTTATTTAAATGAAAAAGGTAAAATAAAAGAAGTTCTGAAACCTGTCAATGATGCCAATACAAAATTTATCCCCCATTTGAAGAAAATGATCGAATTATATGATACCCAGGGACAATTTGCTGCAGCTGTATATATGTCAACTTATGCTGCTCCAGATAATGCTGCTTTTCTAGGGGAGATCGATAAATATGTAGATCGGCAAGAACAAAGTATTAATGATGATAAGAAAAAAATTACTGAACAAGAAGGTACGATGCTGACTTCTGTATTAACGATTTTATTCATCGGAATTTTCCTTGGAGGGGCCAGTTCGCTATTGATTACTAGGCCTATTTTAAAATCCATTGATCAAGGAGTGGATTATGCTCAAGCAATGGCCCAAGGACAATTCAATCAGCAATTAGAGGTTAAGAGCAATGATGAAATGGGAATTTTATTACAAAACCTTAATACTGCATCGGCTAGTTTACGTTCTTTGATTAAGCAGGTAGCAATTTCGGCGCAATCTGTTGCTGCATCTTCTGAAGAACTGAATGCGAGTGCAGAGCAATCAGCCCAAGCAGCCAATCAGGTGGCTATTACCATTACAGAAGTAGCAGACGGAACGGAAAAGCAAGTATATGCAATTAATATGACCACTGGGGTTGTAGAGACAATGTCAGCAAGTATTAAGAACATCGCAATGAATGCGAATGTCGTAGCAGGCATTTCGGGTCAAACCGCTGATTCAGCTCGTGAAGGAGGCAAAGCCATTCAGGCTGCTATGAACCAAATGAGCAATATTGAGCAAACC
Organism: Pelosinus sp. sgz500959; assembly: GCF_042610375.1. Lineage (NCBI taxonomy): Bacteria > Bacillati > Bacillota > Negativicutes > Selenomonadales > Sporomusaceae > Pelosinus > Pelosinus sp. sgz500959. Next base: position 132,906 of record NZ_JBGJZL010000007.1, read on the forward strand.
GTCATTAATTCGGCACAAGTGGTTTCCAAACTCGGAGAACGATCAAACCAAATAGGGCAGATTGTTGATACCATTTCTGGAATCGCCGGTCAAACGAATTTACTGGCTCTCAATGCGGCCATTGAAGCGGCGCGCGCTGGTGAAGAAGGTAGAGGGTTTGCTGTTGTAGCTGAGGAAGTACGTAAATTGGCTGAGCAGTCTCAAGAGGCTGCTAAACAAATTGCAACTCTTATTACAGAGATTCAGACAGATACAGATAAAGCTGTCATAGCAATGGGGGATGGGACACGTGAAGTTCAAGTTGGGACAGAGGTTGTAAATACAGCCGGATCTGCTTTCGAGCATATAACGATACTGATTAATCAAGTTTCTGATCAGATTAAGAACATTTCAGCAGCCATTCAAGAAATGGCATCAGGAAGTCAGCAAATTGTCGCTTCTGTTCATGATGTTGAGACGATTAGCAAAGAGAATGCGGGGCAAACTCAGACTGTATCTGCTGCAACAGAAGAACAATCTGCATCTATGGAGGAAATTGCTTCAGCTAGTCAAGCCTTAGCAAAAATGGCAGAGGAACTACAAACTGCTACTCGAAAGTTTACGATTTAGTCTTTTGGAGTGATAAAAAACTATCAAATTTTTAATTTGGTAGTTTTTTTATAAATAAAGTTTTTATAATTTATGTTAATCAGAAATGAGGTACATTACTATGAAAAGTGAAGAAAGAATCAGGAGATTTTTTTTCAACCCATTTGATTGGGAAGACTATTTAGTCAGTTTATTTTATATTGGATGCTCCCTCAGTCTTTTTTTGATTTTAGATCTATTTCAATCCTACAATCATTTACTTTTTCATTCTATTGCTGAAATGATGAGTATTAGTTCTTCATTGATCATTTTTATCGTTACATTGCACATGTGGAAACAATTAGATAATAATAATTATCTTTCTTTTTTGGGTATTGCATTTTTCTTCATTGGATTAACAGATACACTTCATATGCTTGCGTATAAAGGAATGCCGATTTTTTATGGCTTTGATTCAGATCTATCTACTCAATTATGGATGTTAGGACGTTATCTACAGGGCTTTTCCTTATTAATTGGTGCCTTATTGATTAAAAGAAATAAGCAAATCAATCAGTTGGCTATAGTTAGTGTGTATACTTTCATTGTTGGAGTTTCATTAATTTCAATTTTTGAATGGAAAATATTTCCTAAGTGTTTTATTGAAGGATATGGACTAACAAATTTTGCGATCATGAGTGAATATGTAATTTGTATTGTATTAATTGCAAGTGCCATAGTCATGTGGAAACAGAGGTTTTCTTTTACTCGAAAGATACTCATGCTATTGTTCTCTTCTATTTTGTTTCAAATCTGTGCTGAGCTGACGTTTATTATTTATAATCATATTTATGCATTTTCCAATTTGTTAGGTCATTATTTTAAAATTATATCTATAATGATTTTTTGTAAAGCGATCTTAATTACAGTAGTAAAAAGTCCTAATCATTTTTTCTATGCAAGATTAAAGAGAAAACAGGAACAACTAAAAGAAGCTCAACGCATCGGAAATATGGGAAGCTGGGAATTAAATATAGTAACGAATCATTTTAGATGTTCAAGTCAAACTGTACGCATTTTAGAATGGGACTATTGTAAAGGAGAAGTATCCTATGAGCTTTTTTTAGAAATGGTTCATCCTGAAGATCGGGAGCAACGTAACGATATATTTGCAGCAGCGATAAAAAGTAGAAAGATCTATGAAAATATTCATCGTTTGTTGCTGCCTAATGGATCGAGTAAGGTTGTCCATGAACGGGGAGAACTTTCTTATAGTGAAAGTTTTCATCCGATAAAAATGAATTGTATTATTAAAGATATTACTGAGAGTCGACGCGTGCATGAAAGGTTAGAAAAATATAAAATATTAGCTGAAAAAACCAATGATGCCATGCTGTTTGTTGACAAAGATGGAAGGATTCTTGAAGCGAATGACGCTGCGATAAAAATGTATGGATATACAGTTGAAAGTCTCTTATCCATGTCCATTTTTGATTTAAGGTGCAGTGAAAAAAATGCATGTGTAATTGAGCAGATGCAAATTGCAGATCATGAAGGAATTACTTTTGAAACGATACATTATCGGCAAAATGGCACTGCGATTCCTGTTGAAATTAGTTCCAAAGGGACTTTTCTAGGTGATCGAAAAGTTTTTCTTAGTATCATCCGTGATATTACCGATCGCAAAAAAGCTGAAGAAGAAATTTTGATTGCTCTAAAAAAGGCTGAAACAGCAAATGCTGCTAAAAGTCAATTTCTTGCTAACATGTCTCATGAGATTCGAACGCCTATGAATGGAATTATGGGTATGACAGATTTAGCACTGATGACAGAACTTAGCGAAGAACAAAGAGAATATTTGTCAATTATTAAGTCATCAACAAACTCTCTTTTGCGCGTAGTCAATGATATACTAGACTATTCAAAAATTGAAGCGGGGCAAATTGATATAGAGCAAGTACCCTTTGATTTGCGAAATACAATTCATGAAGTGATTGATTTATTTGCTATCGGTGCAAAAGAGAAGGGTCTTTCTATTCGATTAAACTTTAATGAGATGATACCTCGATATATCATTGGTGATTCAGTTCGATTACGACAAGTGCTTTCAAATTTAGTTGGCAATGGTATTAAGTTTACATCCGAAGGGGAAATTATCATTCATGTTGATCGAGAAGAACAAGACAGTCATAATGTGAAAATTAGGTTTGCGGTTAGCGACACAGGTATTGGTATTCCTGAAGACAAACGCGATAAGTTATTTAAACGTTTTAGTCAGGTTGATGACTCCAATACGAGACAATTTGGTGGGACTGGGCTTGGACTTGCAATTTCGAAAAAATTGATTGAAATGATGGGGGGTCTGATTGGTGTAGAAAGTGAAGAAAATGTAGGAAGTCATTTTTTCTTTGAAGTTGTATTTGGGATTCCAGTAAAAAAGGATGATTGTATCATAAGCAAGGATGTTATTTATAAACAATCACTTCAGTCTAAAAACACAGTTATGAAAAAAGTATTACTTGTTGAAGATGATACAGTGAGTCGAGATATGGTAACCATTATGCTGGAAAGAAAAGGTTTTACCGTACTTACAGCCGTAAATGGTAAAAAAGCTGTTTCTGCTTTTGAGAAGGAGCAATTTGACATCATCATCATGGATATCAATATGCCTGATTTAGATGGCTACGCAGCAACAGCTATGATTCGGTTAAAAGAAAGAACTCTAAAAACTCGGACGCCAATTATTGCAATGACTGCGTATGCATTGCAAGGTGATCGAGAGAAATGTTTGCAGTCTGGGATGGATGATTATATTAGTAAGCCGATTGATTTTAATCAAGTCATAGAAGTCCTTGATAAACATATAAAAATGGGATCTACTGAGAATTATGAAGTTCAAGATAAAGATACTTGAAAGTCGTTTTATTTTCAGTCAAACTTTGTCTAAAGAGAAAACTGTGATTTATCTTGTGGTTTATAATCCCATAAAAAAGTCTCTACCATGTAAAAATGGTAGAGATTTTTTAATTTATACCATTAATTATATATGAAGTGGAGGGATTTTAAATTGATATAAGCAAGAATTTCCAGTAGAATAAGAAATAGTAATAAAAAATATTTGTAGAAGTTTGTAATTTTATGTAGAGGATTGAAAGAAGTATGTTAAAAACAAAGTTAATTTTCGGAATTACGATTGGGATAGTATGTATCTCTTTTGGTGTATTGGCAGCAACACCTGAAGTTGACGGTGATATTCGTATTCGCATCCAAAGTCGTACTGGTGATGCTAACTCTCTAATGAAGGGGACAGTAACCATTACGCGGGTTCGGTTAAATGCTGATTTTCCAATACATGATCAAGTAAGTTTATATGGCCGTCTAGCAGTTGAGCAGGCAGGTGATAAGGTTCATAATAATGGATTATATGATACTGCTGGGGTGTTTGATCGCTGGGGAATGAATTGGAAATATAAAAATGGTATCGTGAAAATCGGTCGCCAGGATGTAGTGATTGGACAAGAAGGATTGGTGTTGACTACCCTCATTGATGCTGTCGGGGAAAATAATCAATTAACGGGTGTAACAGCCATCTGGAAAGAGGGGGAGAATTCTTTTAAGTTAGTAGGTGGTCGGTTGGGGGAAGGATTATTTCAGCCTTTGCCAAAAGTAAAAGCTAATCTCTATGCTCTGCAGGTAGATCATAAAGTAAATCAGAGGCTTAGCATTGGTGCTACTTATCGCCAAATTGCAACCATTGATCATTATTCATCCGCAATGGCAGGAGTTTATTTATCAGCTTATCCAGGTGTGATCAAGACCTATTCCTTATTAGGGAGTTACTATCTTGATCATAAAACTATAGGGTATACTGAATTTGGCTATTCAAATGCCCAGCAGTACAATGGTGGTTTTGGTCTTGGAGTCGCTCATATGATTGATAAAAAGAATAGTTACAGTATCAATTACTTTAATCAAGGTAAGAATTCAGGGTTATTCCGTAATTGGGGAGCACCAGATTTTGCTCGTAATATCTCCAATGCCAATACTTCCTGGATCGGGTATGCTTTATATTATCGTCATCAGATGAACCGCAAAACCCTATTAGAAATCAGTGATTATTATGAGCAAGGTAATGTTAATAGCGGAGCTAACCAGTTTCGTGTAGCGCTCTTGACTAATTTCTAATGTCTGCTATGAAGATCATTATAGTGAGTCAAGGATGTTTGGGTTAAACGTTGAGGAGACGATATCATGGCAATATGGGAGTATATAAGAAAGAAAAAAATTGGTCTGCAAATGATCGGTGTCGTAATGGCGGCCATGGGGTTATTGATTTATGTATGTCAAATTGATGATGTAGAGAAAGCACCTCAAGCTGTCCATGGGGTAATGGATCTCACGCAGTGGGATTTAGTCGATAAAGGTACAATCAAACTCGATGGTGAATGGGAATTTTATTGGGGAGAACTTCTAGAGCCCTCTGATTTTCTAGGAAATAAAAAGTTAAGAACGGATACTTATTTTTCAGTGCCGAATAAATGGAATAATTATAAACCTGGAGATAGTTCAACTGGTGATGGTTGTGCTACTTATCGATTGAATGTGAAACTTCAAGAAGCAGGCAAGTATTTAAGCATACAGATACCTGATGTGGCTACAGCCTATAAATTATATATTAATGGAAAATTATTAAGCGTAGTGGGGAGCGTAGGTCAGGAGGCAGCTACTAGTAAACCACGATATTTCCCTCAAATTGTGAGTTTCTATACTGATCAGCAAAATATTGAATTGGTTATTCAAGTATCTAATTTTGCTCATCAAAAAGGTGGTATTAAATCGAGTCTTTTATTAGGTCTGGATCAGAGTGGGCATAAGTGGCGAGAGAAACAAATGGGTTTTGAAATGTTTATATTAGGTATTTTTTTTATTATGTCCATCTATCATTTTGGACTTTATTTATTGCGTACAAAAGATAAAGCTGCACTCTATTTTGGATTGTTTTGTTTGCTCATTGCCATTCGAACTATAGTAACTGGTGAAATATTACTCATGTCCATCGTTCCTAGCTTAGATTGGCAATTATTAATTAAAATAGAATATCTATCTTATTATTTATCCGTTCCTGTTTTTGTAAAGTTTATTTATCATTTATATGCATCGAATACTTCGCCTAAAATTAGCAATAGTATTAAGAGTATGAGTTTAGTTTTTAGCGGCGTAGTTATTTTTATGCCAGTAAAAAACTTTGCTAAAACTTTAATATGGTATGATGTGATTACATTATTAGCGTGTATATACATTGGTATGATGTTGATTCGAGCTGTAAGGAGTAAGCAAGAAGGTGCAGGCCGTTTTATTTTTGGTGTATTTATTTTTTTAGGGACTGTTATTAATGATATGTTTTTTGCTCAAGGATTATTGCGAACTTGTGAGATGGTGCCGGTAGGATTATTTATATTTATCTTTTTTCAAGCCTTAGCGTTATCGACTAAATCTTCAAGAGCCTATGCAAAACTGGAAAAAGTATCAATGGAGTTACAGCAGAGCAATGATAAAGTCATTCATATTCTTGAAAGTATTATGGATGGATTTTTTGCTCTTGATAACCAAGCTCGATTTACTTATGTCAATCGGGAAGCGGAATTCTTATTGCAAAAATCTCAAGAGCAATTGTTAGGCAAAGTGATATGGGATGAATTTCCTGGATCTGATCAATCCTTAGCCTATGGACAGTATCGAAAAGTAATTATGAAAAAAATACCAGCCCATTTTGAAATTTTCTTGGATCGTTTAGGCTTATGGTTAGAGGTTAGTGCCTATCCTTTACAGGATGGACTATCTGTTTTTGTTCGTAATATTCAAGAACGTAAGCAGGCTGAAGATCAAATTAGAGACTATACTGAAAAGCTTAAAGAGCAAATCAGATTACTTGATCTTGATCCAGATTATACCTTTGAATGGAATTTGGATGGAATCATTGTTTTTTGGAATCATGGTGCGGAACTTGGATACCAGTGGACGAAGGATGAAGCTTTAGGGAAAAAAGCTTCTGTATTACTAGAGACTCAGTTTCCCCAACCTCTGCAGGAAATCAATGATGAATTAATGGCTAATGGACGTTGGATGGGGGAGATCATTCAAAGGAGACGCGATGGTACGACTGTGGTGGTGCGGAGTTGTCGGTTACTTAAACGAGGGGTAGATGGCAAACCGAGTGGAGTGCTGGAATTTAATAAAGATATTACAGAGCAAAAGAATATTGAAAAAGAGATGGCACGGTTGGATCGACTCAGCCTGATTGGACAGATGGCGGCAAGTATTAGCCATGAAGTTCGAAATCCAATGACGACAGTGAGGGGCTTTCTTCAATTGCTTGCTAAAAAAGAGTCTAATGTTAAATATGGAGAATACTATGAATTAATGTTGAGTGAACTAGATCGAGCCAATGAAATTTTGAATGAATATTTATCAGTAGCTAGGGGGCGGGAACCTAACTTTAGATTACAGTCTATGAATGAGATTTGTAGTTCTCTAAAACCTCTCTTAGAAGCTGATGCTTTTAAAGCCGGTAAGGATATAGAGTTTGATTTAGGGAATATACCAGACTTAGTACTTGATGGTGGTGAAATTCGTCAATTAATTTTAAATTTATGTCGCAATGGTTTAGAGGCCATGGTCGATGATGGTCACACCATGAGGATCGCTACTTTTCTTCAAGGAGAAAATGTCATCTTATCCGTTTGTGATGAAGGAGTGGGCATTCCAAAAGAAGTGATTGGCAGGCTAGGTACGCCATTTTTAACGACAAAAGATAAGGGAACAGGCCTAGGGCTGGCAGTTTGTTATGGTATTGCAACAAGGCATAAGGCGAGCATTGAAGTTTCTAGTCATTTAAAAGGTACAACATTTACTATCAAATTTAAAAAAAGTGCTCGTCATCTAGCGTAAGAAGAAACTCATCAGCCTAAATAGGGCAAATGAGTTTCTTTTTCTTGTAAAACAAATAATATAGAGTTTTTTAAACAGTAGGAAAAATTTATCTTATGTTCATTATAAACTGTAATGATAAGCATAATGAACATAAGAGATTGCAAAAAAATCTATTGACCTCTTAATTAATTCAGAAAATTATGTGATTGCATCCTAAAAAATAACAAAACAAGAAGGTATAGAAGGAATTGGTGTAGAATATTGAAAAAATAGCTCTACATAAGGGAGGAGATGAGGGTTAGGACAAAGCTCTATTAAGCGAAATAATTGCAATAATTAGACGATATGTTTATCCTTGTAAAAAATGTTGACTTGAATCGCCATAGGATCGAGATGTTCTGTGCTTAATCATGTTGGACGATTTAGGTATATACATAAATCCAGAGGAGGAATTTTAGATGTATACGATGGGTAATGTTACAAGAAACACGATAGCAATGGTTTTGGCAGGGGGCAAAGGAGAGCGACTCAGTCCTGTTACATTAAACAGACCGAAACCTTACGTTCCTTTCGGCGGAAAATATAAAATTATCGATTTCGTATTAAGCAATTTATTTAATTCAGGTCTTAAGAGAGTTTATATCCTAACTCAATATCGAGCTTATTCTTTAAACAAACATATTAAAGAATGTTGGTCTAAATGGACGGGACTCGGCGAGTTTTATGATACGATTTCACCAGAAACAAGTAGCGGCAGTGAAGCGTGGTTTAAAGGCACCGCTGACGCTATATTTCAATTTTTACGATTTATTGAAAATTCAGATGCTGAGTATGTAGCCATTTTCGGTGGAGATCATATTTATAAAATGGATATCAGCCAGATGATCAGTTATCATATTTTAACAAAGGCAGATATTACAATTGCTGCGATTGAGGTATCAGCAAGAGAGGCAAAAGAGTTTGGAATTATTTCTGTCGATAAAGAGTGCAGAGTGACTGAATTTATAGAAAAACCAAAAGAACCAACTCCAATTCCTGGTCGGAAAACTTGTTTTGCATCAATGGGTAATTATATTTTTTCTGTAAAGAAATTAATTGAAGTATTAAAAGAAGGTAAAAAGCTGCATGAAGATCTTGATTTTGGTAAACATGTCATTCCCATGATGCTTAATAACGGTGATCGGGTTTTTGCATATAATTTTATGGATAATTCCATACCAGGTATGAACGCAGAAGAAAAAGGTTATTGGAAGGATGTTGGAACTCTTGATTCTTATTATGAGGCCAATATGGATCTCATCAGAGTCGATCCCCAATTAAATCTTTATAATTATAAATGGCCAATTCTTACGAATCAGAGCAATTCTCCCCCTGCTAAAACTGTCTTTGAGGAAGGTGGTCGATGCGGAAAAAATATCAATTCGTATGTATGCGGTGGATGTATTAATAGCGGGGGTATTGTACGTAGATCGATTATTGGACCACGCAGTAAAGTTCATAGTTATAGCCTTATAGAGGACTCTATTCTATTTGAAAATGTTGAAGTTGGCCGAAGAGCAAAGATTAAAAAAGCCATTATCGATGAAAATGTTATTATTCCTGATGGTGCAGAAATTGGTTATGATCACGAAGCCGATCGACAGAATGGATACACAATTACTGATTCGGGAATTGTTATTGTAACAAATTAGTAAAATTTAGCAGGTAAATGAATACAATAGGTCGAAAATACCCATAACTTACTTTTAAAAGTAGATTATGGGTATTTTTACGTGAAAAATCTCATGTTAGTAAAAAAGCTGATTCACCTTAAAGGAGGTATTTATGCCGGAGATCATTCGTATTTTGGTTATCGACGATGATGAGATTGATCGAAAAAATTTGAAGAGACTTCTTAAAGGTGGAAATTTTACTGTTGAAGTTGTTGAAGCTGAGACTGGAGAAATTGGCCTTGAATTATTAGTGACTAAAATTTTTGATTGTATCTTTATTGACTATATGTTGCCTTATAAGGATGGAATACAAATATTACGTGAGGTTAGAGCGAGAGGTATATGTAATCCGATCATCATGTTGACTGGATATGGTGGCGATATGATCGCCACTGAAATGATGAAAGAAGGCGCAACGGACTATATTCCTAAGAATCTATTAACACGAGAGCTATTAGTAAAAACAATGCAAGCTGCTATGCAAGTGAGTGTGATTGAAGAGGGAAAGAAAAAAGTTCAGGCGAGTGAAGAACGATTTCGACGTGCGATTGCTAGTGCGCCATTTCCTCTTATGATTCATGCTGATGATGGCGAAATTATTCAGATTAGTAAGACATGGACAGAAATAACAGGCTATAGTCATGAAGAAATTCCAACGATCAAAAAATGGGTTGAAAAAGGATATGGAGAAAATTGGAGAAAAGTAGAGAGCAAAATTAAAGCTCTCTATACTATATCCGAAAGAGTCGAAGAGGGGGAGTTTCTTGTTCACACTGCGTATGATACCGTTCGTACATGGACATTCAGCTCTGCGCCGCTTGGTATCCTATCTGATGGACGCCGAGCAGTCATTAGTATGGCAATGGACGTTACTGAGCGCAAACGTCATGAGGAAGCACTACACAGAGCAAAGGAAGAAGCTGAACGAGCCAATGCTGCTAAAAGTCAATTTCTTGCTAATATGAGCCATGAAATTAGGACACCCATGACTGGGATCATAGGAATGACGGATCTGACTTTGATGACGGATTTGTCAGAGGAGCAAAGAGAATATCTGGAAATTGTACAATATTCGACTCAGTCCTTGCTTAGAATTCTAAATGATATACTTGAATATTCCAAGGTAGAAGCTGGTAAAATGAGTTTGGAAAAAATACCATTTCGAGTGACTGAAGTTGTTGACGAAGTGATTTCATTATTTTCAATTGTTGCTAAACAAAAAGGATTAGCCATTCATGTAAGAGTGAGCGAATCCATACCAGAAACTGTACTTGGTGATTCTTTTCGTCTTCGGCAAATTTTATCAAACTTGATTGGTAATGCTGTGAAGTTTACCAATCATGGTTATGTTCATGTAACGATTTCTTTGGAAGAGTTGAGTGAAAGCACTATTAAATTAAACTTTGCAGTACGTGATACGGGAATGGGGATTGCGGAGGATAAAATTGATCGTTTATTTAAAAGTTTTAGTCAAGTGGATGATTCGAGTGCGCGACAATTTGGCGGTACTGGACTTGGTCTTGCAATTTCAAAGAAATTAACTGAATTAATGGGTGGAGAAATAGGAGTTAACAGTACAATTGGAGAGGGGAGCCAATTCTATTTTACAGCCTTATTTGGAAGAACGGACAAAAAGAGTCTAGAGCAAAAGGATGAGTTAGAAAATACATTATTCGATGATCAAGGAAGTAAAAAAGTATTACTTGTGGAAGATGATGACGTAAGTCGCAAGATCGTTGAAATTATTTTGCGAAAAAAAGGTTTAGAAATATGGACTGCTCAAAATGGAAAAGAAGCCATTGAGATTTTTGATCAAGAAATTTTTGATTTAATTATTATGGACATTAATATGCCATATATGGATGGCTATTCAGCTGCTACATTATTGCGAGAGAAAGAGGTAAAAATGAATCGGCGTACAGCTATTATTGCAGTCACAGCATATGCAAGTAAAGATGATCGTGAAAAATGTTTAGCAATCGGCATGGATGACTATGTCTCTAAACCAATTGATATTCAGCAACTGAATATAGTGATCAACAAATGGCTTGGAATACCCAAAGAATAATTCAATAATAAAGGACTAATAACCAGTTAAGGCTATCAGTCCTTTGTCCAATCGGAAAATGCTCATGTTATTACTAAAAATCTTTTATGGAATAAAATAAAATAACTGTACTAAATCGCCACGGACTAAACAATCAAAACCGAAGTCGATATTCTCACCTTCGATACTATAAGTAGCTTTATATTGGAGGCGTCCATTTACGAAGACTTGAAATAGGCAATTAGTAGGATAATCTGCTTTTACAATGCTAATGCGCTCTGTAACGCGAAAGGCTTGTTCAACAATATTCATTTAATAACCCCCTTAGTTAATTCCACAATAAAAACTCAATCATGATACTTTATTCTTCATTTTTGAAAGAATTCCTCTTATAAGATTATTTTATTCTCTGTAAATCTATCATATACAAAAATGTATATGCTTATCAATCTTTGAAATTTTATCAATCATAAAAAAAATACATAAAAAGTATTGACGTATATAAAAAGCTCTGATATAATTAACTCTCGTCAGCAGTAATACAAATCGGGGCGTGGCTCAGCTTGGTAGAGCACCTGGCTTGGGACCAGGGGGTCGCAGGTTCGAATCCTGCCGCTCCGACCAAAATTTATGTTGAAGAGATGCGGGAATAGCTCAGCGGTAGAGCATCGCCTTGCCAAGGCGAGGGTCGGGAGTTCGAATCTCCTTTCCCGCTCCATTTTGTGGCGACATAGCCAAGTGGTAAGGCAGAGGTTTGCAAAACCTTCATCCCCTAGTTCAAATCTGGGTGTCGCCTCCAATTTATTTATGCCGGGGTGGTGGAACTGGCAGACACAAGGGACTTAAAATCCCTCGAAGAGTGATCTTCGTACCGGTTCGATTCCGGTCCTCGGCACCATTGAATGTAAGGCTTCGCAGTGATTGCGAAGCTTTTTTATTTTGTAGCTCATGAAAGTTTGATCACCTTTCAACAAAAAATGTTATCATTCACTTCAACAATAACTGGAAATGCTGCTGATGGCAGTATATGATGATCTTATGTGATTTAATTTTGAAAATATAGGTGTATTATGAATCAGACATATTCTGTGCAAGAAAAATTACGGCAATTGATGATTTTACTCATTCCTATTTTAATGACTCAATGCTCTTTATTTGGGATGACTTTTTTTGATACTATGATGTCAGGTCATGCTAGTTCTAATGATTTAGCTGGGGTTGGAATTGGGGCGAGTATTTGGATGCCTGTATTTACAGGTTTAAACGGTATTTTATTCGCATTAGTTCCGATAGTAGCTCAATTTTTGGGAGCCAAGCGTAAAGCTGATGTACCTTTTGCAGTCATTCAAGGAGTGTACCTAGCTCTTGCTATGTCAGCGGTCGTTATCATCTGTGGTACGGTTGTTGTGACTCCTATTTTAGATGGTATGAACATTAATACTGAGGTCTATCGCGTTGCTCGAGATTTTCTAAAGGGGATCTCTTTTGGCGTTATCCCTTTGTTTTTATCGACGATTTTTCGTTGCTTTATTGACACTCTTGGTTATACAAGGGTGACCATGATCATTACGATGGCTGCCTTGCCCATTAATATTATACTAAATTATCTATTGATATTTGGTAAGTTTGGTTTTCCTCGCTTAGGTGGAGTTGGAGCTGGCTATGCTTCAGCTCTTACTTATTGGTGTATTGCGTTGATTAGTTTTTATGTAATACAACGGATGAAACCTTTTCGTGATTATAATGTATTCAGCCGAGTGTATCCAATTTCTTTGCCTGCATGGAAGGAACAACTTAAAATTGGGATACCCATTGGTTTTGCGATTTTTTGTGAAACAAGTATTTTTGCAGTTGTTACTTTGCTCATGAGTCAATTTAATACAGTCACTGTAGCTGCTTACCAAATCGCTATTAATTTTGCTTCATTGCTCTACATGATACCATTGAGTATTTCCATGTCATTGACGATTGCCATCGGTTTTGAAGTCGGTGCAAAACGGTTTAAGGATGCTAGGCAGTATAGTTATGTTGGAATTGGTGTTGCGTTGATAATGGCTATCTTATGTGCAATTGGATTATCTATTTTTAGTGAACAGGTTGCGGGGATCTATACAGAAGACTTAGATGTTTTGAAGTTAACACAACAATTTTTGATTTATGCCATATTTTTTCAGTTATCAGATGCCATTGCTGCACCGATACAAGGTTCATTACGTGGCTACAAGGATGTAAGAGTTACATTTATCATGGCTTTAATTTCTTACTGGGTCGTAGGGTTGCCTCTAGGATATATTTTGGCTGGCTATGGTCAGTTTGGTGCTGTTGGCTATTGGATTGGTTTGATTTTGGGATTAGCTTTTGGTGCGATTTCCTTATCGGTTAGGCTGATTGCTGTACAACGAAAAAATAAGTAAGAAAAACCCCGGCCTGAGTGAATGCTAACACTCGTCGGGGTTTTTACGTTAGAAAGAATAGTGACTTATAGAGTTTCACTAATGATAGCAGACCAATTTTTCCCTTTGTAGGCATTGTAGCCTCTCGTATGAGCATAACCATAAATTTTTCCATTGCCACGTTGATCGACTTCTAACGTATAACCATAGGTTTCGCCTTTCATACAACGTTTGGCTGCTTCTAGATTTTTTAGGTTATCAACTAAGATGCCTTTGCGACTGCGACAGGCAATCACATAACCGTCTTTATTGACAAGAAAAATATCTCCATTTTGGCCAATGCGCGCCGAATCTAAAATATCGTAGATAAAATCCCAATTAAAGCGGGATGAAAAGTAACCAAGAATTTGTCCGTTTTCACTGCGGATTGGACAAGAATAGGCGACAGTATGACGATTTTCAATGGCTGAAAAGTATAAATCTGTAACGGAAATTGTATTGTTTGCTTTTACTTCTTTAAACCAGTCGCGGTCAGCTAAATTTTTACCAATCAGTTCTTGATGTACCCCAGCTGCTACGATTGTTCCTTCCGTATCAAGGACATAAAGATCAAAATACACTTCGTATATAGCGACAAGGGTTCTGAGCAGTTCATTGGCTTCTTGAATGTTGCCTGGATTTGTAGAAGTAAAACAGTTTTTTACCTTATCAAAACTGGCCCAGGCCTGGGCATCACAATTGCGTTCAAACAGATTACGATCCACTTTGTCGATGGTGTCATAGGCCATATCCGCTGTGCGGGCAGCCATGACTTCATTTGCTTTATTTTGAATGTTCTCAATAATTTTTGCACTTTCTTTTGTAGAGTCAAAACTACGTGTTGCCAGTTTTTTGATTTCATCAGCGACAACACTGAAACCTCGACCGGCTTCACCAGCTCTCGCCGCCTCAATTGCTGAGTTTAGCGAGAGGAGATTTGTTTGTTTGGCAATTTCTTGAATGGCAGTAACGACTTGGCGCATCTCGTGATTGGCAGCTTTGAGTTCGCTGAGTAAAATAGAAGCATCAATAATAGTTGTATTGTTATTCGACATTTTTACCACCTTAGTTAGGTAGAAGCCTATGTGAGAATGCATCGACTTCGTTACCATAGATTCCTTAAATATTATAGTAATAGGTTGAGATTGTTGTCAATGTATTTGTCAAGAGGACTAATTTATTCCACTTATAGGGGGCAATTTCTGCAATCTGTCGATTGTTTGTGGTAAAATATCTGTAAGATAAAAAATAGGTATTGTAAAGATTTATTTTGATTGTGAGGTAGATGTATGGCGGGAAGTAGTATTCAGGTTTTTGAATATTTATTAGCGTTGAAAAATATAACCGTTCCTATTGTCAGGGAATTTGAAGATTATAAGGATGTATACTGGTGGCAAAAGGAATTACCAGTTGATGAGGGGTGTTTGCTCAGCCCAGATACAAAGTCATCAGAAGCATGGCTAGAAGTCTATAGGCAAGGTTCTTCACCTATAACAGAAGAACTTTCTTCAATGCCGATTCAAGGATTATATGGGGATTTATTTGCTCTTTATCAACGCTTGCAGCGCGAAGGAGACAGTATTGAACTCGTTTGGGGCCATGGGCTATTAGTCTGGAATTTAAATGGAACGCAGGTTTGCCGCCCTGTATTTACGACAAGGCTTGAACTGTTATTTGATTCTAAAAAAGGCCTTTTTACTCTAAGTCCTACAAGTAGTGGAACGACCTTCGAACTTGATATGTTAAATAATAATGAATTACCTGATCCAGCACATATCCTAGGAATGGAACGTTTTATTCAAGATGCAGGAATAAACCCGTGGGATGAAGTGAGTATAAAGCCTTTTTTAAAAGAATTAATCGAAAGTTTATCACCAGAAGGCAAAGTCATTGATGAACTTATGTCAGGTCGTGATGTATCAGCAATGCCTTATCCTACTATTTATAATGCCCCAATCATCTTTGTACGTAGTATGTCTGGACGACAATGGCATACTGAACTGCAGGCCGTGATTGAAGCGATACGCAATGAACATTATGTTCCTGAGTCTATAGAGGCTTTGGTCTCTATGGATTTATCCAGTCATTGGGGGCCGCGGCAGGAACAGGAACGGTTAGAGTGGCAAGGGATCAGTGATGATATTTTATTTCCTCTTCCTGCCAATGAAGAACAAAAAGATATCTTATGTAAATTAAGTAAAAATATTGGCGTGGTTGTGCAAGGCCCGCCGGGAACAGGTAAAAGCCATACTATTGTCAATCTCATTGCTCATCTTTTGGCTCACGGTAAGCGAGTGCTGATTACGAGCCAAACTGAGCGAGCTTTGCGGGTTTTGGGTGAAATGATTCGAACGAAGCTACCTGATATTGCACCTCTTTGTGTCAGTGTAATGGGGGGAGATGCTCGATCAGTACAAGAGCTTGAATTGTCAGTGACAAAAATATCAGAGGGCTTAGATCAAGTGAATGTTGACACCATTGCCATTGAAATTGCCAGGTTGCGTCAGGATTTGAGTGAATGCAAAGAAAAAATTGCTAAGTTTAAATCTGAATTAGGCCGCGCAAGCCAAGCGGAAAATCTTAAGGTTCATTTCGCAGAGCAAGATTTATCTCCTTTAGAATTAGCAGAATGGTTGGCGACAAATCAGCTAGAGTATGGATGGTTTCCTGATGAATTAGATGAATCCATGGAATTGCCATTATCTGATGGTGAGATGATTAAATTATATAAATTATTACAAGAACTTAACAAAGAAGATATCAATCAAGTGATGCAGAAACGTCCGGAATTAGAAAATCTTCCAAGTGTAGAAGAGATCCTTAGTTTAAAAAATCGACTGAGTGAGCTAGAGAATGAATTATCCATTCACAAGGAAAACATTAAAGGCTGGGCTTTTTCAAACAAAGCAAATAGTAAAGCTCCAGAAGCTCTTCAGATTATTGAGAATGCTGTAGAAGCTTTAACCTTATTTTCAAATGAGTGGCTCATTCGATTATTAGATGATATTGTATATGGTGAAAATCGGACTCACTATTGGCAGAGGCTCATTATTGATTGTAAAGCCAAAATTCGTGGCATTCGTGATCTTGAACATCGGTTGGCGGAAGTTTCTTTTAAACTTCCTACCCATTTTGATTTGCGCCAAGTGAGGGTTGATGCCGAACTTCTTAGAGCTGAATTACTGGGAAATCAAAAGCCTAGTTTTATGTTTAAAATGTTTAATGGTAAGAAGACTCTCTATCTATTAGAAGAAGTAATGATGAATGGTTCTACCCTTCGTACAGCAGATGACTTAAGTTTATTACTGCATTATATTACCATGATCGAAGCGCAGACACGCCTTGTGTTAAAATGGAATCATAGTATTTCGATTGTAAATGGACCATTATTAGAAGCAACTGATCCTAGTATGACTCAGACGATCGAAAAAAATATTGAATTCATTCACAGTGCTTTCAATTGGAAGGCAGAACATTTAACATTGCTAGTCCAAGTCGCTGAAGATAGTCACCCTTGTGGGGGCAAAGAATGGACAAAATTATCTTGGCTTCAAAGTTTTGCGCAAGGGATAATTTCCCGTGCTCAATTAGTAGAATATAATGTGCTGCATCAAGAGTTTGAAAAGTTCTCCATTGTACTTAAAAATGGGCTAGGATTAGAAAACCCACATTCTTCATGGGGGAAGCTCTATGATGCTTATCGCTTAGGTGACGGCGACATGTGGCAGGAAATTTTATTAGAATTACGCAAACTTCAGGCTTTGGAACATAAAGTATATGAAATGTTAGAGTTTAGAAATGCATTGAATGAATATGCACCTCGTTTTGTGGCGCAAATTGAAAGTGCAGTGTTGGCGCCAACCCATAGCCAGCCACCAACGACCTGGCGAGGAGCTTGGGAGTGGAAAAGAGCAGATGTTTGGCTTCGAAAACATTTTATAAAAGTGCGCTTAGAACAATTGTATGAAGGATTAAATAAGGCGCGAAATCAAGAAGCAAGATTAATACAAACAATTGTCTCGAAATCGACTTGGCTAGAGCAAAATCAACGAACAACAGAAGTACAAAGAAGAAGCCTGCGTTCTTGGGCACAAACAATTCGGAAGATTGGTAAGGGAACAGGAAAGTATGCTGCCAAGCATCAAGCTGATGCGAAAAAAGAAATGGCAGTTTGCCGTGGAGCTGTACCAGTCTGGATCATGCCTCTTAACCGCGTGATTGAAAATTTTAAACCCTCAGAAGAAGCTTTTGATGTTGTTATTGTGGATGAGAGTAGTCAAAGTGATCTATTTGCCCTCAGTGCCTTGTTTAGAGGAAAACGTGCGATTGTGGTAGGGGATGATCGGCAGATTAGCCCAGAAGCTGTAGGGAAAGATCAAGGTGAAGTCAACGAGTTAATCGATCGCTATCTTTTAGATGTTCCTCAACGGGAACGATTTACCTTACAAGATAGTTTATATGATACGGCACTGCGGATATTCCCTGGGCAGCAAATTATGCTCAAAGAACATTTCCGCTCAGTTCCGGAAATTATTCAATTTAGTAATGAAGAATTCTACGGAGGAATCATTGAGCCACTGCGAGTTCCGACTTCTGACCGTTTAATGCCACCGATTGCTACTGTGCGTGTGGATGGGTATCGAGATGAAGGGTCTGTTGCAGTCAATCAACCAGAAGCTCTTGCATTAGTAACAAAAATTATTGAACTTTGCAGTAAAGATGAATATGGGAATAAAACCATGGGGGTTATTTCCTTACAAGGAAAAGATCAAGCCTACATCATTGAACAGCAACTTCGCGAAAAACTTGGAGAGAGTGAAATGTTTGATCGCAAAATAATTTGTGGTGATGCCTATTCTTTTCAAGGCGATGAACGAGATGTCATTTTTATTTCTATGGTCGCTGCGCCGAATGTACGCAGTGGGGTATTGAATAAAAGTACAGATGAACAACGGTTTAATGTTGCTGCCAGTAGGGCGCGGGAACAACTATGGCTTTTCCACTCTGTGGATGTAGACGACTTACATCCTACTTGTATGAGATATCGCTTACTGAAATATTGTCAGAAACCGCAAAAAAATCAATGGAAGTTAAGAACGGCCATAGAAAGTTTCGAGAAATATGGCTCTAGCCAATTTCATCAAGATGTATATCAGATGATTATTGAGCGAGGATATCAAGCAATTCCGGAATTTAAGGTCGGTACTCATCCTTATCGCATTGGGATTGTGGTAGAGGGGACCAATACGCGACTAGCAGTGGAGTGTGATGGTGATGCTTGGCATGGTCTTGAACGGTGGGAAGAAGAATTAGATCGACAGAGAGTGCTGGAACGAGTGGGTTGGAAGTTTTGGCGAATCAGAGGAAGTTATTTCTATCGTGAACGAGAAAAAGCATTAGAGCCTCTATGGGCTACTCTTGCTGCAATGGGCATTGAACCGCAAACAAAACAATAAGAAAGATGAAAGTCCTGTGCAAAATAGTACAGGGCTTTTAGCTTTCTTCAAAAAGAATACAATAAACATTGACTGAAAAAAAAGAAAATTTAAAAAAATAATTGACAAAATATGTAGTGTTTTGTATATTAAGGGTAAGTTAGGACTAACCATACCAGGAGGTGCTTATGCATAACGATATTTTAAAGAGAAAGGAAAAAATCATTATTACAGCCATCGATTTGTTTAACGAGGCTGGAATTAATGGTCTGACGACCAAAGAAATTGCTAGGCGTCAGAATATAACGGAACCTGCTATCTACAAGCAATTTGATAGTAAAAAAGATATCTTGATGGCCATTTTAGAGAGATGTGCTAGTTTTGATGAGTTAATTAAAAATACAATCATAGATAACAAAATGGTAGGGAAAGAGGGGATATTGTACTTTTCTAGAGTCTATGGAGAGTATTATCAAAACTACCCTCAAATAACCACAGCCATGTTTTCTTTTGATATGTTTAGATATGATGTTGATTTGCTAGAAAAAATGAATCATATTGTAAATGAAAGGTTAAAAGTAATATTTGACCTTGTTACAAATGGATCTGAAAATCAGGAATTTTCCACAGGTATAGATAAGCAAGCTTTAGCTGATACACTCTTTGGCGTCATCTGGTCGACTACATTTATCTGGCAAATGGGTGGGTGTATTTTTAATTTGAAAGATAGAATTATAAAAGCTGTGGAAATGATTTTGGACTGCTAGTTTTTTTGTTAAATGATAGTAAAACTTAGAATTTTTCTTAAAAGAAGGTGTCCGTGCAAATGAAAAGTGTACTCATTGTTGATGATACGATGTTTATGAGATTAAGTCTAAAAACCATGTTGGTGAAAAATGGATTTAACGTAGTTGGTGAAGCTGAGAATGGTGCCATCGCTGTGGAAAAATATCAACAGCTCAATCCTGATATTGTAACAATGGACATTACCATGCCTGAAGTTGATGGCGTTGAAGCTTTGAAAAGGATCAGAGCCATTGATGGGCAGGCTAAAGTGGTCATGGTCAGTGCCATGGGGCAAGAGGCGATGATTAGAAATGCTGTAATGGCAGGAGCTAAAAACTTTATTGTTAAACCTTTCACAGAAGAGACTGTGATGAAAGTACTGAGTAAATTATAAATTGATTGATCTGTTCAGACTGTAAAATTCGGAAGATGATGCTAGGAAAGGGGGATGATTATGTCGGATGATGGAATGAGCAGAGAACCTATGCTGGAAATGTATCTTTTTGAAGGAAATCAGCTTGTAGAACAACTAGAAGAAATCATTATCAAATGTGAGAAAGATAAAAAGTTTGAAATGGGCGCCATCAACGAAATCTTCAGGATCATGCATACAGTTAAAGGTTCATCAGCGATGATGATGTTTAATCAAATTGGGTCAGTCGCCCATTCAATGGAAGATCTATTTTTCTTTATTAGAGCAAATCAGAATGTTGAAATTGATTTTGGAGGATTATCCGATCTAGTATTATCAGGGATTGATTTTATAAAAGCTGAAATGAATAAAATCGAACAAGGAAATGCAGCAGATGGTATAGGGGATGGCCTGATTGAAGAGATTAATGCACTGCTCACACAAATGAAAAACTCCTATGAAGATCAAAACATGATTCCTGCTGTTGTTTCCAATTCGCCACCAGAGGGGCCTAATACCAAATATTATATTAGCTCTTACCAAAAGCCTCCTGAAGAGAAAGAAAAAAATACTAAATATTGTGTGAAAGTTTTTTTTGAAGAAGATTGTCAAATGGAGAATATCAGGGCCTATATGGTTGTTAATAATCTGCAAGACATTGTAACTGAAATGTATTATATTCCTTCTGATGTGATTGATAATGGAGAGAGTGCTGACATTATCCGAGAAAATGGTTTCTTGATTTGCTTTAATACAATCGTTTCTCACGCAGAAGTAGAAAGCACTCTCAATCAAACAGCTTTTTTGCGCAAAATGGAAATCAGTCAAGTTGATCAATATCCTGATGAAATCAAAGTTTTACATCGTAAAATTGATATTTTATTAGAGGATATACCAGAAGTTGATCAACCAATTCAAACTGAAAATATAGAAATTGTAAGAGATGGAGATTCTGGAACTATAAATAATCGGCAACAGAATATTATTAGTGTATCCGTCTCCAAATTGGATATGCTCATGGATATTGTAGGTGAGATTGTTATTTCGGAAGCCATGGTCACTAAAAATCCAGATTTAGCAGGACTGAGCCTAGAAGGGTTTAGTAAAGCCGCGAGGCAGCTACGCAAGCTGACTGATGAACTACAAGACATTGTCATGTCGATCCGCATGGTGCCAGTATCCATGGTTTTTCAAAAAATGAATCGAATTGTGCGAGATATGAGTAAAAGACTTGGCAAAGAGGCAGATCTAGAAATTATCGGTGAGACGACAGAAGTAGATAAAAATATCATTGATCATCTTTCTGATCCGCTGATGCATCTCATTCGAAATGCCATGGATCATGGATTGGAAAGCAAGGAAGAAAGGCTAAGGTCTGGCAAGCCTTCGAAAGGTAAAATAACCTTAGAAGCTAAAAATGCGGGTGGCGATGTTTTAATTATCGTTCGGGATGATGGTAAGGGGCTTAACAGGGATAAAATTTTAAACAAAGCTAAAGAACGAGGATTGGTTAATAAACCAGATCATGAACTGACAGATAAAGAAGTTTTCTCTTATATCCTTCTTGCTGGTTTCTCAACAAATGAACAAGTGACAGAATTTTCTGGACGCGGTGTAGGTATGGATGTTGTCAGCAAGAATATTGAAAAGATAGGTGGCAGTATTACCATTGAGAGCACATTTGGAAAGGGGACAGAGATATTTGTGAAAATACCCCTGACCTTAGCCATTATTGATGGAATTGAGGTTGGTGTTGGAAAATCACGGTATACTATACCGACGATTTCCATTCGCGAATCATTTAGAATCGATGAAAATGATGTGACTAGCGATGGGGATGGTAATGAGATGATTATGATCAGGGGACAGTGTTATCCTGTTCTGAGAATTCATCGCATGTTTAATATTAAAAATCCTGTCACTCGGATTAGTGAGGGAATTATGGTGATGATTGAGAGTGATTCAAAAGTGGCATGTCTCTTTGTCGATCGATTAGTTGGTGAGCAGCAAGTTGTTGTAAAGGCATTACCGCGATATTTGAAAAAGGTACAAGGTATTGCAGGTTGCACTATACTAGGTGATGGTGGAATCAGCCTTATTCTTGATATAAATGGTATTTTAGAAAGGCAATTATCATAAAGGAAAGGACGGTGGCTGAGAATGGCGGAAGTGCTGAGTGATTATATTGAAACTGCTGAAGATACACAACGCGGTAAATTTCTTACTTTTTCCATAGGCAAAGAATTTTATGGTTTTGAAATTAAGTATGTGACAGAAATCATTGGTATCCAAGAAATTACTGAAGTTCCTGAATTGCCTAATTATGTGAAAGGAATTATTAATTTAAGAGGTAAAATTATTCCCGTCATGGATGTGCGCCTAAGATTTAAAAAAGAATCTAGAGAATACAATGACCGAACGTGTATTGTCGTCATTGATATTCGAGATATTTCCATTGGACTGATTGTGGATCATGTTGCCGAGGTATTAGTAATCGCCCCAGAAAATATTGTACCACCGCCAGCGATTAAAACTGGTTTTCATAATCGTTATATCAAAGGTATTGGCAAGGTAGGAGCTGAAGTTAAGTTACTGCTCGATTGCGATAAACTGCTCAATGATGAAGAATTGGAAGTACTAAATGGAACTGCCGGGTTGTAAATTGTAAAAAAATGTATTACTGCTCCGAAATGAAAAAGGGGGAAGAAAAATATGCAATGGTTTAATAATATGAAAATCATGCCTAAACTTTTAACTGGATTTATGTTGGTGGCCTTATTGACTGGTTTAGTAGGTTATATCGGTG
Organism: Pelosinus sp. sgz500959; assembly: GCF_042610375.1. Classification (NCBI taxonomy): domain Bacteria; kingdom Bacillati; phylum Bacillota; class Negativicutes; order Selenomonadales; family Sporomusaceae; genus Pelosinus; species Pelosinus sp. sgz500959. The sequence goes on from NZ_JBGJZL010000007.1 coordinate 156,033, forward strand.
TACGAAGCATTAATACGATTAATGATAATGATACCTTATTGTATGAAAAAATGACGGTTCCCATTGCGACACTTCAGGATATGACAGATAATTTTCAAAGACTGCGTAATAACCTATTGGAATTAACGGTGGTCGAAACGGCAGAAGAACGTACGATGCTGATGAAGACTATTGCCGATCGTCGAATTGATTTAGCAAAAGATTCTGAAGAATTTTCTAAAACCATTGTTCTTCAAGAGGTCAGAAATCAATATTTAAAATATCAAGAATCTCGTAAACAGTATAACCAGATGTCAGACCAAGTCGTTAACATGGTCAATGCAGGAAATATTACTGGCGCCAGAGCATTATTGAAGGGCGAGGGAGAGCGAGTTAGAAAAATCTATCAAGAAGATTTAGACGTTTTGGTTAAATTAAAATTAGATAATGCTAAGAGAACTTCTACAAACAATGATGCTCAGGCAAATTCAGCAATTCATACCATGCTTATCTTAATTGCTGTCTCCATGGTGGTGGCCATAGGTTTGGGGTGGTTTATTGCTCGTAAGATTAGTCATCCTGTAGCGAATTTAGTAGAAGTCGCTGGGAGATTGGCTGTAGGTGATGTTGATGTAAGTATAGAATCTACGAATAAAGATGAAATTGGTAGATTGTCTGAGGCTTTTAGCTTGATGGCTGCTAACATTCGTAACTCCGCTCAAGCGGCACAACGTGTTGCAGCAGGGGATTTGACCGTTGCAGTTACGATTCAATCAGATAAAGATGTCTTAGGGCGAAGTTTGCAAAATTGTATCGATGTCATAAGAGGATTATTAAAAGAAACAGGAGAACTCGTTCAGGCCACTAAAAATGGGCAACTAGATCGTCGAGGCAATGGGGCAGACTTTGCTGGTGGTTGGGGCCAGTTAGTTGAGGGAATCAATCAATTAATCAATGCCTTTGTTGGACCGATCAATGTGACAGCTCAGTATGTAGAACGGATTTCTAAAGGTGATATCCCACCCAAAATTACTGCCAATTATAATGGTGACTTTAATGAAATCAAAAAAAATCTGAACAATTGTATTGATAATATTAGTATGTTAGTCACTGATACCAATCTTTTGGTTCAGGCCGCTATAGATGGCAAGCTGAGCACTCGGGCTGATGCTAGTAAACATGATGGAGATTATCGTAAAATTGTAGAAGGGGTCAATAAAACGTTGGATGCGGTCATCGAACCAGTCAAAGAGGCGGCTGCAGTATTAGAGGAAATGGCCAATGGTAATCTGCAGCTACGCGTCAGAGGCGATTATAAAGGTGATCATGCTGATATTAAGAATGCGATGAATGATACTCTTGAAGCCCTATCTGCCTATGTAAGTGAAATCACTGAAGTTCTTAGTGAAATGGCAAATTCTAATCTTGATGTAGCAATCAATAATGACTATAAAGGTGATTTTACCCAGATGAAGGATGCTCTAAATTTGATTATTCAATCCTTCAATAATGTATTTGGTGATATTAATAATGCTTCTGATCAAGTTGCTTCTGGTTCGCGCCAAGTCTCTGATGGCAGCCAAGCTCTGTCTCAAGGGGCGACAGAACAGGCCAGTGCGATAGAAGAATTGACTGTATCCATTAGTCAGGTAGCAAGCCAAACAAAAGAAAATGCCATCAATGCAAATAAAGCTAATGAATTGGCAGTCAGGGCTAAAGAAAATGCTGAGCAAGGTAATCAACAAATGAACAAGATGCTGAGGTCCATGGAAGAAATCAACGAATCATCTTCGAAAATATCGAAAATTATTAAAGTGATTGATGAAATTGCTTTCCAAACTAATATTTTAGCCCTGAATGCAGCTGTAGAAGCAGCCCGGGCAGGACAACATGGTAAAGGGTTTGCTGTTGTGGCAGAAGAAGTTAGAAACCTCGCTGCACGAAGTGCTAATGCAGCGAAAGAAACGACAGCTCTGATTGAAGGTTCGGTCAAGAATGTGGTCGATGGAACACAAACGGCCAATGGAACAGCTAAAGCCTTAGAAGAAATTGTGAGCGGCGTAACGATTGCGGCGAGTCTTGTTGGCGATATTGCAGAAGCTTCCAATGAACAGGCAACTGCCATTGCTCAAATCAATAAAGGTATTGAACAAGTCGCTCAAGTTGTACAAACAAATTCGGCAACAGCTGAACAAAGCGCGGCAGCAAGTGAAGAACTTTCAGGACAAGCTGATATGCTCAAAGAGATGATTAGTAAATTTAACTTGCAAAAGGATTCAGCATCTTATGCACGGTATGAAACCAGTGAATATCCTGGTGATAGTAAAAAAACAAAACCAGTGAAAAACCTAGGTTTCGGACGTGCTGAAGTTGCTGCGACAAAAAGTAAACCTAGAATTGCCCTGAGTGACAAGGAGTTCGGTAAGTATTAATAACAGGGAAAATAAGCATAAGGCTATGGAAGGTTGCCTAGCCTTATGCCTATTTTATAGGTGGTAACATGATAGAAATAAGTGATCATGACTTTAAAAAATTAATTACATACATTCAAAAAAATTACGGTATTAATTTGTCTCAAAAAAAGAATCTAATTGAAGGTAGATTAAGTAATTTATTGATTGAAAAAGGTTTTGATAATTTTTCTGAATACTTAGAGTATGTTTTTACCGATACCACTAATTTGGAAATTACAAGTCTTGTGAACAAACTTACAACGAATCATACTTTCTTTATGCGTGAAACTGCTCATTTTACTTATTTTGAAAAACAAGTCTTACCATATCTGAAAATAAAGAATAAAGAAAAAGATCTAAGAATATGGAGTGCGGGCTGTTCGACGGGGGAAGAACCCTATACACTGGCAATGATTATTGCAGAGTATTTTGGCAAAGAAAAGATGTTTTGGGACACTAAATTATTGGCGACTGATATATCTGTGAATGCACTAGGAATAGCGGAAGAAGGGGTTTATCTATTCGACACATTGAATACCTTGCCTAAAAGCTGGAAGTTAAAGTATTTTCGACAAGTAAACAAAGACAATTATCAAGTGTTAGATGAAATTAAAAGAGAAGTTATCTTTAGGGTGTTTAATTTAATGGACGAATGCTTTCCCTTTAAACAGAAATTTCACGTAATCTTTTGTAGAAATGTGATGATCTATTTTGATCATGCCACAAAGATGCGACTTATAAACAAATTTTATGAAATAACTGAACCAGGAGGTTACCTATTTATTGGACATTCTGAGTCGATTGGCAGGGATGAGACACGTTATAGTTATGTTATGCCTGCAGTGTATCGCAAAGGGTAGGGGGAGTAGATATGGGGAAAAGGATAAAGGTATTAGTGATTGATGACTCCTTACTATTTCGAGAAACGGTAGCAAGGGGACTTGCCAATGATCGTGGAATTGAAGTAGTTGGAACGGCTAACGATGTTTTTATTGCACGAGATAAAATATTAGATTTAGAACCGGATGTTTTAACTCTTGATGTGGAGATGCCACGCATGAATGGTATTGAGTTTTTAAAAAGACTTATGCCACAATATCCGCTACCTGTTGTCATGGTCAGCTCAATCAGTCATCATGTTTTTGATGCTTTAGACGCTGGTGCTGTTGATTTTGTAACTAAACCAGATATGAAAGGACAGCGAAGTTTAGATTCCTTTATTAATGAATTAATTATCAAAATAAAAATTGCATCCATGGCTAAAGTTGGTCATTTGAAGAAAGACTATGTAGCTGAGCAACTGACGGGGAATATTGATTCTAGAAATACGAATATGGTGATTGCAATTGGTGCATCAACAGGCGGTACTGAGGCGATCTATGAAGTGATCCATGCTTTGCCGCGGGATATGCCTGGAATTGTTGTCGTTCAACATATGCCACCGGTCTTTACTGCAATGTATGCTCAAAGGCTTAATAATTCATGCCGTATGGAGGTTAAGGAAGCGCAAAGTGGTGATATCATTACACCAGGAAAAGTGTTGATTGCTCCTGGTGGAGATTACCACATGCGAATCAATCGCAAGGGGAATTCCTATATTGTAGAATGCATCAAAGGTGAAAAAACAAATGGACATTGTCCATCTGTCGATGTACTATTTAATTCTGTTGCTGAAAAAGCTGGTGCAAATGCCATTGGTGTCATTTTAACAGGTATGGGCTACGATGGTGCGAAAGGGTTATTAAAGATGAGAAAAGCTGGGGCAATGACCATTGGACAGGATGAACAATCTAGCGTCGTGTATGGTATGCCGAAGGTTGCTTATGATATTGGGGCTGTCGGTAAGCAAGTAACATTGAAAAATATTCCTCAGTTATTGCACTCCGTTATCTCAGGTAAAGCTAGAGAGTCGTCATAGACCACTAGATGAATGCTGCCAATCAATAATGGCTATAAATAGTTAATGGTGATGGGGGACTGTATAAATGAATAATATTGATGTAGTGACATTTAGTGCCCCTACTCAAGGGGGGGATAATGAAAAAATAATAAAACAAGTCGATTACTTAGCGACACTACCTGTATTTAAAGACGTATTTGATGCAACGAATAGTATCATTTTAATCATAAATTCTTGTCTGCAAGTTGTATTTGCGAATAAGGCATTTTTAAATATGATCAATGTGAAGAGTATTTCAGATATTTGTGGAAAAAGTGCAGGAGAAATGATCAAATGCATTCGTGCTTTCAATGGAATAAATCATTGTGATATGTTAGGAGGATGTCGATTCTGTGATGTAGTGGAGAAGGTATTGAAAAGAATGGAGAAAAAAGAGGAGAAAATAAGTGAATTTACTGATGCGAATCGATTACATAGTTATGAAAAAAATGTAAATTTATCCGTTCACGTAGAACCTCTACAAATTCAAGAAGACAATTTTTATGTAGTCACATTTACTGATAAAAGTGATTGGACTCGGAAAAGAATGTTAGAACGAATTTTTTTTCATGATATTATTAATACGGCAGGTGCCTTAAAAGGTATTATGGGGCTTTTGAAAGAGGATGTACCTGACAAGATAAAACCAGAATTAGAATTTGTTGAAGAGTCCTTTCTCTATTTAATTGAAGAAATACAAACTCAAAAATATATGATGGATGCCGAAGATAATCAACTGATATTAGAGATTACTAACATGGAGACGACTGACATTCTCAAATCTGTCTGTAAATTATATGAGGGTCATGATCTTGCTGCCAAGAAAACCATTACATTAGATCATCAGTATATAAAAAGAAATCTTTACACAGATCATAGGATTTTACGGCGGATACTCGGTAACATGATCAAAAATGCCCTTGAAGCAACTGAGCAAGGAGGCATCATTACTCTTGGTTGTGGTATGGAGGATGATGATGATGAGTGGATAACCTTTTGGGTGCATAATGATCAATATATGGATGCCCAGATTCAAAGTTTGATTTTCCATCGTTCATTCTCAAAGAAAGGCGATGGGCGGGGACTCGGTACCTACAGTATCAAACTATTCGGAGAACGATTTTTAAAGGGAAACGTTAGCTTTTTGTCAAGTGAAGAGGAGGGGACTTGGTTCTATATAAAATTGCCGCTTCATTTACAAGTTGATGAAAGAAGATGATGAAAGGTTGGATGAATTTTGAGAATTTTGATTGCAGAAGATGATTTAGTAAGTCGTATTTTTATGAGGAAATTTCTTTCTCGCTATGGAGAGTGTGATGTAGCTGTCAATGGATTAGAGGCGATTGATGCTTTTTTAGGAGCATTAAAAGAAGAACGACCATATCATCTCATTTGTATGGATGTGATGATGCCTAAATTTGATGGACTTAAAGCGTTAAAGACGATCCGTGACATTGAAAAACAAAAGGGCATTGAAGAGAGTAAAGGCGTAAAAATTATCATGACAACAGCATTGAATGATAAGGATACCATTACCAATGCCTATGATTCAGGATGCGAAGCCTATGCTTGGAAACCAATTGAAATTGATAAATTTGTTATTGTAATGCGTAAATTAGGGCTGATTGAATGAATCATAAAAAAATATCCTCCAGCAATTCACGCAGGAGGATATTTTTTTTATGATTTGATAATCAGTTATGAACTAAAGTCTTTTTGTAAAATATGAGGAAGGAAATGACAGTAATTTGTCGAATATTATTCAATTAATGTAGAATCAAGCTAAGCAAGCTGAAATACTTTACATTAAAGGAATTAATATTGATATGCAGATACAAGATATTCAGTATTTTTTACATAGTACTAATATAATTTTAGGAGGTGGATAGTATGTATTACTTTTCGTCATTGGCGGAATTTGCCACCTTACGAGAAACGATTAAAGAAGAATTAGCACGTGCATCGGAAAAGGATGCCTTGCATATTTTTGTTGCGATTAATGAAGGTGTTAATAATGCAATTTTTCATGGCAACAAAGAAGATCGTAGTAAGAAAGTACATTTAATGATTGAAGAATTACCTTATGAAATTAAAATTATCATCCGTGATGAAGGCAAGGGGTTTGCGAATCAAGGAAAACGTGAGCAAGTTGAGTGGTCAGCAGAGAGTGGCCGAGGTTTTGAGATCATACAACACTGTGTAGATTCTTATCATTTAAATGAACTGGGAAATGAGTTAACGCTGATTAAAAAGTTTGCTGATGCTTAGTCATTTCAAAGGGTGGCTCTATGTAGATTGATTGGATGGAAAGGGGATTATTATGAAAATTGATACAGTAAATGAAAATGGGAAAATTATGGTGAATCTATCAGGCAGTATGTATGTGGAAGAGGCAGCAGTTCTTCGTGAAAAATTAATTGTTTTGATGGAATCAGGGCATAAACAATTTGTCATTAAACTCAATCATGTTGAATATATTGACAGTTCGGGATTGGGTGTACTTGTCGCCATACAAAAAAGAGCATTGCAAATACAAGGGAGCGTAACACTTGTCGGTGCCAGTGGTCTTGTCAAGGAGCTATTTGAATTAACAAGATTGAATAAAGTATTTACAATGCAATAATTTTTCGAAGATAAGGAGCTAAATAAATGAGTTGTGCGGAGCCTTCTATTTCGGAACGGGTTTTTTTGGGCGATACCTGTCATTATTGCCAACGATTTGATCTTTTAAATATGATGAACGATGCATTGGTGTTGATTGATTCCCAAAATGGCAATATTATTTTTATGAATGAAAATGCATTAGAAATGTATCAGTATACAATTGAAGAAGTAACTAAACTATCAATTGAAGATATTAGTCATGATTCAGCTAACTCAACTCGCGAAAACTTGAAGATCGCTAAGCGATACACCAAGGGATATATTTTTGCGAGTAACCACATTAAGAAAGATGGTTCGATTTTTCAAGTGGAAGTGAGTACTCGTTATATGGCTTTTCACGGAGCGAATATTTTTGCATCAGTTGTGAGAAATCTAACTCCCCAGTTGAAGATGCGAAGTGAAGTTGAACTTGCGGGTAAGGTACAACGGCGGTTATTGCCTCGTGATTTTAAAGATGATTTATTTCAGATACATTCTATTTATCAACCTTATAGTTACGTGAGCGGCGATTTATACGATTTTATCTTCGAAAAAGATAAAAAGGTACTACATGGTATTTTAATTGATGTAATGGGGCATGGTATGGCGGCAACGGCTCAGACGAGTGTTCTAAAATATCTTTTTATGCAATCGAAAGAAAAAAAAATTCCTCTACATGCTAGGCTTGGATGGATCAATCGAGAAGTAATGACTTTTTTTGAAGGTGGTGGTTTTGCTGCTGCATTTCTCTTCGAATTTGATTTTGTATCCAAGACATTGACTTACTCTGCTGGTGGAATCAATTATTTTATTGTAATAAAAGAAAACGGACCAGAAATTATAAAAGTTCCTGGACTCTTTTTGGGAATTAATGAACAAGAGGTCTTTGATCAAAATACCTTAAACTTTAAATCCGGTGAAAGTTTCTTATTCTTAACAGATGGGTTATTTGAATTACTACCCAAATTCATGAGCAGTGAACTTGATTTTGAAGGTATGCAAAAACTTTGTAAGAATCTTGCTAGGAATGGAGAACATCGGGATGATGCTTCTTTAGTGGGAATTAATATTCACTAAATGAAATAATATGAAAAGGTGGTAAGTTATGAAACTAAAAGTTGGTGCGAAGATTGCTCTGAGTTTTGGAGTCATTATTGTGCTCATTATGACAATGGGTATTTACTCTCTTTCCTCCCTTCGTAGTGCGAATGAAGACTTGACTAAAATCAATGACGCAAATGCACGCATGAATCTTGCTAATGATATTGTGATTCAATATAAATTAACAGTGTCAGAGATTCGTGCCTATGTCGCATATGGAGATGAAGTTAGATTCAATAATGTAGAGGGTAACTTTAACAAAGTCTTGACTCTTGAGAATGAGTTGGTACAGATGGCTAGACCTGAGAAAAAAGAAGCTGTCCAAGCTCTTGTTGATAAAACTGTAAAATATAAAAATACCATTATGACTGAGTATATGCCAATTGCTAAGGCTTATAATGCGGAACTCTTAGCAGGTAATTTTGTAAAATCGGAAGAATATCGGCAAAAACTTACGCAGATTGCAAAAAAAGTTGGTCCTCAGGCCGCTGAAATTGAAAAAATAACGGATGAATTCTCTAATAATAATGTAGCCGATGCAAAAGGGTTGATTAAAGACAGTATTGCACGAGCAAATAATGTCATGATGAGTTCGACGGTCATTAGCTTATTTGTCTTATTATTTGGCATTACAATTGCCATTATTTTGACCAATATGATTCGTCGCCCTGTCATTGCACTAACAGAAGTGGCAAAGCAATATGCACAGGGAGATTTGCGTAGTCATGTAGAGGTTAAGACTTCTGACGAAATTGGAGAATTAGCTGATTCACTACGTACCATGCATACGAGTTTTGTTGATATGATTTCAAATATCCGCTCAGCTTCTGAACAGTTGGCAGCTACATCAGAAGAAATGGCAGCATCAACAGAAGAAGTCACAGCAACTAGTGGTGAAATCTCTGATAATATGCGCAATTTAGCGATAGAAGCTGAAACTGGTAATCAATCCATGCTTGACGCTTCTCAAGCTCTTGTACAGTTATCAAGTCTGATACAGATCGCTAAAGCAAAGGCTGAACATACTTGTGAAAACTCAGAACAGACCTTGAGTGCTGCTGAAAATGGACGACTGAAGGTTGATGAATCAGTGAGTAAAATGGATCATATCAAAGACCAAGCCGAAAAATCTAGTCAAATTATTGGTGAACTCAATGAGTATTCTCAACAAATATCTCATATTACGGATACCATTACCAATTTAGCCAAGCAAACCAATCTATTAGCTTTAAATGCTGCCATTGAGGCTGCGCGAGCGGGAGAGCATGGGCGTGGTTTTGCAGTTGTTGCTGAAGAAGTACGCAAATTAGCTGAGCAATCTGATCAGGGAGCTCAAGAAATTACTTCATTAGTGAAGATGGTTACAGAAAAAACAAATGTGGCCGTTTATGCAATGGCACAAAATGTGTTGGAAGTTGAACATGGAGTTTCTACAGCGAATGAAGCTGGACTAGCGTTAGATCGAATTTTACAGGCTGTTAAGCAAACAACAGCTGAAGCGCAGGAAATTGGTCATTTAACTTCCGAAGAAGTTGCTAGTTCAGAGCAAATTGTAAAAGTGATTGATCAATTGGCGACGGTTATTGAAACTGTTGCTACCCATGGTGAAGAGGTTTCGGCTTCCGCTGAAGAACAATCTGCAGCCATGCAGACTGTAGCAGCAAGTGCAGAACAAACAAGTGCAATGGCTCATCAATTAAAAAATTCTGTTGAAAAATTTATGATCTAAAAAATGGTTTATGATTGAGATTTAGCTTAGGCTAAGTCTCTTTTTTCACCATAAAAATGATGATAATTATTATCATTGAAGCTGCAGATATGATATAATTAATCTAAGAATAGGTATACTAGATCATGATAGATCTATTCTAATATTGATTTATTGCACAATGGGAGGTTAGAAATGGAAGAAGTTATGAATGCTGTCACACATGGTGTTGGTACTTTGCTTGCAGTCGTTGGTTTAGTGCTATTAACTGTATTCGCTTATCTTTATGGTGAGATCTGGCATGTCCTTAGTTTTAGTATTTATGGTACGACGTTGGTGCTTCTTTATTTAGCATCGACTCTATACCATAGTTTTAGGAATGAACGGTTAAAATATAAATTTAAAATTCTTGATCATTCAGCGATTTATTTGCTCATTGCAGGAACATATACCCCTTTTACATTAGTACCTTTGCATGGTGTATTGGGGTGGACTGTTTTTAGTATTGTTTGGGGTCTTGCCGTACTAGGAATTGTTTTGAAGATTTTTTTTGTTGGACGCTTTAAAGTCATATCGACCCTTTGCTATCTTCTAATGGGGTGGATGATTGTCGTTGCGATAAAACCTTTGATTGCAACAGTGGCGGTGCCAGGAGTCATATGGTTGATCGTTGGCGGTTTGTTTTATACACTAGGCAGTGTTTTTTATCTATGGAATAAAATTCCTTATAATCATGCTATATGGCATTTATTTGTTTTGGCAGGGAGTATTTCTCATTTTATTGCCGTATTTTTCTATGTACTTCCCATTCATTTAAGTGTATGAAAAATCAAGTGATAGTATGAGGAAAGAAACGTTACAGACTTTTTGTCATTCTCTTAAGATTGAGCATATGGGCATAGCAGGAATTGGACCTTACTTGGAATTAGAGCAGATTATACAATCTAGGAATGCAAAAAATCAATACACTGAATTTGAAGAAAAATGTATAAATAAAAGGATTGATCCGCGACTGACTATGGAAGATGTTCAGTCGGTGATTGTTTGCTTATTCCCTTATTATACGGGTGAAAAGATTGAAGGCAATCTAGCTAAATATGCTCATGCTCTTGATTACCATAGGATTGTAAAAGACAAATTAGATAATATTGGTAAATTTTGCGCAGGAGAAATACCTGGTTTTCATTATAGTGCCTTTGTAGATACTGGTCCTTTGGTTGATCGGTATCTGGCATATTTAGCAGGACTGGGATTTTACGGACGAAATAATCACATTATCACTGAACAGTATGGTTCCTATGTATCAATTGGCTATCTGCTTACGAATTATCCTTTTGAAATTGATAAACCTCTCGAAGGTTCTTGCTTACAATGTGGTCGATGCATTGCAGCATGTCCAGGGCAAGCTATTCTAGATGATTATACAATTGATCCCAATCGTTGCCGTTCTTATTTGACACAGAAAAAGGGAGAGTTAACAGAGGCTGAAATCAATATTATTAAGAAGAATAAGCTGGTATTTGGTTGCGATATCTGCCAAGATGTCTGCCCGCATAATGAAAAGATTGCTGTAACACAGTTAACAGAATTCCAAGAAGAGATTGTATCTGAATTAAACTATGAAGAGTTAGTAACAATCTCTAATAAAGAATTCATGAGAAGATATGGTAATCGTGCTTTTAGTTGGCGCGGTCGAAAATTAATTGTACGAAATTTTGAGTATTTACTACGGAATCGATAATCATAAAAAGCAGGTTACTTTTCATAAGAGAAGTAACCTGCTTTTTCTTAGGGAGTAGGGACTGTGGACTCGGATAGTATAGGGGTCGTCTTTGAGTGATTAAGGACGACAATATTTTGTTTCATAAGAATAGTTGCTACAGCGATTAGATCTTCAGGTGTTGCCTCGGGAATATCTTCTAGAGTGTACTTCATCTTCAAAGCCTGCCATTTTTGTCGACCATAGGTATGATAACCTAGTAATTCAACGGGAACAGGTTTTGGTAAGGAATGAACTAGGTGGGTGAGTGATTCTATATCCTCAGGTAAATTTGTTACACCTGGAATGACGACATAACGCAGAGTGACTGGGATATGCTGAACCATGTAGTGGAGATTTTTAATGATTTGCTGATTATCAAAACCTGCCAGCCATTGATGTTTTTGTGGATCAACGGCTTTAATACTGAATAAAGCGGCATCTGTATAGGGTAAAATCGCTGTAATATTATCCTGGTCATAGTAGCCAGCAGTGTCAATGGTGGTATGGATACCATGAGAGCGACAAGCGGCTAATAGTTCGGCAACAAATTGTGGCTGTAAGAGGGGTTCACCGCCACTGAGAGTGATTCCGCCGTGAGAGGCATCGTAGAAATGTCGGTAACGGAGTAGGTCCGCAAGTACTTTCTCTGTGGTAATGGTTTGATTGCCTTTGAGCCAAGTGTCAGGGTTATGGCAAAAACGGCAACGGAGTTGACAACCTGATAAAAATAGTACATAGCGAATGCCAATGCCATCTACTGTTCCAAATCGTTCGATCGAATGATAATAACCTTGCATCATGTTTACCTCCAGTATCCCCCTCTTACGTCTCCAATTATAATGCTTGGTAAAAGGTACGTTCAATGACTTCTGCTTGTTGAGCAGGAGTGAGTTTAATAAAGTTGACAGCATAACCAGATACACGAATTGTGAGTTGAGGATAGTTTTCAGGATGTTTACGAGCATCTTCTAAGATGGAAATATCAAGAGCATTCACGTTAATATGGTGTCCTGTACCTGCCGCATAACCATCGAGTATACCTGCTAAATTTTGAATTCTCGCATCACTCGCTTTTCCTAAGGTTGCAGGAAGAATCGAGAATGTATAAGAAATACCATCGCGACAATCATCATAGGATAATTTGCAAATGGACTGCATGGCAGCAAGAGCACCATTTTTATCGCGACCATGCATAGGGTTAGCACCAGGGGCAAAGGCTTGTTTGGCTTTGCGACCATCAGGAGTGGCTCCTGTTTTTGAACCATACATGACGTTGGAGGTAATGGTAAGTATAGATAAGGTGTGTTCAGCATTGCGGTAGGTTGCATGTTCTTTTAGATTCTTGCTGAATTCATGGCTAAGCTCAACTGCTAACTGATCCACCGTATCATCATCATTGCCGAAGAATGGGAAATCTCCATCAATAGCAAAGTCTTTGGCGATACCATTTTCATCACGAAGGGCTTTAACGCGAGCATAACGGATCGCACTTAGTGAATCAGTAGCGACGGATAGACCAGCGACACCAAAGGCCATTGTTCTATCTACCTTGGTATCATGTAAGGCCATTTGTGACCGTTCGTATGCATATTTATCATGGCTAAAATGGATGAGATTCATGGTATTGACATAAAGGCCAGTCAGCCAAGTGAGAACCTTTGATAAATTCTGTCGTACAACATCATAATCTAAATATTCTCCTTCTGGGATTGGCATAAGAGGAGCTAATTGCTCTCCTGTATTTTCGTCACGACCACCGTTGATGGCAAGAAGTAAGGCTTTTGCTAAATTTGCTCGGGCTCCAAAAAATTGCATTTGCTGACCAATTCTCATGGCTGATACGCAACATGCGATGGCATAATCGTCACCATATATGGGACGCATAATATCATCATTTTCATATTGAATAGCGCTGGTATCGAGAGAAACTTTTGCACAAAACTTCTTAAAGTCAGCAGGCATATCAACTGACCATAAAATAGTTAAGTTCGGTTCAGGAGCAGGGCCAAGAGTGTAAAGTGTGTGGAGTATGCGGTAGGATGTACGGGTTACGAGCGTTCGTCCATCATTACCCATGCCGCCAATTGACTCTGTCACCCATAATGGATCACCGGCGAAAAGTTCATTATAGTCAGGTGTACGCAAATGGCGAGCCAAACGAAGTTTGATGACCATTTGATCGATGAGTTCTTGAGCTGTCGTTTCTGTAAGGGTGCCATTTTGCAAATCTCGATGTAAGTAAATATCTAAGAAAGTAGAAATACGGCCTAGGGACATAGCAGCTCCATTTTGTTCTTTAATGGCGGCCAAGTATGCAAAATAGATCCATTGTACTGCTTCCTTGGAATTTTCGGCTGGCTGACTGATATCAAAGCCATAGGATTTAGCCATGGTTGCGATATCTTTCAAGGCTGCAATTTGTGCAGATACTTCTTCGCGTAGGCGGAGAACTTCTTCATTCATTGGTTGACCAGCAAGAGCGCTCATATCTTCTTTTTTGCTTGCAATGAGTTTATTGATACCATATAAAGCGACACGACGGTAATCTCCAATAATTCGTCCCCGTCCATAGCCATCAGGTAATCCTGTAATAATACCTAATTTACGAGCTTTTTTCATCTCATCCGTATACATATTAAAAACAGCCGTATTATGCGTCGTGACATGGTTATGATAAATGTTGCTGATTTCTGGATTTAATTGATAGCCATAAGCTTCACAAGCTTGCTCAGCCATGCGTACACCACCATTTGGAATAACGCTGCGTTTAAGAGGAGCATCAGTTTGGAGTCCAACAATAATTTCTAAACTTTGATCAATATAGCCAGGCTTATGTGAAGTAATTGTGGAAACGGTATCTGTATCGATGTCTAAGACGCCGCCCTTGCTGCGTTCTTGAGCCAGAAGCGCGCTACACTTATCCCAAAGTTTTTTCGTGTTAGGCGTTACCTCAGCTAAAAAATCACTATTGTTTTCATAGGGTAGATAGTTATTTTGAATAAAATCCCGTACATCAATGGCTGTCTGCCATTTTCCAGGTTTAAAAGTATTCCATGCGTTCATCATTCATATCCTCCTCTAATTCTGTGATAATTATTATCATTTAGTATCATTATAAATCTATTATATTGTTTTGCCTGTGACACAAATCATATACCTTAAAGTTTAATTCTTATTTTAATTCTAGATTTTTTATAAGAATGTGTCAATAGTGATTTTTATAGGATAATAAATATTAATTAATAAAATTTTCTAAACATAAAAAACCACCTGGATATAACAAATAATGTTATGCCCAGGCGGTCGGCGTTTATCAGATACAATCCCTTGTGGTTATTCCACTATCCGCCAGTCTTGTATCTGTTTTTATTACTTTGTAAATCCGATTCTATCTTGTTTTTATACGATTGTCAATATGGAATAAATAAATAATAAAGGAGGATAGTCAGAGAAAAAAAAGAATAGTAATGATTAAATCATTGTAAAAATTAGTTAGTAAAACGATAAGCTAGGAGAGTTCTTTGGCTCACTTCAAAGGGTAGAACGAATACTCATAGTCTTATGGAAAGAAGGCATTCTTGTTTTTTTGAGGTAATATTTAGAAAAAGTAGGGATGATAGGAGGAAAAAGTAATGTTTAAAAAAATACATAATTTTTTGCATGTAGATGAAGATATTAATAGTAAAGCGCGAGAAATATTGCGTTATATCGGCCCAGGAATCTTGGTAACGGTAGGATTTATTGATCCTGGTAATTGGGCTGCGAATATGGCAGCCGGTGCAGATTATGGATATAAATTATTATGGATGGTCACATTATCCACTATCATGCTCATTGTCCTTCAACATAACGTGGCTCATTTGGGAATTGTTACGGGGCAATGCTTATCTGAGGCGGCCACAGAACATTTACCAACTTTTGTATCACGGGGAGTATTATTTTCAGCCATTGCAGCCTCTGTGGCTACGGGACTGGCGGAAATATTAGGTTCAGCCATTGGACTTAATATGTTGTTTCACATTCCTTTAAAGCTCGGGGCTGTATGTGCTGCTGTTGGTTGTGGCTGGATGTTATGGGTTAATTCCTATCAAAAATTAGAAAAATGGATTATGGGTTTTGTTTCGATCATTGGATTGGCCTTTTTGTTCGAGTTAAGTTTGGTTCAGATTGATTGGACTGAAGCTGCTGTTGGCTGGGTGACACCTGTGATTCCAGATGGTTCACTGCTCATTATTATGAGTGTTTTAGGTGCTGTCGTTATGCCACATAATTTATTTTTACATTCAGAAATTATTCAGAGTCGACAGTGGAATTTAGAGGATGAAGTGGTCATCCAAAAGCAATTAAAATATGAATTTGCAGATACTTTATTGTCCATGTGCATTGGTTGGGCCATTAATAGTGCGATGATATTAATTGCAGCAGCGGTATTCTTTAGTAATCAAGTAGAAGTCGATGAATTGCAGCAAGCTGAAGTGATGTTAAGGCCCCTACTCGGTAATGCCGCCGCCATGGTTTTTGCTATTGCTTTACTGTTTTCTGGAATTTCATCGACGGTGACTGCAGGTATGGCTGGTGGGAGTATTTTTGCAGGAATATTTAAAGAACCTTATGACATTAAAGATCGCCATTCTTGGCTTGGGGTTGCTATTACCTATGTATTAGCAGTGGTGATTATCTTGTTTATTGAAAGTCCTTTTGAGGGCTTGGTGTATTCTCAAATGTTTTTAAGTATTCAATTACCATGGACGATTTTTTTACAAATCTATCTCACTTCATCGAAGAAAGTAATGGGTAAATATGCAAATACTGGTTTGCAGCAAGTTTTATTGTGGACGATTGGTGGTATTGTATCCATCCTTAATATGATGTTGTTATGGGATTTCATCAAATAGTAGTAAATAAAGAAGCCTAACATCTTGCATTATGCGAAATGTTAGGCTTCTTTGTTTAGTTTATAGATTTTCGATTGACTACGATCCCTATGATATGTATTTTGTGCCTGGCAAAGTAAAACCACGACCCATCACTTCAGCTGCATCTTGGACGATCATAAAGGCATGAGGATCAACGTCTTGCACAAGAAGTTTGATTTTAGCGATTTGTGTAAGACTGACAACGACAAATATGATGCGTTTTTCCTGCCTAGTAAAGGCACCTTCGCCGCGTAAAATAGTAGCACCCCGCCCAACTTCTTTGAGGATGGCTTCTGTAATTTTTTCTGTGTTATATGAAATGATAAACAGAGTCTTCTTACGATTAAATCCTTCAACGACCTTATCTGTAAGATTAGCACTAACGAACATTGAAATAAGAGTTAAAACCGCTAATTTAAGCCCAAAAAAGGTAGCTGCAATCATCATGATCACTAAATTAATTGCAAAACTGACAACACCAAAATTGAAGGAATAATACTTACGAACGACTGCTGCAACAATATCCAATCCACCGGCACTGCCATTGAAACGGAATATGAGTCCTGACCCGACTCCTGATATAATCCCACCTGTAATGCAGGCCAGTAACGGGTCATCAAGGGGATTCATTTTTGCTAAAAATTGGGTTGCATCTACTGCGACTGAAAATAAAATCGTGCCATAAATAGTTGTAATGGCATATTCTTTACCAAGAAGCTTGTAAGCAATAGCAACAAGAGGGATGTTCATGATGATAATTTGCAGACCAATTGGGAAACCAAACAAAAAATAAAAAATAATCGCAAGCCCGCTGACGCCGCCACTTAAAAGATGATGAGGCACTAGAAAAAGATTAATTGATGTGCTGGCAATTAAACAGCCAGCTGTAATGCAAAAATATCTCCAAAGAAATTTTTTCATACGATCCTCCGATTTTAATAACTAAGTATGATCATAGTAAACTGTGTATAGAAATCAATGATTGAAGGCTTTGAATCGAACAACGAAGGAGTATTAGAGCTTGTTAACGAATCTTTGAATGAAGGGATATTGATACTCTTCACCGTTGAGAGCTTTTATGGCACCGAGTATCGAAGTGACGAACAGTATAACCCATAGAATGCCAATTAGAGGAAGCAATAATACACCGATAAGTAGCATACAAAAAGCTCCGACAATGAAAGAGACGGCGAGTAGCGATACGTGGGCAATAAGTGCCTGTTTAGCATGTTCATAGACAAAAGGATCATCTTTTTTTAATAAAAATATGACGAGTGGTGCAGTAATGAATCCTAAACCGCCAAGAAAATAAGAGATATGAGCTAAAATCCCGAGGAATTTTTGTTCCCCTGTGATCCCATTCATAGAAACACCTCCTAAATATATTTTATCCTAGGGTAGCTTTTTTGTATACGCATGATTACTCGGTGGGACGATATCTTTTTAAAAAAAACTTGTCTTTAAAATATAGCTTGTGTTATGATCAAAGTAATCTATCTAAATCATCGTTACTTAGGGTGGTATCACATGAACCATACCGTAAAAAAGTAAATGCGTAGGATAGAAGGGATTTAATGAAACAAGTTAATTTTTGAGTATCCGCTTAGATCTGTGTAATGGACTGAGACGGGAGGTAGCAAGGATAGCTATGCCTTTCGGTCAAGTACCGGAGGGCTTTTTATTTTACAATCTTTTAGTTAAATGATATACGGGAGAGATGATCATGAAAGGGACCGTCGCTATTATTGGTGCTGGGAAAGTTGGAAGTGTACTTGCTAAAGCACTTTATAAACAAGGGTACGAGCTGGCTGGGATCGCCAGTAGGACACTTGAGTCAGCAAGTAAGCTAGCGAAAGAGTTTGATGTTGTAGCAACAACAAGGGCGGCAGATATTACACTCTATGCAGATCTTATTTTAATTACGACACCAGATCGTTGTATCGGTCAAGTCATTGAGCAAATTGTGCAAGATGGAGGAATTAGAGCAGGGCAGTTTGTACTTCATACTTCTGGAGGAGTATCAGTGGACATACTGAACCCAGCAAGGGATGTGGGGGCTTTTACTGGAAGTATGCATCCATTGCAGTCCTTTGCTGATGCCCAGAGCTCCGTTGATGCTGTGCTTAATACTTATTTTGCACTGGGTGGGGATGAGAAGGTTATTGAATTGGCCCAAGCAATTGTTAGAGATTTTGGTGGGGAAAGTTTTATTATTTCAGATAAGGACAGGCCACTTTATCATGGTGCAGCCTGTATTGTATCTAATTATTTTGTGTCATTAATGCATTGGGCTACCCAAATTTATACTGGATTTGGCTTGTCACCTCAGCAAGCTGCAGCAGCGCTCATGCCCTTGGTAAAGGGAACAATCAGTAATATACAGCATCTAGGACCAACAGAAGCGTTGACGGGACCGATTAGTCGGGGGGATGTAAATACGATTGCCCTCCATTTAGCTGCGCTTGAGAATAAAGAAGAAAAGACCTTATACGCTGAACTTGGACGATATACCTTAGGTGTTGCCTTAGAAAAAGGTAGTGTAAATGAGACGCAAGCTAAAGTCGTGAAAGAACTATTAACTTGTAGAATGGAGAGAGTATCATGAAAATTATTGAAACAGTTGAAGAGATGCGTCATTTTATTAAACAAGCTAAGAAAGAAGGTAAAAGTATTGCCTTAGTACCTACGATGGGATCTTTGCATGAAGGACATCTTACTTTAATGCGTCAAGCTAAACAAGCTTGTGATATTGTGGTGGTCAGTATATTTGTGAATCCTACTCAATTTGGCCCTAATGAAGATTTCGCAAAATATCCACGAGATTTGACAGGTGATAGTCAGGCTGCAGCCAGTGCAGGCGTAGAGGTTATCTTTCATCCTCAAGCTAAGGAAATGTATCCTGCTGGTTATGCTAGTTTTATTGAAATTGAGGGTATTACAGAAAAACTCTGTGGGCTTTCTAGACCAGGACATTTTCGTGGTGTGGCGACAGTTGTCAATAAACTACTGAATATTGTTCAACCTGATAAAGCATTTTTCGGGCAAAAAGATGCACAACAAGTACTCGTATTACAACGTATGGTAGCTGATTTTAATATGAATGTAAGTTTAGAAGTCGTACCGATTGTACGAGAAGCAGATGGTTTAGCCATGAGTTCACGTAATGCTTTCTTGTCAGCCGAGGAACGGCAAGCAGGACTTATCTTGTCTCGTAGTTTGAAAGTTGCTGAAGAACTTGTTGCCCAAGGGGAGTATCATATTGAAAAAATACGATCCGAGGTCATAGCAAAAATCCAAACAGAAAAGCTCGCAGAGTGTGATTATGTGGAAATCTTTAATTACCCTGCACTCCAGGAAATCAGTGTGTTACAGGATAAGGCTTTATTAGCACTTGCTGTTCGCATTGGCAAAACTCGTTTAATTGATAATACAATTTTGGAGGTTAAATAATATGTTTATTACATGCTTAAAAGGAAAACTTCATTGTGCAACTGTAACGGAGGCTAATCTTAATTACATGGGAAGTATCACCATTGATGAAACCTTACTAAAGGCTTCAGGAATCATCCCTAATGAAAAAGTACAGATTGTGAATAATAATAATGGAAGTCGCTTTGAGACTTATGTCATAAAAGGGGAAAAGGATTCAGGGGTTATTTGCTTAAATGGTGCAGCTGCTCGTAAGGTTCAACCTGGTGATAAAGTCATTATTATTGCTTATGCGATAATGACAGAAGAAGAAGGCCGAAACTTTACTCCACGAGTAGTCATGGTCGATGGGGATAATAAAATCGCTGAAATACGTTGTAAAGAGACTCATGGTGAGATTTATAAATAAAAAAGTGGACTTGACCTTTCGCGAGGTTAAGTCCACTTTTTTTGCTTCTATGTAGATCATAATTACTAAGGCTATAAACCTTTGTTTTTTAAAGGATTGGGGCATCATAATCTTTGCAGAGTTCATATATTTACAGTAGAAAAAAAATAGGTTATCATGTACTATCAGAAGTATAGTATGAATGCTAAAGTGGAAAAGGGAAAAATCTTAATCTGTTATAATACAATACTAGTTAGGGCATATTAAAATTTGACACAACAAAGTAGGGAGAGAGCGATGGAAATAAAATCAATCAAAAAGTTAAAGTTATATGGGTTTAATAACTTGACAAAAACGCTTAGTTTTAACATGTATGATATATGCTATGCGACAAGTCCAGAACATCGTCAGGACTATATAAAGTACATTGATGAAGAATATAATGCTGAGCGACTGACGCGGATTCTGACGGAAGTCGCAAGGATGATTGGTGCTAACATTTTAAATATTGCTCAACAAGACTATGATCCCCAAGGAGCTAGCGTGACTATGCTCATTTCAGAAGGGCATGCTACTGAGGTAGTTGAAACTGAAGATGGTGCAGAGGAAAATGAACTACCGATGCCTAAATCAGATGCAGTCGTTGCCCATTTAGATAAAAGTCATATTACGGTGCATACTTATCCTGAAAGTCATCCTGACAAGGGGATTAGTACCTTTCGTGCTGATATTGATGTTTCGACTTGCGGTGAGATTTCACCACTTAAAGCTTTAAATTATTTGATCAATAGTTTTAATTCAGATATTGCAATTATCGATTATCGGGTGCGTGGTTTTACACGGGATATTAATGGAAAAAAACTATACATTGATCATAAAATAAATTCCATTCAAAACTATATTCACCATGATACCCGAGAACTCTATCAAATGATTGATGTGAATGTTTACCAAGAAAATATTTTTCATACAAAAATGATCTTAAAAGAATTTGACCTGGATACCTACTTATTTGGGACCGCAAAAAGAGAACTGTTACCTGGTGAAAAGAAAAAAATCAAGCAACGAGTCAAGAAAGAAATGTCTGAAATATTTTCTGGTCGTAATATCCCTAAAGTAAAATAAAATTGATTATAACAATTCAATAAATTTTTGTGCTGCAAGAGGAACTGGCAGGCAATCATGAGTAATAATCCCAAGTTCACGTGGCGTAATCTTTGTCGTGAGCGTAAGGGGGAATAACTGATTGTCAGCCAGTTCTTTTTGTATGTATTCACGGCTGACAAAGGCTATACCGAGTCCTATTTTAGCCAATTCGATTAATAAATCGACACTGCCGAGTTGGATTTCTGGTTGAAAAACAATATTTTGCTGAGCAAAAAGAGCATCTAAAAATCGTCGCGTGGTTGTGTTTTTTTCTAAAGTCAGTAAGGGTAAGTCTGCAATGTCTTCGAGACTTAAGACTTGACTTTGAAGATGAGCAAAAGCAGAACTGGCAATAAATACATCATGAAGAAGCTTACGTTTACTCACGGTCATATTAGGATAAGTATGATCATGGTCAAGGTTCACAACACTGATATCAACGAGACCTTTTACTAATAACTCAGCGCACACAGGGGAAGGACGATTAATAACCTTGATTTTAATTTTGGGATAAAGGTGATTGAATTGCTTAAAATAAGGAAGTAAGTAATATTTGCAGATGGTATCACTTGCGCCTATTTTTAATTCTCCTTGTTCAAGGGAATGAAGTTCATTGATATTACGTTCGCCTAATTTTAGAAAATGGAAGGCTTGTTCAACGTGGGTGAAAAGCAGTATCCCAGCTGGTGATAAGTGAACTTGTTTGGTACTTCTAACAAATAGTTTGGTATTTAATTTTTCTTCCAATAGTTTGATGGATTGACTTACGGCCGATTGGGAGATATAAAGCTCATTTGCTGCGAGTGAAAAACTTAAATATTTAGCAACATAATAAAATACTTTATATAATTCAAAATTCACATCCATATATAATCACTCCTAATAGGTAGTATTAGAATTATTAATTATTATTAACAATGTTATTATACTACAATAGTAATATGAAAACGATAAGGGGGCAGTTTGATGTCAAATACTGTTAAAAGAATTTTTGTTGAGAAACGTGCGGAATTTGCAGTGGAAGCCCAAGGTATGTATGCCGATCTCACCCATAATTTAGGTATACAAGGATTGAATGCTGTACGTATTATCAATCGTTATGATATAGGAGATATGACTGATCAAGAATATGCTGAAGCCAAGCACATTATCTTATCAGAACCGACTGTCGATGATGTATACGATGAAGTATTACCGGTGAATGGAGAAGATCGGGTATTTGCAGTCGAATATTTACCTGGCCAGTATGACCAAAGAGCAGACTGGGCAGCTCAATGTGTACAGTTATTGACACAAAAAGAACGGTTATCCATTCTGACAGCCAAAGTGATCATTTTACAAGGTTCTATTACAGATGAAGAACTTTTAAAGATAAAAGCATATACCATCAATCCTGTTGAAGCACGGGAAGCAAAACTAGACAAACCTGAGAGTCTTATCTTGAGTGTTGAAAATCCTCAGGATGTAGCTGTCATTAAAGGTTTTATTGATAAAGATTCTAAACAATTGGAAGAAATGCTCGAAGATATGGGACTGGCGATGGGGATTATGGATCTTGCTTTTTGCCAAAAATATTTTAGAGATACTGAACACCGGGACCCAACGATTACGGAAGTGCGGGTTCTGGATACTTACTGGTCTGATCATTGCCGTCATACGACATTTGCCACGATCCTTGAGGATATAGAAATTGAAGCAGGACATTTTACAAAACCCATTACTCAGGCTTATGAAAAATATGAACAGGCACGCGCCAGGGTGTATAAAGATAAGGTAAAAGATATTTGTCTGATGGATATTGCGATCATGGGCATGAAAGATTTAAGGCAGCAAGGGTTGCTCAGTGACCTTGATCAGTCTGAAGAAATTAATGCATGTAGCATTGTTGTACCTGTAGATGTGGATGGGGTTGTTGAAGAATGGTTGGTCATGTTTAAAAATGAAACCCATAATCATCCGACGGAAATTGAACCTTTTGGTGGTGCTGCGACTTGTTTAGGTGGCGCTATTCGTGATCCTTTATCAGGTCGTTCTTATGTATATCAGGCCATGCGTGTGACTGGAAGCGGAGATCCGCGAGCAAAAATTGAAGATACATTACCTGGTAAGCTGCCACAACGCAAAATAACCGTAGGAGCTGCTCATGGATATAGTTCTTATGGTAACCAAATTGGTCTTTCAACGGGACATGTAACGGAAGTCTATGATGAAGGTTTCCTTGCCAAACGGATGGAAATTGGCGCTGTCATTGCTGCAGCTCCGAAAGCAAATGTTGTGCGAGTACGTCCTGTAGCTGGCGATGTAGTGATTGTTCTTGGTGGTAAAACTGGTCGTGACGGCTGTGGGGGTGCGACAGGATCTTCGAAGGAGCATACTGAAGAATCATTGGCAACTTGCAGTGCTGAAGTACAAAAAGGGAATGCACCGACAGAACGAAAATTGCAAAGACTGTTTAGATGTCCAGAAGTCAGTGTTATGATTAAACGTTGTAATGACTTTGGTGCAGGTGGGGCGGCTGTGGCCATTGGTGAGCTGACAGACGGTTTGGTGATTAATCTTGATGCTCTGCCAAAAAAATATGAAGGTCTTGATGGTACGGAACTTGCCATTTCGGAATCCCAAGAACGTATGGCGGCTGTTGTTGCTCCTGAAAATGTACAAGACTTTATTGCTCATGCTGAAGCGGAAAATTTAGAAGCGACTGTTGTTGCTACAGTAACGGATGAAGGAAGACTCATCATGACTTGGCGAGGACAAGCCATTGTCAATCTGAGCCGTGAATTTTTGGATACAAATGGGATACAACAGACAACAAAAGTTACAGTCACAGCTCCTTGTGAAGAGAAAAACTACTTTAAAACAACAGTACCTGAAGTACTTGATCTAAAAGCAGCTTGGCTTGATAATTTACGTCAGTTAAATGTATGCAGTCAAAAAGGTTTAGTTGAAATGTTTGATAGCTCGATTGGCGCAAGTACCGTTTTAATGCCTTTTGGTGGTAAGTTTCAATCGACACCTGCAGAAGGAATGGCCGCCAAGATTCCTCTAGTGAAAGGGAACACCAACACAGCGACGCTGATGACTCATGGTTATGATTCTAAGCTATCGACATGGAGTCCTTTCCATGGTGCTGTATATGCCATTATAGAAGCTGTTGCTAAAGTTGTGGCCATGGGTGGTGATTATCATGGCATTAAGCTGACACTACAAGAGTATTTTGAAAGACTCGGTACGGATGCTGTAAAATGGGGTAAACCTTTCAGTGCCTTGCTTGGAGCCTTATATGCCCAACAACAGTTTGGTATTGCGGCCATTGGTGGTAAAGATAGTATGTCAGGGACTTTTAAAGAATTGAGCGTACCTCCGACTTTAGTGGCTTTTGCTGTTAATGTGATCAAAGCCAGAGCTGTCATCTCTCCAGAGTTTAAACAAGTAGGCAGCCAAGTTGTGCTAGTGCCTTTGATTCGGAATGAAGATGAATTACCTGATTTTGCAGTACTTGGTCAAAATTATGATAAAATTACTCAGTTAATTGCACAAGAGAAAGTCATCGCTGCTCATACTGTAAAAATAGGCGGTCTCGCAGCAGCCATTAGTAAAATGAGTTTTGGTAATGGCATAGGCATGGTTTTTGGACAGAACATTGAAGCAAAAGAATTATTTGCTCCTCATTATGGTTCCTTAGTGTTGGAAATCCCAGCTGGTGCAGAGATTAAAGAACTTGTTGGTGATATGGTATATACAGTACTTGGTCATACACAAGAAGAGGCGTCTTTAGAGGTTAATGGTTGTAAAATTGATCTTTCTCTTGCCCAGAGCGCTTGGGAGGAGCCCCTTGAGTCCGTTTTCCCAACTCAAGCAGGTGTGATTACAGAAGAGGCAAAACAAACTCCAGTCAGCCATCAGAGTTCCAAAAAAACGCATCATAGTTTTGCTAAACCTCGTGTATTTATCCCTGTATTTCCAGGGACAAACTGCGAATATGATTCAGCTCGTGCTTTTGAAATGGCAGGTGGTGCTGTGGATACCATGGTCATCCGCAACCTTACGCCAGCAGCTTTAGAACAATCCATTTCTGAAATGGTGACAAGAATCAATCAATCCCAGATTATTATGCTGCCGGGTGGCTTTAGCGCTGGAGATGAACCAGATGGTTCAGGTAAATTTATTGCGACGATTTTTAGAAATCCAAGAGTTAAAGAAGCCGTCAGTGCCTTTTTATCTCAGCAAGATGGCCTAATGCTTGGTATTTGCAATGGTTTTCAAGCATTAATTAAACTTGGATTGGTACCTTATGGTGAAATTGTAGATTTGTCGCCAGAATGTCCAACGCTGACATATAACAAAATAGGACGACATATTTCTTGTATGGTTGAAACTAAAGTGGTATCAAAACTTTCACCTTGGTTTAATAATGTACAGTTAGATGATGTATATGTCATTCCTGCTTCTCATGGCGAAGGACGTTTTGTTGCAAGTTCAGTCTTACTTGAAACCTTGCGAAAAAATGGTCAAATTGCCAGTCAATATGTTGATAAAAGTGGCTGTCCTACCTATGATATCCGCTATAATCCTAATGGCTCCATTGATGCTGTTGAAGGTATTACTAGCCCTGATGGTCGGATTTTAGGGAAAATGGGCCATTCAGAACGGATTGGGCAAGATGTCATTAAAAATGTACCTGGTCGTAAAGATCAACAATTATTTGCCGCTGGAATTGGATATTTTAAATAAAGAGAATATAAAATCAGGAAATCACTATTTATAGTATATAATAAGTGATTTCCTCTTTTTTTCTAAGTAAAACAGTATAAGTTAAAAAAAAATAAAAACAGAATGATGTACAATCCATGAATGAATAGAGTATAATGAGTCTGGAAATATGTTAGTAAAGTAAATAGGAGTGTTCTACATGGAAAAAATAAAAAATAGGGAGACATTCTCTTCGGGTTTAGCAGTATTTTTTGCAACCTTGGGATCGGCAGTTGGATTGGGGAATATTTGGAAATTTCCGTATTTGACAGGTCAAAATGGTGGCGGGGCTTTTTTATTGGTCTATTTTTTATGTATTTTATTTGTTGGTTTACCAATTATGCTGAGTGAGTTTTATATTGGTCGCAAAACGCGAAAAAATGCAGTGGGTGCATTGGAACAGTTAAAACCCAAAACGGCATGGAAGAGTATTGGTATTATGGGTGTTGCCGCCGCTTACATCATTATGTTTTTCTACAGCTGTGTTGCTGGCTGGGTATACTATTATCTCTTTAAAGCAGTAAAAGGTGATTTTGTAGGCGTGACCATGGAAGCGGCGAAAGCTCAATTTGGTGCAGTCATTATGGGACCTGTATCACCAATTATTTGGCAAGTTGTTGTACTTGTAGTTGTATCGACAATTTTGGCGATGGGTGTAAAACAAGGAATTGAAAAGATCACAAAAACATTGATGCCCTTATTATTTGTACTCATTATTATTTGTGATATTAGAGCGTTAACATTACCAGGTGCGGCAGAAGGAATGAACTTCTTGTTCCATGTTGACTTTGGTCAATTATCGGCAACGGCAGTGCTTGCTGCATTAGGATTGGCTTTCTTTAAACTTTCCCTTGGTATGGGGACGATGATGACTTATGGCAGCTACTTTACAGAAGATAATAATATGTTTAGTACAGCTGTAAAAGTGGCTTTATCGGATACTTTAGTATCGATGCTCGCGGGGATTGCGATTTTTCCAACGGTCTTTTCTTTTGGTATGGAGCCAGGTGCTGGTCCTGGACTCCTATTTATGACTATCCCCTTAGTTTTTTCTCAAATTCCTTTTGGCAGTGTCTTGTTGGTGGCTTTTTTCTTCCTGACGGCTATTGCAGCAACAACAGCGATGTTGTCCTTGGTAGAAGTACCTGTTGCTTATTTATCTGAGGAACGAGGTATATCGAGGAAAAATGCAACAGTGCTAAGTGCAGTGCTGATTGCTATTGTTGGGGTATTGGCTACGTTATCAGTTGATAAAGCGAGCTTACTCGGACATATCACTTTTTTTGGTATGGGATTTTTCGACTTATTTGATTATATTTCATCGAATATTTTATTGCCAATTGGCGGTTTATTGATTGCCTTGATGATGGGGTATTCCATTAAACATGAAGAAGTTGTTGCTGAATTATCTAATCATGGTAAATTGAAAATGGCTAAATTAGTGAATGTGTACTTTATTCTCATTCGTTATGTAACTCCCTTACTATTGATTGTGGTATTTTTAAATTCCATAGGAATACTCAAGTTTTAGATTAATATTTCGAGTAAGAGCCTCCGTTATAAATACGGAGGTTCTTATTATGTCTAAAAGTAGGATCCTTACGTATTCGTTTGACTGAATATGCAGGAAAAAAGATGTACCTGTCGAAAATGTCAAAGAACAGAAGATAAGAATGAGAACCGTAAAAAGTCAGTCGGTGATCAGGGGGAAAGTATGTCAGAATGTATCATTGCACGTCAACCTATTTTTGATATTAATTTAAAAATATATGGTTATGAACTTTTGTTTAGGAGAATTTCTATGGATAATTCTTCTGCCTTTGATCCAGATGAAGCCACATCTAGCGTATTAGTCAATGGTATGTTCTTGATCGGCTTGCAAGAATTGACAAGGGGAAAACCAGCCTTTGTCAACTTTTCACGTAAAATGTTAATTAATGATGTGATGACTTTTCTTCCCAATAAGGACATTGCCATTGAAGTATTAGAAACGGTGGAACCAGACGAAACATGTCTGCTCGCATGTAAAAGACTGAAAGAAGCTGGTTATAAAATTGTTTTAGATGATTTTGTTTATCATACTAAATTTGATCCCTTTATTGCGATAGCCGATATTATAAAAGTAGATTTTCTGTTAAGTTCGCCCACTGAGTGTCGAGCTCTACCTAAACGCTTTCAAGAGAGAAAAGATCTTATTTTTCTTGCAGAGAAAGTGGAAAGTTATGATCAATATGCTCAAGCAATGAAATGGGGATATTCTCTGTTTCAAGGCTACTTTTTCTGTAAGCCAGTGGTATTAAATACTCGAGATATTCAAGGAAATCGGTTAGTTTATTTTCAACTGCTGAAAGAACTAAATGATCCCTTGGTTGGTTTTGATCAGCTTGAACGGATTATCCAGAGAGATGTATCTCTTTCTTATAAAATTTTGAAATATGTTAATTCGGCAGCTATGGGGATTCGCACTAAAATTAATTCAGTGCGACAAGCCTTAACGATGCTTGGAAAACAGAATATGGAAAAATTTGTAACTTTGGTACTGTTAAAAGGACTCAGTGCTGATAAACCAAACGAATTACTGATTACAGCAATTATTCGTGGCCGTTTCGCAGAATTAATTGCTGCCCGGCTACGTCTTAGAGGCCAGACAAGTACTGCATTTTTAATTGGGATGCTCTCTTTGGCAGATGCCTTACTTGATCGCACAATGGAGAAGTTTTTAAGTGAACTGCCCTTGAGTGATGATATTGTAGCTGCCCTCCTCCGCAAACCTAGTGTTTTAACATCCATTCTTGAAATGGTGATTGCTTATGAACAAGGCAATTGGGAAGTGTATGAGACTTATTGCCGAAAGTTAAATATAACGAGTGGAGAAGTAAATAACATGTATATGGACGCTGTGATATGGGAATTAAATATTGAGCATTAAGGAAGTTTTTAGATAAAAGAACGATTCTAGTTAAATAGAGTCGTTCTTTCTATTTTGCATACTTGTGATCATTAGGTATAATGGTAAGAGTAAGATTTTGTTTGTGAGAGGATTAACTATGAATATATTATCAGCGGAAAACTTATCCAAGAGCTATGGAATGAAGACCCTATTCAGCCAGATTTCTTTTGGCATTGATGAAAATGATAAAATTGGTTTAATTGGTGTAAATGGTACTGGAAAATCAACTTTTCTTAAAATCATTTCTGGTATCGAGGAAGCTGATGAGGGAAAGGTGATGGTTGGAAATGCTGTCGAGGTTCAGTATTTAGCCCAAAATCCTGATTTTGATCCCCAAGATACTGTATTAGAGCAAGTGTTTAAAGGTTATTCGCCATTGATGAAGGTCTTGAGAGCCTATGAACAGGGATTGCTTGCTGCTATGCGTTGTCCTAATGATGATGGATTGCAAAAACAACTCATTGTTTTGAGTCAACAAATGGATGCGTTAAACGGATGGCAACTTGAAAGTGAAGCCAAGAGCATTTTGACGAAACTTGGAATTACGGATTTTTCAGCACAAGTGGGGCATTTATCCGGCGGTCAGCGCAAACGGATTGCTTTGGCAGGAGCCTTGATACATCCTGCTGATTTACTCATACTCGATGAGCCAACGAATCATATTGATAATGATACAGTGGCTTGGTTAGAAGGGTATCTGCACAAACGTCGAGGGGCGTTATTGCTCATTACCCATGATCGATATTTTTTAGATCGAGTGGTCAATCGGATTATAGAACTCGATAAGGGGCATTTATATAGTTATACGGGTAACTATAGTAATTTTTTGGAACTCAAAATGCAGCGTGAAGCTGATCAAGAAGCCAGTGAAAATAAACGGCAGAATCTGCTCCGAAATGAATTAGCATGGATGCGCAGAGGGGCTAAGGCTCGGACGACGAAACAAAAAGCACGAATTGATCGTTTTGAACAACTTAGTGCTGAAAAAGTTGATTTAAGTCAAGATAAAGTAGAAATTATGGCAGGAGCTAGTCGTTTGGGTCGTAAAATTGTCGAACTAGATCATGTAAGTAAGGTTTTTGGTGAACGGACTGTAATTGAAGATTTCAGCTACATTGTCCTTCGTGATGATCGTATGGGGATTGTAGGGCCAAATGGTAGTGGCAAGTCGACCCTGCTCAATCTAATCACACAGAAAATCCTACCTGATCATGGTTTTGTGGAAATTGGCCAAACTGTAAAAATAGGTTATTTCTCACAAGAAAATGGGGATATGGACGAAAAGTTACGAGTGATTGAATATATTAGAGAGGAAGCTAATTTTTTACCGACTGCCGATGGTGGTACGATTACTGCCTCCCAAATGTTGGAGCGGTTTTTATTTCCCCCAGATTTGCAATGGACACCCATTAGTAAATTATCGGGGGGAGAAAAACGACGCTTATATTTACTGAGAGTCTTGATGGCAGCACCTAATGTATTATTACTTGATGAACCGACAAATGATTTAGATATTCAAACATTGACGATTCTAGAAGATTATTTAGATGATTTTCCAGGGGCTGTTATTGTGGTCTCTCATGATCGGTATTTTTTGGATCGTGTGGTTGAGAAAGTATTTGCCTTTGAAAGTGATGGTTCGATTAAACAATACGTGGGCGGTTATTCTGACTATTCCCAGGCTGTTGCTCTACAGGCCGCCGATGATGGCGGGGCAGGAAAAATAGTCGAAAGTAAGGAATTTCCAAGTGAAAAACCAAAAGAGCGTATTCGTAAGTTTACTTTCAAAGAACAGAAAGAATATGCAGAAATTGATGCTGTGATTGCCAGTGTAGAAGATGAAATTAAGGTGCTTGGTAATCGTATGAATACATCGGGCAGTGATTTTACTTTGCTTCAGGAGCTAACGGGCATGCAACAGGAACTTGAAAAAAAATTAGAGGAACTACTCGAACGATGGACGTATTTAAATGAATTGGCTGAAGAAATCGGACAATCGTAAGGGGTAGACGACAAAAAAAGAGAGTTTTAATCTCTCTTTTTATTCTCAGCATTGTAGATTTTTTAATGACCGCAGTTATATTTGCAGAGGACGGCTTTAATGGCAGTGTATTCGATTTCTTCCGGTAAGGCATCTTTGAGTATTTTTAATTTACTAGCACCAAGTTCGTTGATTGTGCGTAGAATAAGTTGTTCATATTGGGATGGGATGAGGGCGTCCCAGTTTACAGTATGTCCTTCTGTGTTACAGCGTACTAGATGATCTTGTATAGTAAGGAGTTTTAATTTTCGTTCTTGACTAATTTGCTCTAAGGAATGACCAGCGTGATACATTTCTAAGGTAATCATATGACTGGGAGGCTCTTGTACTTTCTCAGCAAGTTGTTTTGTTTCAAGATAAGGGCTCGATGATTTAATGGCATTTTTCTGTGCATAATTTTGTAAGAGTGTCAAAAATTCCTGACCGTATTTAGTAAGTTTAACTTCGCCAACTCCTTTAATGGATAAGAGTCCGTTACGATCAGTTGGGCAATACTCGCTCATTTCTTTTAGAGTACTGTCCGCAAAGACGAGATAAGGTGGTACTTTTTCTCGATCAGCAATTTCTTTACGTAAGGCACGTAATGTTTCAAATAAAGAGTTATCAGCAGTGATTTTTTGTGGACGGCGCGGTACTTTTTGCCAGACTTTAGCTTGTCCTTTTAATACGGTAGCGGCTTTGCCTGTGAGTTTGACAACTGGATATTCGCTATCGGTTAAGGCCAGATAATCTGTAGCGATTAATCGGTTAATCGAATCGCGGATTTCTTGGAGAGTATAGGTTTTTAGTAAGGCATAGGTTGATAAACTATCAAATCCTAGTTGCAGTACTTTTTTATCTTTAGAACCTTTTAGCACGCTGGCGACGAGGGTGGTACCGTAACGTTCTTTCATACGCATAATGCAGGAGAAAATTTTCTGGGCATCAAGAGTAATATCAGTAAGCTCGTTGTCGTCATTACAATTACTGCAATTATCACATTCGGTCTCTGCTTTCTTTTCGCCAAAATAATTTAAAATAAATTTGCGTAAACATTCTGGTGTGTGGCAATAATCAACCATGGTTTGTAACTTATTGAGTTCATGAGATTTTCGTTCTAACTCAACGGTAGTTTGTTCAATCAGGTAACGTTGAAGTAAAGGGTCTTGAGCGCCAAATAATAAAATGCACTCACTTTTTTCTCCATCTCGGCCCGCCCGACCAGCTTCTTGATAATAGGCTTCCATACTTTTGGGCATGTTATAATGAATGACATAACGAACATTGGATTTATCAATCCCCATACCAAAAGCGTTGGTGGCAACCATGATGCCAATATCGTCATAGATAAAACGTTCTTGATAGTGCTGACGCTCATTGTCCGTAAGACCAGCATGATATTTTCCTACAGAGTAGCCTTTTTTTTGTAATAATAGATAAAGATTATCGACTTCTTTACGAGTCGCAGCGTAAATAATCCCGGATTGATCTTTATTCTCGTTAATATATTTAAGTGTGAAGTCTTGTTTGTTCTCACCACGGACAACTGTGAAGGATAAATTTTTACGATCAAAGCCAGTCATATAGATATCAGGTTTATCGAGTGATAAGAGGGCAATAATATCTTTTGTTACGCTTGTTGTAGCTGTTGCCGTAAATGCGCCGATAATTGGTCGGCTGGTGAGGGAGCGAATAAAGGCACCAATTCCACGATAGCTAGGCCGAAAGTCATGACCCCACTGCGAGACACAGTGGGCTTCATCAATGGCCAATAAGGATATGGTTAGAGATTTGATTGCTGATTGAAATGCTTCTGACTCTAAACGTTCTGGAGCAATATAGATAATTTTATAGTGGCCACAGCGCGCTTTATAGATGCGCTCATTGACTTGAGAGAGAGTCAATGAACTGTTGATGAATGTGGCGGGGATTCCCAGACCTCCAAGGGCATCAACTTGATCCTTCATTAAAGAAATAAGAGGTGACACAACGAGGGTGATACCAGGAAGCAGCAGGGCGGGTATTTGAAAGCATAGGGATTTACCAGCCCCAGTTGGCATAATAGCCAAAGTGTCTTTATATTGGAGCAAGCTCGTGATAATCTGGTCTTGCCCTGGTCTGAAAGTGGAATATCCATAATGTTGTTTGAGTATTTTTAAGGCAGCATTTAGCATATGTTTCTCTCCTGGAATTTATTTTTACAGTAAGGGAGTGTAGAAGTATATAGTTCTTAGTTCGTCTTGCAGTGGGGGGATTCCTGTTAATTGATTGAGAGCTTTTTGTCGATTGGCACTATATTTTTCCCTATAATCATGTATAATGGAGAATAAAGTTGTGTTTAAGGGGGTTTTACCATTAAGTTCCAATATCTTACGTTAGAAGATAAACCATTATTTGATCAGTTTTTTCGTGCACGACGGTATGAAAACGCTCATTATAATTTTACGAATTTATTTATGTGGCGCACCGTTTATCATATACAGTGGGCACTAGAAGGTGACTTTTTGTGTGTTAAAGCCTATTGGGAAGGAGAACACTTTTTTTTACCTCCCTTTGGTCCTGAACAGGGTTTAGCTGACGTCATTCAAAAAATGCTAGATCATGCTGAGGAACAAAATTTTCCTTTTATGTTACAAGGAATGGAAAAATATATGATGGAATGGCTTGAGAAAATAAAGCCAAATTATTTTGAGTACAGTGCAGAACGAGATAATTATGATTATGTATATTTATCTAAAGAACTGATTGAGCTAAAAGGACGAAAATTTCATAATAAGAAAAATCATGTCAATAGTTTTAGAAAAACGTATGAAAACTATCAATATGTACCTATGACTGTTGAAATGACTAAGCAGTGTATTGAATTTATGACAGAATGGTGTAATGAACGTGGCTGTGTGAAGGGCGATAGCATTGATTGTGAACGAAATGCAATTGTTGAAGCAATGAATAACTTTACTGTTCTAGGATTCCAGGGTGGTGCTATCTTTATTGATGGTAAGATGATCGGCTTTACCTTTGGTGAACTCAGCAATGATGATACAGCAGTCATTCATGTAGAGAAAGGCCGTTTAGAATATAAAGGTGTTTATGGAGTTATCAATCAAGAATTTTGCGCCCATAATTGGCAGCATATTGAATATATAAATCGGGAAGAGGATATGGGGATTGAGGGTTTGCGAAAAGCTAAAGAGTCATATCATCCTGTGAAAATGATAGAAAAATACAGTGCAACAATTAAATAAGAGTAAAAGAGACTTGGCCTGCGCCAAGTCTCTTTTGGCTATCATAGAGAATATAATATGTTAGCAATGAGCCGTCTAAGGGGTGCTTATATATTCCTGTATCCTAAGTAAGGTATTGCTTTTAAGAATGTCTAATGAAATTTGTATAGAAAAGAGATATTTGTAGGATATTAAAAGCAGGAATTGTAGGATTTATGGTGAAGTCATATAGTGAAATTGATAGGGGGTTATATGATATGAAACAAGTAAAGTTGGCATATGGTAAGGATCATGTAAGCATTCAGGTTCCTGATAAGGCTGTAGTGATTGAACCTAGGCATTTGCCTGGTCTGTCAGATGAAAAAAGTGCAGTGCTTGAAGCACTACGCAAACCCATTGGTACTCCTCCCTTAAAAGAAATGGTAAAAAGCACAGATACTGTTGCGATTGTAATTGCAGATATTACAAGACCAACCCCTAGCGAAAAACTGGTTCCTTGGTTGATTGAGGAATTATCACATGTTCCAAAAGAAAATTTTGTCGTCATCAATGGCTTAGGCAGTCATCGACCTAATACGAAAGAAGAGCTAATTCAAATGCTCGGTCAAGAGGTTGTTGATACGATCCGAGTGATCAATCATGAGGCTTTTGATGACAACGAACTGGTACATGTTGGTTGTAATAGCTATGGATCGAATGTTTATTTAAATAAAACGTATGTTGAAGCTGATTTTAGAATTGTGACTGGGTTTATTGAACCTCACTTTTTTGCAGGTTTTTCTGGAGGTCCTAAAGGAATTAATCCAGGTATTGTGGGTATTAAAACCATTCAGGATTTTCATAATGCAGAGATGATTGGCAATCCTCAAAGTACTTGGGGTGTGATTGATGGCAATAGTGTGCAAGATGCTGCCACTCAGAATTGTTTGATGGCTAAGCCGGAGTTTATGCTCAATGTAACATTGAATGGGGAAAAAGAAATTACAAATGTATTTGCTGGTGACGTAATTGAGGCTCATCGCGTTGGTTGTGCTTTTGTCAAAGAACATGCCATGTTTGCTGTTGAGAAACCTTTTGATATTGTAATTACTACGAATTCAGGCTATCCTTTAGATCAGAATCTTTATCAAACTGTCAAAGGCATGAGTGCTGGAGCGCAAGTTGTCAAAGAAGGCGGCAGTATTATTAGTGTCTCAGAATGTGTAGATGGGCTTCCTAGTCATGGGAATTTTGGTCCTATCTTAAAAATGCGCAGTACACCTCAAGAACTGCTTGATATGATTAATGATCCAGCCTTCTCCATGTTTGATCAATGGGAAGCTCAAAAGTTGGCCATGATTCAGTTGCAGGCAGATTGTTATTTGTACTCATTGCTTGATGAGCAGACAGTCGCAGATTGTATGATCAATCATGTGGAAAATATAGAACAAACTCTTAAACAACTAATGGATAAATATGGACCTGATGTTACTATTGGTATTTTACCCCTAGGTCCACTCGTTATTCCTTATGTTGCACAATAAAAAAGATTTGATTCAGATGAGGCTTGTACTTCATCTAAATCTGATTGATTTTCCTATCTAGGAATTAAGTCGCTCTTAACTTTCATTTTATAAGATGAAAGCTAAGAGCGACTGTTTTTGTTGAATAAAGAATGATATAAAAAATCTAGACACTCAATTTTAGTATAAGACAATCTATGTATAGAAGAATATAGATTATTACATACTAAAACTGAGGTGGAGTAAATGGGAACTAAATTTAATATTCTAATTCCTATGATTCTTGTGATACTCATTGTGGTAGGGGCCTATTCATTATTGGGACCTCCTGCTCCAAAACCCACACCCGATGTACCTATGCCAGTTCCTAATGAAGAAGTTCCAGTTCCAGTTCCAGTTCCAGAACCGATTCAGCCCATACCTGGGGTGGCGCCCTTGGATGTGAGTCAATATAAAAGTGAGCCCGTGATTAGGGTGTGGATATCAGAGAAAAGTTATATCGAAAGTATTGCATTGGAACGATATTTAGAAGGCGTGATTGCGAAAGAAATGGATCCTAAGTGGCCTGTTGAAGCTTTAGCTGCTCAGGCTATTGCTTCTAGGACGCTGACTATTCATGCCATTGAAGCTGGTACGATTCGAAATTTACATCATGCGGATGTGAGCACATCAAAAGAAGAATTACAGGCTTATGCACCTGAGCTGGTGAATGATAATGTACGAGAGGCTGTACGGCGCACAAGAGGACAGGTATTACTTTATGGTGGCGGCTTAATAAATGCCATCTATAGTTCCTGTAATGGGCAGATTGCTGCCACAAAAGAAGAAAGCTTTCCGAAAGAAATTGTTACACCAACTCCTTATTTTCAGCCCGTGGTCGATAACTGTTTTCAATATGCACCAGCCAATTTACAATCATGGACAGTTAAAATACCAGGATCAGAAGTAGCTGCTGCTGTGGGCTATACAAATAATCCTGCTGATATTACCATCTTAGAAAAAGGTCCATCGGGTCGGATTCTTTATATTGGTGCTGGCAATAAAAAAATCTATGGTGCTGATTTTAGAAAAAAAATTGGTTATGAGCGTTTGAAATCCACCTTAATTACCGAAATGAGTTATGATGGGAAAAATTTTACTTTTTCAGGACGAGGTTGGGGGAATGGGGTAGGATTATGTCAATGGGGTGCCTATACTTTTGCCCAACAGGGAATAAAAGCTGAAGAAATTCTCAAACATTATTATGTTGATGCAGAAATAAAAAAATTATGGGAATAAAAGAATCAACAATGTGCATATACTAGTAGTGGAGAGGCAGTCTTATGACACCTCATCCAAATAGGCACCCCAGTTTCTTTTTAAGAAGAAATTGGGGTGCTACGGCTTTTTAAAGACGATGATCTATTTTTTCTATGCTGTGATAGCAGGAATTTATTGAAAAAGATTGAATTACTCACAGTGCTTATTATTACATTTTGATGATTGAGACAGGTCTTAACAGGCGTAAGGTCTAAGAGTAGGGGGGAGGGCAAATATGGCTGATTGTACAATATCCCAGGATATGGCTAGTACATTAACAACATTTATTTATCAAAACACTGGTTATCATGTTATTGTCTGTAATCGTGAAGCTATGATTGTTGGAGATTCAGATGGAGGAAAACGTCTTAATACAAAACATGAAGGTTCGCAAAAAATTCTTAGCGGACATTTGAATGAATATGTTGTTACAGGAGATGATGTTGCCAAAAATAATAGTCTCAAAGAAGGACAGAATTATCCCATCGAAGTTGATGGCGAGCGGGTGGGCACCTTTGCTATCGCAGGTAAACTTGATTATGTTCGTCCGATTGCTAAAGTAGTAGTGGCTTTATTGAGTACTCGATTGAAACAGGCAAAACAAATTGAGATCGTACAAACTGTAGCCCAGGCTGTCTCTGATCAGGTTGGTCAGGCCGCAATCGCTGTTGAAGGCATCTCCGCTTCTTCTCAAGAATTGGCTGCGAATACAGAAAGTGTAGTGAATGTCTCTCATGATTCCGTGAGAAGAGTGAAAGATACTGGAAAAATTCTAGATATGAGTCGTAGTATTGCAACGCAAACCAAACTTCTGAGCCTTAATGCATCCATTGAAGCTGCTCGCGCTGGAACCTATGGACGAGGTTTTGCAGTCGTAGCTCAGGAAATGCAAAAATTGGCGCAAAATAGTGCAGATGCCACTGAAAGTATTAATGTTATCTTACAAGAGATTCAGCAATCGATTCAAAAAGTGATTGATGGTATTAATCAGTCGGCTGTCATTTCTAACAAACAAGCGAAAGCGATGCAGGATATTATTCAAGTTGTTGAAGGTGTTCAGGCTTCATCAGCGAATTTAGTTGCTGCATTTAAAAATAAAGGGTAATAAACCTTGACATACTATTTGTAATAGACCTATAATGAATTTTGTAGAAAATATCTAATCCTAAATCAATTCCCCCTCTTATGAGGGGGTGTTTTGTTTTGAATTTTCTTTATGAATTTTGCGTTACAATCGTTGCTGAATAGGCTATAATATATTTCAGGTTGGCAAGGGAGATAATCGTATGATTAATGTTGTAGTGACAATAGTCGGCACGCAACGTGATGCCCAGGGCGAAGAAAATCGCATCGAGCTTATTACTGCAGGGCACTATTATGAGAAAAACGGTGTGCAGTATATTGTGTATAAAGATACTGAAGTATCTGGGCTTGAAGGTGTGAGCACCATGCTAAAAGTGTATGAACAGCATGTCGTGTTAGTCAGGATGGGAAATGTGAAGTACCAGCAACAGTTTCGTTTGGGTGAGAAAAGCCATAGTTCCTATGTGACGCCTTATGTTACGATGGAAATGGGTATACTAACTCAAAGTATAGAGCAGGCTTTAAGTAAGTCAGTAGGGAACATACACATTCGTTATGAGCTAGAAATAAATGGACAATGGCAAAGTACCAATACCTTGTCGATCAGTGTACGGGAGGAAAGTAAAAGTGGATATTAAAGAATTGTTGCAAAAAGCCATTTATCAAGCCGCACATCAAGCAATTGCTGATGGGATATTTAGTGCTGATGAGTTGCCGAAAATTGTATTAGAAGTACCACCCAAGAAGGAGTTTGGGGATTTTGCTACTAATTTTGCTATGCAGGCCGCCAAAGCCGCTAAAACTAATCCAAGGGTCATTGCCGAGGCTATTGTTGCAAGATTAAAAGAAACATGGCTGGATAAAACGGTGATTGCAGGTCCTGGATTTATTAATTTTTATTTGAAATCAGATTGGCTCTATACAATGCTAGCTGATATTTTAGCACAAGGCAAGCACTATGGTAATAGTCTTTCAGGGGCTGGAGAACGTGTGCAGGTAGAGTTTGTGAGCGCGAATCCTACAGGACCATTACATGTAGGTCATGGTCGTGGAGCTGCTGTTGGCAGTGCTTTGGTTAATTTATTGAAGGCCGCAGGTTATGATGTAGCGAGCGAATTCTATATTAATGATGCAGGCAATCAGATTGATAATTTAGCAGCATCCGTTAATGCTCGTTATGAAGAACTCTTGGGGCAGACTGTGGAATTTCCTGAAAATGGTTACCATGGACAGGATATTGTTCAGACGGCTCAGAGTATCATTGATCAAGATGGAGATAAACATCTACATCTTTCACTAGTGGAGCGATTAGCATTTTTTAAAGCCATTGCTCTTAATGAAAAATTATTGGCATTAAAAACTGACTTAGCCGCCTTTAATGTACACTTTGATGTATGGTTTAGTGAATGTACATTGCATCAGAGTAATGCGCTCAGCGAGACTTGTAAGGTCTTACAAGATAATGGATTTATCTATGAGCAAGATGGTGCTCTATGGCTCAAATCGACAGCTTATGGTGATGACAAAGATCGTGTAGTGATTCGCGATAATGGTATTCCTACTTACTTAGCTGCAGATATTGCTTATCATCGTAATAAACTAGAGCGTGGTTTTAATAAGCTTATTAATATTTGGGGTGCTGATCATCATGGCTATATTTGCCGAGTTAGAGCAGCGATTGCTTCCCTTGGCTATCGTCCTGAGCAACTGGAAGTTCTCATTGTACAAATGGTCAGTTTATATCGAGATGGACAATTAGTTAAAATGTCTAAACGTACAGGTCAAAGTGTGACATTAAGTGAGCTAATTGAAGAAGTGGGTACAGATGCTGCTCGATTCTTCTTTATTATGCGTTCCCTTGACAGTCAATTAGATTTTGATCTTGATTTGGCTAAATCAAGATCAAATGAGAATCCCGTGTACTATATCCAATATGCTTATGCACGGATTTCAAGTATTTTCCGTCAACTTGCAGAAGCAGGTATTACTCTTAGTGATATTGACAATACTAAATTGAGTTTATTGACAAGTGAGTATGAAATCGCTTTAATTAAGAAATTAGGAGAATACCAAGAAGAGATTGCTGATGCGGCAAAAGAACGAGCACCTCATCGTATTGCCCGTTATGTACATGATTTAGCTGGTCAGTTTCATACCTTCTATAATCAATGTCGCATTAATGGTGTTGATAAAGATCTGCAAATAGGACGTATGGCTTTAGTGAAAGCTGTGCAGACAACGATTGCTCATGCTCTTGGTATTTTAGGAATTAGTGCACCAGAAAAAATGTAAGGTAAATCTTAAAAATCTCCTTAAATAAAAAAAGGAATTTTTCTGTGCATGGTGAATGTTACCAGAAAAAGTGGAGTTATTAAATTTTGAGTGTGGAAGGATTTAATGTATATGACAGAAATGATGAAGCAAGTTTCAGAAGTGGAACTAGCGTATAAAATTTTACAAAAAACGGGTAAATCCATGTATTTTAGAGATTTAATTACTGAAGTATTGGAACTTAAAGGGCGAAGAATCCACTCTTTAGCCCATGCGATATCCGAAGTTCATACGCAAATTAACATGGATAGTCGTTTTGTCCATATGGGTAAAGGAATGTGGGGGCTCGTTGAATGGTCGCCACAACAACTCAGTGGACGTTCGACTGTTGAAAAAGATGAAAGTGTAAAAACCTCTTCGACTGTTCGGCGGCAAAAACTTTTTGAAGAAATTCAACAAGAGTATGTCGCAGCAAATGCTGAACCTGGAGAAAGAGAATAATTACTTGACACTGTTCGATTGTAGAGTATAAAATAATTGGCGTACTGAAGTAGCGCACCAAACCTTTGTTAAAAGATTTGTGTAAGTCGCGACCTTAGCAGGCAATGTTAACATGATTAAATTTTTAATTTTTGTAGGGAATATACGGGTAAAGGCATTTTAGGAGGAACTAGAATTATGGCAAAATATATATTCGTTACCGGGGGAGTTGTATCTTCTCTTGGTAAAGGGATCACTGCTGCTTCATTGGGGCGTTTATTAAAAAATCGTGGACTAAAAGTGACGATTCAAAAATTTGATCCATACATAAATATTGATCCTGGTACCATGAGCCCATACCAGCATGGGGAAGTATTTGTTACTGAAGATGGTGCAGAAACTGATTTGGACTTAGGGCATTATGAACGATTTATCGATATAAATTTGAGTAAAAGTTCCAATATAACCGCAGGTAAAGTGTATCTGTCAGTGATTAATAAGGAACGTAAAGGTGATTATTTAGGTGGTACTGTTCAAGTCATTCCTCATATCACCAACGAGATCAAAGAGCGGGTTTATCGTGTAGGTAAAGAAGAAAATGCTGATGTTGTCATTACTGAAATTGGTGGCACTGTTGGTGATATTGAAAGTTTACCGTTCTTGGAAGCAATTCGCCAAGTGAAAAAAGAAGTAGGTCGGGATGGCGTACTTTATCTTCACGTAACACTTTTGCCGTATATTTCTGCAGCTGGCGAATTAAAAACCAAGCCAACTCAGCATAGCGTAAAAGAATTAAGAGGCATTGGTATTACTCCAGATATTATTGTTTGTCGTACTGAACATGACATTTCCCCTGAAATGCGTGATAAATTAGCTCTTTTCTGTGATATTGATGCAAATGCAGTCATTCAAAATAAAACAGTTGCGAGTATTTATGAAGTACCTTTACTGCTGCAGGAACAAAACCTTGACAGTATCGTTTTGAATAAACTTAACCTTACTGCCAATGAAGCGGATATGACAGAATGGAATAAAATGCTCGATAAAATTATTAATCCATCAAAAAATGTAACAATTGCTATTGTTGGTAAATATGTAGCATTACCTGATGCTTATTTGAGCGTGTCGGAAGCTCTTAAACATGCCGGCATTGCTAATGATACTGCCATTCAAATTAAATGGGTTAATGCGGAAGAGATTGAAGCCGATGATGTCGATCTCA
Source organism: Pelosinus sp. sgz500959 (assembly GCF_042610375.1). NCBI lineage: Bacteria > Bacillati > Bacillota > Negativicutes > Selenomonadales > Sporomusaceae > Pelosinus > Pelosinus sp. sgz500959. The sequence goes on from NZ_JBGJZL010000007.1 coordinate 198,300, forward strand.
GTAATTGTTTTGGTGATGTTGATGGTATCTTAATTCCTGGTGGTTTTGGTGATCGGGGTGTTGAAGGTAAGATTAAAGCGATTCAATATGCCCGTGAAAACAAAGTACCGTTTTTCGGTTTGTGTTTAGGTATGCAATGTGCCGTTATTGAGTTTGCACGAAACGTATGTAAACTAGCAGGGGCACATAGTACAGAGTTTAATGAGGAAACGCCTCATCCAGTGATTGATTTGATGCTAGAACAAGTAGCAGTTGAAGATAAAGGCGGTACAATGCGTCTTGGTGTGTACCCATGTAAAGTACCAGAAGGTACGTTAACTTATCAAGCTTATCAAGATGAAATCATTTATGAACGTCATCGTCATCGTTGGGAGTTTAATAACGCCTACCGTGAGCAGTTAACTGCAGCTGGTTTGGTCATTGGTGGTACTTTGCCAAAAGGTAGTCTAGTGGAAATTATTGAGATTAAAAACCATCCTTGGTATGTTGCAACTCAATTCCACCCGGAATTTAAATCCCGGCCAACAAATCCACATCCATTATTCAGAGAGTTTGTGAAAGCAGCTTTGAACAATAAAAAATAAAACAAAATTAAGCAACTGTGGACAATTGACCGCAGTTGCTTTTTGCATAAGGAGTGTAGTTATGTATAAAAAATCTGTGATTATTGTCATTGGTTTAGTGGTACTTTTTTCGTTAGTAGGGCTGGCAGTCCATAATACTAGTAAAAAAACAATTCAAGCTAATAAAATTGCTGTGATTTATGTTGAAGGTGTCATTATGGGGGGGCATGGACAGAGTACTTTATTATCTGAACAAGGTGGTACGGATCAAGTTATTAAACAATTACATGAGGCACGAGATGATGAGTCGGTTAAAGCTGTTATTCTTAGAATTAACAGTCCCGGTGGTAGTGCGGCAGCTTCTCAGGAAGTTGGATTTGAAATCAAAAAACTGCGAGCAAAAGGTAAGATTGTCGTGACTTCCATGGGTGATGTAGCGGCTTCAGGCGGTTATTGGTTAGCAGCTTGTACTGATAAAATATATGCAAATCCTACGACAATGACAGGCAGTATTGGTGTATATGTACCTTATGCGAATTGGGAAGAGTTATATAAAAAAGTAGGTATTTATCAAGAAAAAATCAAAAGTGGACCTCATAAAGACATTTTATCTCCGGAACGTATGATGACTGGTGAAGAGCGAGAAATCATTCAGGTGATGGTAGATGATATTTATAATCAATTTGTCACTGTGGTAGCTGAAGGACGTAAAATGGATATAGAACAAGTACGTAAGCTTGCTGATGGACGAATTTACACAGGGAATCAAGCCAAGCAGTTGGGGTTGGTCGATGAATTAGGCAATATGTATGATGCCATTGATGGCACAGCAGAAATGGCGGGTATTAGTGGTAAACCGGAAATCAAGGAGTATGGTAAACACTCTCCATGGAGTATGTTATTTGGTGCGAATGGGCAAGTTGGTACTTTGTTAGAGCAAGTCATCTTTAAGCAGGCCCAAAATGCATTGAATAGTGGTATGCCACAGGATTTATCGCCAGATAAATGGCAGGTGAAATAAATGGGTAGCTTATTTGACAATCTTTATGATGTATTGTTTCAGCCATGGGTAGCAATGAGGAATATGGCTGAAAGCAAAAATGTAGGGCAAGCGATCAGTGTTTTTTTCTGTAGTATACTTGTGCCAATCTGGGCATTGTATTTTGGCCTTAAAGATACTGGACTAGCAATGATGTTTCATGTCCTAGTCATGTTTAAAGTCATTGGTAGTCTCATGATATGGATTATGGGTGTTGCCATATGGCAGTTAACTGCTGAATTTTTTGGTGGTCGTGGCACAGCGGTAGGACTATTTGTAACCTTAGGATTTGCCCATATTCCTCGGATTTTTATGGTACCATTATGGGCGATGGTAACAGTCATGCCTTCAAGTACGAAGACATTTTTATTGTCAATCTCGGTACTGGTATTAGTATTTTGGTCACTTTATCTAGATGTGGTGGCAATCAGAGAAGTACATCAATTATCGACAGCTAAATCAGTACTTGTACTGATGAGCCCTATAATTGGGATTGGAGTATTATGTGCAGTAATTGCTATCTTTATTGGCAGTGGGCTGATTAATATGTCAATGTGATTTTAACTGCATATCTTAAATTCAATATTATAAAAAACAATTGCTCTGAATGAGATATCCGATATCTCATTCAGAGCAGACCAAAAAGCTAGAATCCATGTATTCTAGCTAGAAAGGGTAGGAGAATATGGCACACAAAATTGTAGTATTCATACTGTTGTTAGGCGTAATGCTGAGTGGTTGTGGAACTCGTCTACCAGTACCAATTGCTGGATTGACAGTTCTTACGGCTAATGAAGAAAAACAATGGAGTATACCTGAACATTTAATAGAACAAGGTGATGGTAATTCTTATCGGGTAGTAAAAGCAACAGATCAAAATAATTCTATGCTAGAATTGGTAGCAGGCAATCAAGGGCAACTGGAATATTTTATAGAAGAAGAAGCTGATATTGCTGCTTTTGCGGAGCTCAGATTGCAATTCTTATCAACCCAAGGCCGAGGGCGAATCAAATTGAGTGCTCTTGATCGTCAAGGAAAGATCATTGGTGAAACAGGCTTTGTTTTCACTGGTGAGTTACCAAAAAGTTCAATGCTAAATAAGTGGCAAGATACTCGATATATAACCAATTTTCAAGGAAATTGGATAGAGAAAAAACAAAATTTTTCAGAGATGCTGGCAACTTTGCCTCAAGAGCAATTACGTAGTGCTGTTAAATATCGTTTAAGCGTGGAAGTTGGTCAAGGGCAGCATGCACTTATTACTAAATTTATAATTGGTAGTGATCCCAATAAAGCAATGCGCCTGATACCGACTGCGCTTCACCAGCGTGTTGGGCAGGGGGATCGATTCGTAATTGAGGCCGATGCTCAGAATATGACGAGCAAACCTATGGATCATATTGCAGTTAAAATGATTGAACCTTACGGATATGGCTTGGTAAGTATGGATCAATCTCTTCAGACGATTGATCATCTCAATCCAGGAGAAAAGCATCATATAAGTTGGCAATTGCAGGCCAAGCGTCCTGATGCTGTTAATTTAAATAAGCCATGGACAATTAAATTCAGTGTTAACGATCAAGAGGTTCAAGAGCAGGTACAAGTCTCTGTCAGTGATCCAAACCCAGGAAAAATTTTTTATGTCATGACTGAGGATCTTGAACCCATTGATGGTGCTGGGTATCCTACAGCCTGGGGTAATCGTAATAGTTGGTTAGAACCACAAGAATTTTTAGGACAAATGGTGGGCAAATCTGAAGCTCTTAATGGTATTGCTGAGAAATATGGAGCCAAATGGACACATTATATTGCTTGGCCCGCTGTAAAAGCTGCCCAGTGGGCTGGCGGACAGTCTAAGACCGGTCAATGGCCGAAGATTGTATCAGCTATTCAAGAGTCTGTCGTGCAAGAGGCTGGTCGAGGCCATGAGTATGGTATCCATTTACATTCAGATTATGATCCTTATTTACCAGGTAATGTATTGTCTTACAATGAGGCAGTGGATGGGATATGGGCTAATCATTTGAAACATGGATGGGCGCATTCAGTGTTCACTGAGGGGGATTTCAGCGATTATACAAGTCGTACAGGTATGCTCTATGATTATCAATCAATTTTAGATCAATTGGCGAGAAATTCAGACCAAGGACAATTATTAACAGCAAGAGTTGGTTCATTTGATTTTGGCAGTGGCAAAGCTGATGAAGCCATGAGTACCAATGCGTATAAAAAGGTTGGCTTATGGGGATCAAGTGATGCAGATGGTAATAATGGAGGTGCTGTAACAACAGGTGATTACGGTCATGAAATTTATTTTACAGCACCAGATGATATCAATGGACCAGCTGAGGATCTTAGTAAAGTCGGCATTGTTGAGTTTCGTCCCACGCCACGACAATCCATTTCCTATAACGACCAGAGTGCTATGGTTATGAATCAAAAAACTGATCAAGGTATGGAGTATTTTACGGCGGGAAGTCGTGTCGTGAAACCGGGTATACATGCTGTGATCGGCTTTACCCATGCCATGTTTGTTATGGGAGATGGTGATTGGAAAAGTCTCGAGGGTGGGCAATTCCAGGCTATTGATGAGCATTTAGCTTACGTTAAACAAAAGTATGTTGATCAAGGGGTACTGAATTTTGGGACTGCAAGTGAGTTAGTTGAGGCCTATTTAGATTACTATACTCCTCAATTATTAGCCATATACGGTAAACGTCTATCCGATGAACGAGGAATTGCTGAATATGCTATACGTATAGTAGGCCGTGATATTTTAGTTGATGAACAGCACAATCATATAGTGAATATAAAATACCCTTTGTATCTACGCGAAAGTGCTTATCGTATCAGTATACTTAAAAATGGACAACCTATTTATACTACGTGGGGACTACCTACACCGTTTAATGATATTCGTTTTGTCGTTGATGATAAAGAAGCTGTCTATACTATGAAAATTTATCATAATGAATTTGCTTTTCGCATGCTGACACGTTTACATGGAATAAAAATGAGAATTTCTCAATTATTTAAATAAAATTGCTTATTTGCTGCCTAATAGGAGGATAAATCTGGTATTGTGCGAATAATTAACTAAAATAGGGCATAAAGCAAATAAGGAGCGAATATGGATGTCTAATAGTAAATCTACAATATTGGTTGTTGATGATCAACCAGGAATCAGAAGATTGCTAATGGAAGTTCTGACTGAAGAAGGCTACAATGTATGCACGGCAGCTAATGGCTATGAGGGAATGCAAAAAGCGAAAGAACTGAATCCATCTTTAATTTTAATGGATATGAAAATGCCAGGTATGGATGGAATAGAGACACTACGAGAACTTAAACATTTAAATCAGGCAGAAAAAGTCATTATGATGACAGCATACGGTGAATTGGGACTGGTTAATATTGCAAAAGATCTTGGCGCATATGCCTATGTGACGAAACCCTTTGATATTATTGAGTTATGCACGATGATTAGTCAAGTTATTTCCGCTAATGCCATCGAATATTAATGAAAGATTCAAACCATATGAATGAACTTATCCTTATAGTAGGTGGTTGTTTTAACATCAAAAAGTAAAATATTTTTGGATTTCAAGTAAAGGTGACTAAGAATTTCGCCTGTGTCTGAGGACTTGGCAGAAGCCAAGTCTTTTCTTATAAACTGCTTAGTAAGCAGGAACTTTTCTCTTGCTTGGCGAACAGAATAACGAAAGGAGGGATGTATATGTTTATTAACACTGTTTCGACACTAGCGTTATATTGTTCGCGGTGTGGCAAGATACACATGCATACTATTTCGCGATTTAATCTAAGAAATACTGGTTCCAGGAAACTTCTATGCAGCTGTGGCCAGATACAAGCTACGATTACAAGCAGTGGCGATCGTCAGTGTTTGCTTGACATCCCTTGTGTGTTATGCCAAACAAATCATGTAATTTGCCTTGATAGCAAACGCTTATGGCGTGCCGAAATGGACAAGATCTATTGTGTGCAGGAAAACTTTGAATTAGGGTTTGTAGGGGCTAGGCAAGTCATTGCAGAAACGATTAACAAATATAAAGTAGAATTCGAAAAATTAGCCTCTGATATGGAACTTGATGAATATGATGATGAAATTGAAAATCCTCAAGTGATGTTAGAGACTTTAAATAAAATACATGATATGGCAGAAAAAGGTGTATTACACTGTCGTTGTGGTAGTAGTGCGATTGGAGCTGAGGTGTTGCCAGGTGGAATTGAGCTAGAATGTGCTCAATGTGGTGGTCAATTGCTTATACCAGCGCAAACAGAAGAAGATTTAACATACGTTGAAGGGCTTGAAGATCTGGAAATCATATCCCCTCGGCGCTCACGTCACAAACATTAATTAGATTGAATTAGATCTAAGTTGTTAGTGATGTAACAATTTAGCTGTTTCAATATAAAAACGGCATGATTCAGGTGGAGTTTTGACTCCGTATGAACCATAGTTGTCCTTATCCAGGGACTTAGTCATCAGAAAAATAGATTGGGAAGATAAAAGGGGTGTCTTATATGAAATTTTTTCTTGATACAGCAAACTTCAGCGAAATAAAAGATGGTATAGCTCTAGGAGTAGTCGCTGGCGTGACAACCAATCCCTCACTCATCGCAAGGGAAAAGAGAAATATTAAAGAAGTGATTAAGGAAATTGCTGAGTTGGTAGATGGTCCTGTTAGTGCTGAGGTCGTGAGTACTGTTTTTGAAGAAATGTTGCCCGAAGCATTGGAACTAGCAGCCATTGCTGACAATATAGTGATTAAAGTCCCATGCAATGTTGAAGGTCTCAAAACAGTCAGTGCTTTGAAAAGCAGAGGCATTAAAACCAATGTTACTTTGATTTTTTCAGCAAATCAAGCCCTAATGGCAGCACGCGCTGGTGCTTCTTATGTTAGCCCTTTTGTGGGACGACTTGATGATATTAGTCAAGATGGTATTGAACTTGTGAAAACCATTGCGGATATTTTTGCAATTCATGAGATTGATACGGAAATTATTGCTGCGAGCGTTCGTCATCCAATACATGTTACTCAGTCGGCTTTAGCCGGAGCTCATATTGCGACCGTGCCTTATAAAGTCATCTTGAGTCTATTGATGCATCCTCTTACGGATTCAGGTATTAAGAGATTTTTAGAAGACTGGAAAAATGCTAACGTATAGATCCTTTCTGAAAGTGATTTTATAAATTTTTGCATAAAAAAAGAACCCAGGAGTATACTATATATTACTCCTGGGTTCTTTTTTTGTTGAATAATTCTCAGTTAATAAGGTGGAGGCGATGTAGTGAAGTTTATCACGATAGAGTGTCAACCTAAATTATTAGGGAGATTGATTCTGTCAATAGCCTTGATTTTACTAGTTATTGGTCTCTGGGCTATACCTAGAAACACGTTAGAAAAACAAAATGAGGTAGCTCAGCAGGTTGAGCCAGTTCCTTTAGAATCGATAGCTGAACCTGCTAAAATGAAGATGCATAGTGTACAAGATGGCGAGACCCTCAGTGCAATTGCTGAAAAGTATGGAATTGATGTAGATACTTTGCAGAGTGCTAATGAGAACCTCAATTCAGAAATTCATCAAGGTGATCAATTAATAATTTTGCCAAGTAAAGGTGTATTATATACTGTTGATATGGGAGATACGTTGTGGCGAATTGCCCATGTCTATGGTATTGATGTAGCTACCATCACAAAAGCGAATGCTAAAGTAAGTACGGATCTTTCGATTGGTGAAAAAATATTTATCCCAGGTGGCAAAAAAATTCAGCAAAATGATCGTCAATTAGCACGTGCTGAGCCTAGTGTATCAAGAGGGGGGAACCAACGCTTTATTTATCCGACAACAGGAGAGTTAAGTTCTGGTTTTGGCTATCGATGGGGTAGATTGCATAGCGGTATTGATCTTGCAAATGACATTGGAACGCCGATTAAAACAGCGAGATCTGGGCGTGTCATACATGCTGGTTGGTATAGTGGTTATGGATATACTGTAATCGTTGAACATGATCAGGGATACACAACGCTATATGGTCATCTTAGCGAGTATATTGTACAAAACGGACAATATGTCAAAGAAGGTCAAGTGATTGCTTATATGGGCAGCACTGGGAATTCAACAGGTCCACATCTTCATTTTGAAGTATGGAAAAATGGAACACCGATCAATCCCTACAATGTATTGCCGTAGTGAGAAAAACAGGCTTGAGGAATAATCTCAAGTCTGTTTTTGTGCATATTCAGCAATAAAGGATGATCATCGTATAACGCCGATTGATCTTGGTAATAATAAGTTTATGACCCTATGATGTAAAGGATTTATTATGGCTTATGTAATTGGTTGCCTAATGGCTAGCCTCAGTTTTTTATTAAATAAATTGTTATTACAATATATTGGAAATCGAGTGATTGTTAGTTATGGTCCCATTTTTGAAGAATTGGCAAAAACTCTTTGCTCATATTATTTAGGTGCTGATATTTTGGTTACTCATATTATATTTGGAATTTTGGAAGCTGCTTATGATTGGTTCAAAAATAGCAGCCGAGAACGAAGGGGTTTAGCCGCCTTATCCAGTATAGTTGGCCATGGATTATTTGGAGGATTAACAGTCGGTGTTTTTTACTTAAGTGGTAGTATTTTAGGGGGAATATTTATCGCAGTATGTGTACACTTAATTTGGAATGTGACCGTTATTCGCCTCTCGGCTTAATTTATAGTTATCAATAAGGTAGGCGATATTTTCGTTTGTTGAATTGAATCATGTTAAGGAGGTACGAAGTACTCATGAAAATATATTATAACTGTGAACATTGTGGTCAGGTAATTGATATGATTGAAGTGGATCAAGTCGATGAAGTGAAGTTTGGCTTTGATTGCTTGACGGCAGAAGAACGCCAAGATATAATAAAAATTGATTCAGTGGCTAATGTCATGTATGTTCATTCATTATGTGATGAGTGTATAGAGTCATTAGGATTGGTTAATGTCGATGAGAAGGAACCAGAAACAAAATTATTACATTAAAAATACTGTCTCAGATGATTTTAAAAATATATCAGGGCTTTAGCAATTGCTAAAGCCCCTTTTAGCTGTTGTTACGAGCATAGTTTATAGTCTATTAGCATAAGAAAAACTATGAGATATAAGGTTTAACTTCTTTGTGTGTCGTTACTTTTCAAGTTTGGGTTATATACGCTATGAAAAAGCGCTTTAACGTTTTTTATATGGGATGAGGTGTCTATGAACAAGGTATTTGAAGTTATGCAAACCGATCAAGGGTTTAAACGTGCCATTGCGGCCTACAGTCTTACGGGTGGGCAGAGTCAAATTTATGGAATAACAGGTATACAAAAAAGTGCATTAATTGCAACGGCATATCAATCCAATCCGAGATCAATGGTAATTATTACAGGGAATTATGAATCAGTAGAATATTTGCGCTTAGATTTGGCGACACTAATTCCTGAGGCAGTCGTACTTGAGTTGCCAGTACTCGATATGATTACGTTTACAGTTGCCGCTAAAGGGGTAGAATTAGCAGCACGGCGTATGGATATACTCGGACGTATGGCACGCGGAGAAAAAATTATTGTTTTAGCTACTGCAGAAGCCGCTATGCAACGGGTTTTATCCAAAGCAGATTTTGAAAATAGCCGAATCACGATTAGCAGTGGTGCTGAAATTATACGTGAACAATTAATTGAGTCTTTGGTTAATTTTGGTTATGAGCGTGTTGATCAGGTTGAGTCCATTGGTCAATTTAGTGCTCGGGGTGGAATTGTTGATATTTTTCCCATTAATAATAAGGTAGCAATTCGTTTGGAACTATTTGGTGATGAAGTAGATTCCCTACGCGAATTTGATACGATGACGCAACGTTCGATTAACAATGTGAATCAAGTGGATATATTGCCGTTATCTGAAGTGACATATACGGGAAAACACGCCGTATTTTTGTCTTATCTACCGGATACAGCAACGATTGTATTTGATGAAGCGACACGTATTAGAGAACAAATTGGCAAACTAGTTAAAGAAAATCCAGAAATAAAGAAAAATATATTTAACTGGCCGGATTTGGTGACAGCTGGTAAGCAATATAATGTACTCTACTTTTCCTTATTGTTGCAGAAAATTCCTCATACTGAACCTGAAGAGGTCATTAGTATTACTGCTAAAGGGGTCGCACCTTTTCATGGACAAATGGATATGGTATTTACGGAATTGAAAAATTGGCAAGAACACAATTTTACCACCATTATTTTTATGTCCAACCGGGAAAAAGCTGTATCAATGCAACAAAGTTTAGCGGAAGAAGGTATTCATTCTGTTTTTGCCCCAGAAATACATACCTTAGTTGCTGGTACGACTTTAGTGACAGTTGGTACATTGTCATCAGGTTTTGAGCTGCCTCAAGCTCATTTTGTTGTATGTACGGAAAAAGATATTCTGGGTCGTCAAAAGAAAAAACATCGTCCGCGGGTAGCTAAAGGTCAACAAATTACTTATTTTCGTGATATTAAAATAGGTGATTATGTTGTACATGTTAACCATGGTATTGGCAAATATGTAGGTGTAGAAACTCTTGTTGTTGGTCAGGTTCACAAAGATTATTTGCACATTCGTTATGCAGGGGAAGATAAATTATATGTACCAACTGATCAAGTTCAATTGTTGCAAAAATATATTGGACCAGAAGGTGATGCGCCTCGTCTTAGCAAAATGGGGGGCAGTGAATGGGTAAAAGCGAGAGGCAAAGCTGAAAAAGCAGTGGCCGATATGGCAAAAGAATTACTTGAAATTTATGCACAACGGCAAATTGCCTCAGGTTTTGCTTTTGATGCTGATTCGCCATGGCAAAAAGAATTTGAAGATGCTTTTCCTTTTGAAGAAACGGCAGATCAACTTGTTGCGATTGCAGAAATTAAAGCCGATATGGAAAAATTGCGTCCGATGGATCGTCTGCTCTGTGGCGATGTAGGGTTTGGTAAAACTGAAGTAGCGATTCGTGCTGCTTTCAAGGCTGTCATGAACGGTAAACAAGTTGCTGTATTAGTGCCTACAACAGTGTTAGCCCAGCAACATTACCAGACGTTTATCACACGATTTGCTGATTCAGGATTAGTTGTTGATGTAATGAGTCGTTTCCGAAGTGCGAAGGAACAACGGGCTACCATTGAAGCTGTAGGGAGTGGTAAAGTCGATGTGCTCATTGGCACTCATCGTATTTTACAGTCTGATGTAATATTTAAAGACATTGGACTTCTTGTCGTGGATGAAGAGCAACGTTTTGGTGTCAAACAAAAAGAAAAATTAAAACGATGGTGTGCCAACATTGATATATTGACCCTCAGTGCTACACCTATTCCACGTACACTACACATGTCTCTAGTCGGTGCTCGTGATATGAGTATTATTGAAACTCCTCCTGAAGAGCGTTTTCCTGTACAAAGTTATGTTGTTGAATATGATGAAGAAATCATTCGTGATGCTATTAAACGTGAGCTAAAACGAGGCGGGCAAGTATATTTTGTTTATAATCGGGTGCAAACGATTGATAAAATGTACTTACGCTTATCGGAAATGTTACCTGATGCAAAAATAAGGATCGCTCATGGTCAAATGGCAGAAGAACAATTAGAACGTGCCATGCTGGATTTTTATGAAGGTACTGATGATGTACTGCTATGTACGAGTATTATTGAAAATGGTCTTGATGTATCAAATGCAAACACAATTATCGTATATGATGCAGATCGCTTTGGTTTGTCTCAGCTATATCAGATGCGAGGACGGGTAGGACGTTCACATCGGATGGCCTTTGCTTATTTTACCTATCGGCAGGATAAAGTGCTGACTGAAGTAGCAGAGAAACGTTTGCAAGCCATTAAAGAGTTTGCTGAACTTGGGGCGGGTTTTAAAATTGCCATGCGTGACCTAGAAATTCGTGGTGCAGGTAATCTTTTAGGGGCACAGCAGCATGGAAATATTGTTAGTGTTGGTTTTGAAATGTATTGTAATTTGCTTGAGGAAGCGGTACAACAGTTGAAAACAGGACAAAAAGTAGAAACTGTAGTTGAACCTGTATTAGAGTTTAATATAGATGCTTACATTAGTGGCGACTATATTAGCGATGCAATGCATAAAATTGAAATATACCAACGTATTGCTGCGAGTAGAACGGAGCAGCATATTACAGAATTACTAGATGAGTTGATTGATCGATTTGGTGAACCACCTCAATGCGTTTTAAATCTACTAGAATTTATGAGAATTAAAAATCTGGCAAGGAGCGTTGGTATTCGTTCAATTATCCAACATTCTGATTATGTAGAAATCATGTTTATTGATTGTCCTCATGTGGAACCAGAGCAGATCATGTCACTTAAAGAAAAATTTCCAGCGAGAGTGACTATTTATCCAGAAGGTATTCGATTAAAGACGGTGCAAATCCAAACTCATTTATTATTGGCCTGGCTAGTTAAAGTAGTGGCTACCTTAACACCTACAAAAACAATATAATTTTTTAGATCATTCCTTGATTACAAAAGTATGTGAATAAAAATGTTCGCGCAGATATATACTATCATTGACATCCAATGTAAAAAAATGTAGAAAAGGGGGGATACTGGTGAAAGCGACTGGAATTGTAAGAAGAATTGATGATTTAGGTAGAATTGTCATACCTAAAGAAATTCGGCGGACACTCAGGATTCGCGAAGGTGATCCATTAGAAATATATGTTGACCGTGAAGGGGAGGTCATTTTAAAAAAATATTCGCCAGTAAGTGAATTAGGTGATTTTGCTAAAGAATATGCTGATTCGTTATATGAAGCTATCGGACATATTGTTTTGATCGCAGATCGAGATAATATCGTTGCTGTCGCTGGTGCATCAAAGAAAGAATTTTTGAATAAACCATTAGGGGCCATTGTAGAAAAAGTAATGGAAGATCGCAAAGCAGTTTTGCTAAACAATCTTGGTGAAGGCAAGAGTTGCAAAAATTGTATTGTTGATAATGATAATGACGATGAGCCTTGTACATTTACAGCTGAAGTGATGGCACCTATTATGGTTGAAGGAACTGCTATTGGTGCAGTTATCATTTGCTCTAGACAACCAGCATTACAAATGGGCGATATGGAAGTCAAATTAGCTGAAACTGCAGCAGGATTTCTTGCCAAACAGATGGCACCATAATTAAGTTGTTTTATGATGATTAAGTAGCGGACATAAGTTCGCTACTTTTCTGCTTATGATTTTTGTGAATTTAGAAATTTGTAATTTGAAAACTTAGTTAAAACAGACTCTCTATGATAGGTGTGTGAAATGTTGTAGAAAGGAAGGACGCAAGTGAGTAAAAATACATTTTTAGAAGGGGCTCTCATTTTAACTTTTGCTGGTGTAATTGTTAAAATCATTGGATCAGTCAATCGGATTTTATTATCACGTTTGCTTGGTGGAGAAGGCATTGGCCTTTATCAGATGGCATATCCTATTTATCTATTAGCATTAAGTATTTCGTCAGCTGGTATTCCTGTTGCTATTTCAATTATTGTTGCAGAAAAAGTAGCTTTATCTGATTTTCGCGGCGCTAACCATGTTTTTAAAATTTCATTAGCTCTGCTATCTTTCACTGGAATCATCTTCACTTTTTTGTTATATTTTGGTGCAGAGTGGCTCATTGGGCAACACTTTCTTCGTGATGCACGAGCCTATTATGCTATTGTTGCTTTAGCTCCAGCAATATTATTTGTTACAATATTATCAAGCTACCGTGGATATTTTCAGGGGCTGCAAATGATGAGCCCAACGGCCATATCCCAGATCTTTGAGCAATTCGTTAGAGTTGTGACAATGATTTTTTTAGCTTATTACTTATTACCATTTGGCCTTGAATATGCAGCGGCAGGTGCTAGTTTTGGTGCTGTTCCAGGTGCTTTGATTGGATTACTGGTATTAATTTATTTTTATTGGATAAAATGTGTTGATTTAAAAATGAAAATCATGAATCAAGCTCCAATGAAGCAAGAAACAAGTTTTAAAATTATGTCTCGTATTATAAAATTGGCATTGCCAGTATCATTGGCAAATATTATGTTGCCTGTGGTCGCTAGTATTGATTTATTCATTGTGCCGACCCGTCTAGAAGCGGCTGGTTATAGTGTGGCACAAGCAACGGAACTTTTTGGATATCTGACAGGTATGGCAGTTGCTTTGGTTAACCTACCGACCATTCTGACGTCTTCCTTGGCAGCGAGTCTAGTGCCTGCTGTTTCGGAAGCTTTTACTTTAAAGAATGATCAACGGATTTATCGACGTGTAGCTATGGCCATGCGAATCGCCAACTTGATTACAATACCAAGCTTTCTTGGTATGTATCTATTGGCGACACCTATCTCGCAAATGCTCTATGGAACGCCTAATGCTGGTATACCCATTGGAATTTTATCTGTAGGAATCGTATTTTTAGGCATTCATCAAGTGAGTACAGGGGTATTACAAGGATTGGGTCATACAGCAACTCCTCTCATCAATATGATGATTGCTGCGATCATAAAGATAATGATGAGCTGGACGTTAACTGCCGTACCAAGTCTTGGAATTCAAGGTGCTGCTTGGGCAACAAATGTCGACTTCGCTATGGCTGCTCTCTTAAATATGTATTTTGTCTATCGTTATGTAGGGTTTAGCATTGATTTAAAAGCCTTAGCAAAGACGGTCATTGCCACTGTTGTGATGGGGGGGATTGTCTTACTCACATATGACTATATTATGTTGATGATTTTTAATAATACAGTTTCTACCTTGGTATCTATTACTATTGGTGGTATAGTATATAGTGTTGTTCTTTTACTACTCGGTGGTGTACGACAATATGATATTGAGAAAATACCTAAAATCGGTTATCAATTGTCTAGTGTACTTAAAAAAGTGGGTTTGTTACGCAACTAGTAGGACGTAAATAATATGTTAGAAGAATATGAGGCGATGATATGGGCAAAATTACAATTGTAGGCTTAGGGCCTGGTGCTTTCGGACTTATTACTGTGGAAACCTTAGAGATGTTAAAATCAGCAAAACCGCTCATTTTGCGCACTGCCAAACATCCTACTGTATCTGAGATAAGAGCGCGTGGTATTGAGTTTGTTAGTTATGACTATGTTTATGAAGAACAAGATTCTTTCGAGAAAGTTTATCAAACCATTGCGAGTGATTGCCTGGCACAAGCAGCAGTAGGGGAAAACCTTGTGTATGCTGTTCCAGGCAGTCCGTTAGTCGCTGAAAAGACGGTAACCTTAATTCGTGATCTTGCAGAGAAAGAAGGAATTTCCCTTACTATTTTGCCAGGCATGAGCTTTTTAGAAGTGTTATATACACGTTTAGGGATTGATCCTATCGAGGGGCTGACCGTTCTTGATGCAGCTGATGTATCGTCATTACCTTCAGAGCTAAGAACAGGGTTAGTAATTACCCAAGTTTATAATGACTACGTAGCTTCAGAAGTCAAATTGGCATTAATGGAGTATTATCCTGATGATTTTGAAGTCGTGTTGGTAAAAGATTTAGGGTTGCCTGAAGAAAAAATTCTAAGAGTGCCACTTTTTGAATTAGATAGGATATCGGGAATTGATCATCTTACTAGTTTATATGTTCCATGTAAGCCACCAATCGAGAAGTTTACCTTAGATCCAATTGTGGATATTATGGCGCAGCTTCGTTCACCGGAAGGTTGTATGTGGGATGTTGAACAGACTCATAGCAGTTTGCGACGTTATCTAGTTGAAGAAGTGTATGAGGTGCTTGAGGCGATTGATTTACAGCAGGGGGACAAGTTGTGTGAAGAACTTGGCGATCTATTGTTACAGATCGTTTTTCATGCGCGTATTGCTGAAGAGTCGAGAGAATTTACGATGCAACAGGTTGTTGATGTCATTACTGAAAAAATGGTGCGTCGTCATCCCCATGTATTTGGTGATGTGACTCTTCGGGATGCTGGGGAGGTGGTTCTAAATTGGGATGCTCTGAAACAGCTAGAATACGGCAGTGAGCGCTTGTCAGTCCTTGATGGTATACCTAAGGGTCTGCCTAGCTTGATGCGCGCTTACAAGCTTCAAGGCAAAGCGGCTAAAGTAGGTTTTGATTGGGATAATATTCAGTCTGTGTGGGATAAAATAGAAGAAGAACTTATTGAACTTAAAACTGCTTGTTTACACTCGCAAGTTGCCGATATAGAAGGTGAACTTGGAGATGTATTATTTTCTGTAGTCAATCTAGCGCGGTTCTTAAAAATTGATGCCGAAGTGGCTCTTAATGTTACAAATAACAAGTTTATGCGGCGATTTTCCTATATTGAAAAAACAATAAACAATAATAAACTTAAATGGGAGAATATGGACATAAAACAGCTTGATATTTTGTGGGAACAAGCTAAAATGCAAGAAAAAGCAGGAATTTAAAGGTTTTTTAGTATTTTTTTTGAATACAGACAGGAATAAAAAAAATGATAGCGAATAAACTATTCGTAATGATTTTCATAAGGAGGCTATTTTTGTGAATAAAACTGAGTTAATTGCAAGTGTTGCAGAAAAGGCAGGTTTGACTAAGAAGGATGCTGAGAAAGCTATCAATGCGTTATTTGTTAGCGTTGAGGAAGCTTTGGCACTGGAAGATAAGGTCCAAATCATTGGCTTTGGTACTTTTGAAGTGAAGGCTCGTGAGGAAAGAAAAGGTCGTAACCCTCAAACCGGTGCTGAAATCACTATTCCAGCATCAAAAAATCCAGTATTCAAAGCTGGCAAAGGCTTGAAAGACGCCGTTAATAAATAAACTTATCATGAGTAAAAACCAGGTTATTTTAACCTGGTTTTTCTTACGGAATCAGAAAGTATAACACTTTCTTGATTCCAAGTAAGAACGACTAAGGCTTCTGCCTGCGTCTGAGGACTTGGCACAAGCCAAGTCTTTTCTTATATAGAGTATTTTACAAAAAATGAATTTTATTTATAACAGATTAATATAGGAAGTGATAAAATTGGCAGGTAACATACTGATTGTTGATGATGAACCATCGATTTGTGCATTGCTTACGTTTAATTTAGAAAAAGCCGGTTATCATACCGTAGAGGCTGATAATGGACATACAGCATTGGAAATGACTAGGAATGGAAAACTTGATTTGATTATTCTTGATGTTATGCTACCTGGTATTGATGGCATGGAAGTATGTCGTATTTTAAAAGGGCAACAACAGACAGCTGGTATTCCAATTATCATGCTGACTGCAAAAAGTGATGAAATTGATAAGATTATTGGTCTAGAACTTGGTGCTGATGATTATATGACTAAACCTTTTAGTCCGCGAGAACTGATCGCAAGGGTAAAGGCAGTTCTGCGACGCAGTCATAAAGAAAGCAGGCAGGATGGGCAGCTCGTTGTTGGCAAGTTAAAAATGAATTTTACCAGTTATGAAGTGCATCTAGAAAATGAAAAAATGGAATTGACTCCCAAAGAATATGAGCTTCTAAAAATGTTTATAACCAATATTGGTAGAGCATATACGCGAGAACAATTACTCGAAAAAGTATGGGGTTATGAATATTTTGGTGACACGCGTACTGTCGATGTCCACGTCCGTCACTTGCGAGCTAAATTAGCAAAGTATCCTGAAGTTGCAGAGGCAATTGAGACTGTGCGGGGAGTTGGCTATCGCTTTAGTGAAATTTAACAAAAGGATAATAAAAACTTAATAATATAGTCCTGTCTTTTGTGGTATATTTCCTATATAAACAGTTTCAATAGTATAAGTAGGAATCTACAGGAGGAAGTATATGGATTATAAAATTCATGTTAATAAATTAAAACTATATTATGGGGATGCATTGGCATTAAAAAAGATATCCCTTGGTGTGGATGAAAATAGTGTGCTCGCCTTAATTGGTCCTTCTGGTTGTGGTAAATCCACTTTCATAAAAACGCTCAATCGAATGAATGATCTCATTCCAAGTGTAAGAATCGAAGGGGAAATTTTATTAGATGGAGTTAGTATTTATCATCCCGATACAGATGTCGTGTCTCTTCGTAAACGTGTAGGCATGGTTTTTCAGCGTCCGAATCCTTTCCCTATGTCTATTTATGATAATATCGCTTATGGTCCACGGATTCATGGGATAAAAAATAAAGCAATATTGGATGAATTAGTAGAAAAAAGCTTGCGAGGAGCTGCTTTGTGGGATGAAGTGAAAGATCGTCTGACGAGTTCGGCTATGGGAATGTCAGGCGGACAGCAGCAACGCTTATGTATTGCTCGATTGCTCGCTATTGAACCTGAAGTATTGCTCATGGATGAGCCATGCTCCGCTCTTGATCCGATATCAACTATGAAAATTGAAGAATTAGTTGCCGAATTAAAAGCGAAGTATACTATTGTGATGGTCACTCATAATATGCAGCAGGCTGCTCGCGTATCAGATTGTACAGCCTTCTTTTTAAATGGCGAAGTGATCGAATATGATAAAACAGACATCATTTTCACAAGACCGCAAGATAAACGTACAGAAGATTATATTACTGGACGATTTGGTTAAAGGAGGGCAAATATGACAAGTACAAGACAAAGTTATAACCATGAACTGGAAAGCTTACGCCAAGAAATTTTAAAAATGGGTACACAAGTTGAAGAGGCGATTGGTCAGGCTGTCATGTCATTAACTAAACAAGATTTGGAGATGGCCAAAGTCGTTATGGCGGGCGATGACGATATTGATCATATGGAAAGTGACATTGAAGATAAATGTATGTTGCTTATTGCCAGACAACAACCTTTAGCCCGGGATCTTAGGATTATTGGTACTGGTTTAAAAATTACTACTGATTTAGAGCGTGTAGGTGATCATGCTTTCGATATTGCAAAAATTACCTTAAGTATTGCTAAGCAACCTTTGATTAAACCTTTAGTTGATATTCCACGTATGTCGGAGATGGCTCAAAAAATGTTGAAAGACTCACTTCTTGCCTACATTAATTTGGATATTACATTGGCTGAACAGGTATGTGTAGATGATGATGCAGTGGATGACCTTTACCATCAAACTGTTCGTGAGCTATTAACATATATGATGGAGGACCCTACGACCATAAAGCAAGCAACTCAGCTGCTATTTGTAGCACGTTATTTAGAAAGAGTTGCTGATCATGCAACGAATATCGGTGAATGGGTTATTTACCTAGTAACAGGACAACGCATGCGGAAAAAGTAAACTGCCAAAATTGGCAGTTTTTTTTTGCAAAATTAATGTCCATGCTCTTGCATGCAAGACGTGTGAGCATTTTTTATTGAGGGAATATCCTTAGGAAATTTAACAAATTCTTAACATGAACATAACATAGGCTATTTATGAATAGGGTACACTCTAGGTAGATAATACAGTGAATTAAGACTTGGCGTATGCCAAGTCTTTCCTTAGAGGAGGAACTTTTATGCAATTAGTAGATAGAGAACATCAGTTTAAATTACGGTCTGATCGTTATATGCGATATGTGTTTATTGCCAGCGCTAGTTTTATGGCACTCATTATTTCATCCATTATTGTGTTTGTCGGTTGGCAAGGATTAATGACATTTAGTGATGTAAGTCCCCTTGAGTTTTTTTTATCAACGAAATGGGATCCTACAGAGGGACATTATGGTGCATTCAGTTTTATTTCTGGTTCTCTTATTGTGACTGTATTGGCCATTTTATTAGGGGCACCTCTTGGATTAGCAGGCGCTATCTTTATGGCTAAAATTTCCCCTCCTTGGCTTAGCGAAATCATGCGCCCAGCAACTAACTTATATGTGGCGATTCCTTCTGTTGTCTATGGATTTATTGGACTCACCATTATCGTTCCTTTTATTCGGACCTACTTTCATGTAAGTGTAGGTTTTGGTTTATTGGCGGCAGCCATTATTTTGGCAGTTATGATTTTGCCAACGATTATCAGCATCTCCGAAGATGCTATACGTTCTGTACCTGCGAATTTAGAAGAAGCTTCTTTAGCCTTAGGTGCAACAAGATGGCAGACCATATGGCATGTGATTTTGCCAGCGGCACTGCCAGGGATATTAACCGCTATTATTCTAGCCATGGCTCGTGCTGTGGGGGAAACGATGGCAGTGCAGATGGTGATTGGTAATACTCCTCAATTTACAATGTCTTTGTTTACGCCAACGTCCACATTACCGAGTGAAATTGTTGTGGAGATGGGAAATACACCTTTTGGTTCAGCTTGGGGAAATTCCTTATTTTTGATGGCTTTGGTGTTATTACTCATATCATTACTGATGATTGTCATTATGCGCTATGTTGCGAAAAGGAAGGTGGCATAAATGTCAGCACGACTGATCAATAAACTAGCCACAGTAGTTATGTGGCTAGCAGCCATTGTTATTCTGGGAATACTGATCGCTTTTTTGTTTTTTATATTATATAAAGGTGTTCCTGTCTTGTCGCTGGATTTTATTTTTGGTAAGCCAAGCGAAATTCAAGCAGGGGGCGGTGTAGGACCACAATTTTTTAATTCATTTTATATATTATTTTTATCCTTGCTTTTCTCAATACCTGTTGCAGTTGGTGCTGGTGTTTATCTAGCAGAATATGCAGGTAATAATTCCTTGACTTCGATTATTCGTTTGAGTACGGAAAGTTTGGCAACTGTTCCTTCTATCGTATTAGGGTTATTTGGTATGATTATCTTTGTAAATATGTTAGGAATGGGATTTAGTATTATTGGTGGTTCCCTAACCTTGATGTTGCTTAATTTGCCTGTGCTAGTTCGGGTGACAGAGGATTCGGTACGCACAGTGCCTGTCCAATATCGGGAAGCTAGTCTAGCACTTGGTGCAACCAAGTGGCAAACCATTTGGCGAGTTGTTCTGCCCAATGCCTTACCAGGTATTGTTACGGGTATCACATTGACAGCCGGTAGAGCGTTGGGAGAATCTGCAATTTTAATTTTTACTGCTGGTACGACAGTATCAAGGCAAATGGCAGATTTTGATGTAACAGCTGCAGGTGAAACTTTAGCAGTCCATCTTTGGTATGTGATGGGCGTAGGGCTTGTACCTGATCGAGTTGATATTGCCAATGGCATCGGCGCCCTATTAGTGATTACGATTTTGATTTTAAATCTCATGGTGACTATCCCAAGTAAAATTTTACAGCGTAAACTAGGCGCAGGTGGTCATTGATTGATAGATTCAAAATAGAGATGGAAACGTGAAAAGAGATTGCTTCCTTTGATGGAGCAATCTCTTTCTTTGTTTATATCAATATAATTTATTTAGCACATGATATATAAATGAATAAGTCACTAGAAAATTGTCGAAAATATAATATACAAGGAGGGATAACGCTAGTGGCAAATGAGAAAGAAACATTAATAAAAAGTACTGACCAAACTAGCCGTGGTGACGTAGAGTCAATTGCTGGAAGTGGTGATGCCAGTGGTACGAATGATCCTAGTCAACATGCAGATGTTCATCAAAACGCTAAAAAATACTATGATATTGAAAAATCACCTAGTTCTATGGAGGAAGTACATAAATGGCAACGACAGCATATTAAAACTCATGACCAAAGTAAAGACGGCTTTCCTCTTAATGTCATTGTAGATCCTGCTATGCGTGAAATGTACCAACATGTTCATGCACAAGGACTTACTAATGTTTTTGACCGATTTGAGCAGCAGGAAAAGATTCGTTGTACATTCTGTACGTCAGGTTTATCTTGCCAATTATGTGCCAACGGTCCTTGCCGTATCAATGCGAAAACACCTCGAGGTAACTGCGGTGTTGATGCAGATGTTATGGTAGCGAGAAACTTTGTTTACCGTCATGTAACGATTGGAACTTCGGCTAATATCTTTCATGCACAACAAGCAGCTCGTACCTTAAAAGCTGCTGCAGAAAATCCAGCGAGTGGCTTAAAAATACGTGATAAAGAAAAGTTGCTCAAATATGCTGAAATGGCTGGCTTAAATAGTCATGAAGATGTCAATAAAGTGGCGATTCATTTTGCCAATTGGGTACTTGAAGATATGGGGCGGCCTTATTGGGAAGAATCATCAATGACCAAGGCTTTTGCCCCTCCTAAACGTCAAGAATTATGGCGCAAATTAAAAATATTCCCAGGTGGTGGATTTAGTGAAATTGCATTAGCCCAGACCAAATGTATGACAAATCTTAATGCCGATGCAGTTGATTTTTTATTGACGTCAGTACGTCTAGGGGTTGCTAATGAATATCAAGGTTTATTTGCACTTGATATTCTCCAAGAAATCTTGATGGGTACACAAAAAATCAGAACGGCAAAACAGAATATGGGACTACTCAATAAAGAAAAGGTAAATATTATAACGAATGGCCATATGCCCTTAACAGCTCATATTGTGATTGAATTGGCTTCCACCGCCGAGTGGCAGGAAAAAGCACGCAAAGCTGGTGCAACGGGCCTTCAAATACTAGGACATGTTTGTGAAGGACAACAACTCCTAAACTATGAAGATACTGGAAAAATGAATGCATATGCTGGACAAGAAGGAGAATGGCTGTCAGAAGAATACTTGCTCGCAACTGGAGCAGTT
The DNA here is from genome assembly GCF_042610375.1 of Pelosinus sp. sgz500959. Taxonomy (NCBI): domain Bacteria; kingdom Bacillati; phylum Bacillota; class Negativicutes; order Selenomonadales; family Sporomusaceae; genus Pelosinus; species Pelosinus sp. sgz500959. The sequence continues at coordinate 220,551 of NZ_JBGJZL010000007.1, forward strand.
GATTTATTCATGTTTGACTATAACTGTACCATTCCGACCCTCCCCCTTTATGCTAAACGTTTTGGTACCAAGATGGTGAGTACTCATGAAGTCATTCGTATGCCAGGTACAGAGGTTGTAGAATTTAAGCCAGAAGAGATGCGTACCCAGGCGGAGAAGATTCTGGATATGGCAATTGAAGCCTATTCTAAACGCAAGGCTGAAAATAGAGAAGTATACATTCCTCCACATGTCTCAGATTGTATGATTGGCTTTAGTACAGAATCAGTAAAAGCTGCTTTAGGCGGTTCGTGGAAACCTTTGATTGATGCGATTGTTGCGGGAAAAATCCGTGGTATTGCAACTATCGTAGGCTGTACGACTGCGCGCTACGGACAAGGTGGCAGTAATATATTCCGAATTACCAAAGGTCTGATTGAAAAAGATATCTTAGTATTATCAGGAGGCTGTACGTCGTCTGTCATGCAATATACTGGACTCGCTGATCCAAAGGCAGCAGATGAAGCTGGATCTGGTCTGAAGGAAGTTTGTAAGTCATTAGGGATTCCACCGGTACTCTCTTATGGCGCATGTGTAGATATAGGAAAAATGACCCAGACAGCAAAAGAAATCGCTGATACCTTAGATGTAGATACGAACATGCTTCCTATTGTCATTGGTGCCCCCGAATACTTGGAGCAAAAAGCGGTAGCCGATGCGTGCACTGCCATTGCTCTTGGATGGTTAGTACATGTTGCTCCTGTTCCATCGGTAACAGGTAGTGATTTAGTAGTTAAAACCTTGACAGAAACAACTGAAACCTTGGGATTGGGGAAATTGACAGTCGAAACCAGTGCTGATAAAACGATTCAAATTTATGTAGATCATATTGAGAAGAAACGCAAAGAACTTGGAATATAGGTACTGTACTCGTGGCAGATGGCACACTTGATCTTCAAGTGTGCCATTTAAATAGATTGCCCTTTCAAGCTTATAAAAAGATGATGATAGAAAATCGTACTTATTAGTAAAAAAAACTATTTTGGTAAAAGCTATAATAATACATTAACTAGGGGGTGGCAGTATGGGGAAAAATGCAATGCAAAAAATATATACCAATATAAAAAATATATTGGTATATCAACCAACTCGCCAGCCAGATCCATTCGTTCTGGATGAAACCCAGCAAGATGGCAAGAAGACAACGTGTGATCTGCCGCAACTAGGTTTGTTAGAAAATTTTCAGCAGTTTGAAGCAAATGTACGTTATGCTAGACGTTTGTCAACCTTCTTGGAAAAGTTAATTGAAGTTTTTAATAATGGACAATGGTTTGATAAAGCAGAGGAATTAAAAAAAGAATATACCATGCTAGAAAAACAGCAGACTGAAATAAGTGTCATACTAGTGAAAGAGAATAGCAATCTTAATAAAAGTGAGCTTGCTATTAGTACTAGTTTGGAAGAAAATCAAAAAATGATTGAAACAATATATCAATTACCTCTCAATAAGGATGTTGTGATTCGTAAACTTATGATTCTAGATAAGCATGAAGTTAAAGCTATGCTGGTATTTATGGATGGTCTCGCTGATAAAAAGATAGTGAACATGACAGTCTTACAACCATTGATGCTGATGAGATATGATCAAGAAAAACCAAATAGTGATGATCTTGTTAATACCATTATCGAACAGTGTTTGCCTAGCGGACAAGCTTCCCGCGTCAGTAGCTTTAAGGAAGTAGAGCAGGGAATCAATACAGGTGATGCTGTACTGTTTTTTGAAGGTATTAAGGAAGCTGTGACTGTAGAAACTAAAGGATTTGAGCATCGCGGAGTCGATCGCCCAGCTACTGAGCAGTCGGTGCGAGGTTCGCAGAATGCTTTCACTGAAGTGTTGAGGGTAAATACGGCACTAATCAGGTCCATGCTACATTCCAGTGATCTGATCACTGAAATGATACCTGTAGGTAAACGAGGGCATTCAAATTGCGCCATCATGTATTTAAAATCAGTGGCTAACCAAGAATTGGTTGCTGAAGTGAGGCGGCGTATCAAAGGAATTGATACGGACCTTATTATTGACGCAGGTGTACTGGAGAGTATGATTATAGATTTTCCCCAGAATCCATTTCCACAAACCTTGTCCACAGAACGCCCGGACCGAGTTGTTGTACATCTGGCTGAAGGGAGAGTGGCCTTCTTGTTAGATGGTAGCCCTTTTGGGCATGTCGTACCTGTTTCTATATTTACACTGATGCATTCTGCCGATGATTTTGCTATGCATTTTTATTATTCAAATTTTTTACGTATGATTAGGTGGATGGGTGGATTTATTTCTATGTTATTGCCAGGTATCTATTTGGCAATTAGTACCTTTCATCAGGAAACGATACCGACTGAGTTGTTGTTATCGATCACGGCGGCTAGAGCACAAGTTCCTTTTCCTGCTTTTGTTGAAATTATATTAATGGAATTTTCTTTTGAACTCATTCGTGAAGGTGGGCTGCGTATTCCTGGTATACTTGGCTCTACTCTAGGCATCGTAGGCGCTATTATTTTGGGGCAAGCGGCAGTCTCTGCTAAAATCGTCAGTCCTATCATGGTCATTGTGATTGCAGTGACAGGCCTCGCGTCATATAGTATCCCAGAATACCGTTTAGCTTCTACTTTTCGCTTATTACGCCTTATTTATATCATACTAGCTGTGTCCATGGGGCTTGTAGGTATGGCTTGTGGTTTTTTAGTTTTTACAGCCGTGTTATGTTCGTTGAAATCGTTTGGCATGCCCTATTTGGCACCTGTAGCACCCAAAACCATTCCAGGGGGGGATATAATTTTACGAAAACCTGTACATCTGCAGCAAAAACGAGCTGATGAATTAAATCCCCAAGATGTGATTCGTCAAGGTACGGTCAGCAGACCATGGACTGAAGAAACACCGATTGGGGGAGATGAGTCGTGAATGCATATCATACAGGGAAGATGGGGATGGCTGAAGGAATAGCTCTGGTATTTGGTCTTATTGTACCCCGTCTATTTCTGTCACAATTAGCAGATGCTCTGCAAATAAATGGACAACTTCTGTGGTTATCGATGCTTATTTATACCATGATTCCTTTGGTGATGTTCTTTATGATGGTATATGCAAACAATAGTGTATCTGGAGATATTGTTAAGGTATGTCAACAGCTAGTAGGGAAAATTGGGGCATGGATCATTGTAGTAACATACATTGGTATGTTTTTGTGCAATGGTGCAATACTTTTGCGACAATATGCAGAGTATACATTGATTACTGCTTTGCATCGGGTAGACTTTCAAATAGTGATTATCTGGTATGCAATCACTATTGGTATCGTATGTTACCTTGGCATTGAAGCTCTTTGTCGTACGGGTTATATTATGTTACCTCTTCTATTGGGGGGACTTATTGTGGTATTTGTAGCGGTTAGTCCTTTTTATGTTATATACAATCTTACTCCATGGCAAGGGAATGGCATTATGACAGTGATCAATTCAGGCATACATAGTGGGGGATTGAATTTTGGCGTATTATCATTAATATTTCTGTCATCAGCTTTCCAAAATTCTAAAACGATCAAAAGGATTGCTATTTATTCCTTAGGTGGCACAGCTATTTTGAGAATCATATTTGCTTTGGTATACACCATGGTTTTCGGTGTATCTGTTGGTGCGGAGAAGGTCATGCCTTATTTTGAAATGGCACGCTTAGTGTATATTAATCAATATATTCAACGCATTGAATCTCTGTTTATTTTGGTATGGGTTATTTTGGGTTTGTTATCGATTGCTGGAAGTTTATATATTGCCTTATATCTTATCGTTATTTTATTAAAATTGCCGACAATGAGACCGCTTGTACCTCTAGGGGTAATCTTTATCGCTCATGTAGCTATGCTGCCCCCTGATATTGGCTATACCATTTATCTTGATCAATTATTGATGCAGGTAGCGCAAATTGGTATTTATCTTTTTCCTGGCATATTGTTTGTCATGGCTCTTGTAAAGAGGAGGAAAAAACCATGTGCCGACAGCTGAGTTTGTTGATTGCTTTGGTGAGTATATCGATCGTGCTTCTCGGATGTAGCGGAGCAAAAGAACTTGATGAAAGGGCCAATGTGATAGCTGTAGGTTTAGATACAGGAGAACAGGAGGATATGGTTCGTGTAAGTTATCAATTCGCTGTTCCCCAGACAGAAAGCGGCAAAGAGGCTGCCGAAAAATCTTCTTTTGTCATAACGAATAGTGCCTCATCAATTGCAGAAGCCCTTAATCTGATAAGTTCTGAGATTGCTCTGCAACCATCCGTAGCTCATGTTAAAGTGATCGTAATAGGGGAAGAACAGGCTCGCAAGGGATTGGGGAATATATTATCGCCATTTATGCGCTACTATGAATATCGCGGTTCAATCTTTGTTTTAGTCGCACGAGGAACAGCCAAGGATTTTTTAGAGAAAAATAAGCCTATATTAGTTAATTCATTATCGAAGTACTATGAGTTGATGCTTGCAGGAGGAGAGAATTCGGGTTATTTCTTAGGTACTTCATTGCATCAGTTCTATATGCGGCTTAAAAGTCATAGTGCTCAGCCTTATATGGCCTTAGTTGGCATTAACCCTAAGTCAGGTGAAGGAGAAAAGAGTATTAGCAAAGTTCCAGGGGGGAAAATCGATGGATATAAAGCTGGTGATATCCCACGCCATGGAGGTAATCCTGCGGAATTCGCCGGTACGGCACTATTTTTCGGTGATAAGATGGTTGGCACTCTAAGTACGACTGAAACTCGTATGCTAGCGATGCTAATTGGAAAATATTCTCATGGGTTTCTCTCAGTGGAAGATCCTCTTGATCCGAAAAGTTTTATCAATATTTCTCTTCAATTAGGCTCTAAGCCTAAGATAAAGACCGCTATTGTTGAAGGGCATCCAGTCATTCATGTCAGTATATTGCTAGAGGGGAATATTTCTAGCATTGGATCTGGTATTAATTATGAACAGGAAAATTATTTAAAATTATTGGAAGGGCAAATCAATAAAGTTTATCAGCAAGAAATGATTAATTTAATCAGGCGGACCCAAGAACTTGATGCTGATGTAGCAGGTTTTGGTGATTATCTGCGTCCAGTTTTTCAAACTAATAAGGAATTAGAAGACTATCAATGGAATCAAAAATACCGACAGGCTGAAGTTTTTGTGGACATTAATACTAAGGTACGCCGCAACGGGTTAATGTTACGGACACTTCCTGTAGAGTAAGTATAAAAGTGAAGGGAGGTAAGATTGCTTATGAACTATTTTTTTTTGATAGCTGCAGTGTTAGCAAGTATTCATGGGTATACATTTGCTCGCTGGCTATGGCAGAAAGATAATACTATAGGCGCAGTCGGTGTATCTTTATTAATTGCCGCTAGTTTGGCACTGCCAATTTATCGGATGATAAATGCAGGTTAGCAAGGTAATGAATTGATTTAGATGTTTTTTGTCATACTAAATGTAAAGTTTCGAAGGAGGTAAAATAGGAATGAAGTATAAAAGATGGACTTTGTTGATGGCGTTGGTTTTAACGGTAATCTTTGTTATGAGTGGTTGCTCGATGCTTGATCAAGCACAAAAAAAACCTGAGCCTGCACCAAATGTCCAGCCGCCAGCGACACAAAAACAGGTCGTTCAAGGCAATGAACCTGATATTATGGTGTTTATGCATGAAACGGGTGAAAAGAAAAGCATGAAAATGGAAGACTATATTGCTGGTGTTGTCGCTGGTGAAATGAAAGCTGATTGGCCTATCGAGGCATTAGCAGCCCAGGCCATATTAGCCCGAACCTTTACAATTCAGGCAATCGAAGAAAAAGGTGGTGTGCCAGAACGGGGGACTCAAGCTTCTACTGATATTAAAGAGTTCCAAGCGTATGATGCAAAAGCCGTCAATGATAATGTAAAGAAGGCCATTGATATGACTCGTGGTATGGTTGTTACTTATCAAGGAAAACCGATTCATGCTTGGTTTCATGCTTCCGCTGGCGGCATTACAGCTACTGCTAAAGAAGGCCTTGCATTTAAAGATGATGAACCACCTTACATCCAGTCGGTGCAATCTCCTGATGACCTAGCACCTGCTGATGTGCAAAATTGGACAGCTTCTTTTACTAAAAAAGAAGTAATGGATGCGTTGACGAAGATAGGGAAAACTGTTCCTAGTATTGAAAGTGTAGAAATTGGTAAAAAAGGGCCATCAGGTCGGGCGACTACAATGATCATCAATAAAAATATTGAAATATCAGCTCCAGAGCTTAGGGTAGGTCTTGGTAGTACAAAATTAAAGTCTATGCTTCTTGATAAGGTAGAAACGAGTGGTGATGGGATAACTTTTATGGGTAAGGGTTATGGGCATGGTGTTGGTATGTCTCAGTGGGGAGCTAATAAAATGGCCACGATGGGCAAGAAACCTGAAGATATTATTGGGCACTATTTTAAAAATGTGACAATCGAAAAACGTTGGAACTAGCGAGAACAGCCGGAATTTATTTCGGCTGTTCTTTTCATATTTGCCAATCCTATTTTTCTTAGTATAAAGGTGTGACTAAATGTGGAAAATAATAGTTACCGGAGAGGGGGAATGAGAATGGAGAAAATAAAATGTCATAGAATCATGAAATTGTCTGCTGACAGACCTGAGGCTTCTTTGGAGCAGGCTAAGGAACAATTGAAGATTTTAAGACGGATGACGATCCAAAGCACTGAAATAAGCGAAGAAATTGGAGAGATCATTGCTCAGCTCTGTCAAGTTGCAGCCCCTCCTAATGAACCTTTTATTTTTACTTCAGTGCTAGATGAAAATGAAAAATTATTGCGAGTGGTATTTCGTGATTGTGGTGATATTGAATTTCGCATATTCTATACCGACAAACGTAGAGCTCTGCTGATTTATCTTGAAGGCATGACTGATACCACCAGTTTAGAAAAGAATATCATTGAAAGACTAATGATGCCGACCGATGTAGCCAATGCAAGTGGCCCTACAAATCTTCCAACTGATATGAAGAGTATTTCAGAGCGAATTCTAAATGCTGCGGCCGTCACTGTATTAAGTAAAGCGAGCGTTGCGATTGAGGCAATCATGACCGGTAATTCCTTGCTTTTAATCGATGGTATAGCTGAGGGTCTGAGTATTGGCACTGTTCAGTATGTTAAACGTAACATCGGTGGGGCAGATAATGAGCATGTTTTACGGGGACCCAATGAAGCCTTCAATGAAACGCTAAGTGATAATATTGTGCTCATTAGGCGCCGTGCCAGGGATGAGAATGTAAAGGTACGCATTTTGAAAGTCGGTACGCGTACCAATACATCAATCGCTGTTCTATATGTAGCTGATTTAGTAAAGAGTGGATTAGTAAAGGAGGTCGAGCAGCGCTTGTCCATGATTAAGATCGATAAGATCGTGACATCATCTTCAATTGAAGAATTTTTGGTTGATCATCCTTGGACGCCTTTTCCCCAGGCGCAGACGACTGAACGGCCTGATAAAATGTTGGCCGCACTCTATGAGGGGCGGGTCGGTATCCTTGTAGATGGTACGCCAGCTAGTATGATTGTACCCTGTACCTATAATGTTTTAATGCAAACTACGGATGATTATACAATACAGCCAATCATTTCAAGTTCTATTCGTATGATGAGAGGGATAGCGGCTTTTATTGCAATTTATTTGCCAGCGATCTATGTGGCTGTTGTGTCATATCATCCTGGTATGCTACCTACATCCATGGCTATTACAGTGGCTGAACTTAGGGCACGTAGCCCTTTTCCATCGTTCATGGAAGCTGTGATGATGGAAGTTATACTTGAGGTGTTTCAAGAGGCTGTCGTGCGGTTACCAAAAAAGATTTCTGGGGCTGCCAGCATGATTGGTGCTCTCGTTATTGGTACGACCATCGTGCAGGCTGGAATTATAAATCCCTTATTGGTGGTAGTTATAGCCACTACAGCCCTTGCTTCTTACTCTATGCCTGCCTATAATTTCAGCATGGCCCTACGTTGGCTCAGGATACCTATATTGATATTGGCTTCTATATTAGGACTCTATGGTGTTATCTTGGGGATTTTAATCGTCACAATACATCTTTGCTCCCTACGCAGTTTTGGTGAATCTTATATTGGTGGTATGTGTAATGTGGAGCTATTTTCAGATTGGAAGGATTATTTAGTAAGATTTCCTGCGAAGTTATTAAAAGAGAGACCTAAAGAATTTGGTGCTCAGGATCAGACAAGGATAGGTGGTCGTGATGGCTAATTTGGAAGTTAAAACATATATGTCAACTTTGCAACTTGCTATTATTGTGATTACAACCTGTATCGGTGCACAAATTATGCTCGCTCCTCGTGCTTTGATTGATCAAGTTGGGCAAGGGTCATGGATTAGTATCATCATGGGGGGAGGTATATTTTACATAGCTGTTTGTTTAATGCTCAAGCTAGGCAAAGGATATCCAGATGAGACATTAGTGGAGTATACACCCCGGCTTTTAGGACGAATGGGTGGTAGTATTGTTATTCTTTGGTTTAATTTATTATTTTTTTTGCAAATTATTGAAATTTTTAGTGGCGTGGGTAAAATCATTACTTTTCATATGTTCGATCGTACTCCCCCAGAAGTGGTCATACTGGCTTTACTGATGGTCTGTACTTATTGCGCTTTACAGGATTGGGGAACTATCTTACGGGTGCAACAAATTATGTTTTTTCTTGCATATAGTATGTTGACAATTGTTTGGATGACCAGTGTATTGAATTTTCAACCGGAAAATCTTTTGCCCTTGTGGCCAGTTGATATGAAAAAGATAATAAACGGGGCTTTCTCGATTTGGCCCGTGTATAGCGGTTATGAATGTGTACTGCTTCTTTTGCCACTGGTATATAGACAGGCTAGTTTCGCTCAATTGGCTAAAACGATAGGGGGAGCTTTTGGCTGTTTGACCCTATTTTTTTTAGTTATTATTATTATTATTATCGGGGTGCTAAGTGTAGACAATGCCAAAAGTGTTCCTTATCCTGCTTTGATTGTTATTCGCAGTGTGGAACTGCCTGGTACTTTTATTGAACGTTTGGAAAATTACCTGCTATTGGCTTGGATACCTATTGTATTTGATACTTTGGCGGTCATGATGTTTTTTATGGGGCAGGTGTGTATGCGTCATTATCATTATGTTGACCATCGACCTTGGCTATTAATGCTAGTACCAATGATATACGTGGGTAGTATACTGTTACTTGATAATCAACAAATTTATGATCTGGTCAGTAAGCTGACTTTATGGGCAGGTTTAGGTTTTTCCTTCGCAGTCGTTCCTTTGTTATTGATATGTTCTTGGTGGCAAAAGGGGAAGGGTGTGACAAGTAGTGGATAAAAGAAAAGTGATTGGCTGTACGATTCTCATGTGTTTATCCATTTTTACCTCCGGATGCTGGGATCGGCGAGAACTGCAAGAAAGAAATTTTGTGCTCGCTGTGGCAATTGATACAGCTGATGCTGGATTTAAACCAGAGCAAGGAGCCGAGGTGAAACGCATAGAAACTTTTTTGCAACCTCACGGTACTAAACGTTACCGTTTAAGTTTGCAATTATTAAAACCCAGTTCAAGCGGAGATGAAAAAGATAAAGCGAGGACGTATGTCATTTCTAATACGGGTGAGTCTATGTTTGAAATGGTGCGAGATATGCTAGGACAAAGCAGTAAGTCCTTATGGTTTGAGCATGTACAAGCCATTATTATCAGCGAAAGTGTATTGAAACAAGCTGGGCTAGGAGAAGTCTTGGATTTTTTCAAAAGGGACTCTGAAATGCGTTCTCGGATTAAAATATATGTTACGTCAGGAGAAGCCAGAAGATTTCTGGAATATAACCCGCCCTCAAAAGAAGCCGGTGGCCTATATTTAGCTGAAATTATTGGACTGCATGTCCGTAATGTTCATGTGGTGGGGGCACGTACTGATTTGGGGTTTGTAATTCAGTATTTAGATAATAATGCTGATCTCCTTTTACCACGGATTGAAATGGCTGGTAAGGTGGTAAAGATGGGGGGAGCAGCACTGTTTAGGAAGGATAAACTGATTGGATATGCTGACGAGTATGCTGTGGCGGGTAGAAAATTTGCGGCCGCTACTGAGAAGTCAGCGATTGTAACAATTCCGTGTCCAGATCATCCAGATCATCAAGTGATATTTGAGTTGTTTCGTCATGATACAAGACTGCGACCTCATGTTGATGGCGATAATCTTTACTTTACTTTGGATATTAACATGTATGGAAACATCGGGGAGATACAGGGTGATATTGGGCAAGATAATATCATGGATACCCTATATATTCATAAACTGGAAACGGCATTTGCGGAAGAGATTAAACGTAATGTACTATATGCAGAGAATGTTTTTAAAAAACAAATGAGGGTTGATCCTATTAGTTTATTCGGCGGTAAATTGCGGGCCTATGAGCCTGAAACTTGGGCAAAGGTAAAAGACCAATGGAATGAAATCTATCCAGATGTTCCCTTGGTTATTTCAGTTAATGTATCGATACTGAATATTGGTTCCCATAAGTAGCAGAGCAAGGAGATTATAGAATCTGACATGGACGGTTTACTCACTCACAATACTCAATGTAGCAATGTGGTATAGAGAGGTGGTGCTAGCATGAGGATTTTCACACTGAGTATATGGTATAAACCGTTATTAGGATGTATTCTTATTGTCACCATTAGTCTATTTAGTAGTGGTTGTTGGGATCAGCGTGACTTGGAAGATCGTCGTTTAATTTTGGCTATTGCTGTTGATCGAGCTGATGAACAGCTAAGACCTGCTCAAGGCAATGAAGTAGCCCGGGTTGAAACCTTCGTACAGCCTCATGGTCGTAGACTTTATCGGCTTAGTTTGCAAATTTTAGATATAGTGCCATCGAAAGGGACTATTGCTGGACCACAGGGACAAATAGGAAGCTATGTTATTTCTAATACTGGTGAAAGCATCTTTGAAATGACGCGAGATATGCTAGGCCAAGTTGATCAGAGTTTATGGTTTGAGTATGTTCAGACAATCATTATCAGCGAAGATGTTGCCCGACAAGGCGATTTGCGATCTCTTATTGATTTTTTTCGTAGAGATAGGGAAATGCGTCAGCTGACGAAAATTTTAATTACTTCTGGCGAGGCTCGCTCCTTATTAGAATATCAGTCACCAGGAGGTGAACCAAGCGGTATATTTATTGCGAACAGTCTGCGTTTGTATAGAAAAAACGTCCATGTACCAGGTTGGGGCAGTAATATGAGGGATCTTTCCCAATCAATTGATAATAAACGCCGAGTGCTGATGACTCGGATTGAATTAGTAGATAATGTAGTAAAGCTAGGTGGTATGGCACTTTTTAAAGAAGGTAAGTTTATTGGATATGTCGATGAATATGCAACGAAAGGGGGACAATTTCTTAGCGGTCTAGAAAAATCAGCAATTATCACTGCTGAGTGTCCAGAACATCCTGGCAAAATACTGGCGTTTGAACTTTTTCATCATGATACAAAACTAACCCCTCATTTAGATGGAGAAAATATTTATTACACTCTGGACATTGCAATGAGTGGTAATCTTGGTGAAACACAGTGCGGCAGGGAGCATCATATGATCGATAATGAGGAAGTTCATAAAATTGAAGAGTTAGTAGCAGAGGAAGTAAAACGTAATGTATTATATACCTTCCATACGTATCAAAGTTTAAAAGTAGATGGGAGTAATTTTAACGAAAAATTAAAGGCTCATGAACCCTTAATGTGGGAAAAGGTAAAAGATCGTTGGGATGATGAAATTTTTCCTCATATCTCTTTACTCGTGTCAGTCAATGTAGTGATTGACAATATTGGGGAACATAAGTAGGAGATCTGGATTTGTTAAGACATAATAAAACTGAACAACCACAATATTACAAAGACTATCGTATAGCCTAAGGCGGTTTTCCGAGCCATATTGGCCTCGCGTTCACGGGCATTGTGTTTATCTAAGATAGCCGCTAACTTCCAGGTTGCTCCCGCTGTGATTAAAAACACCAATAAAACCCATATTGTGGTTTTATGCACAATCTGAAAAGAAATTTTTTGCCAAAGAGAGTACAGAAAAATTTGATCAATGATCATGAAATACTCCTTTATAATAGGTCTTTCTTTTGAGTATACCCACATTATTGCAATTGTACTATTTTCCTACCACGAGACATATACATACATTGAATAGTAAATATGAGGAGGAATGGTTATGGCAATTGATGATAAAACACCAGCATGGCGGCATCAAGTAACTTTATTTGATCGTGAGGAAATGACGATTGATGGTGTACTGAGTCTAGGAAGTTATGATGAAAAAGAAATAGTAATGGAAACTGAGCAAGGGATGTTAATTGTCAAAGGTGAAGGACTTAATATTAAACAATTAAATTTAGATAAAAGTAATGTCATTGTTGACGGTTTGGTCAAAAGTATTAGTTATGATGATGTTGTTCATGCTAAAAAAGGTTTGTTAGAGAGATTCTTAAAATAACCACCTGAAAGGGGTGCTGTTTTGGGAAAACGGTTGCTGATAGTTTGGTATGCTATACTGATTTTGTCAGTAGTCGAATTAGTTGCCTATGGAGTCACTGGATATGTACCTCATGGCTATCGCACCGTACTATGGGATCGATTTAATGAAAATAGTCATATTCACCATGACGTTGATAAAAAAGTCCCCTATGCCGAGAGTATCAATCGTTATGCTCATCAGGCGGGTATAAATCCCCAGGTCATTGTGAGTGTCATTCAAGCGGAAAGTTCTTTTCAGCCCCGCGCACTATCAGCGGCCGGGGCTTATGGATTGATGCAGATTATGCCTGATACTTGGCGGCAGGTGAATAAGGACATCAAAGTTTGTATTTCGAGACATCAGGGTGAATGTAGTCATGAATGTTATTATAATGCAGATCTTAATATTCAAATTGGGACGCATTATCTTGCTGGGCTGCTAGAGAAATACCAAGGGAATATGATTTTTGCCTTAGCTGCCTATAATGCTGGTCCAGGGGCTGTAGACTATTATGGCGGTGTACCACCCTATGCCGAAACCATCAAATATACAGAAACGGTAGCTCAAAATTATTATGAAATCAGAAATGAAAAAACACCTTATTCAAGCTTTTTAATCATAAAAACCTGGGAAATGGCACATCGATGGATTGGTTGGTGTTTCGTCATTACAGTGTTAGTCATGGTATGGGTAGTATGGCGATTGGTAAAACTTCGATCGTCATGGTACTGGAGGTGAGGCAATGGAAATTAACAGTCAAGTACTAACTTTTGTAATGACAATACTGACGGGTATACTGCTGGGAGGATTATTTGATTGTTATCGAGTGTTACGCCGTACGTTTGAGCCAAGAGTATTTATGACTTGGTTTACGGATTTATTGTATTGGCTAGTCGCCACTGCTGTTATGTTTATTTCTTTAGTACTTAGTAATTGGGGTGAACTTAGATTTTATGTATTTATGGGTGTACTGAGTGGTTTAGGACTATATTATCATTGGCTCAGTTTATATGTTATCCGCTTGCTTCTATGGGGAATTGAGTTTCTTATAAAAATACTGCAGTTAATGAAAAAAATTGTTATTGGTGTTTTGATAAGGCCAGGTCTGTATTTTATAAGAATAGCAGTTTGGCCTTTTATATTTACTTACAAAAAAATTGAACATTGGTGTCATGCGCACTGGTTTAAACCTCCTGATGAAAAAATATAACCTTATTATTGATATAAGGGTATTTTAGAGAATAAACGCTCAAGTATTTTTTTCTAAAAAGAGGAATTGGTGTATGATTGGCGAATAAAAATTTAAATAGAGAAATCTTTTATATTTAATATAGAGTTATGGTGGTGGGGTTAATGCAAATTCTTCGGAAGTATCGAGTAAAGTGGTTTCGAATCATCACATTTATTTTAAGTGCTTATTTTATTTATGTATGTATTGGCCAACAGACTCAGCTGAATGCAATTAGTAATGAAGCTGACTCCGTTCATGCGCAACTTACTCAAATTCAGCAACTTAATGTTGCATTGAAGGAAGAACGCAATGCCTTAAATGATCGCCGGTATGTAGAAAAAATAGCTCGTGAAGAATTAGGTTTGGTAAAACCTGGTGAAATTCCTTATATTATGGCCGATAAAAAATAATTTGTGGCGTCTTTCCTTGACACCTTTTCAGTGTCAAGGGTATAATATGGTTGAAAAACGTAGTTTTTTAAGGGGGAAGTTTGATTAGTATGTCCATTGAAGTTGGCAGTGTGGTTGAGGGCGTTGTGACAGGGATCACAAATTTCGGAGCATTTGTAGAACTGCCTGGAGGCAAGGTAGGTCTAATTCATATCTCGGAAGTTGCTGATGTGTATGTTCGAGATGTGAAGGATTTTCTTAAAGAGCAAGATAATGTAAAAGTCAAAGTTTTATCAATTGATGAGCGCGGGAAAATCGGGTTGTCGATAAAACAACTTCAGCCGCCTAGTCCAAGTCCTGTTCCTAGTCCGATTCCTAGGAGAGCACCGATCAACGATAATCGACGTTATGGCAAAGTCAACGCACCGTCCTTTGAAGATAAGTTGACTAAGTTTTTAAAAGACAGTGATGAACGTCTTGGTGATTTAAAACGTAATACTGAATCAAAACGTGGTGGTCGTGGTGCTGCTCGTTCACCAGGTTAATAGTGGATTTTTAATGACTTGGCTTATGCCAAGTCATTATTATTTGTAGCTTCAAAATTATATAATTTATTATGATCGATCTTTTGAGCATTCCGTTAAGGAATGCTTTTTTTGTTGGTTAATTTTATAAAATGTCATAATTTTATTTTTCAAAATGATCTTAGTTAGACAAAAAGATATTGCTAATATATGTAAAATGATAACGTTACCTTTTGCAAATATTCCATAGAGTGTATTGATCATGGTCCGGTATTATATGAATAGAGGTGAATCATTATGCCTAAAGTGAGCGTTATTACATTACCTGCGAAGATGTTAGAAGTTCAGCAAGAGATCGTTCGAAAACAAAAAAATAATAGGTTATCAATTAAAATAATTTTTTACAAAGTGACTAGTATGTTGAGGCAGTTGATGAGTAGGGATGATATCCTTATGAGTATCCTTGCCTTTTTATTAGGACGAGTCTTGATTATGGGGGAATGTGCACCTGGAGGACTGGCTTTTTTTACTGCTGTGGTACAAATTAATGAGAGACGAGCTTATTGGGTAGGAGTATGGGCTATAGTTGGGGTGATATCAAGTGGATCTTATTCGGAAATTGGTATTTATATCATCGCTATTGGTTTATATTTTTTATATGCAGACAAGCTCCTACGTATGAAGAAGAGAAACGTGATGATACCTTTGTTTATGTTTTTTGCAATTTTATGTGCTGGTCTCGTAATGAGTGTTATTAATGAATTCACATTATATGGTACCTTGTTGATGCTGTTTGAGGCAGCTACATGTGTGGTGCTATCGTATATTTTTATGTATGGCATACCCGTGGTGGAAAATCGTCGGAAACAGCTTTCTAGTCACACTCTACTGAATGAGCGTTTAAGTTGTATAATCATACTACTTGCTGCAGGAGTAGCCGGCTTGGGTAATGTTTCTATTTTGGAGTATAGTATACGTAATATAACAGGCAGTTTACTTGTTATGGCAGTTGCTTTCGTTGGTGGATCAGGGTTTAGTGCAATGGTTGGTGTTATTGTTGGATTGGTTGTGGGACTCAGTGATGGTAATACGACTTTTGCCATATCTTTGTATGGGTTAGCTGGAGTTTTGTCTGGTGTATTCCGTGGTTTAGGTAAGTTAGTTGTGATTGTAGGTTTTATTTTAGGTAGTGCAATTGCGACATTATATTTTGGACAAGGGTCTGATCTTGTAAGGATTTTTAGTGAGTGTATGATCGCAGGAGGTTTGTTTTTCCTAATACCTAATTGCTGGTTAGTAAACTGGCGGTATCGTGCTCAACAAACTGAAGAAATTGTAAGCTATAGTACTCAAGTGAATGAAATTATAATCAAAATGAATCATATTGGAGAAATTTTCAATGATCTTGCCAGTGAATTTGGCACTAGGGTCACTGATGAAAAGATGGAAATCCATGATGACCAGTTAGCTAAAACTTTATCAGCCATTGGTGAACAAATTTGCGTGGATTGTGTAAAACGCTCCCAGTGTTGGGAGAAAGATTTTTATAGAACATATAATGGAATACTTGAGATAGTAGGTCAAATTGAGGTACATAATTTTGAAAATGGGAATCTGCCTAAGGTATTTCAAGAAAATTGTATTAAACATAAAGAATTATTAGAGACTGCTAAACTTGTATCAGAGCGTAATCGGATGCTAACTTTTTGGCACAAGAAAATAATCGATAATAAGCAAATGGTTGCTGAGCAAATGAAGGCTGCAAGTGAGATTGTAAAAAATTTATCCTATGAACTTGAAAAAGTAGAAGACTCAGATCAAAAACTATCGGTGGCTTTCCAAGAAAAGGCGAATATTCTTGGTTGTCAGCTTACGGCAGTCAGAGTGAGAGATATACAAAAGCGAGGTCTAATTGAAGCGTGCAAGAAACCCTGTACTGGGAATCGTGAATGTATGAATACCATTTTGCCTTTAGCAGCTGGTTTGATGAAAGAAAAGATGACATTACATACAGAGTGTGGTAATGAATATAATAAACAAAAATGCAAATTGACGATGCAGGTAGCTAGACGCTTTCATGTAAGCACTGGTATAGCTACTGTTGCAAAAGATGGACAGGAGATTTGTGGTGATAACTATGCTGTGATTGAGCTCAATAGAGGGAAAATGGCATTTATACTAAGTGATGGCATGGGAAGTGGTCATCAGGCTGCAACTCAGAGTACGATGGCAATTGGCTTTCTGCGAAAATTATTGGTTGCTGGTTTTGATACTGATGTGGCTGTTAAAACTGTCAATGCAATGCTATTGCTTCATTCACCAGAGGAATCATTTGCGACAATTGATATTACCGTTATCGATACCTATTCAGGTAATGCTGAGTTTTTAAAGATTGGCTCAGCGCCTAGCTTTATAAAACGTGTTAGAGAAGTATCAACAATTAGGTCATCATCTTTGCCTGTTGGCATTTTAGAACAGATTGAAATTCAGCCAACACAATCGATTGTCGTTGGTGGCGATTTTATTGTCATGGTTAGTGATGGGATTGTTGATGTTCCGCAAAGTCAACTGGATAAGGGGAATTGGTTAGCTAATTTTTTGCGACAATCAGTTCAAAGTAATCCTCAAATCATGGCAAATCAAATCTTAGCGCGCGCAAAAATGATGTCAGGTAATCGAGTTTGCGATGATATGACAGTACTAGTTGTAAAAATAAGTGAGCAATCTCATGAGAAAAATTAAAAGGTGATAGAGTTTGTTTACAGGCAGACTCTATTACTTTTTATCTTTTAAACAATTGATTGCAGGGAATTTGTTGGTTTCAGGAGAATAAAAACGAAAAGAGTATTAAAAAAACTATCGTTAATGGCTGGATATCCTTTTCTAAGAGTAGCGATCTGGTTGATTATGTATTATACTAGGATCATTGGATTAATTATTTCAAACAATAAAGAATGTTTGTGACTCTATCGTCATTTTTCTGATGAACAATTATAAGAGAGAGTAGTTGGCAAAATGTTAACAAAAGTGAGAGCATGGATTACTAAGTATAAGATGCTTAGCGAAGGTGATAAGATCGTAGTTGCTTGTTCTGGTGGCCCAGATTCCTTAGCTTTGCTACATATATTTAATGAATTTCGTTTAGAATATAATATTGATATATTTGCTGCTCATGTGGATCATATGTTTCGTGGTCTTGAATCAGCTAAGGAGGCAATCTTTGTTGTTGATTTTTGTAAGGCTCATCAGATTCCATGTTATCATACGGCGATTGATGTACCAAAGGTCATAAAAGAAACAGGGTTATCTGGATCAGATGCTGCGAGGGTTGTCCGCTATCAATATTTGCGTCAAATTGCGAAGAAGGTAGGAGGAGCTAAAATTGCTACTGGACATCATCGTGATGATCAGGCTGAGACAGTGCTCATCAATATTCTAAGAGGTGCAGGAAGTACAGGAATTCGAGGGATACAACCTATAAATGGTGATCTCATCCGGCCTTTACTCTCTGTTAGCCGCGCCGATATTTCTGACTATTGTCAGCAAGAAAAGTTAGAACCACGATTTGATAGTTCCAATCTTAAAATGAATTATTTACGTAATCGTATTCGGATTAATCTTTTACCAGAATTAGAAAAACAGTATAATATTGCTATTAAAGATGCATTATGCCGTACGGCAACTCTTGTTGGAGATGAACATGATTTTATCCAAATGACAGCGCGTAACATATGGGATCAAATCGTAACAAATCAGGAAGAAAACCTATTTATTGATGGCAAAAAAATGAAAAATATACATATTGCTGTTAGGCGAGAAATTTTTCGCATGGCAATTGAAAAAAAACGTGGAAATTTAACAGGAATAAGTTTTCATCATGTGGAAACTTTATTACAGATGCTTTCGGCCGGGCGAGTGGGCAGTACTGTCCAACTGCCAGGAGAATTGGTGGCATGTAAAAGTTATGAAGGATTATATCTAGGGGTGAATGGTTTCACCCAGACCGATAAAGCTGATTATCAAGGGCAAACATTGCCAGTACCTGGGGTGACTTTTATTCAAGAATTAGGAATTGAAATTCGAACTGAAGTGACAGAGAAAGAAGATAGCATCTCAAAACCTAATGTGGCAGTGTTTGATTGGGACAAATTATCACCGACCTTGTTTGTACGTCGACGTCGAGCTGGTGATCAATTTCAACCTTTTGGCTTTCATGGCAGCAAGAAACTAAAAGAATTTTTTATTGATGAAAAAATACCACGACAGCTTCGAGATAACGTTCCAATTATCTGCGATGGTCATGGTATTATCTGGGTAGGTGGATATCGTCAAGCTGAAGTTGGTAGAGTGAGTGCTGAGACGAAAAAATTCTTGATTATAAAAATGATAGAAATGCAATAAAAAATCATTAAAATATAGAAATTTGAATTTTTTTATTGCGTAATATATATAATAAAACAGGGGGAACGACATGCTTAATGATGTAGAAAGTGTTTTACTAAGTGCCGAAGAGTTGGCGAAACGTATTGAAGAAATTGGGGCTGAGATTACCGAGGATTATGCTGGGAAAGAAATTTTAATGATTGGGGTTTTACGCGGAGCTGTTTTATTTATGGCTGATTTAGCTAGAGCCATTAAAGTGCCAGTAGCAATTGATTTTATGGCGGTTTCCAGTTATGGTTCAGGTACGAGTTCTAGTGGAGTGGTACGTATCTTAAAAGATCTTGACGAAGATGTCGCAGGTAAGCATGTTTTAGTTGTTGAAGATATTATTGATTCTGGTTTGACTCTTAATTACTTACTTGATAATCTGAAGTCTCGCAAACCTGCGAGCATTAAATTATGTACATTACTCAATAAGCCTGAACGCCGTAAAGTCCAGGTGAATATTGATTATAATGGTTTTGATGTTCCTGATTATTTTGTAGTTGGTTATGGTCTTGATTATGCTGAAAAATATCGTAATTTACCGTTCATTGGTATTTTGAAACCGCAGGTTTATCAAGGGTGATTTTCGTGGTTAAGTTTTATTGTTAATTTATAGGTTTGATGATATAATATTTTTCTATGGAGACTAATGGTTATTATTCTGCCCATATTAGAAAATTAACTTTTTTTGATGGGAATTATAGCTGTTTGATCTTCAGTGAGAGGAGGGTTACTTTGAATAAATTTTTTCGAAATGTAAGTTTTTATTTGTTGATTATCATTATTGCGATATCAATAATTGACTATTATTCCTCGCGCACGACGAATAAGCAAGAAATAAGCTATACTCAGTTTTTACATCAAATTGAGGAGCAAAAAGTTCAAGGAGTAACTGTAGTCGATAATAGTATTCGTGGTAAGTTGATCGATGGTACAGAGTTTACTACAATTACACCCAATGATCCTACGCTTATTAATACGCTCAGGGAAAAAAATGTAGATATCAAGGCTGAGCAACCACCGCAACCACCATGGTGGACAACGATTTTCTCTTCGATTTTACCTATGTTACTCTTAATCGGAGTATGGTTTTTTATTATGCAACAGACTCAAGGCGGCGGTAATAAAGTGATGTCTTTTGGTAAAAGCCGTGCCAAATTACATACTGATGATAAAATTAAAGTCACCTTTGCCGATATGGCAGGGGCTGAAGAGTCCAAACAGGAATTAGAAGAAGTTGTAGAATTTCTTAAAAGTCCTAAGAAATTTAATGATGTGGGAGCGCGTATTCCCAAAGGCGTTTTATTGTTTGGCCCTCCGGGCACAGGTAAAACTCTTTTGGCTCGAGCTGTAGCTGGTGAATCGGGAGTACCGTTTTTTAGTATCAGTGGTTCTGATTTTGTAGAAATGTTTGTCGGTGTTGGAGCTTCAAGAGTGCGAGACTTATTTGAACAAGCCAAAAAAAGTGCTCCTTGTATTGTGTTTATTGATGAAATTGATGCGGTAGGACGTCAGCGGGGGGCAGGTCTCGGTGGTGGTCATGATGAACGTGAGCAAACATTAAATCAATTGCTTGTAGAAATGGATGGTTTTGGCGTTAATGAAGGGATTATTATTATTGCCGCGACAAATCGTCCTGATATTCTTGATCCAGCATTGCTCCGTCCAGGTCGTTTCGATCGGCAGATTGTTGTTGACAAACCTGATGTTAAAGGACGTTTGGAAATTCTAAAAGTTCATACAAAAGGTAAACCTGTTGCCAAAGATGTTAGTCTTGAGGTGTTAGCACGTCGTACACCGGGATTCACAGGAGCTGATTTGAGTAATTTAGTCAATGAAGCGGCACTGCTCACAGCAAGAAGGAATAAAAAACGTATCGATATGCCAGAAATGGAAGAATCGGTTGAACGTGTTGTTGCAGGGCCAGAACGCAAAAGTAAGGTTATTAGTGATAATGAGAAAAAACTCACTGCTTATCATGAAGCTGGTCATGCTTTGGTTGGAATGCTTCTTGATAACACTGATCCAGTTCATAAAGTGTCCATTATTCCTCGAGGACGCGCTGGTGGTTATACCTTAATGCTGCCGAAAGAGGATCGTTATTATGCGACACGCACAGAATTACTGGAACAATTAAGGGTGCTTCTCGGCGGTCGTGTGGCTGAAGCTGTAGTTCTGAAAGAAATCAGTACAGGTGCTCAGAATGATTTGGAGCGTGTGACTGGGCTTGCGCGCAAGATGATTACTGAATATGGTATGAGTGAGAATTTAGGACCAGTTACTTTTGGTCATCGTCAAGAACAACAAGTGTTTTTAGGTAGAGATATTTCTCGTGATCGCAATTACGGTGAAGAAGTAGCATCGGCCATCGATAAAGAGGTACGTCGATTAGTTGATGGTGCTTATGTAAAAACCGAAGAGATGCTTGTTGAAAATATTGATAAGCTTCATTTGATTGCTGCAGCTTTGATTGAACGAGAGACTCTCGAAGGTGGAGAACTCGAAGAATTATTGGCTCATGGTAAAATTTTAGATAAAACCAAGGATGGAGATATTATTTTGACTAAAAGTGAGGCTCCTAGTGAAGGAGATCAATCTGGACCCAAAATAGTATACAGTTCACATTCTTAATATTGAAAGGGCAGGTATAACCTGCTCTTTTATATTTTTTACAAGTCTTGGTTGAATTTAGCTTATCATATATAATATAGATATAAATTGGAGGTGCACGTTGGATGAGTGAAGTATTATTACACTATACTAGAGGTGGCAAGGTGGAAAGCCAGCATCGTGCTGATATTGCAGTAGTTGATGCAAAAGGGAAAAATATTTGGGAGTTTGGCGATGGGAGCCGATCGATGTTTTGGCGATCAGCGGCTAAACCATTTCAAGTACTACCACTTATTGAACGAGGTGGTATCGAACTTTTTGGTTTATCAAATGAAGAAGTTGCCTTTATGGTATCTTCCCATAGTGGTGAAGCGCAACATGTTGAATTGGCACATCGTATTTTAGGAAAAGTGGACTTAACAATTGATGCTTTAGCATGTGGTGCTGCGAAGCCAATGAACAGCAAAGTCGCTAAAGAGCTAACGATACAAAAACAACCATATCAAGTAGTGCACAATGCTTGTTCAGGTAAGCATAGTGGTATGTTGGCATTGGCTCAAATGCTGAAAGTTGCCATTGAGGGATATACGGAACTTGAACATCCTGTCCAACAACTGATGTATCAAGCTGTTGCTGACAGTGCTAATTTACCGAAAAATGACATTGATACAGGGATCGATGGTTGTGGTGTACCGGTGTTTTACTTGCCTATCTACAATATGGCTTGGGCTTATGCTCGCTTAGTCAAACCCGAGGAAGGGAATTGGGGTGCGCGAGAGAATTATGTTCGTGTGATCCGCGACTCTATGCTTGCCTATCCTCAGGTTGTTGCAGGCAGTAAACGATTTGATACTGTGCTTATGGAGATCACTAAAGGACGTATTTTAGCTAAAATCGGAACAGAAGCAATTTATTGTTTAGGTTCTGTGCCAGATGGTATTGGTATAACTTTCAAAATAGATGATGGTAGTTATCGAGCTGTTGCTCCTGCTGGTATTGCCATATTAAAAAAACTTGACTTAATATCTACAAGTGAACATCAAGCCCTCCTAGAACAATTCTCACATACCTTAAAAAATCATCGTGGTGATGTGATTGGCACTGTAGAATCGACGATATGACAAAGAAAAGACTTGGCAATAGCCAAGTCTTTTCTTGCGGAATCAGCAAGTATAACACTTTCTTGATTCCAAGTAAGAACGACTAAGGCTTCTGCCTGCGTCTGCGGACTTGGCACAAACCAAGTCTTTTCTTATATCATTGGTCGTGTAGCGAAATTACTTTTGATTGGGCCAGGATGTTGTTGATCAAAAGAAGAGAGTGTCTTAGCAAGACGTTTAATGCCTTCTTCAAGTTTATCCTCTGAGTGGGTTGCAAAACACAGCCGTAGCTCTTTTAAATTTGATTGATCTGTGTAAAATGCTTCTCCTGGGACAAAAGAGACTCCGTTTTTTGTTGCCTCATGAAGTAGGACAGGAGATGTGACTTCTGTTTGGAGTTTGCACCACAAATAAAATCCTCCACTTGGTAAAGAGAAATCCAGGTTTGCTCCACAATGACGCCTGATGCTATTTGCCATAGCATCGCGGCGTTTTTTGTATTCTTTGCGCACATTGACAAGATGAGTTTGTAGAGCTTCTTCTTGCAAGAATAAGTGTAAGAGCCATTGGGATAGATTACTGGAATGTAAGTCTACATATTGTTTTTCGAGAGCGATTCGATTGATGACTGGGGTTGCTGCTACCATCCAACCAATACGCAGTCCTGGGAAGAGCGTTTTAGAGAAAGTTCCTAGATAAATTACGCCATCGTGGTTATCAAGTGCTTTGAGGGAGGGGGGAGGAGGTTCGTTATAATAGAGCTCACTATAGGGATCGTCCTCTACAATGATTAATTGATGGCGAGCGGCGAGGCGAAGTAATTCTTGACGTTCGCTAAGGGGGAGAACTCGTCCGTTAGGGTTTTGAAAAGTGGGAACGATGTAAAATAATTTTGGACGGTAGCGGATGAGGTAATCTTCTAAAAGGGAGAAAGGGAAAGATGAATTAGCAGGTAGGGTAAGGATGCGTACTCCAGCATTGTGAAAGACTTGGACGGCGCCGATGTAAGTAGGAGATTGCACTACGACGCAGTCACCTGGTTGTAGAAATATTTTGCTGAGGAGATAAAGTCCCTGTTGTGATCCTGAAAGGATTGATACGTTGTCAGGCGTTGTTGGCATAGTCGTTTTATTACAATGCAAGGCTGCTATTGTTTGTCGTAGTGGAGCGTAACCTTCAGTGGAGATATGCCCTAAATCATTAAGATCAATGCTACTACTATTTTTCTGAAACAGATTGGAAAAAACATCAAAAGGGTAAAACTTTGGATCGGGCATACCGGCGGCTAGTGAGATATTGTATTCAGAAGTAGGAGTAGATACCAATTCTCGTAAGATTGACGATACAGGACTTTGGGGATAAGGAGAGAATAGTTGGTGCCATGGCATGGGTAATGATGTGTTTAGCGCATTAGGGGAGTGATCAGCTACATAGGTGCCGCTACCAACTTTAGTTTGGATTAGTCCTTGCTGTTCTAATTGGCGATAGGTATTAATCGCTGTTGTACGACTGACAGAAAACAGGGATGCTAATTCTCTTTCTGGAGGTAGTTTAGTACCGGGAGGTAAACTATGATTCATGATTTTCGCCGTAATCAATTCTTGTATTTGTAGATAAAGTGATTTGGATGATTTATGATCCAATTGGCTTTGTAAAAAATGTTTGGATATATCCATTTTTAATAAAATCTCCTTAATATCCAATTTTGATATATAAATAAGTAATTGGATATTTACAATGTTTTTCCTGCTTGATAAAATAATAAAAATATCAAAGAAGGGAGAGGCGTGAAAAATGGAAGAAATACAAAAGGATTTTTATTGTAACCCTGGGAAGTCGGAATTTTGGATAGGGGTACGTGATAGTCTCCCTCTTATAATTGGAGTGATACCATTTGGTATTACTTGTGGAATCATGGCCCTTGCCGCTGGACTTACGAGTGGAGAAACTCTTCTTATGTCGATGTTCGTATTTGCCGGAGCAGCTCAGTTTATTGCCATTACGATGCTAGGTGCTGGAGTGAGTGGGTGGGGACTTATTGTATTTACAACTTTGTTAATCAATTTGAGGCATCTTTTAATGGGGGCTTCTTTGGCGCCATATATGATTCGGTTGCCAATTTTTCTGCAAGCCTTGTTAAGTTTTGGGCTAGTTGATGAAACATATGCAATTGTAATTGATCGAATTCAAAAAAAAGGTTATAACGTGAATTATCAGATGGGTGCTAATGTAGCATTTTATAGTTTTTGGATAGTATCAACGGCAATGGGGGTAGTGCTAAGTGATTATATTTCTGATCCTTTAGCTTGGGGATTGGATTTTGCCATGCCTGCTATTTTTTTAGCTATGTTAATACCTCGTCTGGTTAACTCTACTGCTTTAGTCGTATGTGGGGTAGCGGCTGTAGTCTCTGTTATCTGTGCTCTATATTTACCAGGTAAATGGTATATTATTGTTACTTGTCTAGCAGCGATTCTTGTAGGCGGTATAATGGAAGAGAGGTCAACCTATGCGCAGTGAAATATTTTTTATTATTATAGGTATGGCAGTTGTTACTTTTTTTACTCGGTTTGCTTCAGCAATTTTGTTTAGGCAAACAGGAGTACCAGTTTGGTTTGAACGCTGGATGAAACATGTTCCGACAGGAATTTTGACAGCATTGATTATTCCAACATTACTCTTGCCCAAGGGTTATCTAGATGTGTCTACACAAAATCATTATTTGTTGGCGGGCGTGGTAGCGATTTTGGTTGCTTATCGATATAGAAGTGTTTTAGTGACCATGGGGGTTGGTTTAATGGTCATGTTGTCTATGCGGTGGTTTGGAGTATAGGAAAAAGACGAAAAGAAATAATAGGAATGGCAGGAATTTTTTTCATAATCAGCAAATTTAGTATTTACTATCTATTTTATTTCGAAGAAATCAAATCATGAGGGGGAATTTTATTATGTTTGCCAAACGGATGGAATCTCTTAAAGTATCTGCAATACGTGAAATATTAAAAATAACAGTGAATCCAGAAATTATTTCCTTTGCTGGAGGATTGCCAGCTCCTGAATTATTTCCTATTGAAGAAATGAAACGTGTCGCTATGGCGGTGCTGAATGACTCAGGATCTGAGGCGTTGCAGTATTCCATGACGGAAGGTTTTTTGCCTCTTAGAAAACAAATTGCTGATCGAATGAAAGATAAACTTAATATCGATCTTACGTATGAAAATATACAAATCATCAGCGGCTCCCAACAAGGGCTTGATTTATCTGGGAAGTTGTTTATTGATGAAGGTGATGTCATTCTATGCGAAAGTCCAACTTATCTAGCAGCGATCAGTGCTTTTAAAGCATATGGGCCAAAATTTATCGAAGTACCTACTGATGATGATGGTATGATTATCTCAGAATTGGAAAAAATCATAACGAAGACATCGAAAGTAAAGCTTATCTATGTCATTCCTGATTTTCAAAACCCCACAGGTCGAACCTGGTCTCTAAAGCGACGACAACAGTTTATGGAATTGATAAATCGCTATGAAATACCAGTAATTGAAGATAATCCTTATGGTGAATTGAGATTTGAAGGAGAACGGTTGCCAGCATTAAAGAGTCTTGACTCGAAAGGGTTGGTTATCTTTTTTAGCACTTTTTCCAAGATTTTTTGTCCTGGCTTGAGAGTAGGGTGGATTGCGGCCGATAAAAAGTTTTTAGAAAAGTACACGTTAATTAAGCAAGGTACTGATCTGCATACTTCCTCTATCAGTCAGCAAGAGATTTCTAAGTTTATTGAGCTATATGATTTGGATGCGAATATCGAAAAAATAAAAAGTGTATATAAGCAGCGAAGAGATATTATGATTGAGACCATGAAAAAGGAATTTCCCCCGGAAGTTAACTATACGTATCCTCAAGGCGGTTTATTTCTATGGGTGGAACTACCTTCTCATATTAAAGCTGAGGCCTTGTTGTTGACTTGTTTAGAACATAAGGTTGCTTTTGTACCAGGAGATTCATTTTTTCCTAACGGCGGTGTGGAAAATACACTGCGATTAAATTATTCTAATATGCCAGAAGAAAGAATTGTTGAAGGGATCAAACGCTTAGCAAAAGTTATTAAAGAATATAATAGAATTAAAGCATAAAATTTTTCAATAGAGACTTAGCGAAAGCTAGGTCTTTTCTTAAGCTAGGTTGACAACAAGTCAACTGTACTATTATTATGGAGTTAACAATGATCCTAGGGGGAATACTGATGCGGACAAAAATTTTAGAAATATTACGAAAGTGTCCTGATGAATATTTATCTGGTGAGGAGATCAGTCGACAATTAGAAGTTTCACGGACTGCGATTTGGAAACATATGCAAACTCTTAAACAAGCAGGCTATGAGATTGAAGCTCACCCACGTCGAGGTTATCGATTACAGAATCGGCCGGATCTTTTGTTGCCTTATGAAATTCGAGAAACTTTAAGTTCTAATATATTGGGTCAAAAAGAAATATTTTATTTTTCTGATGTCGAATCTACAAATACGGAAGCCAAGAAGCAAGCAAACCTAGGTTGTGCTGAAGGAACGATTGTGCTGTCTGAAGCTCAGAATAAGGGGCGAGGACGACTATCGCGGGGATGGTTTTCTCCTTCAAGTAAAGGTATTTGGCTATCGATTGTATTGCGACCACCTTTTAATCCTTATGATGCTCCTAAATGTACTCTGCTCGCTGCAGTTGCAGTAACAAAGGCAATTCGGAAAGTGACTCAAGTAGAATGCGGCATAAAGTGGCCTAATGATATTTTATATCAAGGGAAAAAACTGGTGGGTATTTTGACTGAAATGAGCGCAGAGATCGATGCTATTAATCACATCGTCATTGGTATGGGGATTAATGTGAACATTGAGGAAGAAGAATTCCCGGAAGAATTGAAGGAGATTGCTACTTCTTTAGCTATGATAACTGGACGAGAAATTTCTAGACTATCCTTATTAGACGCAGTACTTGTTGAATTAGAAGAAGCATACCACAAAGTAATTCAGCAAGGATTTACAGAAATGTTAGATGAATGGCGTCAACTCAGTGTTACTTTGGGCAAAAATGTAAATGTAATAGGTAGTGGCAGGGATTTTGGTGGATTAGCCGTTGATATTGATCAAGATGGTGCATTGTTGGTGCAAACTACTGAATGTTTAGAACGAGTTTTGGCGGGGGATGTATCAATCCGACCACAAATATGATTGAATATATCTTTTTCCTATGTTGACAGGAAGGCTAACAATTTATATACTGTGAGGTATGGGTTTTTAAGGACTATTTTTACATAATAATGTAACTGGAGGCTAAATTTTATGCTGTTAGTGTTTGATATAGGAAATACCAATATGGTACTAGGGGCTTATGAAGGCAAGGAATTGTTACAACATTGGCGAATATCAACAGATAGGCAAAAAACAGGCGATGAGTATGGAATGCTCATTAACAATCTTTTTACTTATGGTGGGCTTAGTATTAAAGATATTGAGGCGGTTATTATTTCTTCAGTAGTACCACCTCTTGTTGTACCTTTGGTTAAAATGTGCCAACGGTATTTTAGTGTAGAACCTTTGGTAGTGGGGCCTGGTATCAAGACTGGGATTTTTATAAAATATGAAAATCCGCGAGAAGTAGGAGCTGACCGTATTGTTAATGCAGTTGCTGCACATAATAAGTATAGTGGGCCACTTATTATTGTAGATTTTGGTACAGCTACAACTTTTTGTGCGATTGCTGAAAATGGTGATTACTTAGGTGGAGCCATTGCGCCTGGTATTGGCATTTCCACTGAGGCTTTGTTTCAACGTGCTGCTAAGTTACCGCGAATTGAACTGGTAAAACCTAAAAATGTCATATGCCGTAATACTGTTACAAGTATGCAATCTGGTATTATTTATGGATTTGTTGGACAAGTTGATGGAATTGTAAGCCGTATGAAAGAAGAATTAGGACAGGATGCTTTTGTTGTAGCGACAGGTGGATTAGCGAATCTGATTGCTATGGAGTCAAGTACGATTAATGCAGTAGAGCACTTTTTGACATTAGAAGGATTACAACTGATTTACCAACTTAATGTATAATTGTATTTATTGAGATTGGTACTTAGTGTTTGATTG
Source organism: Pelosinus sp. sgz500959 (assembly GCF_042610375.1). NCBI lineage: Bacteria > Bacillati > Bacillota > Negativicutes > Selenomonadales > Sporomusaceae > Pelosinus > Pelosinus sp. sgz500959. The sequence goes on from NZ_JBGJZL010000007.1 coordinate 249,568, forward strand.
ATGCTTGGTTTACGACCGAGTGGCAAGCGCTAAGTACCAATTTCTAATTGAAAATAAGATTTTTAGTGAGGAAGATCATGTATGCAGATTGGTCATATAAATTTAGTAAACCCGGTTATTCTAGCACCAATGGCTGGTGTAACTGATCTGCCTTTTCGGTTACTGGCTAAAGAAATGGGCTGCGGCCTAGTATATTCGGAAATGGTTAGTGATAAAGGCTTACTATATAAAAATAATCATACGATGGATATGCTGGCGATTGATGAACGAGAGCGACCAGTATCTATGCAGATTTTTGGCTCAGACCCTGCAAGTATGGCTAAGGCCGCTCAATTTGTTGAGGCTGCAGGCACTAATATTATTGATATCAACATGGGGTGTCCAACTCCTAAAATTATAAAAAATGGTAGTGGCGCAGCCTTGATGTGCCAGCCTGAACTAGCCTATCGTATTATGGTGAGTGTCGTTGAAGCAGTGAAGGTTCCAGTGACTGTGAAAATTCGCAAGGGTTGGAATCTGACATCTATTAATGCTGTAGAAATGGCGAAACTTGCAGAAAAAGCTGGTATTTCTGCCATCGCTGTACATGGTCGTACGCGGGAACAATTTTATTCTGGAGATGCAGATTGGACTATTATACGTCAAGTCAAGGAAAGTGTGGGCATACCTGTTATTGGTAATGGGGATATTCGCACTCCTTATGATGCTGAGAAAATGTTAGTTGAAACAGGGTGCGATGGTCTGATGATTGGACGAGGGGCTCAGGGGAATCCTTGGATTTTTCGTCAAGTGACTCATTATCTAGAAACTGGTGAAATGATAGAACCACCAACGGCTTCGGAACGATTGGCAGTCATGCTTAGACATTTAGATATGCTAGTCGAATACAAGGGAGAACATTTAGGGATTAGGGAAATGCGTCGTCATGGCGCCTGGTATACCAAAGGACTACATCATTCTTCAGAGTTGCGTCTGAAATTTAACCAGGCTGTCTGTAAAGAGGATTTCATTGCTGCATTAGATGAATTTAGATAAAGAAGATTTGATTCAGTTGGTGTTTTAATACCAACTGAATCTTGGTGTGCCTTATCTAAAGGTTTACTGTTTTTTGGTCAATCGTATAAGATGGAGATCTTAAAATGATTTGGTCATGAGATCATTAGACAACTTGAAAATCGAGTAGTGAATCATTGTGATCATGAAATTTGTAAAAATGAAAAAAAAGTGCTAAAATATGTATGTGCACAGGAATGTGCACATATACTATGTTAGATTAAATGTATTTTTTTTGTGTGATATATGTTTATGACGAATCCTAGGAATGGTAAGTCTTTATAGGTATTAGGTGTGGGAGAGGATGACTCATGTTATTACGGATTGGTGAAAAAATCATCAACCGACAAAAGATTCATCAAATTATCGATGAAATGTTGGATATGCGTAGCCAAGGATTATCGCAACAAGAAGTCGCGAATCGAGTTGGTATTGATCGGACAGTAATTTCTAAACTTGAAACCGTGGGAGAGGTTCGTAAAGGTGGACGCGTGGCTTTGGTCGGCTTTCCAATTAAAAATTGTGAAGAACTAAGAATCATGGCAAAACAGGAAGGCGTTGATTATTCCCTGCTTATGTCAGAACAAGAACGTTGGGATTTTGTACAGAAAAAAACTGGCGTTGATTTTTTTAATGCTATTATGGAAATTATTTCTACATTACGTAATTATGATATTGTCATCCTACTGGGGTCAAATATGCGGATAAAATTGATTGAAACACTTTTAGATAAGGATGTTATTGGCATACAAATTGGTGCATCACCGATTGCTGAGGATAAATATGTTGACCCAGCAATCATAAGAGACATTGTACGACAATTGTATGGATCGCAGGGGGCATAATATGAAACGTGTTGTTAGTGTGAGTTTAGGATCATCAAGGCGTGACCATCAAGCAGTTGCTAATTTTGGTGGTCAGGATTTTTTAATTGAACGGATTGGTACTGATGGTGATAAAAAAAAAGCGATACAATTAATTAAGCAACTTGATGGTACAGTTGATGCTTTTGGTATGGGCGGGACTGATTTATATGTATATGCGGGCAATAAACGCTATACCTTTTCAGAATCAGCAGAAATTGCCGCTGCTGCTCAAAAAACACCGATTGTTGATGGCAGTGGTATTAAAAATACCTTAGAACGACGCGTTGTTCAGTACTTAGCCCGAGAAGGTGGAATAACCTTTAAAAATAAACCTGTGTTGGTCGTTTGTGCAGTTGATCGATTTGGTTTGGCAGAAGAGTTGGTAGCAGCAGGTAGTAAAACTGTATTTGGTGATTTGTTATTTGGTTTGGGTTTGCCAATTCCTATTTCGAGTCTGAATTATTTAGCAATGCTCGCTCGGGTGATTGCACCTATTATCACCAAGTTACCTGTTAGTTTATTTTATCCGACAGGTGATAATCAAGTGAAAACGACGCCACGTTTCAGTCAATATTTTAAAGAAGCAGAGATTATTGCTGGTGATTTCCATTTTATTCGCAGATATATGCCAGAACGATTGGATGGAAAATTAATTATAACGAATACTGTGACGCAAAAAGATGAAAAGCTACTACAAGACCGAGGTGTGGCTACATTGATTACGACTACACCAGAAATTGGTGGACGTTCCTTTGGTACTAACGTCTTAGAGGGTGTACTCGTAGCTTTATCAGGTAAGAGGCCAGAAGAACTAACCGTGGTTGATTATGGACATATTTTAGATCAAATAAATATTATGCCGCGTATTAAGCGGCTGTCTTAGTGAAAGGGGAGCATTTGTGTGGAAAAATTTGCCTTCGTTTTACATCCGCTCATTGCTAGAGATGTTAGCCGGAAGTTTCCATTTACTAAAAATTGGCCTGATGGCTTGGTTGAAGGGGTTCTCAAATATATTCCCCCATTTAAGACTTCGCATATCACAGGAATACAGTCAAGTCTAGCAGAGGGAGAAGGATGGTTTGTTACCTGCCCTCTAACATCGCGGCAAATGATTGAGATGCCTGAACAATATGTAGTACAAAAAATTATCAAAGCAGGTAAAGTTGCAGAAAAATTGGGTGCAAAAATTCTAGGACTCGGTGCATTTACTTCAATTGTAGGAGATGCTGGTATTACCATTGCCAAAAATTTGAATATTGCAGTAACCACAGGGAACAGTTATACTGTTGCTACAGCTCTTGAAGGTACAAGACAAGCAGCAAAAATAATGGGTATTGATTTACAACGTGCTAATGTGTTAGTGTTAGGTGCAACAGGTTCTATTGGCGCAGCCTGTGCACAAATTTTAGCAAGAGAAGTTCGGTACTTAACGCTGGCAGCACGTAATGAAGAAAAAATGGAAAAACTTGCTGAGCAAATTTTGCGAAAAACTGGGTTAGCTGTGAAAATAACTGCTAATACTAAATCTGCATTGAAATCTGCTGATATTGTTATTGCTGTGACCAGCGCAGTCGATAGCATTATTGAACCTGAAGATTTAAAATCAGGAGCGATTGTATGTGATGTGGCAAGACCTCGCAATGTTTCTCGGCGTGTGGCTGAAATGCGTAATGATATATTAGTGATTGAAGGTGGCGTGGTTGAAGTACCAGGTCATGTTAATTTCGGTCTTAATTTCGGTTTTCCTGATGGAACAGCCTATGCTTGTATGGCTGAAACCATGATCTTATCTTTAGAACAAAGATATGAAAACTTTACACTAGGCCGTGACTTAACTGTCAAACAGGTGGAGACCATTGAAAAATTGGCAGTAAAACATGGTTTTAAGTTAGCTGGGTTTCGTAGTTTTGAGAGGGCCATTACCGCAGAGGAAATTGCCATTATTAAAGCGAATGTTACTACAAAGCATGAAGAACAAAGGAGGGGAATAAGTTAGAAAATATTGACAAAGTGTACTTTTGTACCTATAATTAATTGCATAATAAGTGGGCTTTTAACCTGCTGATGAAAGTGTCAAGTTTTTCACTTGACACTATTTATATTCCCTTATAGGCATATATTGAGTATATTTATTATAGCGTGATTATTTTATAACCAGACATTTTGAAGTGATGGTATCATTGTGTCAAAGAAGATTACTGCAGAATACAATAGTGTAAAAAATTAAGAATGAAAATTAAAGGAGATTGGAAACGAATGGCTGAAAAACAATTTATCCTCACTGCTGAGGGATTGAAAAAGATAGAGCAGAAATTTGATCATCTAAAATCAGTACGTCGTCGGGAAGTCGCTGAAAGAATTAAACAAGCAATTGAATTTGGTGATATTAGCGAAAACTCTGAGTACGAAGATGCGAAAAATGAACAAGCCTTTATTGAGGGAGAAATTATAACCTTAGAAAAAATGCTAAGAAACAGTAAATTGATTGACGAAGATGAAGTTGGAACTGATGTTGTATCAATTGGCGCTATTGTCGTTTTGAAAGATCTAGAATTTGGAGATGAGTTGGAGTATGCGATCGTTGGTTCGGCAGAAGCTGATCCGGCTGAACTTAAAATTTCCAATGAATCACCTGTTGGTCAAGCAATTTTAGGTCAAAAAGTAGGCAGTGTTGTTGAAGTGAACGTCCCAGCTGGTATTCTGAAATATGAAGTATTAGAAATACGTAGAGTAAAAAATTAATTGCAATTATTGTTTTTATAAAAAACGAAAGTATATACATGGAGTTTTAAATTACATTCCAAAAAAAGGGAGAAGTTAGGAGAGAAATAGATATGACAGAAGTGAATACGCAAGAGAATCAAAAAAATGAAGATTTAAATGAACTTATGCGTGTGCGGCGTGAAAAAATGGTAGCAATGGAGACTAAAGGAATTGAGCCATTTGCTCGTAAATATAATGTAACTCATCATGCTAGTGATATCATTTCCGATTTTGAAAAACTCGAAGGTCAGTCTGTGCAGTTAGCCGGAAGAATCATGGCAATACGTGGTCATGGTAAAACGAGTTTTGTTAATTTGATGGATATGTCTGGTCGTGTGCAAGTTTATTTTCGTCAAGATGCTGTTGGAGAAAGTGAATATGAGAACTTTAAACTACTTGATATTGGTGATATGATCGGTATTGAGGGAACTGTTTTTAGAACTCAACGTGGTGAAATTAGTGTGAAAATAAGCACTTTTGAAATTTTAGCAAAATCTCTTAGACCTCTGCCAGAAAAATGGCATGGATTAAAAGATGTAGAAACTCGCTATCGCCAACGTTATCTTGATTTAATTGTAAACCCTGAAGTTAAGAATACTTTTGTAACACGTAGTAAAATTATTAAATCATTACGACGTATTTTAGATGAGCGTGATTATTTGGAAGTAGAGACGCCAATGATGCATCCAATTGCAGGTGGTGCAGCTGCTCGTCCTTTTACAACCCATCATAATGCATTAGATATGAATTTATATATGAGAATTGCTCCCGAACTTTATCTTAAAAGATTGATTGTTGGTGGCTTTGAACGTGTATATGAAGTTGGACGTGTATTCAGAAATGAAGGAATCTCTATTCGTCATAATCCTGAATTTACTATCGTGGAATTATACCAGGCCTATGCAGATTATCAGGATCTTATGCGCTTAACTGAAGATGTAGTATCAGGTATAGCCTTAGAGGTTCTTGGTACAACTCAAGTTGTTTATCAAGGGCAAGAAATCAACTTTGCACCACCTTGGAATCGGATCACTATGCCAGAAGCTGTTAAAAAATATACAGATGTTGATTTTGATAAAGTTAAAACCGTTGAAGAGGCGCGTGAAATTGCGGATCGTTTAGGGGTTAAGTATGAAAGTAAACATGGTATTGGTGGAATTCTCAATAATATATTTGAAGATAAAGTTGAAGAGCATTTGATTCAACCAACTTTTATTATTGGTCATCCTACAGAAATTTCTCCTTTGGCAAAACGTAATAAGGAAAATCCAGAAATAACGGATCGTTTTGAAGTTTTCGTTTTTGGACGAGAACTTGCGAATGGATTTTCTGAATTAAATGACCCTATTGATCAAGAAGGGCGTTTTAATTCTCAAGTTGAACAGAGAGAATCTGGTGATATAGAAGCTCATATGATGGATCATGATTATATTAATGCTTTAGAATATGGTTTGCCACCAACAGGTGGACTTGGAATAGGTATTGATCGTTTAGTCATGTTCCTCACAGATAGCTATTCGATCAGAGATGTTCTTCTTTTCCCTCATATGAGACATAAAGAATAATACTATGTAGCTAAAGAAGGCAGGCGAGCTGAGAACTCGCTTGTCTTTTTTTTGAGCAATGAAACAATATAAGGTTCTTGTATAGAAAGGAATCGTCTGCTTTTTACGAGTATTGTTGCTCCGCGTCGTTAGTGTATTCATGCCATAGTATTTTATTTGATAGACTCTTTTAAGAGTATGCACATAGAGATAATAGTCTTATTTAAAAAAGTGGTTTAGGATTTTTGGGAAAATAAGAAGTTTTATTGTTGACAAGAAGATTTTGTTATGGTATCATAATATTCGCACTAGAGAAGTGCTTGAGCAAGAAAAATTCTTAAAAAATAAAACATTGACATGTACGATCAACTATGATAGTATATATAAATGTTGGTGGTCGAAAGCGACCAGGTGTTCTTTGAAAACTAAACAATGTAAGTAAAGTTAAAATAAGCCAGATGTGCCGTACTCGTTTTGAGTACACACATGTCGGGTCACGCAAGTGATACTGACACAAGTAAGTTTTTTAAAGAGC